>NZ_AYMP01000009.1 GCF_000633515.1 Morganella morganii H1r | reverse complement strand
TTATTAGTTATTCTTTTATTTCTTTGTATATTATTCATGAGTAATATAAGTGAAAGTTTAATTATTACACGTCTCATCAGGATACTATCGGGTAGTGATGGTTCTGCCAATTATCGACTAATGGCAACATGGTTACTATTCCCAGCCTTCGAAAATTATCAAAATTTACTTTTCGGTGTTGGTGTTGGAAATATGGATGTTTATTCAATATCTGTATTAAATTTTCAACAAAAATTTATCGGTGTGAATGTATTTGCAAATATCTTATTTTCTAGTGGAGTTTTTGGCTTTTTATCAGTTATTTCAATGCTTTTAATTTCATTAAATAAAAATATTCCTGTTTTACTAATACTCTGTATAACTTGCTTTACACATGGTTATCTAGTTGGTCCATTCTTCTTTCCAATCATAGGAATAATGTATGCAATCCAAAAAAATAGTGTTCTATATAGACCCTATGTCATATAGAAATATGGAGGAATACGATACCGCATTACTCAATAATATTGATACTAATTGGTCAATATATTTTTTTTGTTCATACCTTTACTCTGATGTAAAAAAAAATAATAACATACTAATAAATAAAATATTTAGATATAATAAAATCAAAAATAAAATAATAAAAATAATTTCATATTCACTCTCTTGGATAAAAATATTATATTATTCTTTTAAATTAAAACCTCAAGCTATACATATCCAGTGGTTACGGATACCACGTATAGATCTAATTTTTATAAAGATACTAAAAAGGATAACTGGAGTTAATATTGTATATACCGCACATAATGTACTCCCTCACAATACACATAATAAATATAAAAAGATATTTGTAAAAATTTATAGTGCTGTTTCTAATATAATAGTGCACGCAGAACAAACAAAGAATGAAATAGCCAATGATTTTAATGTCAAAAAAAATAGGATACAGGTTATTCCACATGGAATATTAAATAATATTAACACAAATTATATCGCCAATAAATTCAAAGATAACAATCATATTCATTTTTTAATCATAGGTGGTATAAGCGAATATAAAGGTATAACGGAATTTATTTCGGTATGGAAAAATATATGCAAAAAAAATGAAAATTTTAATCGTATATGCCAGCTATACATACTAGGAAAAGCATCTGACGACTACCATATTAAAATATGCAATTGCCTTTCCGAAGACTATAGTCCAAATTCTATTTTTTATTACAATGCCGAGTTATCCGATGAAGACTTTAATTCCTACCTATCAAATTGTGATGTTGTAGTACTTCCATATATACAAATTTCTCAAAGTGGTGTATTACTTAAATCATTATCCTATAAGAAACCAATATTAGTGTCTGATGCCGGGGGACTAACCCAGCCTCTTGAAGTTGGCTATATAGGAGAGAAATTCTCATGGGATATAAAAAATGCAGAAGAAATGCTTTTGATAATATTCAATAATATCAATATCAGTAGGAAATATTATTCATCCTCCGACGAATGGAAAAAAATATTCTCCTTTTATTCTTGGGAAGAAATAGGAAAAAAAACATCAGATATCTATAACAGAAACACGAACTAACGCAGAAATATAACATTGAAAAAAGAATTACTCTTTGCAATTTTAATGAAAGCCATTTCATTACTAAGTAGCTTCTGGCTGACTGCGATATTAGTTAGAACACTTACACCAGAACAATATGGCATATGGGCAACTTATTTTGCTACCATAACTCTATTATTAACTTTTGACCTTGGTATATCTAACAGTTATAGAAATGATATAACATATGCATGGATAAATAATAGCAAACAGCATGCAATTAAAATTACAAATGAGTTATTCAATATAAACTTAATCATATCTGCTCTGCTATTAATTATACTATTATTTTTTGCTGATAGTTACGAGAAAATATCATTTATTATTCTTGGTGTTGTTATATTTTATTTTAACACACTGAATGTTTTTCTTTTATCAACAATGCGAAGTGGTATAATTGACTTAATACAATTACTAATAAATATAATCTTCTGTTCTGTAATAATATCAGGCTGGTTTGATGAGTATATGTCTATATTATATTTATCATGTACGCTAATTTTCATTAATATAATTATCAGGGTTTCCTTCAATTTTTTTATTTTTCAAAAAATAACTCCAACCATTATATCATTCAAGACCACACTTAATAACTTCAAGAAAAAAGCAATTATTTCTTTATTATTTTTCTTATCACAAATATTATTTTCCATTTTTTTAGTAATAGATAGATATCTTATTCTATATTATTGTAATAGTAGCCAATCTGGTTACTATGATATCGCATATAAGTTATGTAGCATTTACCTCATTGGTTCGTTAGTATTAATAAAACCATTGTGGAGTAGAATCGCATTAAAACCGGAAAATAGTAAGAGGATTAATCTACTCTATAACCTCATGCTAATGATACTGCTTATATTAATGTCAATTACATCAATATACCTCAATGAAATAATATCATTGTGGGTGAAAATAACATATAGATTTTCACTTTTAGAAAGTTCTCTTATTTTGGCGTTTTTCTTCTGTATCATAGCAATAACTAAAGATTGCTATATTTTTAATGCGTTACATAAATTAAAAATACAAGTTATCGGCTTTTTCATTGCAATACTTGGTAAAATGATACTCTTCATGATATTGATATATTCCTACTCTGTAAATATCAGTTTGGTTCTTATATCAAATCTACCACTTTTAATTTTATACTTTGTATTCCATTTTTTTTCAAGTAAACACTTGAAAGAGGTAACTTATCCTAATAAGGATCTTATGTGATATACCTGATATCTCCATTTGAAAATCATATAGAAGCTCGAGGCACACGAAATTTAGCCCTATATTCCCTACTAAAGAAATATGATGAATGTGAAATAATAACATCTAATTTCAGCCATAAAAAAAAGGAACACATTCCACTTTATAAATTTAAAAATAGCGATATAAATTATAAAATTATAATGGTTCCAAAATATAAGAAAAATCTTTCTATCCCTAGATTTTTCACCCATTATATTTTTGCAACAAAGTTGTTTTTATATCTCATTTTTAAATTAAAAAGAAATGATAAATTAATTATTTCAAGTATTCCTCCAGAAGTATATTTCTGTGCAATAGTATTATCTAAACTAAAAAAATGTTATCTTCACTTAGACGTAAGAGATATTTGGCCAAATGCTTTTCCCGGTAAAGGTCTAACAAAGAAAATTTTTAATCAATACTGTAAATTTTTTTATAAAAAAAAACGGATTGTTTTTAATTCCATTAGTTATGTTTCTCCATCATTTGAAAATGATTGGGTTAATAAATATACCATTTCAGAAAGAAAGGCACTAATTCCTCTTGGCTATGATGATGAAAGATGGAATAAATACCTAACTAGTTGTAAAGAAAAAATACAGGATAAAAATAAAATAATAAAATTAATATATATAGGATATTTACAAAGTCAATTCCCATTGGATGACATTATTTTATCGGTTTCGAAACAAAAAAACATGGAATTACATATTGTTGGTGATGGGGAAAAAGCTAATAAATATAAGTCCCTTGCTAAGAATAATATCATTTTTCATGGAACAAAAAACTTAACTGATGCTGCGAGTTTAGTATCATCATGTGATATTGGTATTCTTCCTATTTTAGGAAGTGCTCAAATGCCAAATAAATTTTTTGACTATATTGGAGCAGGATTACCAATATTGTGTATTGGTCAATCTGATTCATCTTCAATAGTAAAAAAATATAATCTTGGATGGATATGCTCTTTTAATAATGAAGAGATAAAAAATACTATCGCTGGCATAACAGAAGATATCAAAGAAAAAAAAGAAAATGTGTGCGCTATAAGAAACTACTATTCTAAATCATATAATTACCATCTATTTCTGAAACTAATGGAGTTCAACAAATGAAGATAGCTTTTATTACTGGAATTACCGGACAAGATGGTTCTTATCTGGCTGAATTTCTCTTAGAGAAAGGATATGAGGTGCATGGATTAATCAGACGTTCTTCATTAGCCAATACCGACCGTATCAATTCAATATGCAATACATCAAACAAAATACATCTACACTACGGCGATTTAACTGACTCATCAAATCTGATCAGATTAGTAAAACTGATACAGCCAAATGAAATTTATAATTTAGGTGCAATGTCTCATGTGGCTGTGTCTTTCGATACCCCTGAATATACTGCAGATACGGATGCATTAGGTACACTTCGTTTACTTGAAGCTATCCGAATTAATGGGTTAGAGCATAAAACTAAATTTTATCAAGCATCAACTTCTGAGTTATTTGGCGATGTAAGAGAAATACCTCAAAAGGAAACCACTCCTTTCTACCCTCGTTCACCTTATGCTGTTGCAAAAATGTATGCATACTGGATAGTTGTTAATTATAGAGAATCATATGGCATGTATGCATGCAATGGAATATTATTTAATCATGAATCCCCAAGAAGAGGCGAGACTTTTGTTACCCGAAAAATAACTCGTACATTAGCTAATATATCTCAAGGTCTTGAAAAATGCCTTGAACTAGGAAACTTAGATTCTTTACGGGATTGGGGACATGCAAAAGATTATATTAGAATGCAATGGCTAATGTTACAACAAGAATATGCCGATGATTTTGTTATTGCTACAGGAAAACAAATTTCTGTCCGCGAATTTGTCAAAATGACTGCTAAAGAATTAGGTATCGAATTAAAATTCGAAGGAACTGGTACTAGTGAAACTGCTAAAGTAATTAGTGTTGATAATAATATATCACCCGCCGTTTGTGTTGGTGATATAATCATAAGAGTAAATGAAAAATATTTCAGACCAGCAGAAGTTGAAACCTTGTTAGGTGACCCAAGTAAAGCGAAAGAAGCACTCGGATGGGAACCCCAAATTACTGTGGAAGAGATGTGTTCAGAAATGGTCATGGCTGATTTAACTACAGCTCAAAAAATGCTCTGCCTCAAAAATAACAACTTCAATCCCAGCATATATATTGAGAAATAATAATGAAAATAATGATTACAGGCTCATCTGGGTTGGTTGGGAAAAATATTTCTGAATTAGCTATATTGTTGGGGTACAACGTTATAGCGCCGAATAGAAAAGAGCTTAACCTTCTTGATAGTCACAGCGTAAATACCTATATCAAAAACAATAAACCTGACCTTATTATTCACTGTGCAGGTTTAGTCGGTGGCATACAAGCTAATATAGCTGCCCCCTATGATTTTTGTTATCAAAATTCAATGTTAGGAATGAATATCATTAATTCTGCATATCAGAATGGTGTACGACATTTAATAAATCTTGGAAGTTCCTGTATGTACCCCAGAGAGGCTAATAACCCCTTATCTGAGGAATTAATTCTTACGGGTGAATTAGAACCAACCAATGAAGGCTATGCTATTTCAAAAATACTAACTACTCGCTTATGCATGTATTTGTCAAAAACAAAAGGTGTCTCATATAAAACATATATACCATGTAATTTATATGGTAAATGGGATACCTTTGATGAGAAATCATCACATATGATTCCATCTGTAATTCGTAAAATAGATACTGCATTGAATAATAATGCTCCGAGTATTGATGTATGGGGAGATGGCTCCGTTAGACGTGAATTTATGTATGCTGGTGATTTGGCCGATTTTGTTTTATATAGCTTAAATAACTTTGGAGCAATTCCTGATTTAATTAATGTTGGTTTAGGATATGACTACAGTATCACAGAATATTATAAAACCATTGCTAATATAATAGGCTATCAAGGTGATTTCTCATATGACCACACAAAACCATCTGGAATGAAGCAAAAATTAGTAGATATAAGCAAGCAAACTCAGCTAGGTTGGTCACCCAAAACTACATTAGAATCCGGAATTCAAAAAACATATAACTTTTATATTAATGAGGTGAAATAAAATGCTTCCTTTAGCAACTACAACTTGGGATGATAATGAATATAATGCTCTAAACAATGTAATTAAGAGCGGTATGTTTACTATGGGTAAATTTGTCAAAGAATTCGAACACGATTTTGCTCAATACGTCGGCAGTAAATATGCTATTATGGTAAATTCAGGTTCATCTGCTAATTTATTAGCCATTGCATCTTTATTTTACACGAAGTTACCTATGTTACAGAGAGGGGATGAAATAATTGTACCCGCTGTTTCATGGTCCACTACGTACTATCCATTATATCAGTATGGTTTAAAAATTAAATTTGTAGATATTGATAAAGAAACATTAAATCTAGATTTGGATAAATTAAAAAGTGCTATTACAGATAAAACACGTGCAATAATGTCGGTAAATCTCTTAGGAAATATTGTAGATTATACTGAATTAAATAAAATTATTGCAGATAAAAATATCATCTTAATAGAAGATAACTGCGAGTCCCTCGGTTCCACATTGAATGAAAAACACTCAGGGACATTTGGTTTACTTGGTACATATAGTTGCTTTTTTAGTCACCACATATCTACAATGGAAGGAGGCATGGTTACCACTGACAACGAAGAATTATATCATATCATGTTATCATTACGAGCACATGGCTGGACTCGTAATTTGCCAAAAGAAAATAAAATCTGCACTAAAAGTGACAATCCTTTCGAAGAATCGTTTCGTTTTGTTTTACCTGGCTACAACCTCCGCCCACTTGAAATGTCAGGCGCATTGGGAATAGAACAATTAAAAAAACTACCGACCTTAATAGCTGGCCGCCGTCTTAATGCCAGATATTTTCAAGAAAATTTTTCTAAGATAAAATCCATTTCTATTCAGAAAGAAACAGGGAAAAGCAGCTGGTTTGGTTTTTCTATAATTGTTTTTGATGGAAAAGAAAAAAGAGATCTATTAGCTAAAAAATTTACAGAAAATGGAATTGAATGTCGACCTATAGTCGCTGGTAACTTTGCTAAAAATCCTGTTGTTCAGTATTTTGATTATGAGATTTTTGATGATTTGAAAAATAGCGATTTAATTAATGATAGTGGCTTATTTATTGGGAATCATCATTATGATATCAAGAATGAACTTAAGCTTGTAGAAAAAATTATAAATGAAACATTATGATGCTTTAATAAGGTACCTAAACCCATCCTTTGATATATAGAAATAATCTTATGATATTACCAATTATTATGGCTGGTGGAGTGGGCTCTAGATTATGGCCATTATCTCGTTTTTTATACCCAAAACAATTTCTGTCACTGTCATCTGACTATACAATGCTCCAAGAAACAATGCAGAGAGCTAACTTAGTATCAGATATAAATCCTTTTATTATATGCAATGAAGAGCATCGATTTATAGTAGCAGAACAGCTAAGAGAATTAAATTTAAATCATAGTGGTATATTACTTGAGCCTGAAGGAAAAAATACTGCTCCAACCATTGCATTAGCTGCATTCCATGCAATAGAAAATAACCAAGATCCTTTAATGTTAGTTCTTGCGGCTGACCATGTTATAAAGGATGAACTCAAATTTAAAGAAATAATACTACAAGCAAAACCGTTTGCTGAAAATGATAATATTGTTACGTTCGGTATTACACCTACCTCACCTGAAACTGGCTATGGCTATATTCATCTTGGTAACAAAATATCTAATAATATATTTTTTGTTAATAGATTTGTGGAAAAGCCTGATTATAACACTGCTACTAAATACTTTAATTCTCAAGAATATGTATGGAATAGTGGTATGTTCCTTTCAAAGGCCTCAGTGTATTTACGCGAATTAAAAAAATTTCATCCACGAATTTATGATGCATGCCAGGCTGCATATCAAAAAAGCTATATAGATTTAGACTTTATCCGACTGGATAAGGTGATTTTTTCACGCTGCCCCTCTGAGTCGATTGATTATGCCGTGATGGAAAAAACCGATTCTGCTGTTGTAATCCCTATGGATGTTTCATGGAGTGATGTTGGATCATGGGATGCCATATGGAATATTTGTGATAAAGATCCTAGTGGTAATGTTCTACGAGGCGATGTTATCACTCATAACACTAAGAATAGCTATATTTATTCAAAAGACAAACTAGTTACTGCTGTTGGTATAAATGACTTAGTCATTGTGAGTATGAAAGATGCTGTTCTTGTTGCTTCTAAGGATAATGTCCAGGATGTAAAATCTATTGTAGATAGGTTGAAAAATGAATCACGAACTGAGTATATACAACATAATGAAATTTTCAGGCCATGGGGTACACATGAAAAAATAGCTGAAGGTCCTCGGTTTCACGTAAAAAAAATAGTTGTAAAAACAGGAGAAAGAACGGCAACTCAAATACATTACCATAGGGCAGAACATTGGATTGTTGTATCTGGAACTGCTCGAGTTAAAAATGGCGATGATACTTATTTGCTCTGTGAGAATGAATCAACCTTTATACCAATAGGTTCACCACATTCAATAGAAAATCCTGGGAAAGTTCCCTTGCATTTGATTGAAGTTCGCTCAGGATGTTACCTTAAAGACGATGATATAGTACGAGTTGAAAATTATAGTAAAGGAGAACATTAATATATGTCTCTTGATTATGATTTAATGGGGTATAAAGTTACTTCACTAAGCTTAGCATCAATCCTCTCTGAGGTATTTTCATCCGAATCTATAAGTGTTGTAAATACCATTAATCCTCACTCCTATATCGTGGCCAAACACGATACTTATTTTATGAACTCATTAAGATCATCAGATTTTTTAATTCCTGATGGAAGTGGTATTGTTTTTTCCATTCAATACCTTTATGGGGAAAAATTAAACAAGATTGCCGGCTATGATTTATTTTCATATACTTTATCTTTATTAAACAATAAATATGGAAAGGTTTTTTTCTTAGGCTCAACAAATAATGTTCTAGCAAAAATACAAGGGAAAATGCTGGATGAATATCCCAATGTATCTATGAAATCCTTATCTCCCCCGTATAAAAATAAATTCTCCGATTCAGAAATCGATCTATTTATTACTGAAATAAATAGATTCAATCCCGATGTTGTCTTTGTTGGATTAACAGCTCCAAAACAAGAAAAATTAATTCACTTAATTAAAGAACATATTAATAATGTGAAAATGATATCTGGTATCGGTGCTGTATTTGATTTTTATGCGGGAACAATACGCAGGCCTTCAAGATTTTGGATATACCTACATTTAGAATGGTTTATTCGATTACTTGGTGAACCCAAAAGACTATGGAAGCGAACAGTAATTTCAATGCCAAAATTTATTTTGGATGTTATTAAATACAAAGCAAGAGTAAAAAAATCATGATGGAGTGCTTCAAATCCTACGATATTAGAGGCCAGATAGGTAAAAGCCTAGATGCTAATATAGCATACCGAATTGGCCGTGCTTACTGTGCTTATTTATCTCCTTCTAATATAGTTATTGGTTGCGATTGCCGTCATAGTTCAGAGTCACTAAAGTTGGCCTTAATTCAAGGAATTATTGATTCTGGATGTAATGTTATCGATATTGGGATAGTCGGAACCGAAGAAGTTTATTTCGCCACAAGCTATCTTAATGCCGATGGTGGTATCGAAATAACTGCAAGTCATAATCCTATTGACTATAATGGAATGAAATTAGTCAGAGAAAAATCCAAACCGATCAGCGGTGATACCGGATTAAATGAAATAAAGATACTAGCTGAAAAAAACATATTTCCGCCTATTTCTAAGCATGGAAAAGTTTCCCATATATCAAATTTAAGTCCCTATACTGACCATCTATTTTCTTATTTAGACCTATCTTCGATCAAGCCTTTGAAGTTAGTCATTAATTCTGGCAATGGTGTAGCTGGTCATGTAATTGATGAAATTGAAAAAAGATTTCGATCTTTAAATATTCCAATATCTATTATTAAATTATTTAATAATCCAGATGGTAATTTCCCTAATGGTATCCCTAATCCTTTATTACCTGAATGCAGAAAGGATACGCAAGATGCGGTAATCCAACATAAGGCTGATATTGGTATCGCTTTCGATGGTGATTTCGATCGTTGCTTTTTCTTTGATGAAAATGGTACTTTCATTGAGGGGTATTATATTGTTGGTATGCTTGCTGAGGCTTTTCTTCAAAAAGAACCGGGTGCAAAAATCATACATGATCCGCGACTTAGTTGGAACACTATTGATATAGTCAATAAAGCAGGTGGTACTCCAGTTCTGTCAAAAACAGGCCATGCTTTTATTAAAGAAAAAATGCGTAATGAAGATGCCATTTATGGTGGTGAAATGAGCGCACACCACTATTTCAGGGATTTTTCTTATTGCGACTCCGGTATGATCCCATGGCTTTTAGTCATAGAGTTACTCAGCAAAAAATCTGTTTCTTTATCACAATTAGTTAAGCAATATATAGCTAATTACCCTGCCTCAGGGGAGATTAACTCTGTTCTGGCTAACCCCAATCAATCTATTAAACGTGTAGCAGAATATTTCCAAAATGATGCTATTTCTATAGATATGACTGATGGGATTAGTATGGAGTTTAATGAGTGGCGCTTTAATTTAAGATGTTCTAACACAGAGCCAGTTGTCAGACTAAATGTAGAATCCCGCTCAGATATTGGGTTAATGAAAGAAAAAACGGCTTTTCTCTTAAAACTTCTCAGAGAATAAATCATATAGTTTTTATCTAGATTAGAAACCATGCTCAACATCGTCTTATTCGAACCTGAAATACCACCTAACACCGGCAATATCATCCGGTTATGTGCCAATACCGGCTTTCGGCTGCATTTGATCCATCCGCTGGGGTTTACCTGGGATGATAAACGTCTGCGCCGGGCCGGGCTGGATTACAGTGAGTTTGCGGATATCAAACATCATCATGATTATTACGCCTTTCTCGAAAGCGAGGGACTGAGTTCTGATAATGCACAGTCGCCAACCGGTAACCGGGTGTTTGCGCTGACGACCAAAGGCACACCGCGTCACAGTAATGTCAGCTATCAGGCCGGGGATTATCTGCTGTTCGGGCCGGAAACCCGCGGGTTGCCGCCTTATGTACTGGATAATATGCCGGTTGATCAGAAAATCCGTGTACCGATGCTGCCGGACAGCCGCAGTATGAATTTATCCAATACCGTTGCAGTGATTGTATTTGAAGCCTGGCGGCAACTGGATTATGCAGGGGCGTTATTGCGGGATTAACGATACTCTGTATTCCGGACACAAAAAAGACAGCCTAGGCTGTCTTTTTTACTTTTGGTTGCCGGATCCGAAAACTAAATCCCCTCGCACCCGTTAAAGTGCTGATCCATATCCAGAGATGGTTTCTCACAGCCCGGTTTGCCGACGATCTTTGCCGGGACACCTGCAACCGTGGTGTGTGCCGGGACCGGGTGCAGAACCACGGAGCCTGCGCCGATTTTGGCACCGCGTCCGATTTCGATATTACCGAGGATTTTGGCACCCGCACCGATCATCACGCCTTCGCGGACTTTCGGATGGCGGTCGCCGCCGGTTTTGCCGGTACCGCCGAGGGTAACGGATTGCAGGATGGAGACATCGTTTTCCACTACAGCCGTTTCGCCGATGACAATGCCGGTTGCGTGGTCAAACATAATGCCGTGGCCGATTTTTGCGGCCGGGTGGATATCCACACCAAATGTCACGGAAACCTGGTTCTGAAGGTAGGTTGCCAGGGCGCGGCGGTTCTGGTTCCACAGCCAGTTGGCGATGCGGTAAGCCTGTAAGGCGTGGAAGCCTTTCAGGTAAAGCAGCGGCGTGGAGTATTTATCCACTGCCGGGTCGCGCAGACGGACGGCTTTGATATCCATTGCGGCAGATTTAATCATCTGCGGATCGTTGTGATACGCCTCTTCCACGACTTCACGGACAGAAATCGCCGGCATGGTCGGGGTTGCCAGTTTGTTGGCCAGCATAAAACTGAGCGCGCTGCCCAGATTCTCATGCTTGAGTAATGTCGCATGGAAAAAACTGGCCAGCATCGGCTCACAATCAGCAAAGTCCCGCGCTTCCTGCTTTATATAGCTCCAGACCTCTTCCAGTTCTTCGTAGGACATAATTACCTCACAGACTTCGGATAAAAAACGGGCTTAAAAATGCTCACCTTCTTCTTTGGTGGCACGACCCAACAGGGCACGGGCAGCTTCGAGCACATCTTTATTGCAGTAGAGTATTTGATAGATTTGCTCGGTGATAGGCATTTCAACGCCTGCACGCTCTGCCAGCGCACGCACTTCTTTGGTATTACGGTATCCTTCCACCACCTGCCCGATGCGCTCCTGCGCCTCATCCACACTCACACCCTGCCCCATCATCATGCCGAAACGGCGGTTGCGGGACTGGTTGTCAGTACAGGTCAGCACGAGGTCACCCAGACCAGCCATACCCATAAAGGTAGACGGATCTGCGCCTAATGCCACGCCCAGGCGGGTCATTTCTGCCAGACCACGGGTGATCAGCGCAGTTCGCGCGTTGGCACCAAACCCCATTCCGTCAGAGATCCCCGCCCCGATCGCAATGACGTTTTTCACGGCACCGCCGAGCTGGATCCCGATAAAGTCCGGGTTTTTATAGACGCGGAAGCTTTTGCCGCAGTGGAAAAGCTGCTGAACCTCATCGGCAAAGGCAGGTTCTGTCGCCGCGACAGCAATCGCCGTCGGCAGGCCGGCAGCCAGCTCTTTGGCAAAAGAGGGACCGGAGATCATGGCCAGCGGAATGTTATCCCCGAGGACTTCACGCACCACTTCACCCAGCAGACGTCCTGTTTCTGCTTCCAGACCTTTGGTCGCCCAGATAATCCGGGCATCAGGCCGCAGCAGCGGTTTGACACGTTTGAGCACATCCCCGAACACGTGGCTCGGCACCACCAGCAGAATATTACGGCTGGCCGCGAGGGCTTTTTCAAGGGAAGCTTCCGGGATCAGGGTATCCGGGAACGGGACATCCGGAAGAAATGCCTGATTGGCGCGATCGGCCTCAAGCTGGCGGATGTGTTCCGGGTCATGCCCCCACAGCACCACACGGTGCCCGTTACGGGCCAGTGTGATCGCTAAAGCGGTGCCGTATGAACCGGCACCGAGTACAGTCATAGAAGCGTCTGTCATTATGCTTCCTGTGTACCTTCCTGCGCAGCCTGCTGTTGTTCCTGCTGCTGCAGATAGTTCATGAACAGTGCATCGAAGTTAACCGGTGCCAGGTTCAGCTGAGGGAATGTACCGCGGCCAACCAGGCCTGCGATGCACTCACGGGCATACGGGAACAGGATATTCGGGCAGTATGCACCCAGGCAGTGCGCCAGCTGGGTTCCTTCCAGACCACCGATGGTGAAAATACCGGCCTGCTGAACTTCACACAGGAACGCGGTTTCTTCGCCCATGGTCGCGGTCACAGTGACGCGCAGAACGATTTCATAAACGTCATCAGCCAGTTTGGTTGAACCGGTGTCCAGATCCATCTTCACTTCCGGCTGCCACTCCTGCTGGAAAACGGCAGGTGCATTCGGCGCTTCAAAAGAAATATCTTTGGTGTAAACGCGCTGAATGTTGAAAGACATTTCTGTGTTTTGTTGTTCTGACATAGTGTTACCTTTTGATATCCATATAAAGAGTGTGAGTTACAAAGGGGATGTTCCAATCCTCCTTTGCCGGATTACTTTTTGCTGCGGGAAAGCGGTAAGTTATCACCGGTCCAGCCGGAGAGGCCGTCTTTCAGCACAAATACACGTTCAAAACCGGCTTTGAGCAGGCTTTCAGCCGGTTTGACCAGCTCCATACCGTTGGCGGAAACCAGGATAACAGGACGGTTTTTGTGTTTTTCCACTTCACCGAGGTTGTTGTCTTTAATTTCTGACGGCGTCAGATTGACCGCGTCAATGATATGACCACGGCGGAAATCGTCCCGGGTACGGGTATCCACGACAATCGCTTCTTCTTTATTCATCAGTGCGATAGCAGCAGAACGCGGAATTGTTTTCACTTTTGAAAACAGTCCTTTGACAGTCAGTGCGATGACTGAGATCAGTAACGCGACCCATACAAGGCTGATAATAGGGTGCTTACTGACAAATGGCATAATTTCTTGCAGCATGGGGGACAATAACTCCCGTTGGTTAATAACAAAGATCAAAGGGCAGAAGTATACCTGTGTGCCGGTTCAAATACAGCCGGTCTTGCCCGGGTTATGGCTGTTTTCATCGTAATTTTGCGGCGCATGCCGCGAAAATTCATTTTTCCGACAGACAGAGGGGTTAATTTACCATTGATTCGCGGCTAAGGTAAAAAACAAACGCAACAAATTCGCGGTGAATCTCTGCCGCCGGATTGTCCCGAAGTGTAAATCCCGGACAACAGGACTGGTAACGCTCTAAATGGCATGGAATAATTGTAGTTTAGAATAGTTAAATACGATCGTTTCTTTGGCGCAACGGCAGGGTCAGATAAATTGGCGCATAAGCACGTTTTCCGCACACATTCCCGCCGGGTATCCCCCGGTGTCCGCACATTACTGGCAGCGCTGCTGTTGCCGGTCTCTTTTGCTGTGTCTGCCGCCAATACAACCACCGCTGATGCCAGCAAGAATGAGCTGAAAAATCTCCAGCTGAATATTGCGGAGAAAGAAAAGAGCGTCAAAGAGCAGCAGGGAAAACGCGCGAATCTGTTAACCCAGCTGAAAAATCAGGAAAAGGATATCGCCGCTGCCGGTCGTGAACTCTATTCCACGCAAAAAACCCTGAAACAGCTCGATGGTGAAATCACCTCTCTCAGTTCTGAAATCAAACAGCTGGATGCAAAGCAGAAGTCTCAGCGGGCGCTGCTGTCAAAACAGCTGGATGCGGCATTCCGTCAGGGACGTCATCAGGGTATTGAACTGATTTTCAAGGGTGAGGAAGGTCAGCGTGATGAGCGGATCCTCGCCTATTACACCTATATCGGTGCCGCACGGGAAAAAACCATTGCAGAGCTGGAAGAAACCACTCAGCTGCTGCACACCCGCCGTCAGACCGAACAACAAAAACGTGCAGAGCAGAAAAAACTGCTCGGCAAACAGCAGAGTGAAAAGAAAAAGCTCGACAACGCCCAAACCGCGCGAAAATCCACGCTGACCGAGCTGGAGCGCTCGCTGAAAGCCGATCAAAAAGATTTGCTGGTGATGCGGCAAAACGAAAGCCAGCTGCGCAACAAGATAGCCAAAGCGGAGCGTGAGGCCAAAGCCCGTGCGGAACGCGAAGCCCGTGAAGCCGCCCGTATCCGCGAAAAACAGGCGCAGGCGAAGAAAAAAGGCTCCACCTATACCCCGACTCAGGATGAACGTTCGCTGATGTCCCGTACCGGGGGACTGGGCCGTCCTGCCGGTCAGGCTGTCTGGCCGGTCCGTGGTCCGCTGGTACACCGTTTCGGTGACAGTATCTCCGGTGAACTGCGCTGGAAAGGCATGGTGATCGGCGCGCCGGAAGGGACACAGGTAAAAGCGGTGGCGGATGGCCGTGTCCTGCTGGCGGACTGGCTGCAGGGCTATGGCCTTGTGGTGGTGGTTGAGCACGGTAAAGGGGATATGAGCCTGTACGGGTATAACCAGAGCGCACTGGTGAATGTGGGTGATCAGGTGAAAGCCGGTCAGCCGGTTGCACTGGTGGGCAGCAGCGGAGGTCAGGAAAAACCGGGCCTCTATTTTGAAATCCGGCGCCAGGGACGGACGGTTAACCCGCAGCCCTGGCTGGGGAGATAGCACACCGTGACTTACCGGCAGAAAACAAAAAATATCTTACTGACTTCGTTACTTTTTATCACTTCGTCACTGATAACGTTTTCTGCTGCTGCAGCGCAGCTCGCCATTGTGATCGATGATTTCGGTTACCGCAAACAGGATGATAACCGTATCCTGGAACTGCCGCCGCAGGTCTCGATCGCTATCCTGCCGAACTCCCCGTTCGGCAAAGAGATGGCGGAGAAAGCCCATCGTCAGGGCCGGGAAATTCTTATTCATATGCCGATGGCACCGATCAGCAAACAGCCGCTGGAACGCGATACCCTGCGCCCGTCCATGAGTGCCGCAGAAATTGATACCCTGATCAAAGCCGCGATTGCCCGGGTGCCGTATGCCACCGGGATGAATAACCATATGGGCAGCGCAATGACCTCTGATCTGACCGCCATGCAGCATGTGATGGCATCCCTCTCCGGCTCCGGTTTTTATTTCCTCGACAGTGTGACCATCGGCAGCACCAAAGCCACACAGGCTGCACAGGGAACGCCGGTCCGGGTACTGCGCCGCCAGGTTTTTCTGGATAATGTGCAGACAGAGGAAGAGACCCGCAAACAGCTGAACCGGGCTGTTGCGCTGGCACGTAAGCAGGGATCGGTGATCGCCATCGGGCACCCGCATCCGTCGACGGTGCGCGCACTGCATAAGCTCATCCCGCAACTGCCGCCGGATATTCAGCTGGTGTCACCGGGATATATGCTGACGCATGCCGGTAAACCATCCGCCGTAAAACCGCAGCCGGAGAAACCGGTCGTACCGGTCAAACCTGCGGAGAAGGAAAAACCGTGGCTGACACCAATGACAGAACAGTGCGAAGGTAAAACGGAAATCGGCGGGGAGTTCTACACCCGCTATATCAACCTGCTGGCTGAAGCGGTCATGAGAGATCAGCTGAACGGCAAAGTGGCAGAAGTCCTGTCCTCCATCCGTATGGCGCTGCCGCAAGCGGATGCAGTACCGACTGCGGAAAAAGCAGCGGAAATCAATAAAAAGTGATGCGCCGGTAATTAATTCGTTATCGGCTCCGCTGCCGGTATTTCCCGGAACAATTTTTTCACCATCATCCGCAGAATAAACCCGGCGATCACAAGGCTCAGATAACGGGAAGCAGTAACTGAGCGATCCGTTGCGCCCGGGTTACCGTAAGCATTACCGCCGGTAAAATAAAACGAGATAAAAATCAGCCCGTAATACACCAGACCGATCACCAGTGCACCGGCCACCGCTGTCAGCAACAGTCGTTTCACCCGCAGCTGCTCCCCGCTGTATCCCAAGGCACTGTACAGTATCGCAATCAGAACAGAGATCATAATCAGCAATTGCAGCAATAAATCCGTGGATCCGGAGGTAAACAGAATAAGCACGGACTGTATGATCCCCTCACGGGATGAGCTGTCCGCCGCGATCATAAAAATCAGAAATGATGTCAGAAAATAAATAACCAGCATCGGTATCACCAGTAACACACTGTTCACCAGGCGGTGATTCTGCGGTGTCAGCCGGGGTGCCGGGGTATTTTTACTGCATACCCGGGTCATCAGCCACGTAGTCAGCCATACAACGGCAACCGCCACCAGCAATTTTAAAAACCAGTGCAGTGTCATCATCAGTACCGGAGGAGAAAAAAAATGCGGCCTTTTTTCCATACCGGATAATGTCATCATCAGCTGCAGAAAACCGGCGGCTTCAATCAGGACAAAACAGATAACCGCCATAATAATGACCCGGATAGCTGCCCCGGAATCTGCCCGGCTGAAATGCCGCTGCAGGAAAACAAATGACGTCACCACAAAGAACAGCGGACTGTAAACAATCCACTCCGTGATGCTGTTAAGCCGGATCAGCGGCCAGAGATAATAAAAGACATACCCCGTCAGTAGTTTCGGCAGAATAACATGTACCCATAGGTATCCTGCCCCCAGCCAGGCAAGCACAAATAACAGCGGCAGGCGGAAAAATGACGTGTTTTCCGCAGAGGATTCTCCCTGCATATATCACTCCTTTTTATATCAGTCCGTACCGGCGGAACATCATGCCGGTAACCGCGCGGCTGATCCACAGAGTCAGCACGACACAGACCGCCGCCATCATCCATAACTCTGTTTCCCCGAAGTGCCGGAAACTGTCGCTGATTAATACGATAAAAAGCGTCCCCGCCGTTACGGCGGCCATAGCCAGAAGACTGAATACGGTGCTGAGCAGAACAGATATCACCAGAGGTCTGATTTTCAGTATTCCGCCGTCCGGCGGAAACCGGTGCCGGACAAAAAGAAAAATAATACCGCACAACACCAGCAGACCTGCCGCCGTGATATACACATTATCAGAAACCGGTTCCGCTATTCCGCCCGGGAAATGTTTTGCTATCACCGCTGTCAGAAATGATGCCGCCATCCACAATAAGTACACTATCCCGGTACTGAACAACACGGCGTAAATATCCGGTGATTTTCCGTCCGGAATAACGGCCGGATAACTGACTTTAAGATAATAAGCCGCCGTCAGACGGGTGGCGATACCGAGTAATACAAAAGAAATCAGGTACAGAAAAATATCGACCGTTTTTATCATCAGAATAATATCTGAAAGCCCGGATCCATCTGCAATGATTTGCGCCGCCAGATTACTGAGCCACTCCGCCTTAAGAGCACCGAGCATACTGTTTACCGTATACAGAAATATTGTCAGGCCGATAACTGCCAGCACTGTTTTCCGGTTCAGTTCGGTTATCCGGTTATGATAAAAAAGGAGTGATGTCAGGGTGAAAATACCGGTCAGCTGGATCAGCTGAAAAGAAAATACCCGCGACAAATACGCCGCTAATGTTAAATCAGGCGAGCTGACACTGACAGACGGATAAGAAACCAGGATCAGCGAACCACCCAGGATAAGCACATAAGCCAGTACAAATAATAACGGTAACCGGAAAACAGTGGTCGGGTTCATGCATATTCCTTTAAAGTCCGGAGACACTGTCCGGCCGGATAACATAATAAGATAACGTTATAAATAGTGTTCACGGTATAACAGATCATCAGCGGAAAACAACCCGGTAACACGGGAGATCTTCCTGCCGCCGCAATTTTTTCATCCACGTCAGACTCCCATCAATGCTATGATAAAAGCAGTGATTTTTTCATTTTCTTAAATGAACCGAACAGAGGAATGCGTGATGATTATTGTCACCGGCGGTGCCGGATTTATCGGCAGCAATATTGTAAAAGCACTGAATGATGACGGTTACACGGATATTTTAGTCGTGGATAACCTGAAAGACGGCACCAAATTTGTCAATCTGGTCGATCTGAATATCGCCGATTACATGGATAAAGAAGATTTTATCGCAGGTATTGTGGCCGGGGATGATTTCGGGGATGTTGAGGCGGTATTCCATGAAGGTGCCTGCTCATCCACCACCGAGTGGGACGGCAAGTACATGATGGATAATAACTATCAGTACTCCAAAGAACTGCTGCATTATTGTCTGGATCGCCAAATCCCGTTCCTGTATGCCTCTTCTGCCGCCACCTACGGCGGACGCAGTGATAATTTTATTGAAGATCGGCAGTATGAAAAGCCATTAAATGTGTATGGTTATTCCAAATTCCTGTTTGATCAGTATGTCCGTGAAATTCTGCCGGAAGCAGAGTCTCAGATCTGCGGTTTCCGTTATTTCAACGTCTACGGCCCGCGTGAAGGCCATAAAGGCAGCATGGCGAGTGTCGCTTTCCATCTGAATAATCAGATTTTAAACGGCGAAAACCCGAAATTATTCTCCGGCAGTGAAAACTTCCTGCGCGATTTCATCTATGTGGGTGATGTGGCGGATGTAAACCTGTGGTTCTGGAAAAATGCCAAATCCGGTATTTTCAACTGCGGTACCGGCCGTGCAGAATCTTTCCAGGCTGTCGCCGATGCTGTGACCGGTTTCCACAGTGACCGCCAGTGCGCGCTCGATTACATCCCGTTCCCGGAAAAACTGAAAGGCCGCTACCAGGCATATACCCAGGCTGACCTGACCAATCTGCGTGCAGCCGGTTACCCGGGTGAGTTTAAAACGGTCGCCGAAGGTGTCCGTGAATATATGGCTTGGTTAAATCAGGGGAATTAATTAAACGCACATGAAAATTCTGGTGATCGGGCCATCGTGGGTCGGTGACATGATGATGTCACAAAGCCTTTACCGTACCCTGAAAACACGTTATCCGCAGGCAACGATTGATGTGATGGCACCTGCGTGGTGCCGTCCGCTGCTGGCAAAAATGCCGGAAGTGGATGATGCTGTCGCCATGCCTATCGGCCATGGCGCCCTGGCACTCGGTGAGCGCCGCCGTCTGGGTCATTCCCTGCGTGATAATAAGTATGATCGTGCTTATGTGCTGCCGAACTCGTTAAAATCGGCACTGGTGCCGTTTTTTGCGAAAATCCCTGTGCGCACCGGCTGGCTGGGCGAAATGCGTTACGGCCTGCTCAACGATCACCGGAAACTCGACAAAGCCGCTTTTCCGCTGATGGTGCAGCGCTATGTTGCCCTCGCGTATGATAAAGCGGATGTCCCTGCCGCCGCTGCTCTTCCGCAGCCTTTGCTGTGGCCGAAGCTGGTGGTGCGGGATGAGGATATTGCCGAGAGCATGGCGGCATTTAATATCCGTGATCACCGCCCGGTGGTTGGTTTTTGTCCGGGGGCTGAATTTGGCCCGGCAAAACGCTGGCCGCATTATCACTACGGTGAATTAGCGAAGAAACTGATTGATGAGCGCGATGTTCAGATAGTGCTGTTCGGCTCGGAAAAAGATCACGCTGCCGGTGAGGAAATCCTCGCCATGCTCAGTGATGAACAGCGCGAAAACTGCCTGAATCTGGCCGGAAAAACCTCGCTGGAACAGGCGGTAAACCTGATCGCCGGTTGTCATGCCATTATCACCAACGATTCCGGTCTGATGCATGTGGCTGCCGCGCTGGATCGCCCGCTGGTTGCCTTATACGGCCCGAGCAGTCCGGATTTCACGCCGCCGCTGTCAGAGAAAGCCCGCGTTATCCGCCTGATCACCGGTTATCACAAAGTCCGCAAAGGGGATGCCCATGAAGGCTACCATCAGAGCCTGATTGATATTCAGCCGGAGCGGGTTCTGTCTGAACTGGATGATTTGCTGAAGAGTTCCCCGCCATGCGCCGTGTGTTAATCGTTAAAACCTCATCGATGGGAGACGTGCTGCATACCCTGCCCGCACTGACCGATGCCGTGCAGGTATTTCCGGAGATCACCTTTGACTGGGTGGTTGAAGAGGGTTTTGCCCAGATCCCGGGCTGGCACGCTGCTGTTGATCGCGTCATTCCGGTCGCTATCCGCCGCTGGCGGAAAAACTGGTTCCGCCGTGATATCCGTGATGAACGCCGCCGGTTCCGCGACGCTGTTCAGTCACAGACCTATGATGCCGTGATTGATGCCCAGGGGCTGATTAAAAGTGCCCTTCTGGTCACCCGGCTGGCACACGGCCGTAAACACGGCTACGACCGGCACAGTATCCGCGAGCCGCTGGCGGGTTTTTTCTATGATGAGAAACACGCTGTCAGTAAAACACAGCATGCTGTTGAGCGCATCCGTCAGCTTTTTGCCCTGAGTCTCGGCTATGAGAAACCGCAGACACAGGGGGATTACGCGATTGCCGCCCATTTTCTGAATAACCGTACAGTATCGCCGGATGCCGTGCCGTATCTGGTCTGTCTCCACGCCACCACCCGTGATGCCAAACACTGGCCGGAGTCACACTGGCGGGCGCTGTTTGCACAACTGGCTGATACTGATCTGCATGTCCGCCTGCCATGGGGCGCACCGCATGAACAGGAGCGGGCGCTGCGCCTGGCGGAAGGATTCACCCATGTGCATGTATTGCCGAAATTATCACTGGCGGATGTGGCGGCAGAAATCGCCGGGGCAGAGGGGGTGATTTCAGTCGATACCGGGCTGAGCCATCTGACAGCCGCGCTGGATAAACCCAATATCACCCTGTACGGCCCGACAGACCCGGGGCTTATCGGTGGTTACGGCAAGGGGCAGTTTGCCCTGACATCAAAGGACGGGGATTTGTCCTCTGTCAGTGCGGATGATGTGCTCGCCGCCATGGCTGAGCACATGCCGCGTTAAGATTATGATGCATGACGCTGTGCGAGTTTCCGCTGATAAAATTCCGCCAGCGTCATCCCTTCCGCCCGCTGCGCGATATACGCAAACAACTGCTCCAGATCATCATACAATACATCAATCGCCGCCTCATCCCTGAATGTCGGGCTGCCGCCCGGCATAAATTCAGATGAATGCAGCATAAACTCAATGTGATCGTTTCCCTGAGCCAGGCAGGCATCAACCACCTGTTGCATCTGTGCCAGATTCCCGCCTTTCGGCCGCAGCCAGTTCACGGACGGCGAACGTTTTTTGCCGCGTAACTTATCATAAAACTGTTTCAGGCCGTTCATCAGCGGGGAATGGCGGAACTGAACACTCATCGGCACCTGTAACAGCGCTGAATCCCCGGAACGTCCGATATCATTCAGATCCATAAAATAAGCGTCAGACGGAAAATTCAGGTAATTGGTGCCGCCGTGACCGATGGGTGCCGGTGCCCCCGGGGTATATGCCCAGTTCACCCTCGGTGTCACCGAACAGTCTGTCTGATAACCAAATTCTGCCAGCAAACGGGCATATTTTTCATTGAATGCCCAGCGGCCCGCACGGTGGCTGACCATTTTAGTCTGTAATTTATCTTCCAGCAGTGATGTCATGACGTTAATTTTTTCTTTCATCACATCGTCAGGATATTCAATCAGATAGGGCTGGAAACGATCATCATCGGCTGTCAGTGCCTGCAGCGGCGGACTGTTCCAGGCATGTAAATGCATACCGATCTCCCCGGTCTGCCGGGCGATCACATCCTGCGCAAATTCAATATAGGCATCATCCGTTGCCATTTCATAATTGGTCAGCCAGACCGGCTTAAAGCTGTACTTCTCACACAGTGCCTGAAAGCGCGGTAAAAACCGGGTATTCTGCGTGGTGATCACCGGACCGGATTCCCAGAGGTTATCCCCTTCCGTATCAAGCGTGATGATAAAAGCGGGTTTCGCCATGATTGTGCTCCTCACACGTGTGTTGACGGGACGGGCTGAATTAGATCGCAGTACTGGCGGACGATCGTCTGCCGCTCAAACTTCTGATACATCTCCGGTGTGATCACCGGCGGATGTTCATAAACCAGACGGATTTTTTCCGCCAGGCTCACCGGTGTCATATCGGATAAATAGGCAGTCAATTCGCCGGTCATAATCTCGCCGATCCCGCCCGGACAATGGGTACTGACCACCGGTGTACCGCAGATCAGGGATTCAATCAGAACAGAAGAGAGCCCTTCACTGTCGGAACTCAGTACCACCGCTTTCGCACCACGGATCACCGGCATTGGTTTTGACTGAAAACCGATAAATTCCACCCGGTCTTCCAGACCGAGTTCAGCCACCTGGCTTTTCAGTGTTTGTGTGGCCGCCGGGCTGCCCTGCCCCGCCAGCAACAGTTTGCACGGCAGATTAGCCAGTGCAAATGCGGTCAGTAATCTGTCCTGCCGTTTCACCTCATGAAAACGCCCGAGGTGAACCATGTAATCCTGCCCCCGGTACGGGTTATCTTCCTGCGCCTGGCGCTGAATATCCGCAACATCAAACGGGTTATAAATGGTCACACACTGCTGCGGCGTGACCCCGACGTTTTCACACAGATCCCGGCACACCGCACCGGATACGCCGATAATATTCCGTCCGTTATACACACGGCGGATTTTTTCCTGTTTCAGACGGCGGCGCAGGCCGGTTTTATTACCGAGATAGCTGGCTGAAAACATGCCGTGCAGGCAGAACCAGACATTCAGCCCGGCCAGTGCCTGTGATACCGCCACAATACGGTCGGTTTTATGCAGATTGGATACCACCAGTACCGGTTTGCCTTTACGGGCAAACAGACCGGACAAAAACGTATCCATCTTTCCGGCACGGCGCCGGATTTCTGTCTGGCGGTGGAACAATCCCCGGTAGCTGTCCGCTGAGACCTGATAATCCACGCCTTCCGGGATGTCATAATCACGGGTATTGCTGAGTGACAGCAGAGTGACATCATAACCGGCCAGAACCAGCCCGTGGCTCAGGCTCAGCACCACCCGTTCAGCGCCGCCGCCCGGTAAACCGTCAATAATAAATAAAATATGCTGTTTCATTATGCCAGGACCCGCCCGTAGAGATCGATAAGCTGCTGTGATAATGCTGCCGGTGTATAAGGTAAAACCCGCTGCCGCGCGCATGCAGACATCCGGCTGCTGAGGTGATCACAAGGCAGTTGTGAAACCGCGTCTGCCAGACCGGCAATATCCAGCGCATCACAGACAAAACCCTCTTCACCCTGTGTGACAAACTCCGCCCCGCCGCAGGTGGTGCTGGTAATAACCGGCAGTGCGCAGGCCATCGCTTCCGGTACCACATTCGGGAACGGATCATACAGTGTCGGCAGCAGCAATCCGTCACTCATCTGATAAAACGGCAGTGTCTGTTTCTGCATGCCCGCAAAACGGATACGATCAGCACACCCGAGGGACGCAGCCAGCTGACGATATTTTTTTTCTGCCTTATCCTGACCTATCACCAGCAGCCAGGCATCATTGCGGCTGACAGCCATAATCGCCGCCGCCAGACCTTTGCGTTCAAATCCGGAACCGACATACACCAGGCATTTTGCCGCCGCCGGAATCTGATGCGTCTGCCGGAGTGCCAGACGCTCAGCTTCCGGCAGCGGATGAAACTTCTCAGAATCAATGCCGTTATAGATGACGGTAATCTGTGACTCTGACAGACCGAAGTCTTCCATCACCTCTTTCTTTACCATCACCGAATTACAAATCACCTGCTTAAAATGCGGGTCATGGTACATCTCCTGCTCTGCCTTCATCACATAACGGTGATACGGTGAGGCAAACAGCAGTTTCGCCCGCCAGGCCGGCAACACCCGCGCCCGCTGTAACAGCCAGCGGCGGTGAACACCATCCCCGGCACGGTAAATATCACAACCGGCGATGCGTTCATGGCTCTGAACAATATCAAATTTTTCATTCTGCCAGCAGGCACGGGCGGCGTGAGCAAATCCGCGCTCACGGCTGATCCGGCCCCATTTCGGCGGATTCACCACATGAATATGCCAGCCGGGAGCCGCAGCGCCCTGCCAGGAGCGGGTGATAACATTCAGATCCAGATTCCGGTTATCCAGTGCTTCCAGCGCCCGGGAGACAAAACGCTCCGCGCCGCCGTCCGGACGGTATTTCTGACGGACAATCGCCAGACGCATCTCTTTCATAAATATCTCCGTGCTGCCGCAATCACTGCCTCTGCCGGGATCGGGCTCAGGTAACGTTCGTCCGTTCCGGTATCGATATCATCCGGATGCGGTTGTTCGCCGTAATCTGATGCCTTAATAATTTCACCGGTTGCCTGCCACGGCGCCCAGAACACCAGTTTTGTCGGGCCGAACAGGGCTATCATGGGTGTTTTCAGGGCGGCAGCCATGTGCATCGGCACAGAATCCACACCGATAAACAGTTTTGCACGATCAATCAGGGCGGCAAGCTGAGGCAGTGTCAGTTCTCCGGCAACAGAGACAATTCTGCCGTCTGCCACCGCCTGCTGACACGGCGCCAGAATGGATGCAATCATCGCTTTTTCGCGCGGGTCCGGCCCGCTGCTGAGCACAATCTGATGCCCTTCATCCGCCAGTGTGCGGATAACATCACTCATTTTGTCGTCATTCCAGCATTTATAGAACCAGCGGGATGTCGGCTGCACCACAATATACTCACCGGTCACCTGTTTGCGCTGCAAAAGCTGTCCGGTCTTCTGCCGGTCTTCTTCTGAATAGGCCATTGTGACATGATTATCGGTCACCGGCAGATTCAGCGGGGTTAACCCGTTAAGATTCTGCTCCACCGTGTGCATGGTCAGTTCCTGCGAGGTATCCGCCAGCAGGGTGTAACACTTCTTCCAGAACAGACTCTGCCGCTTCCGTAAATCCAGCCCGGCACGGATGCGGGCGCCGGTGAACCGGGTGACAATCGCGCTGTACCACTGATCCGCGAGATTTACCACAATGTCGTAACGGCGGCGGCGCAATGATTTCAGTAAACGCCACTCATGCCCGATACGTTTGCAGGTTCCCTCTTTACGCCAGTCTCTGTCCATGGCAAAAATATGGCTGATGCCGGGATGACGGCTGAGCATCGGTGCCGTTTCCTGATACAGCAGGACATCCACTTCAGCATCCGGGTAATTCGCTTTCAGAGTATTAATCACCGGTGTTATCAGCAGCATATCGCCGTGATGACGGAGTTTTATCACTAAAATGCGCTGTACCGGCGCGGGTGCTGTTTGCATAAGAGTTCCATTGGGGTCAGACAGAAATCAGGGAATAACAGGTATCAATATCTGAGGCACAGATTACCACAAATCGTTCCCGGCAGTATTAACAGATAGCGCAGTGTGTTGTACCGGGCAGCGGGGCTCCTGCTGTCAGCGGCACCGGGTTTATGCTTTTTAATGCGCTATTCGTGTTAGTTTTATGCTACTATTGCCGTAATCTTATCTGCGAAACTGATAAAATGTTACTGCGTGTATACCAGGTTCTGCTTTACCTGATCCAACCTCTTATCTGGTTACGTCTGTTATGGCGCAGCCGCCGCTCCCCGGCCTACCGCAGACGCTGGGGTGAACGTTATGGTTTCTGCAAAGGAAAAACCGGCACCGGCGGTATCATCCTGCACTCGGTTTCTGTGGGCGAAACACTCGCCGCAGTACCGCTGGTCCGTGCATTACGCCACCATTATCCGACGTTACCCATCACCGTCACCACCATGACACCGACCGGCTCAGAGCGGGTTTTATCAGCATTAGGTGATGACGTTTACCACGTTTATCTCCCTTACGACTTACCGGGCTCGATGAAACGGTTTTTCAATACCGTTCAGCCGAAACTGGTGATCGTCATGGAAACCGAACTGTGGCCGAATATGATAACTGAACTGCACCGCCGGAAAATTCCGCTGGTGATCGCCAATGCCCGCCTGTCGGCGCGCTCGGCTGCCGGTTATAAGAAAGCAGGCAGTTTCGTGAAAACTATCCTGAACCGGATCACGCTGGTCGCTGCCCAGAATCAGGAAGACGGTGAACGCTTTATTGAACTCGGCCTGCGCCGCCAGCAACTGCATGTGACCGGCAGCCTGAAATTCGATATTTCTGTCACGCCGGAACTGGCTGCCAAAGCCGTTACCCTGCGCCGTCAGTGGGCGGCCCGCCGTCCGGTGTGGATTGCAACCAGTACCCATGAAGGCGAAGAAGAAATTATCCTCAGTGCCCATAAAACCCTGCTGAAGCGCTTTCCGAACCTGCTTCTGATCCTGGTGCCGCGCCATCCGGAGCGGTTTGCCAAAGCACGCGAACTGACCGAAAAAGCCGGTCTGACCTATGTCATGCGCAGCAGTAATACCATCCCGTCACCGGAAACACAGGTGGTCGTCGGGGATACCATGGGTGAACTGATGCTGCTGTACGGACTGGCGGATATCGCATTTGTCGGCGGCAGCCTGGTTGAACGCGGCGGACATAATCCGCTGGAAGCCGCCGCACACGCCCTGCCGGTGCTGATGGGGCCGCACACCTTCAATTTCAAAAATATCTGCGGCAAACTACAGCAGGCCGATGCCCTGCTGACCGTCACGGATGAACAAAGTCTGAGTGACGCCGTCAGTAATCTGCTCAATGATGAGGATTACCGGCTGTACTGCGGGCGGCATGCCGCCGAGGTACTTCATGAGAATCAGGGCGCACTGCACCGTCTGATGCAGTTGCTCGGACCGTATCTGCCGCCGCGGAGCCACTGATGACAGATAAAAAACGTCTCTCTGTTGTGATGATCAGTAAAAACAATGCCGATGTTATCGGTGACTGTCTGAACTCCGTTCAGGGACTGGCGGATGAAATCATTGTGCTCGATTCCGGCAGTCAGGACGACACACTGACCATTGCCCGCAATGCCGGAGCTCTGGTGTATGAAAACCGGGAGTGGCCGGGCTTCGGCCGCCAGCGGCAGATTGCCCAGCAGTATGCCACCGGGGATTATATCCTGATGCTCGATACCGATGAGCGGGTCACACCCGCACTGAAACATTCGATTGAACAGGCCCTTGCCGCACCGCAAAAAAATACCGTATACCGTTTTGCCCGCCGGAATCTGTTTCTCGGGCGTTTTATGAAACACAGCGGCTGGTATCCGGATCATGTCCTGCGGTTATATCCGCGTGAGCAATATCAGTACAACAGTAACGCAGTTCATGAATCTCTGGAGACTCAGGGTGCCAATGTCATCACACTGAAAGGGGATGTCCTGCACCTGACCTGCCGCGATTTACCTGAGTTTCAGCAAAAACAGTTACGCTATGCTGCTGACTGGGCAAAAGCCCGCCATCTGGCCGGTAAACGCTGCTCTTTCCTCTCTGTGCTGACTCACACCGCCGGTGCGTTCTGTAAAACCTGGCTGCTGAGAGCCGGATTCCTGGATGGCAGACAGGGGCTTATCCTTGCATTTGTGAACGCACAATATACCTTTAATAAATACGCCACCCTATGGTCCGTGAGCAACAACGATGAGTCAGCATCATGAAAACACGCGCAATCTATCCCGGCACTTTTGATCCTATTACCTGCGGTCATATCGATATTCTTGAGCGCGCCTCAAAAATGTTTGATCACATCCTGCTGGCGATCGCCAACAGCAGCCGTAAAAATCCGATGTTTACTCTCGATGAGCGGGTTGCGCTGGCAAAAGACGTGTGTGCTCATATCCCGAATGTGGAAGTGCTGGGATTTTCCGAGCTGATGGCGAATTTTGCCAAAAAGCAAAATGCCAATGTGCTGATCCGGGGTGTCCGGTCTGTTGCTGACTTTGAATATGAATGGCAGCTGGCGAATATGAACCGCCATTTTGCGCAGGATCTCGAGAGTGTTTTCCTGCTGCCGTCACAGAACCTCTCTTTTGTTTCTTCATCCCTGATCAAAGACGTGGCTCTGCATGACGGCGATGTCTCTGCATTTCTGCCTGCGTCCGTTGCACAGGCAATGATGCAAAAACTCGGTAAAGCGTAATCAGTGCTGACAGGCGGGGCAGAAAAACGTGCTCCGCTGACCGACTTTCACCACGTCTATCTTCTGTCCGCAGTTAGGGCAACATTCTCCGTGTTTTCCGTACACAAACAGTTCCTGAGCAAAATAGCCGGGTTTTCCGTCTGACTGTAAAAAATCTTTCAGCGTGGTGCCGCCCTGTTTGATGGATTCTGTCAGTACCTGCTTTATGGTGGCAACCAGACGGGTAACCTCATCCATCGTCAGATCTTTCGCCGGGCGCAGCGGATGGATGCGGGATAAAAAGAGGGATTCATTGGCATAAATATTTCCCACGCCCACCACAATTTTATTATCCATCAGCCAGCTTTTGACCGGTGTGTTTCGTTTGCGGGATTTGGCGAACAGATACGCGGCGTCAAAATCATCACTCAGCGGCTCCGGCCCCAGGTTCGCCAGTACCGGACAGGTTGCCAGATCATCCGCCCACAACCAGGCACCAAAGCGGCGCGGATCGGTATAGCGCAGAATTTTACCGTCACCCAGCACCATATCCACATGATCGTGTTTCTCTTCCGGCGTTTCCTCCAAAAGAATCCGCAAACTGCCGGACATCCCCAGGTGAATGATGATCCACCCTTCCGGCAGCTCAATCAGCAGGTATTTTGCCCGGCGCTGCACACTGAGCACCGGCCGGTCACTCAGGCGCTCAATCTGTTCTGACACCGGCCAGCGCAGCCGCCGATTGCGGACTTCAACATAACGTATGGTATTACCAACAAGATGCGGCTCAATGCCGCGCCGGCTGGTTTCGACCTCAGGTAATTCCGGCACAGATAACTCCTCAGCGATTAACCGGCAGCAGCGGTTGTGCGGCGTCGTCTTTTCCGCCGGTGACCAGCGCCACTGCAATACACAGGAGATAAACAGTAATACTCTCACGGCTGAAGAACAAGACATCTGTCAGGCCATAACCGGCCAGACACAATGTCATCATTATCAGCAACAGGTTCTTATTCCGGATCCCGGCATAGAACAGAGAGAGATAAATCAGCACCAGCAGTACACCACCGATAACCCCCTGTAATGACAACACGTCAATCAATTCACTGTGCAAATGTACTGTCAGAAATTCGCCTATTGAATCACTAATGTTACCTGTCACTATTTTTTCTGAAATAAAGTCATTACGATCCTGAAACGATTGCCCCATCGGGGCATGCTTAAAAGCAGATAACCCCGCATACCACATAGTATAACGATTACCTAATGACCCCCCCGGCTTTGTTACATCATAATTTTGAGTTTCCATAATAGCTTTACTAATTCGTGACTTATATAAGAACTCATATGACGAACCTGCAAAAATCAGCAAAAGCACAGTAATAATGCTCACTGTTTTTATATTCAGGCTATTCCGGAAAATAATGATCGTATAAAGAACAGAAAGCAGAAGATAGATAGCTATCGCTGCACGGGTTTGTGTCAGAATAATAATTGCATTGGAAATAATCAGATTAGTAAAAAATAATGTAATATTTAATTTATTTTTCACCTGAATACAATAATGAAGGCTGACAAAAAATATTGCACTGATAAGGTATGCTGCCACTGTTGCCCGGTTTGTATCTAACTCCACCCTGTTTTTATGTAAAACAAAGATATCATAGAGTGCATATAATAAAATATAAAGCGGCAATACCTTAATAATGCCCGAGACATATACATTTCTGAAAAATGTCCGCAGTTCACGCTTTAATAAGATGCATACACAAAAAATAAATGCTCCGAGTATAATTCTCGACGCAGTAGGAGAATGGTTTTTATAAACACTCATCCCGTCATCATTCATCAGAAATGACCAGGCAACCCGTGAGAGTCCGAACAGCAGAAATGACGCCGCAACAAGCAATACCGCACGATCACGGAAAAGCGTCATTTTTTTGAAAAAAACCAGCCAGAATGTCACAATAACGGATAAATAACTCAGTACAAAATAAGAGTCCCGTGACAAGGTATCCACAAAAGAAGCAATCACCATCGAGAAGGTCATCAGCATACCAATGATAATTGGTAATGTTCTGTTTATAACCATTTAAAAAACGCCTGCTGATTTTATTTTTAAAAACATCATTTTTCTGCTTAGTCTTACTTTAGTACTGAACAGAAAGTGAAATATTTTAATATCATTAAACCGATCCATAACAAAACGCGGGAGCTTGCGTTTGTTATTTCTGGATAAATAATCAGAACATACTTTAACAAACAAACCTTCAAACATTACTTTTTCATTTTTATTTTTTACAAAGAAACTTTCCATTGATAATACAATTTGCAGGAAAAGCACGGTTTTATTCATACTTTTCTCAGTGGATAAGCTGCCGCGATGTTTATAATAGCAATAAATCTGAGTATCTGTGATCAGGATATTCTGAGCAGCACAAATCACATATGCCGTAATAACCACATCCTCATAGCAATAAATTTCAGGAAACATATCATCTGTCAGGATATCCCGGCGGATAAACCGGCCGAGTAAATGACCTTTTACCGTCTTATGTTCCAGATAGAGTTCTTTTAACCTGTCCTGAGTGATAGATACAACCGGTTTATCTTCAATCTCTAATACCGGATGACGGTCGTGATGCTCATCCAGACGGGTTATCAGCAGATCAAACGGATGCTCCCGCATAATATCCATAACCCGGGTCAGCGCACCGTTTTTCAGCATATCATCACTGTCTAACGCAGTGATATATTCGCCACGGGATAATGAATAAGCATAATGACGGACTTTACCAATATTAGAAAAGTTAACTGTTTCAACAACCTTAATAAAATTTCGCGGCTGATAATGATTAATAATATCTAACGATTTATCTGTGGAACCATCATTAATAATGATCGCTTCAACCCGCTCCGGAGAATCATTCTCATTCAGGGCATTATCCAGGCTCTCTAATGCGGCCCGGATTGATGACGCCGCATTATGTACTGCAATCATGACCGAAATAACCGGGTTACTCATATCATATTCCAACATTCGTTTTTATCTGTGAAGTAAACTGATTCTGATTCCGGCTGTCACTGACACGCCAACTCAGTAATCATATAAAAACTATATAAAAATAATAAATAAATCAGCCGTTATAGTTGTATGTCCTGACGATATAATAGTACCTGTAAATGATACAACAATCTGAATATTTTAATACTCTTACAATCAGTATTTAAGATAAGTACCCGATTTATCTGCCATTTTATCGTTAATTAACGTTATGAATGATATCGTTTTATATAAAAACACCAACAATTCATAAAATGACGATATATTATACCAGATAACCCAGAAAGTGAAAACAGATGACCATATTGCCCTCTGCCGTTTACCTTTCTCCGGTAAACAGGCAATAAAAAACCCGGCCGGAGCCGGGTTTTTTCAATCAGGAAGCAGAAATTACTTAATTTTTGCTTCTTTGTACATTACATGCTTGCGAACAACCGGATCGAATTTTTTCATTTCCAGTTTTTCAGGCATAGTACGTTTGTTCTTCGTAGTGGTATAGAAGTGACCTGTACCTTCAGAAGAAACCAGTTTGATCTTTTCGCGAATACCTTTAGCCATTTTTCAGCTCCTTAGTACTTCTCACCGCGGGTACGTAAATCAGCTAAAACAGCTTCGATACCCTTTTTATCAATGATACGCATACCTTTAGCAGATACACGCAGAGTCACGAAACGTTTTTCAGACTCAACCCAGAAACGGTGAGAGTGCAGGTTCGGCAGAAAACGACGTTTGGTCGCATTTAATGCGTGAGAACGGTTGTTACCGCTCATCGGACGCTTGCCAGTAACTTGGCAGACTCGGGACATGTCTATTCTCCAAAAATCTAATCAGCTCGAGCTTTGTATTGGGTGAGGCTGCCTCGTCAGGCTTAGGAGCCCATCTCAGCTTACTTTTGACTCGCCGGGAAATTGCTCTGTCAACCAGCAAAAATATGCTGAGATAGGCTCTTCTCGCCAAACCCAAGATCCTCAAAGGTGGCGTAGTATACGCTTTCCGGCGCAAACGCTCAAGACCCGAACAGTAAAGATCGCGTGTTTCTGCGAAAAAAACTGCTCAGATCAGCTCGTGTTCTGCGAACGAAAACATATTGAATTTCCCGACAATCAGGTGATCCAACACATTTATCCCTACCAGCTCACACGCCTGAACAATTTTTTTTGTCAGCAGACGGTCAGCCCGGCTGGGGTTTTCGTTACCGGAAGGGTGATTATGCGCCAGAATCACAGAAACTGCATTCACTTTGAGCGCCAGGCGCAAAATCTCTCTGGGATGCACTTCCACGCAGTTTACCGTCCCTGAAAACATTTCTTCATAACGGATAAGCTGGTTTTGGTTGTTAAGAAAAAGCACGGCAAAGACTTCCCGCTCCTGCCAGGCCATCCGCTGGTTAAGATAGGCCTTTACGGTACAGGCACTGCTGAGAAATTGTGTTTCCTGAAACTGACTGCTGAAACAGCGCCGGGACAATTCGACGATCGCCTGCATCTGGCAAAACTTACTGTCCCCGATCCCGTTCAGGGATTTAAATTCCTCATACCCGGCGTTCAGCAACCGGTGCAGTGACCCGAAGACCTCCAGCAGATACTCCGCAAACTGCCGCACCGGTCTCTCACGGGTGCCGGTGCGCAAAAAAATAGCCAGCAATTCTGAATCACTCAGAACGGATGCCCCGTAAGCGATCAGTTTCTCTCTCGGCATCAGCGCCGTATTTCCGGTTATATTATCCATTTTTCCTCCGCCGGTTTCCCTGTTTCACCGGAAAAAGTATGTCAGCTCCGGCGGTTTTTCCGCATAAAACAGGCCATTTTTGCGAGATGCACCGAAGAAAAAACATTATTTAGCTGGATAAATACACAGCACCCTACCTATACGGCAGTGTTGTGGTAAAATCGCGTATCTCCGAAAAATAACTGGATCAAACACAATGTCCGAACTGACAGGAAAACAGATAGTTCTGGGTATCAGTGGTGGTATCGCAGCCTATAAAGCCCCTGAGATTGTCCGCCGTCTGCGTGACCGGGGCGCTATTGTCCGTGTCGCCATGACACCCGCTGCGACCGCATTTATCACCCCGCTCACACTCCAGGCCGTTTCCGGCTTTCCGGTGGCTGAAAGTGTGCTTGACCCGGCTGCAGAAGCAGCAATGGGCCATATTGAGCTGGGAAAATGGGCGGATCTCATTATTCTCGCTCCCGCCACCGCTGATCTGATTGCCCGCCTGAGTGCCGGCATGGCAAATGATCTGGTCACCACTATCTGCCTGGCCTCTGATGCCACCATCGCCGTTTCACCGGCCATGAACCAGCAGATGTACCGTGCGCAGACCACACAGGAGAATCTCGCGCATCTGGAGCAGCTCGGTTTTGCCGTCTGGGGGCCGGACAGCGGCAGCCAGGCATGTGGTGATATTGGTCCGGGCCGCATGCTGGATCCGTCAGAGATAGTCTTACGGGCAGAACAGCACTTCCGTAAAAAACAGGATATGTCCGGCATCCGTCTCGCCATTACCGCCGGGCCGACACGCGAAGCACTCGACCCGGTGCGTTTTATCAGCAATCACAGCTCCGGCAAAATGGGCTTTGCTATTGCCGCAGCTGCCGCAGCACGCGGCGCGGATGTCACGCTGATTGCCGGGCCTGTCACACTACCGACACCACCGGGTGTTAAACGTATTGATGTCAGCAGTGCCTGTGATATGAATGATGCTGCACAAAAAACAGCCCCGCAGCAGGATATTTTTATCGGTTGTGCCGCCGTTGCCGATTACCGCGCCAAAGCAGTTGCGCCCGAGAAGATTAAAAAACAGGGCGACGAAATCACCTTCACGATGGTGAAAAACCCGGATGTGATCGCCGGTGTCGGCGCACTGGAAAAAAACCGGCCATTTGTGATTGGATTTGCAGCGGAAACCCAAAATGTGGAAGAATACGCGCGCGGTAAGTTGGTGAAAAAACAGCTCGATATGATTTGCGCCAATGACGTTTCTGTTGAAAACCAAGGATTTAACAGTGATAACAATGCCCTGCATCTGTACTGGCATACCGGCGATATCAGCTTACCGAACATGAGCAAATCAGAGCTCAGCCACCATTTACTGGACGAAATACTGAAACACTATGACCAAAAAAATCGACATTAAGATTCTTGATCCGCGCATCGGCGGGGAATTTCCGTTACCGGCCTACGCCACGCCGGGCTCTGCGGGTCTGGACTTACGTGCCTGCCTGGATGAAGCCACTGAGCTGAAGCCGGGCCAGACACTGTTACTGCCGACCGGCCTTGCTGTCCATATTGCCGACCCGACCCTGGCGGCAATGGTGCTGCCGCGCTCCGGGCTCGGTCACAAACATGGTGTGGTTCTCGGCAACCTGGTGGGTTTAATTGACTCTGATTATCAGGGCCAGCTGATGGTATCCGTCTGGAACCGCGGCGATACCACCTTCACAATTGAGCCGGGCGAGCGTATCGCACAGATGATTATCGTTCCTGTTGTTCAGGCTGAATTCAATATTGTTGAAGAATTTACCGAAAGTGAGCGCGGAGCCGGCGGATTTGGCCATTCAGGCCGTCAATAATACTAATAACGCCGTTATCTCCGCCGCTTTTCTGACAGCAGTACTGGTGTACCGCTGTCAGTCGGCAGATGTGTTTTTGCGTTAACGCAGGGGTTTTATCTGACATGGCAGAAAGTACAAAAAAGAAGAACAGGCGCGAGGAGATCCTGCAGGCGCTTGCGCAGATGCTTGAGTCCAGCGACGGCAGCCAGCGTATAACAACCGCCAAACTTGCCGCCAGTGTGGGTGTTTCAGAAGCAGCGCTCTATCGTCATTTTTCCGGCAAAACAAAAATGTTCGACAGCCTGATCGTATTTATTGAGGACTCACTGATTTCGCGGATAAACCTCATTCTTCAGGATGAAAAAGAGACAATCTCGCGAATCAAACTGATTCTGATGCTGATTCTGGGATTCTCTGAAAAGAACCCCGGCCTGACCCGTATCATGACCGGTCACGCACTGATGTTTGAGCAGGATAAATTACAGAGCAGAATTAATCAGTTGTATGAACGGATCGAAGCTCAGTTGCGTCAGGTCTTAAAAGAAAAGCGGATCCGTGACGGCAGCGGTTTTACTTATGACGAAAGCCTGTTAGCATCTCAGTTACTCGCCTTTTGCGAAGGCATGCTGTCCCGTTTTGTACGCTCAGAATTTAAGTACCGGCCGACACAGGAATTTGAAACCCGCTGGCCGTTGCTCCTTGCACAACTTCAGTAATACCATTTTTAGTTAAACTACTCACCCCGCCCGTTTTATTGGGCGAGGGCTTTTTTTGCCTGTTGTCCTGCTCAGATTTCAATCCCGTACTGCTCACGGTAAGCCCGCACAGCCTGCAAATGGGTATCCATCTGCGGATCTTCCGCCAGATAACTGATTAAATCATTCAGTGTGATAATGGAAAATACCTGACAACCATAATCCCGCTCCACTTCCTGGACGGCGGATAACTCACCTTTGCCTTTTTCCTGACGATCAAGACTCAGCATCACACCGGCAAGTGTGGCATTGTTTTGTCTGATAATTTCCATTGACTCACGGATAGCTGTTCCGGCAGTGATTACATCATCCACCACCATAATCCGTCCGTTCAGCGGACTGCCGACCAGTGTTCCGCCTTCCCCGTGATCTTTGGCTTCCTTACGGTTAAAACAGTACGGCATATCAAGATCATGATGCTCCGCCAGTGCAACGGCAGTCGTTGCTGCAATCGGAATGCCTTTGTAGGCAGGCCCGAACAGGACATCGTACTGCACGCCGCTGTCGCATAATGCTGCCGCATAAAAGCGCCCGAGCAGTGCCAAATCCCGCCCGGTATTGAATAACCCGGCATTGAAGAAATACGGGCTTTTCCGGCCGGACTTCAGCGTAAACTCACCAAATTTCAGTACCTGTTTTTTCATCGCAAGTTCAATAAATTCGCGCTGATAAGCTTTCATCGGGATCTCCTGATTCTGATTGACGGATAACGTGCCTGAATCACAGGCATAAAAAAGGCGACTATCACGTCGCCTTCTGATTAATTTTCTAATGCCGCCTTCTGGGCGGTGAAAATGGTTTCCAGCCCGCCCCTTGCGAGGGCCAGTAATGACAACAACTCATCATGACTGAACGGCGCACCTTCTGCCGTGCCCTGAACTTCAATCATCCGTCCGTCATCAATCATAACCACATTCATATCGGTTTCTGCCGCAGAATCCTCAACATATTCCAGATCACAACGCGGCTCGCCGTCCACGATACCGACAGAAACAGCGGCAACCATGGATTTCAGCGGGCTGGCTTTCAGCTGGCCTTTTACGACCATCTGATTCAGCGCATCAGCCAGTGCCACACAGGCACCGCTGATCGCGGCGGTACGGGTGCCGCCGTCGGCCTGGATAACATCACAGTCGAGGGTGATGGTGAACTCGCCCAGTTTGGTCAGATCAACCGCAGCACGCAGTGAACGTGCGATCAGGCGCTGGATTTCCATTGTGCGGCCGGTCTGTTTGCCACGGGCGGCTTCGCGGGCATTACGGGAATTGGTTGCGCGCGGCAGCATGCCGTATTCGGCGGTGATCCAGCCCTGTCCCTGACCTTTCAGGAAACGCGGCACACCTTCTTCAACGGAGGCATTACATAACACTTTAGTGTCACCGAACTCGACCAGCACAGAGCCTTCGGCATGTTTGGTATAATGACGGGTGATAGTAATAGGACGCACCTGGTCTGTTCCCCGGCCAGCGGGACGTGATGACTGACTCATAGTGATTCTCCGGTTCAGTTAACTGTTGGGGGCGCATTATACGGCTTAAACCGGTGAATGCCTATGCCTTAACACCATAACAGCGCTATAATCAGAGCAATAAATCCATCACAGGACAGATATCATGATCCGTAGTATGACCGCGTTTGCCCGTCAGGAAGTCAAACGCCCGTGGGGCACTGCCGCATGGGAACTCCGCTCTGTTAACCAGCGCTACCTTGAAACCTACATCCGCCTGCCGGAACAACTCCGCAGCCTGGAGCCGGTGATCCGTGAGCGTCTGCGTCAGCGTCTGACCCGCGGTAAAGTTGAGTGTAACCTCCGCTTTGACCTGAGCAGCAACGCGCAAAGCGGGCTGAATATGAATGAAGACCTGGCCAAACAGCTGGTTGCTGCCGCAAACTGGGTTAAAAACTACAGTCATGAAGGGGAAATCAATCCGCTGGAAATTCTGCGCTGGCCGGGTGTGATGTCCGCACAGGAACAGGATCTGGACACCATCAGTGAAGAACTGCTGGCCGCTCTCGATGACACCATCACTGCCTTTATCGATGCCCGTGAACGTGAAGGCGCGGCACTGAAGACCTTAATCGAACAGCGCCTCGACGGTGTGACCGAAGAAGTCCGCAAAGTCCGTGCGCAGATGCCGGATATCCTGTTATGGCAGCGTGAGCGCCTGCAGAGCAAACTGGATGATGCACAGATTCAGGTCGATCCGAACCGTCTGGAACAGGAACTGATCCTGCTGGCACAGCGTATTGACGTGGCGGAAGAGTTAGATCGCCTCGATGCCCATGTGAAAGAAACCCATAATATCCTGAAGAAGAAAGAGGCCGTTGGTCGCCGTCTGGACTTTATGATGCAGGAATTCAACCGCGAATCGAACACCCTCGCCTCAAAATCCATCAATGCCGATATCACCAGTTCCGCGATTGAACTGAAAGTGCTGATTGAGCAGATGCGTGAGCAGATTCAGAATATCGAATAATCTCCACTCCCGTCCGTATAAATCCATAAGCCCATGTTAAATGGGCTTTTTTATGGCAAATAATTTCCACTAACGAACATATTACTCCATCAACATCCAGGATTTATCGGGGGGTAAAAAGGGGAGTTCTTTTACTTTACTAGCCAAAAATAACAGTTTATAACCAAATACCCCCCACTTACGATTAACAGGTTAGGTATGAGTTCACTAACAGCAAAAGCCGTTCAGTCTCTGATTAAAGCAGGTGGAGTTGGTAAATTTGCAGATGAACGGGGTTTGTACCTGAAAATCCCCTCCAAAGGTGAACCATACTGGATGCTGAGATACACAGCACACTCAAAGAGAAGAGAAATGGTAATCCCCCCATTTTT
>NZ_AYMP01000008.1 GCF_000633515.1 Morganella morganii H1r | reverse complement strand
GCTGAGGAATCCCCAGTAATGGGCGGGTAATAAAAGACAGGTGTGGAGTTTTATGATCTACTGAATATCAAATAAATTCAATGAGATCGACTCCATGCCTGCCCGTCATATATGTCAGAATTTTTTCCATGATGCATTAGCACCATTTCACAAGTATCGGCAGAGTGCATTGCTGGATGCCACCATTGCACTTATCAATGGCGCATCACTGACACTCACCAGTATCGGACGTTATTTACCCGGAACCGCTCAGGTCAAAAATAAAATCAAACGCGTTGATCGCCTCTTGGGTAACGAGGCACTACATCGTGATATTCCTCTGATTTTTAAAAATATTATCTCAATGCTGACGAGTCAGTTATCTCTGTGTGTTATTGCTGTTGACTGGAGTGGCTATCCGTCTCAGGACAATCACGTTCTTCGTGCCAGTCTTATCTGTGATGGACGTTCGATACCGTTATTAAGCCGGGTTGTTCCATCAAAAAAACAACAAAACGCGCAGATACAAGAAGACTTCCTTAACACCCTGGCCGCGGCAGTGAATCCTCAGGCCAGAGTTATCATTATTACTGATGCAGGATTCCAGAATGCCTGGTTCAGGCATATCAAATCTCTCGGTTGGGATTTTATTGGCCGCATCCGGGGAAATACCCAGATGCGCCTGGACAGCAAAGGCGAATACTGGTTCAGGCGTCAGGAATTACAGGCTGGCAGTAAGCCCGAATATCTGGGGCAGGGGACACTTGCACGTGCAAAATATGCTCAATGTGACGGGCATTTTTACCTTCACAAAAAAACCGCCAAAGGACGGAGAAATAAACGTTCCCGCTGTGGCATAGCCAGACCATCACAAATAAAAGATGGACGCGCTGCTGCAAAAGAACCGTGGCTCATATTCAGTAGCACTGACGACTTTAAGCCATGTAAAATCATGAAATTATACGGAAGAAGAATGCAAATCGAGCAAAATTTCAGGGATGAAAAAAGCGAACGATTCGGGTTCGGGCTTCGTGCCAGCTATAGCCGTTCAGCAGAAAGAATGCACGTACTGAGCCTGTTGGCGACCCTGAGCACAATAGTATTGTGGCTTATCGGATATCACGCTGAAAATAAGGGATTACATCTTAGATATCAAGCTAACAGCATTAAGTCACGACGTGTCATCTCATATCTGACGTTAGCGGTGAATATCCTGCGACATTCACCGCTGATTTTAACGCAAATAGTACTCAGTACTGTTCTCAACCATCTCGCCAAAACCTACCAAAATATGGTGTTGATTTATTAGCGCTGATTTATGGGGATCTCTCAGCGC
>NZ_AYMP01000007.1 GCF_000633515.1 Morganella morganii H1r | reverse complement strand
TTCTGCCATAAGCGTTACAGATCAGTCAGAAAATAAAAAACAGAAAATGGCAGCTGTGATAAACAGCCGCTCCGCAGACACCCTTTACCGCAACACATCAGAAGCCAAGGCTCTCGAGTAAATCGTCCACCTGGTCCTGTGTCGCAACAACACCCGTTTTACTATGGTCAATCTGAGGGCCGTTTTTGAGATCATCCTTTTTATCCGCAGGTGCCGTTTCAGATTCAGGCATATTTTCAACCAGAACCTGGACCAGCTCTTTTTCCAGCGCCTCAATCAGTTTCATCATCCGCTGAATAACCTGACCGGTCAGATCCTGGAAATCCTGAGCCATCATGATTTCCATCAGCTGCTCATTCGTCTGTCCGGCAAGCGCCGGTACGGCGGTAAGAAATGCCCGCGTATCCGTGACTAACTCTTTGGCAACCGGCATTTCCACCGGTTTATCAAACCACTCATCCCACCGCGTGGTTAATTCGGTGGATCGGCTGCTCAGCTCATCCTGCAAAGGACGGGCGATTTCCACACAGTTCAGCGCACGTTCTGCCGCCTGTGATGTTTTACTCACAATATAATTCAGACGATCACGGGCATCCGGAATTGCTTCTGCCGCATCCATAATCGCGCGGTCAAGTCCCAGATTCGTCAGACTATCGCGCAACAAACGGGTCAACTGACCTATGCGTGAGAAAATACTCCGGAAATTTTCAGTCGAATGCTGACTCACCTGCGTATCCATCATTTACCACCCGAGTTTTTCAAATATTTTATTCAGCTTTTCTTCCAGTATTGCTGCTGTAAATGGTTTAACAACATACCCGTTTGCACCTGCCTGAGCGGCTGCAATGATATTTTCCTTTTTGGCTTCCGCAGTCACCATCAGCACCGGAAGCGCGGCTAACGCCGGGTCTTTACGGATTTCAGTCAGCAGCTGCAGGCCGTCAACATTCGGCATATTCCAGTCACTGATGACAAAATTGAATGTTGATTCACGTAATTTTTCCAGAGCATCCTGACCATCTTCGGCTTCTTCCACATTATTGAACCCGAGATCCTTGAGTAAATTGCGGACAATACGCCGCATTGTAGAAAAGTCGTCAACGACTAAGAAACGAAGATTTTTATCTGCCATTACATTTTCCTGATTGTTTAATATTAACCAACATCACACCCGTTAAAGTGCTGAGAAATTAAATACGGTTCGCCTGACCAACAATATTATTGAGGATGCTGCGGGCTATCTGATCGAGGTCAGTCACTTCACATGCCGCATCCAGTTTGACGGCTTCACGCGGCATACCGTAGACCACACACGTTTTTTCACTCTGTGCAATCGTCCATGCACCGGCCTGGCGCATGGCCAGCAATCCCTGGGCACCGTCACTGCCCATCCCGGTAAGAAGCGCACCAACGGCATTTTTACCGGCCACTTTGGCAACAGAGCATAACAGTGAGTCAACCGATGGCCGGTGGCGGTTAATCGGCGGCAGTTCGTTAAGGCTTAAATGATAATTCGCGCCGCTGCGGACTAATTCCATATGCTTACCGCCGGGCGCAATATACGCATGCCCGGGTAAAACACGGTCGCCGTCCTCGCCTTCTTTGACGGAAATCGCGCATAATTTATTCAGCCGTTCAGCAAACGAGTGCGTGAATCCCGGCGGCATATGCTGAGCAATAACGATTCCCGGGCAGGTCAACGGCATCGGTGTCAGTACGTGACGTAATGCTTCCGTTCCTCCGGTCGAGGCTCCAATCGAGATAATTTTTTCACTTCCGACCAGCGGCGTCTTAATCGCCGCAGGCTTAATCGCCCGGTTATCGCGGCGATAAACCCGGGCTTTTGCCGCCATCCGGATCTTTTCAACAATCATCTCGCTGTAATTGCGCATACTATTTTGCAGATCCATCTGCGGCTTTGTAATAAAATCCACGGCACCGAGTTCTAATGCACTTAACGTAATTTCAGAACCTTTATGCGTTAATGACGAAACCATAATGACGGGCATTGGCCGTAAACGCATCAGACGCTCAAGGAAATTAAGACCATCCATACGCGGCATTTCAACATCCAGCGTCAGAACATCCGGATTATGAATTTTAATTAAATCCCGGGCGATAATAGGATCTAAAGCCACAGCCACCATTTCCATATCAGGCTGGCTGTTAACAATACTGGTCATAATATTTCGGATTAACGTAGAATCATCCACGCACATTACTTTAATCTTTTTCATTATTCCCCTTTACTTTCCCTCTCCGTCAAGTACATAGACTGACTGTCCTTTTAAACGAAAGGGTGTGGTGGATTTACTGAAATGTTCAGAATGACCGATAAATAATAATCCGCCGGGTTTAAGCATTTTAGCAAATCGGTTAATAATAGTTTCCTGAGTTTTCTGATCGAAATAAATCAGAACATTACGGCAGAAGATAGAATCAAAAGGTGCCGGTACATTCCAGGTACTATTTATAAGATTAAGTCGTTCATAATGAATACAGGAGGCCAGCTCTTTTTTTACTTTAACCAGTTGGCTCTGATCATTTTTACCCCGCAGAAACCAGCGTTTTTTCTGCTCAGGCGTCAGCGATTCAATATCTCTCAGCTGATATAAACCTTGTTTGGCTTTTAATAATACATCAGTATCGATATCTGTTGCCCACACCCGCGGAGGTGTCAGAGACGGGCCAAGCGTCTCTTCAAGCGTTATTGCGATTGATAACGGCTCTTCACCGGTCGATGCGGCGGTACACCACACGGAATAATTATTCGGGCGGGAACGGGCATGCTCTGCAAGAATAGGAAAGTGATACGCTTCCCGGAAAAACGATGTCAGGTTGGTTGTCAGCGCATTGATAAAATGCTGCCACTCACCATCGTTCGTGCTGTTTTCCAGGATATTTATATATTCTTTGAATGAACGGACGTCGAGTTTCCGCAGTCTGCGTGAGAGACGGTTAAATACCATATCGCGCTTTTGCCCGGATAAAACAATACCGGCACGACGATAAATAAGCTCATTGATTTTTGTCAGTTCTGACTCGTTCAGACTAAGTTGAATATATTCACCCGGGTCTGAACTTCCCCCAACATTATTTTTATTTAACATGTCTGCTTAAACTCTGGTCTTGGTTACCGGAAATAACCTGAAAATCGGATATGACTTCTTACTGTTGTACGTATCTGAGTATTATATTTAAGCAATATATCAAATACACAAAAATCAATGGTTAAACAGACATATTCATAATTTCCTGGTACGCATTGACCAGCTTATTCCGGACCTGCACACCAAGGTTTAACGCAACTGATGATTTTTGCAAAGATACCATAACGTCATCCAATCCGACCCCCGGCGCCCCAACCATATATTGTTGCGCCTGACTTTTCGCACTGACTTGCAAATCACTAATATTACTTATACTCTGAAACAAAATATCATTGAAATTCGTGGTTTTTGGCTGTTCGTTAATACGACCGGCCTGCGACGCCCCTTTAATTTCATTTGCCTGGATATTAATTTGTTCCAGAATGTTATTCATTGCCTGAATTGACATGTTTTTCTTCTTAAATTTATTGAAATAATCTTACCCAGAATAATTCGTCAACTATATCATGAGCGCAAAAGTGCATCATAGCCTGATAAGTTCACACAAATAGGAACTTATTATGCATTGGTTGTCAGTCGGTCTTATGGATAATGTGCGGTGGTATTATCCGTGACAAAACACAATCAGCCTTATTTTTTATAAGGTCATATTAGCCTTTGTTTGGTAGTTGCTTTATTCATATATACAGGACTATGGCATGAATGCCACAACCGCGAGTAGCAAAAAAAATATCGCTGAAGAGTTCAAAGTCGCACTTGAACGCTTTCGGGCTAACCCGAAAATTATCTTTGCAATTGCAGCTGCAGCAGCACTCTCTGTTGTTGTTGCCTTACTGCTTTGGGCCAGAAGTCCTGATTATCGCTTGCTGTACAGTAACATCAGCGATCAGGATGCCGGGGCAATTGTCGCCCAGCTGGCGCAGATGCAGGTTCCTTATCGCTTTGAAGAGCATGGCGGCGCCATACTCATTCCGGCCGATCAGGTATACGAAGTACGTTTAAAACTGGCGCAACAGGGTTTACCAAAAGGCGGAACCGTCGGTTTTGAACTGATGGACCAGGAAAAATTTGGTATCAGCCAGTTCAGTGAGCAGATTAACTATCAACGGGCTCTGGAAGGCGAACTTTCCCGGACGATTGATACTATCGGCTCAATCAGTAATGCCCGTGTTCACCTGGCGTTACCGAAAGCATCACTCTTTGTCAGAGAACAAAAACAACCTTCGGCCTCTGTCACACTGACAATCGCCAGAGGGGGTACACTGGATCCGAATCAGGTCAATGCGATTACGCACCTGGTGTCCAGTGCTGTTCCGGGCCTGACACCGGCCAATGTCACCATCGTTGATCAGAACGGTCAGCTGCTGACGCAAAATGGCGGACAAGGAACGCAAACCTCTCAGCTGAAATATACCGGCGAGATTGAAGCGGACTATCAGCGCCGGATCATTGCGATTCTGGCACCGATTGTCGGGGCTGGGAATGTCCGGGCTCAGGTGACCGCGCAGGTTGATTTTACTGAGCATGAACAAACGTCAGAACAATATCAGCCGAATACCGCCGCTGACAAAATGGCTATCCGCAGCCGTCAGAGCAGCTCTTCCGAGCAGGGCGGACGCAATGCCGCCGGCGGTGTTCCGGGGGCATTGAGTAATCAGCCGCCTGTCGCACCGGTCGCTCCGATTGAGGATCCGGCTGCCAATACCGCCGCTAACGGTAATGCAGGGAATAATGCCGGCAATAACGCAGGCAATGCAGCCCAGGGGCAGCAGGGAGCCGCGAATGCAAGAACCGCCGGTACACCATCCGTCCCTTACAGTCAGCGTAACGAGGAAACGACTAACTACGAAGTCGATAAAACCTTAACCCATACCCGCAAAAGTACGGGCACGCTGATGCGCTTATCTGCCGCCATCGTCATCAATAACCAGGTGAATGATGAGGGAGAGAGTATTGCGTTATCAAAAGAGCAGATGGATAAAATTGAAGCGCTTGCCAAAGAAGCCATCGGTTTCTCCGGCCCGCGCGGCGATACCCTGAATATCGTGAATACCCCTTTCAGCACGCTGGACGATATTGCAACTCCGCCGCTGTGGGAACAACCCGCTGTTATCGATGCCGGTCTGACCGCACTGCGTTATCTGCTGGTGCTCATTGTGGCCTGGATTCTGTGGCGTAAAGCGGTTCAGCCATTCTGGATGAAGCACCATGAAATGGCACTTCAGCGCCTGGAGATGGAGAAAGAAAAACGTCAGGCTGAAATTGACGCCAAGCTCAAACGTGCAGAAGACAATTTACGCTCGAAAGCTGAACAGAAAATGCAGAGCGAAGAGAACATGCATAAGCTCCGTGAACTCGCAGAGCATGATTCACAAATTATCGCACTGGTTATCCGTCAGTGGATAAATAAGGAGCAAAAATCATAATGAATGCTTATGAAAAAAGCGCCATCGTCATGATTACGTTAGGTGATGAACGTGCTGCAGCCGTATTTAAGCATCTGAATACGCATGAAGTCACCGAAATAAGCAGCGCGATGGCCAAAATGAGCAGCTACACCTACGAACAGCTTTCGCAGGTGATGAGTGAATTCCATCGTGATGCCGGCGAGTATGCCACGCTCAATATTAATACCAATGAATATCTGCGTAATGTTCTGGTACGGGCGCTCGGTGAAGAGCGCGCCGCCAGCCTGCTTGAGGATCTGCTCGATACCCAGTCCAGTAATGACGGTATTGAAACACTGAATGACATGGAGCCGCAGTCTGTCTGTGATCTGATTCGTGACGAGCATCCGCAGATTATTGCCACGATTCTGGTTCACCTCAAACGCAGCCAGGCTGCGGATGTGCTGGCCCGGTTCGACGAGAAAACCCGTAATGACATCATGCTGCGTATTGCCACCTTCGGTGGTGTTCAGCCTGCCGCATTGCAGGAACTGACTGAGGTCCTGAATAATCTGCTGCACGGCCAGAATCTCAAACGAAGCAAGATGGGCGGCGTAAGACCGGCTGCGGAAATTCTGAACCTGATGAAAAGTCAGCAGGAAGATGCCGCCATTGCTGCCGTCAGAGAGTTTGACCAGGAACTGGCTCAGAAAATCATTGATGAAATGTTTCTGTTCGAAAACCTGGTGGAAATGGAAGACCGGAGTATTCAGCGGATCCTGCAGGATATCGATCAGGAGTCGCTCATTATTGCACTTAAAGGCTCTGATCAGCAGTTACGTGACAAGTTCTTCCGTAACATGTCGCGCCGTCAGTCTGAAATTATGATCGACGACCTCAATACCCGTGGTCCGGTACGTATGTCTCAGGTAGAAACTGAACAGAAAAATATCCTTAACGTGGTAAGACGCCTCGCAGAAAGCGGTGAGATTGTTATTGGTGGTGGTGAAGATGTCTACGTCTGATAATGCTCCGCAAAATTCATGGCAGCCATGGGTACCGGCTGATTTATTAGCCGGCAGCAAGGACGAAATGCCTGTGATCCCTGCCGACACGCAAAGCAATAATGCCGCGTCTGACGAAGCATCCAGGGCCGAACATGCCCGTCTGCGTCAGGCTGCGGAAAAAAAAGGGTTTGAGCAGGGAAGCTCACAAGGTTATGAGGCCGGACGGAAAGAAGGCTTTGATACCGGATTAGAAGAAGGCAGACAAAAAGGCCTGGAACAGGGCAAAGAAGAGATGGCGGCGCAGCAGAAAGAAATGACTGACCGCCTGGGTGAGCTGATGCATAACCTGCAAAGCTCTCTCGACAATCTCGACTATGTTATTCCTTCCAGACTGATGCAGCTGGCACTGAGCGCCACACGCTCAGTACTGGGCACACAGGCTATCGGTGATATCAGCACAACACTGTTGCAGGAACGTATAAAAGACATTCTCCGTGATGAGTCTCTGCTGAAAAATGAAGCCTGTTTATGGGTCAGTGAACAGGACAGTGATCTGATTAAAGAACAGTTTTCAAAAACGCTGGCTGCCCGCGGCTGGTCACTGAATACGGATAGCCACATGTTACCCGGCGGGTGCCGTATCACCACCGACGAAATGGAGATCGACGAAAGCCTCGAAATGCGCTGGAAGATGCTGTGCGAGCTGGCACGCGAGGATAATTATAAATGACCTCCGGATTAAAAAAATGGCTTAACACACTGGATACCAAGGAAAAGGAAATCACAGAGTTACCGCCATACCGGCAATACGGAAAATTGGTCCGGGCAACCGGACTGGTCATGGAAGCGGCCGGGCTGAAGCTGCCTATCGGGGCATTGTGTTTTGTTGCCCGCGATAACGGCGGCGAACAACAGTACATCGAAAGTGAAGTTGTCGGCTTCAATGGCAAGACGCTCTATCTGATGCCGCTGGAGCATGTCGATGGCCTGTTGCCGGGCGCGCTGATTTACACTGAAAAAAAATATACCGCCGGTAAAAAACTGCCGCTGGGTAAAGAACTGCTCGGCCGGGTGCTTGACCCGAGAGCCAGGCCTCTTGATGGCCTGCCGGTTCCGGTGTGTGAAAAGTACGGTGAACTGTTTACCGCTCCTTTCAACCCGCTCCTGCGCGATCCGATAAAGAATGTGCTGGATGTCGGTGTCCGGGCAATCAATGGTCTCCTGACCGTCGGACGCGGACAACGAATGGGGCTGTTTGCCGGATCCGGTGTCGGGAAAAGCGTACTCCTGGGGATGATGGCCCGTTACACAAAAGCGGACGTGATTGTCGTGGGATTAATCGGCGAACGGGGACGCGAAGTAAAAGACTTTATCGAAAATATTCTCGGTAAAGACGGCGTAAACCGTTCAGTGGTTATTGCTGCTCCGGCAGATGTCTCGCCTATCCTGCGTATGCAGGGGGCGGTTTATGCGACACGTATCGCCGAAGATTTCCGTGACAGCGGTCTGAATGTCCTGCTCATCATGGATTCACTGACCCGCTACGCCATGGCGCAGCGTGAAATCGCACTGGCCATCGGGGAACCGCCTGCCACGAAAGGGTATCCGCCTTCCGTGTTTGCCAAACTCCCGGCATTAGTGGAGCGGACCGGTAACGGCATCAAAGGCGGAGGTTCCATTACCGCTTTTTATACCGTACTGACAGAAGGTGATGACCAGCAGGATCCGATCGCGGATTCCGCCCGTGCAATTCTTGACGGGCATGTCGTACTTTCACGGCGGCTGGCAGAATCAGGTCATTATCCGGCGATTGATATTGAAGCATCCATAAGCCGGGCAATGACGGAAATCATCGCGCCTGCACATTACAAAAAGGTTCAGAGATTCAAACAATTACTCTCTGCATATCAGCGTAACCGCGATCTTATCAGCGTTGGCGCCTATGCGGCGGGTACTGACCCGTTACTGGATCAGGCAATAGCGCTCTATCCCCGTCTTGAGCGCTATCTGCAGCAAGGTATTTATGAGCAAAGTGAATACGAAGCCTGTTACACACAGCTTTCCGCACTTTTTCCTGAGCTGCCTGATGAATAAACAGAGTGGATACTATGAGCCGTCATGACCCTATGGACGTATTACGCGACCTGGCCGATAAAAAACTGACCGATACCACGAACCATCTCGGAAAGATGCGGCAGGAATATGCTCATGCTAACAACCAGCTGACATCGCTCGAAAATTATGAGCAGGAATATCAGCAGCAAATGCAGTCAGGGATGACGGATAAAGGGATGACAGTCATTGAATTATTGTCACACCAATCATTTATTGCATCGCTTGGTAAGGTCATCAATCACCAGAAACACCAGGTGGAATTGTGTCAGCACTCAGTCGATAACGCTGTTGGTTTATGGCACAAGGATAAACAACGGCTTAATGCTTTCGACACACTGAAACAACGCGCTGAAGTCGCCCGTGTAATGCAGGAAAACCGGCGTGATCAAAAATTGATGGATGAATTCGCTCAACGTGTTACCCGCAGGAATACTTAAATGAACATAAATATGATACCTACCTATTCCGGCACGCCTGATAGTCTCAACCATCAGGATTACACCGGGCAGGGTGATTTTGCTGCTGATATGGCCGGTTATATGGCCTTGTTAGCCTCAGTAACAGACAATGCGTCTGAAAATAATGAGAAACCGCCGGAGGAAAATCCGGTCAATGAGATAGCACTCATTACCGCGCCGGTTAACACGCTCGAACAACCGATGCCGGCATTACCGTTACCGGCCGGCGCTGATCAGCCTGCCTTAACCGCTGACGGAAAACCGGTAGCCGGCGTACCGGCAGAAGGCGGTGATACAGCCGCTGAATCCCCGCTGATAAAAATGATGCCGGAAACCGACATCGCTGCCGCAGCTGCTGACGTCCCTGATGAACTGGCAACCACCGCCGCGCAGGTCCGTGATGCCGTCAGTACCGTCAGACAGGATCCGGATAACCGGATGACGCTGGTGTCTGATAAAGCGCGGAATGCACCACCGGCCTCAGCGCCGCAGCCGGCTGAAGTCTTATCCGGTAAACCTGCTGAACCTGTGGTACCGGTATACGGCAATATGCAGACGGATGAATCTGTTGTCAGTCATGAAAATACCCTTGCCGAAAAAACAACATTACTGCCGGCAGGGATTGCGGAAACCCGGCCTGCAACCATAACACCGGCCGCATCCGCCCCGGTTCCTGTATCAGTATTACCTCAGACAACCGGAACGGCGGAATGGCAACAATCACTGGGACAGCAGATTGCGCTTTTCGCCCGTAATGGTATCCAGCATGCGGAACTGCGGTTACATCCGGAAGAGCTCGGTGCGGTGCAAATCAGTATGCGGATGAATAATGAGCGCATGAGTATTCATTTCATCGCTGAGCACGCGCATGCCCGTGATGCCCTGGAAAACGCCCTGCCGAATTTACGCCAGTCGTTAAATGAATCGGGGATTCAGCTCGGACAAAGCCATATCGGTGCAGATTCCGGAACCACGCCGGGCGATAAGCGGGCAGGAACACCGGAACGGCTCAGAAAAGAAGATCCGGATATTCAGGAGGAGCATGAAGAACCGGCACCGGCAACACAATTAACTTATTATCGTAATGGTATCAATACTTTCGCCTGACGATAAGCGAATCAACCCTTAAACTGCCGGCATTAATTTTCGCTTTTCACTGAATTGTCTAACTGATGAGATGTAATAAGATACACATCTCATCTTTATTGCCATTTTTGGCATACAGATTTTTATACAGGAATTAATTCAAGAATGGCCAGGAAGAAACAAAAAAAAAGTGAAGGAAAATCTAAGTTTCCATTTCTTTTACTATTAATGATGAGTCTGACTATCTCTGCAATCGCATTTGCAGGGTATATGTGGTTTGAACATCAGAAAGTAAAAGATACATTAATGAATACTGCATCGGAAACTGTAGCCAGACCAGCTGTTGTATCACCTGAGCCGATTTATTTTCCTCTGGAAGCATTTACGATCAGCCTGAAACCATCAGTGCCGGGAAGCCCTAAGATTTTATATATCGGCCTGACGCTGAGACTGGCGAACGAAACGTCAAAACAAAATATTGAGAAATTTTTACCGGAAATCCGCAGTCGTTTACTGATGTTATTTTCTCATCAGGAACCGGGTGATTTATTAAACGACGAAGGTAAGCAGCGTTTGATGTCTGAAATTAAAGATGTAATAAATAAGTCTTTGAACGGTCAGGACAGCATACAGATAACAGATGTCTTATTTAATGCATTTATACTACGGTAATATTTATGTCTGATAGTTTTTTATCCCAGGCTGAAATTGATCTGCTGTTAAATGGTGAAAACCAGGGAGAAAACAGCAGTTCTGAAGATAAGCTGAATCTTGATGCGAATATCAAGCCTTACGATCCGAATACACAACGCCGTGTTATTCGTGAACGTCTGCATTCACTTGAGATCATCAATGAACGTTTTGCACGGCAGTTTCGCAGCGGCTTATTTAATTTATTACGCCGTAGCCCTGACGTCACTGTAGGCGGGATAAAAATTCAGCCTTATCATGAGTTTGCCCGTAACCTTCCGGTTCCGACAAACCTGAACTTAGTGCATCTGAATCCTTTGCGCGGGACCGCATTATTCGTTTGTTCGCCTAATCTGGTCTTTATTGCCGTTGATAACCTGTTTGGCGGGGATGGTCGTTTTCCGACAAAAGTTGACGGCCGTGAATTCACCCCGACAGAACAACGCATAATTAACCGCATGCTGAACATGGCATTACAGGCCTATAATGAAGCCTGGAGTTCTATTTTTCCGCTGAAAACAGAATATGTCCGTTCTGAAATACAAGTGAAATTTACAAATATCACATCATCACCAAATGATATTGTGGTTACCACACCGTTTTATGTTGAGGTGGGATCACACAGTGGTGAGTTTGATATTTGTATTCCTTTCAGCATGATTGAACCTATCAGAGAATTATTGATGAATCCGCCGCTGGAAAATTCCCGGCAGGAAAATACAAACTGGCGTAACACACTCGCGCAGCAGGTAAAAAATACTGAGCTCGAACTGGTGTCAACGTTAGTGAATATTCCGACACGTCTTTCTGATGTATTAAAAATGAAGAAAGACGACATTATTTCATTTGATAAACCCGATTTAATTGAAGCTGCTGTTGACGGAGTTCCCGTACTGTCAGCGAAATATGGCTGCAGAGAAAATCAGTATGCTTTACAAGTCGAGAATCTCATTCCCTCGGCTTTATTATCATTTACAAAGGAATAGTTGAAAAATGAGTGATAACGAAACTTCACCAACCGGAAATCAGGATAATTTAGATGACCTGTGGGGAAGTGCTATGAGTGAGCAGTCCGCAGCTGAGACATCAGAGCAGAATAAAACATCCAATGCGGCGACTGACCATATCACAAACAGCTTCCCTGAAGATCTCAATCTGATTCTGGATATTCCGGTAAACATGACCGTTGAACTCGGAAGAACAAAGATGACGATTAAAGAACTTCTGAGGTTAAACCAGGGGTCAATCGTTTCACTGGACGGTCTGGCCGGTGAACCTCTTGATATTTTAATTAATGGCTACCTTATTGCCCAGGGTGAAGTCGTCGTTATCTCGGATAAATTTGCGATACGTATTACCGATATCATTACGCCTTCCGAACGGATCCACCGTCTGAGCAGATAATGACAACACAAGCACAATCAACAACGCAGACAACAACACCGGAAGCCCCTGTATTTACACCGGGAGGCCTTATCAGTGAGGTGGGAGGAGGATTAGTACTGGTACTTCTCCTCTTCGTTGTTGGTGCATGGGTAGCTAAACGGTTACGTTTTTTTTCCGGAAAAACCGGAAACGGATCAAACCTGGTTACCGTCAGACATAACCAGCTTATCGGACAACATGGCCGGTTAGTCGTCGTTGAATTCAATGAGCAATTGTTATTATTAGGTGTCTGTCAGCAAAATATGCAATGTCTGGCCACAATGGAAAAACCGGCTGAAGAAATATCAGATCCTGTCCCGGCACCCTTCAAAAAAATACTGAAAGGACTGACCGCCGGGAAAAGCGGAGCTGATAAAAATGATGCGTAAACATTACATTATTCCTGTACTGACAGCGGTATTTTCACTGTTACTCCCCCAGATATCCTGGGCTGCAAACAGTGATCTCCTGCTGATGCGGGACGGCCATTCGGAAGGCTGGTCATTACCGGTTCAGACACTGGTTCTGTTAACGTCACTGACATTTTTACCGGCCTGTTTACTGCTGATGACCGGGTTTACCCGGATTATCATCGTACTGGGATTATTACGCAGTGCGCTGGGAACACCATCAACACCCCCAAACCAGGTTTTATTAGGTCTCGCATTATTTTTGACCTTTTTTGTTATGGCGCCGGTGTTCAGTGATGTTTATGAAAATGCCTGGGTACCGCTGTCAGAAGATAAAATCACGATGGAAGAAGCGCTTCCGAGAGCGGAACAGCCTTTCAGAGCGTTTATGCTGGAACATACCCGTGAAAGTGATTTAGCGCTGTTTACCCGTATCGCCAGACATGATAATTACGCGACACCGCAGGATGTACCGCTGCGGGTTCTGATGCCGGCATTTGTTATCAGTGAACTGAAAACCGGGTTTCAGATAGGTTTTACCGTTTTCATTCCTTTTCTGATCATTGACCTGGTGGTTGCCAGCGTACTCATGGCATTAGGTATGATGATGGTTCCGCCTGCGACAATTTCACTCCCCTTCAAGCTGATGCTTTTCGTGCTTGTCGACGGCTGGCAGCTGGTCATGGGATCGCTGGCACAAAGCTTTTACAGTTAAATTTAAGGAAGCAGCATGACACCAGAAAGTATTATGGGTATGGGCTATGAGGCAATCAAAGTCGGCCTGATTATTGCGCTTCCTCTGCTTCTGACCGCCCTGGGTACAGGTCTGGTTGTCAGTATTCTGCAGGCATCAACCCAAATCAACGAAATGACGTTGTCATTCATCCCTAAAATTTTGATGATCGTTGCTGTCGGTATTATGCTTGGCCCTAAAATGCTGGTCATTTTCCTGGATTATATGCATACCCTTTATACCAATATTCCGGGTTCAGTGGGGTAACCCTTGCTCTCGCTTTCCGTTCTCAGTTTATACCCCCTGATTAACCAATACTTTTGGCCGTTTTTACGTATTCTTGCCGTTTTCAGTTCATCGCCGATTTTTAATGAAAAAGAAATCAATAAAAAAACCAAAATCGCACTGGCGATGATACTGACGTTACTGGTTGCGCCCGGCCTTCCTCAGACACAGGTCAATATATTTTCAATCGATGCGTTATGGGTCGGTATCCAGCAAATACTGATTGGCGTGGCCATGGGGCTGACAATACAGTTTATTTTCATTGCTATCCGCCATGCCGGGGAAATTATCGGTTTGCAGATGGGTCTTTCGTTTGCGACGTTTTATGACCCTTCAGGCGGACAAAACATGCCTGTTATCTCACGTATCCTGAATTTACTGGCAACACTGCTTTTCCTCGCCTTCAACGGTCATCTGATGCTGATTGACGCACTGGTTATGAGTTTCGACGCGATACCTATCCAGCACAAACTCCTGAGATCCGAAGGGTTTATGATTTTTGTGCAGACATCGGGATTAATTTTCACCAGCGGCATGATCCTGGCTTTACCTATTGTCAGCGTATTGCTTTGTCTGAACCTGATTATGGGTATACTCAACCGGCTGACACCACAGTTATCAATATTTGTCGTTGGTTTTCCGCTGTCATTAAGCATTGGTATGCTGTCACTGAGTTTACTGATGTACTCGTTCTCTCCTTTCTTTCAGAGATTGATTAACGCCATTTTTGAAAACCTGTCATCGGTACTGATAGGATTCAGTGTGGTATAAGATTTCTCACACCACTATAATTTTATTATTGATTATGTTACATCTGGTAAAATATTTACTCTCATCCGGACACTTCTCTATATATTTTCATTACGACATTTAGTCTCCTTATTCCCTTGCCGATATATACTTATGGGAGATGATATATATGGAATGAAAACCTATAAATTGGGTATATTTCCATCAATTATCTCTTTGAATTAGTTTTCGCACGGCGCACTTCGGATAAAATTGTTTATTCACATAATAACAACATTTATATGTTATATATAAAAAAACAATAAACTAATTTACATCCGGTGAAGATAATACTTAAACCCGAGGTTTTACATGTTAAAAAGAATAAAAACATCACGATTTTTATTATGTTTTGTTTTGATATTAATGATATCGCAGTTAATAACCGGCACTTTTTTTTACACATCCATAGTCAATATAGGAAATGATTTTTCTGCTGTTATTTTGATAAAACAACGAATTGATCTGGTTAATGATTCCGCAGCGAATCTACAGCAGGCAAGGCTTGATGCATCCCGTGCAGCCGCCAGGTTTGATAACAACCGGATTGCGCAGGGCGAAGCGATTTTAAACACCGCCATGGCCGCACTGAAAAAATCCAAAGAAGAGTGGGATACTGCTGACGCTATTCCAAGCCGGGTCAATCCTGAACTGCTGAGTGAGTTATCAAAAAATTATAATGCATATCATCTGAGCATTGAAAAAATGCTGAATATATTAAAAAACAACTCTATGGAGGAATTTCACAACTATGATATAACACCTCAGCGTGAAGCTTTTGATATAATTTATTCAAAATATCTCAGTAACGTCGATTTAATCGTATCAGAAATGAATGATTCCGTTGATGAATTTATCAAAAAAATATCATTTATTATAATATCCTTAATATTTATCTTTTTATTAATAATATTAGCTATTTTATTTGGTTTTAAAAAACTTTTAACATCACCACTTGACCGGGCGATAAATTATATACATGACATTTCAAACGGAAACCTGACAAATAACATTGATAAGTCCGGATTCAATGAAATATATCTGCTGACAGACGCATTAGATAATATGCAAAACTCACTGGCTGATATTGTCGATAATGTCCGTTCCGGAACCGATGCGATTTATACCGGTATCAGCGAAATCGCCACAGGAAACAATGATCTCTCCTCCCGTACTGAACAGCAGGCTTCTGCACTGGAAGAAACCGCAGCCAGTATGGAAGAACTGACATCCACGGTAAAACAAAACGCAGAGAATGCCCTTCAGGCCAGCCACTTATCACAGAATGCGTCAGACACGGCCCGCAAAGGCAGCCTGGTGGTCGACAGCGTTGTGCAGACCATGCGGGATATTTCAGGCAGTTCACAGAAAATTTCAGATATTATCAGTGTGATCGACGGCATTGCCTTCCAGACCAACATTCTGGCACTGAATGCGGCCGTGGAAGCCGCCCGTGCCGGCGAGCAGGGCCGCGGATTTGCTGTCGTGGCCGGTGAGGTGCGTAATCTGGCCCAGCGCAGTGCACAGGCAGCCCGTGAGATCAAAAATCTGATTGAAGATTCTGTCAGCCGTGTGGATGTGGGGTCAAAACAGGCGGAAAGTGCCGGTGAAACCATGACTGAAGTTGTCAGCGCCGTTACCCGGGTTACCGATATTATGGGCGAAATTGCCTCTGCATCGGAAGAACAAAGCCGTGGTATTGACCAGGTCGGCCGGGCGGTATCAGAAATGGATACTGTTACCCAGCAGAATGCGGCACTGGTACAGGAATCCGCTTCCGCTGCCGCTGCACTGGAAGACCAGGCCGGCAGACTGACTGATGCGGTCGCCATCTTCAATATCCGGAATGCCCTGCAAAGCCCGGTACAAAAAACAAAGGCCGCCTCTTTTGTCACGAATACGCAGGTAACGCCGCATCATGCCATGCCGGCGGGTGGCAAAGAAAAATACGAGGAAGAGTGGGAAGCGTTCTGAGGAACATCCGTCAGGACGTTATCTGATATAGCGGGTTAAACGTTACCGGACAGGTATCAGGATCTGATCCTTATACCTAATCCGGTAACACTCAGACGTTATTCATGCCATTAAATCAGGCATTGCAGGGTCATTAAAATGTTTCCCAGTCATCGTCTGAGCTGTCTGTTTTCTTCTTCACTGCAGGTGACGGCACCGGTATATTTTTACTGCTGTGATTCCGGAGATTCAGAGCAGATGCCTGAATGTTAAACACCGCTACCGCCTGAGTTAACCGGCTCGCCTGCTCTTCAAGTGATCCGGCAGCCGCTGCGGATTGCTCTACCAACGCCGCATTCTGCTGAGTCACTCTGTCCATCTCAACAACCGCCACGCCAACCTGATCAATACCACGGCTCTGCTCATCAGACGCTGAAGCAATCTCGCCCATAATATCGGTCACTCTGGTGACAGCACTGACGATTTCACCCATGGTTTCACCGGCGCGTTCAACCAGAACGGATCCGGCATCGACTTTACTGACAGAATCCTCAATCAGGCTCTTGATCTCACGGGCTGCCTGCGCACTGCGCTGGGCCAGGTTACGCACCTCACCGGCCACGACAGCAAATCCGCGGCCCTGCTCGCCGGCACGGGCGGCTTCCACCGCCGCATTCAGTGCCAGAATGTTGGTCTGGAACGCGATACCATCGATCACGCTGATGATATCAGCAATTTTTTGTGAGCTGCCGCCGATATCACGCATCGTATCGACCACATCGTCCACAACCTTGCCACCGCGCTGAGCGGTATCAGAGGCCGTCTGAGCCAGGTTACTGGCCTGACGGGCATTTTCCGCATTCTGACGTACCGTTGCCGTTAATTCTTCCATACTGGCCGCAGTTTCCTCAAGGGATGCCGCCTGCTGTTCAGTACGGGCCGACAGGTCGTTATTACCGGCAGAGATTTCACTGGCACCGTTGTAAATCGCATTAGCACCATCACGGACATCACTGACCGTATTTGCAAGTTCAACCTGCATATGACGTAATGCATCACCTAATTGCCCGATTTCATTCTTCCCGGTAACATCAATCGTTCTGACCAGATCGCCTTTGGCAATATACTGAATACTTTCAACAATACGGTTTAATGGTGAAATCAGTATCCGGCGGATACCTAACCATACTAAGCTGATAATAATAAATACACTGATGATGATGGCCAGAAGTATCCATATAGAACGGTTATATTCTATTGTATTCTCTTCAACGACTTTATTATAAAGAACACTGTTTAACTGCATATAATCACTATATTGTTTTTCAAACGCATCCTGGAAATCCTGCGTCGGCTGAGCAATATATTCATCTATTTTTTCAGAACGTAAAAAATTCACTAAACTACGCTGAGCGCCAAGGTATTTATTATATTCTTCTTCAAGATATTTTGAATTATCATTTTCCAGTGTTGTCGGTAGTGATTTAAACAGCGCCCACTGTTTTTCAGCATCTGCCATTGATTTCTCAGCAGAACTGATAAACTCCAGCGATTCCGGTGTTATTTTATCATTATTACGCAGCAGCCGTGATGATGCCCGGCTCAGTTCCATTCTGGATTTTAATAAATCAATCCAGACATCACCAAGGGCATCTGAACGCGCTTTTAAGTTATTAATCATGGTGAATTTTTCATTATCATTCTTTACAGTCTGTAAGAAAAATCCACCGGAGACTAATTGCAACATACAAAAAATACCCAAAACAAGCAATATGCTTGTCAGAATCCTTATTCTACTTAACATTTTTACCCTTTACCTCTATAGTAATTAAACAATTAAAATTTTTATTTTAAAATAAAGCAGCCATCCATTATGCATTATTTTACAGCCAAACTTTTTAAATATATAAAATCATAAATATAATTTTAATTACCGCAATTAAACAAAAAATACAGAAATATAATTAATTATAAAACCAGGGAACAACCAAATAAATCATGAAACTGTCGCCTCATAACCATAATATAAGGATGGTTATTCTTGTTGATCACCAACCTTACTATTACTATCAAAACCGTCATCTTATTAAGAGATAGGAAACTCAGGACATATAAGTTCAGGTGATTCAAATAGATAGCATCTTGTCATGATCATCACCACACTGACACTATCGGGAATCACACAAAAAAATATATTTAAAATAACGGAATGAAGTAATTTCACTATTGATATTAAATTATTATCAATAAAATTATTTTATAAAATCAAATCACTGATAAGATTTTTCTTAACCGTAGTATATTACATCACAGTAAAATCCTAATCGCTTATAAACGCTCAAAAATGCTTGTTTATATTAAACTAGCATGTCGTTATTTGGTTGGTTAATACTCCACCGATGTTTATAATATAAATATTGCAGAGGAGGATATTGGCATGAGTTACAAAGATGATCTAAAAGAAATGATGACAGAAATGCAGGAAATTATACATAACTATGTCGGGAACAATGCCAAAACAAAAATATCTGTAAATGAAAACAGATTATCTATAAGCATTGGTATTGAAGGTGTTTCCGATATAGATATATCAATATCAAAAAATAAACCATCGGAAACGCATGACACCAGAAAACAATAATGGTGGATCATCAATGATAGTGGTCAGTATTTTATGAAAAACGTTTGTCTTACCTCTGTTTGGATTCTCTGGCTTTACTTCCTGTACTCTGCGGTAACAAAAAATACCTTATGGCCTGTGCTTTTAATTTGCACTGTAATTTTGTCTGTAATAATCATTATATATAACCGGAAAAAAAACATGTTCAAGAATAAAAAAAATGTGAAACCTCAAGAAAAAAATGATCTGCAAAAAAAATCCAGTGCAATCAATGATAGTACAGATAATATCAATCATCAGTCCGGTGACGCAGCTCTGATGCAGGAAGAAAAGCAAAAAGCACAGGAAGAACGACAAGTTACTGTTATAAGTAAAAAAACAAGTTTAACCGGTGATATTGAGTTTAACGGTGATCTGCAAATATGCGGAAAAGTAAAGGGACAGATCAAATCAACCTCAGGTACTGTCAGTATTATGCGTTCCGGGTTAGTTGAGGGTGATGTCTTTGCTGAAACCGTATTAATTGACGGATCTCTTGTCGGTTCCTGTAATGCCAAACAATTAGATATTCTCGAACATGGAGAATTAAAAGGAATTTGCCGTGTATCTAACCTGGCTATCCGTAAAGGTGGTTCGTTTATCGGGCAATCGGAAGAATACGATGAAAAGAATACTATAAAATCTTAATCGCGGAAAAAAAAGGGCGGAATATCTATTCCGCCCTTTGCATATATACTGGCAAATTATATGAAAAAGATCACTATCACATCATATTAAATAATGACGTATTCTTCATGGACTGAAAAACTAACATTGATGCCTGAAGTGCGAAATCAGCCATTGCCGCCTGAGTTGTCAGAGATATAAATGCCTCAGAATCCGCACCGATCGTTTGCTCATAACGGCTTTCAACTGAAATTTTATTTACATCAGAACCGAATCCCATCTGTTCCAGTTGTTGTAAATTAGTACCAACCTGAGCCTGCACCTTACCCAGGTTATCAATGCATTTATTGATTGAGCGGTTCGTGTTATCAAGCACATCACGTAATGCCTCACGATCCGCATCCGTTTCAACAGGTTGTCTTAATGCTGTTATCGCGTTATCCAGCGCAACAAACAGATCATCACTGGTTCCGCTCATAAAGACATCGCTGCCGGTATGACCAATCTGCATTTCTGCGCTGTCACCGACCTTCTGGGTAATCGCTTTATCACCGCCGACATAAGTACCATCCGGTAAAAATGGCGGAGAATCAGAATTATATCCGCCAAAAATATAGCGGCCATTACTGTTCTTGCTGTTCCCCAAATCGAGCAGGTTATCGCGGATACCTTCCAGCTCGACGGCTAATGCCTCACGATCTGCATCTGAATAGGTATCGTTACCTGCCTGAACAATTTTTTCTGTCAGGTTTTTGGTCAGAAGATTTGTGATAGAGTTCAGCGCATTATCTTCATAACTTAATGCATCCTGTGCAAACATTCTTGCAGTATCATACTGATTTATATCAGATAATGCATTTTTATAGATAATCGCCTGAGATGCCGCTGCCGGGTCATCAGACGGTTTCAGCAGAGTTTGTCCTGCAGACAAGCGCGTATAAACGTTATTAAAGTTCACCGTCGCATTAGACATACTGTCAACATTACGCTGATACATATAACTGGTACTAAAACGCATAATTAAACCTCTTGTTATATCTGCTGATTAGCGAATGCTCAAAATCGTATCAAAAATAGTCACTGCCGTTTGCAGAACCTGGGCATTTGCCTGGTAATACTGGGTGAACATCGCTAAGTTGATGAACTCTTCGTTCATATCAACACCCGAAACAGCTTGCTTCTGGAATACCCATTGTTCCAGGGCTTTATTCGTTGTTGTCAGATCACCTTTTAACCCGCTGACCGTACTGCCTACAGAACTCACCATACCGGCATACGCTTCTGTAAACGTGGAATTACCGATCATTTTTTTGTCTTTTACTTCCAGTAACAACAGCAGGTTTTCGTTATTGCTGGTTTCACTCGTATCCGGTGAACTTGATGCTGCGATACCAAAGCCATCGGCCAGTGCAACCGTTATGCCGCCAGCCACACCGGAAACCGGGTTCATGATAAAGCTGTCGCCTTCAACCGGAGTGCCATTCGGTGTTACCGACACACCATCAAATAACAGTTCACCATTCGGCCCCGTATCAGGCGTAATGGTACGGCCGTCACTGGTTTTAACCTGCCAGTCCGTGCCGTCAAAGGTCAGGCTGTATTCAATCGCATTAACTTCACTGATATCGGTGTAAGTAATATCTAACGTTGTATCACTCTGATTATTCCGGTTAGCCAGCGCAACAGGGTCAGGAATATTAAAAATATCTCCGCCCGGATTACCGTCTGCGTCATAACCCTGAGCATTCACCGTATTGAACTCATTTGCCATCTGCAATGCCAGCTGGTTCAGTTCATTACGGGCAGTCACCAAATCGTTATTACGGAACTCAAATAATCCGCCAAGCTTACCGCCGGTGAATTTCTGTTCGTCCAGTAACAATGCATTTCCTGATGCATCAATATAGGCAACTTCTGTAATATTCGGATTCGATGGTGATGGTCTGGCTTCCAGTGCGTAGGCTTTATCACCATTAACTAATGTCAGACCATTGGCCAGCGTAACGTCAACCCGTCCTGTCTCAAGATTTTCATTAACCCTGATATCAACCTGGCCACTCAGTTTATCCAGTAACAGATCCCGCTGATCTAATAAATCCGCCGGTAATGTACCTGTCTGAGCATATATTTTATCAATTTCGCTATTGATGTTCGCGAGTTGCTGGGCACAACTGTTAATATCATCTACTGATTGGCTAATCTGAGTATTTGTACTCTTTTCCAGTCCATCCAGTGTCTTACTGTCATTGCGGAATTTATAACTGATGGAATTAAACTGAGCATACGTTTCCTGACGTTCAGCAATGCCGGAAGGGTTGCTGCTCATCTTTTGCATCGCTTCAAAAATACCGCCGAATGCGTTAGAGATATTGTTACTGGTATCTCCGAACATATCATCTATCTGGCTGACATTTTGATAACGGGATCCGAGTGCGGAATATTCAGAGTTTGAGTTCCGCACCTGATTATTAATGAATCCGTCATAGGCACGCTGTACACCATCAATCTGAACACCGTACCCGAAAAAGCCATAGCTCGTCGCTTTACCGCCGGCCTCGCCCAGAAGCAGCGTCTGACGGCTATATCCCGGTGTCAAAGCATTATTAAGGTTATTACCAACTATACTTAACCCCGCTTGTGCAGAGCTCAGCCCGCTGCGGGCCAGGAACATGAGATTCATTATTCACCTGCTTATGACAAATTTATTTAGTCTGATATTAAAAATATCGGCGAATTAAAAAATGACTAAACCTTTCCGGATTAAAATAATTCAAAAGCATCATTTTTATAGGCACTGATAGCGTGACCAGTACTGTTTTTAACCTGCTGAATAATATTAATCAGCTTGCCGGAGTAATGCGGGTCCGTTGCATATCCGCCCGACTGCAACGCTTTTGCCGCTATTTCAGGTGATGGGGCACTGACCACATGTTTATAACGCGGATTTTTACTCAATAAAGACGTATAATCAGATAACGCCGCAGCATAAGACGGATATACCCTGAACTCGGCTTTTACTTTCTGTTTTACACCACCGATATATTCTGTCGTGGTGATTTCTGTTCTTTCACCTTTCCAGTTCGGGGTCGCTTTGATACCAAATAAATTATGACTCGGTTTTCCGTCTTTGGTCACAATCTCTTTTCCGCCCCACCCGGATTCCAGCGCAGCCTGGGCAATAATCAACTGGTGATGGATGCCGCTTTTTCTTTCCGCTTCAATCGCCGGTGCCAGCATTCTGGAAATAAAGCTGCCTGCCGGGCTCCCTTCCGATAACCGCGCCATTGCTGCTTTAGCCTGAGGAAGAACCTGTTCAGCACCGGCCATCAGTGCATTTCCGACTGTCCGTGACAGGCGGCCGGGCAGCTCAACATGGTTGCCGCCGGTCAGCTGTTCACTGCTGACCTTCTCACCGGTAAGTTGCGACACAATCAGGTCAGCAAGTCCCAGTTTGCCGGTCGCGGCAATTTCCTGGGAGATTTGCTGATCGTACATCGATGTAAACATATTGGACTGAGGGCTATCCAGAAGTCCGCCTTTGAACGAGGCATCCCGCATACTTTTCAGCATCATCTGGACAAACAGCCCTTCCATCTGATTAGCAACAGCCCTGACACCCTCTGAAGAGTCACTTTTGACCGAGGCTTTTAATGTATCCAGAGAACGTAAATCAAATACAGCGTCCCGGTTCAGTAACTCATTCATCAGTTTATCTCCAGTCGTGCCCGCAGACACCCTGCACTTTTCATTGATTGCAGGATAGACATCAGATCATTCGGTGTGGCTCCCAGGCTGTTAAGCGTCCGGATCACATTATTCAAATCAGCACTGGTATTGATCCGGTGAAGGGCGCCGCCTTTATCCGTCAGTGAAACCTGTGTTTCCTGTGTTACGACAGTCTGTCCGCCGCCAAACGGTGTATCCGGCTGACTGACCTGATTCGTTCTCGATACCTCAACAGAGAGATCGCCCTGCGCCACCGCACAGGATTCCAGCGTGACGTGTCTGTTCATGACAACTGAGCCGGTACGTGAATTCACGATAACCAATGCATCCCCGGCATCCACTCTCACCGGCAGGTTCTGAATTTCCGCAAGGAAACGAACCCGGGCAGCGCTGTCCATCGGCGCATGCAGTAAAATACTCCGGGCATTTTCCGGTGTCGCCGCCGCGCTGTACCGGCGGTTAATCACATCACTGATTGCCTGTGCAACGGTAAAGTTTTCCTGATTCAGCTGTAACTTAAGTACCCGCTGATTGGCAAAATCCATCGGCACTTCACGTTCGACGGTCGCACCATCACTGATACGGGCACCGTTAAGCTGATTAACCTGAACACGCGAACCGCCGCCCTGTGCCGACGCACCGGACATCAGCAGGTTTCCCTGGGCAAGGGCATACACCTGATTATCCGCCCCTTTTAACGGGGTCATTAACAGCGTTCCGCCGCGTAAGCTCTTGGCGTTCCCCATCGAGGAAACCACCACGTCTATCTTTTCCCCGGGACGGGCAAACGGCGGTAAGTCCGCCGTTACCATCACCGCAGCCACATTTTTAAGCTGCATATTGGTCCCCGGCGGAACCGTGATCCCCAGCTGGGATAACATGTTATTCAGACTCTGCGTCGTAAAAGGCGTCTGCATCGTCTGGTCACCGGTACCATCGAGCCCGACGACCAGTCCGTATCCCATCAGCGAGTTGCTCCGGACACCTTCGATCGTCGTTAAATCACGGATTCGCTCGGCATAAACGGAGTGTGAAAAAGTCAGCGTACTTAATACGCACAACATTCCCATCCAATACCTTAAAAATATATTTTTCATGATTCACTTAATCAGAATGGAGAAATATTGAGGAATAAACGCTGCAGCCATCCCATTTGCTGCGCTTCGTTGATGTAGCCGTTACCCACGTATTCAATACGTGCATCAGAGACCTGTGTTGACACCACAGTGTTACTGCCGCTGATAGTACGGGGGTTAACCACACCGGAAAAACGAATAAACTCAGTACCCTGATTGATGGCTATCTGTTTTTCACCCACCACACTCAGGTTACCGTTATCCAGCACCTGCCGGACCGTTACTGTAATCGTACCGCTGAAGGTATTTTTCGCTGCTGCACCACCTTTTCCGGCGAAATTACTGTCTCCGCTGATGGCCGTGTTCGCACGGTCGCCACCAAAAACACCCTGCAGCATATGAGGCGTCGCATCAAAAGACAGCCCCGTTGAACCGTCACGGGAAGCACCGGCAGAAGAACTTTTGCTGGCACTGACATTTTCCTGCAACAGGATAGTCAGCGTATCCCCGATGTTACGCGGGCGGCGATCTTCAAACATCGGCTGATAACCATAATTCATCATCTGCCCTGTCTGGAAAATAGAACCGTTGGCTGCGACAGGTGAAGCCTGCTGCGGTGTGGCTGTCGTCGTTCCGGTCACCAGAGGTGTGTGCGGAAACTGCACACAGGCAGTCAGCAACAGTGGTAATGTCAGCGGGAGGATGCGGCGGGAAAGCGACTTATTCATCACGTTTTTTATCTGCCTGTCCAGCCGGGCGAAAAACAAAGTAGTTGTCATATTTTTCACTATAAGAAAGACAGTGACGGGCCATTGACATGACCCGTCACTGAAATCAAAGCTGTGCCAGACGTTGCAGCATCTGATCCGAAGTGGAAACAGCTTTACTGTTTATTTCATAAGCGCGTTGCGTCTGAATCATGCTCACAAGTTCTTCAGCAACATTGACATTGGAGGTTTCCACATAACGTTGTTTCAGCATACCAGCCCCGTTTAAGCCCGGTGTGGACTCATTCGGTGCGCCGGAAGACTGAGTTTCGAGATAGAGGTTACCGCCCATGCTTTCCAGGCCGGTATCATTAATAAACGTAGCCAGCGTTAACTGTCCGATTTGCTGTGAGCCGGTTTGTCCGTTAACCGTGATACTGACGGTACCGTCATTACCGACCGTCAGTTGTTTCACATCCTGCGGGATCATGATGGCCGGCTGAACAGGATAACCATTCGACGTCACTAACTGACCATTCTGATCCGGCTGGAAAGAACCGTCACGGGTATACGCCGTTGTTCCGTCCGGCAACAGCACCTGAAAGAATCCTTTTCCTTCAATCGCCAGATCCAGCGGATTATTGGTCTGCACCAGGCTGCCCTGGGTATGCAGACGCTCCGTGGCAACCGGACGAACACCGGTACCAATCTGCAGGCCGGACGGGATCGTTGTCTGCTCCGAAGACTGAGCCCCCGGCTGACGCAGTGTCTGATACAGTAAATCTTCAAATACCGCGCGCTGACGTTTAAATCCGTTGGTACTGACGTTTGCCAGGTTATTGGAGATAACATCCATGTTCGTTTGCTGCGCTTCCAAACCAGTTTTTGCTATCCATAAAGAACGAATCATATTCCTGCTTCCTCTTCCTGTGACTAGCCGGCACTTAACAGCTGGTTAGCACTTTTGGCATTACTGTCAGCACTGGTGATCACTTTCATGTGCATATCGAAACTTCTGGCCGTGGCAATCATATCGACCATCGATTTAACCGGGCTGACGTTACTTCCCTCGAGCATTTCCGGCATCAGCTGTGCTTCCTGGTCAGCCGGTAACGGAGGTGCATCCGCAATTCCTGAGCGGAACAGGCCGTCATCGCCTCTGACCAGTGTCTGCACAGGGGCATTGACCAGCTTGATTCGTCCGACCTGAGCCAGTGCGGACGGTTCATCCCCTGCACCCTGTGCAGTGATGGTACCGTCAGAACCGATAGTCAGTGTTGATTGCGGCGGAACAGTCAGAGGACCGCCGTCTCCCATCAGGGGACGTCCGCGCACCAGTAATTGCCCTTCACTGTCAATTTCAATATTCCCGTTGCGGGTATATCCTTCCCCGCCGTCCGGCAGTTCAACCGCCAGCCAGATATCCTGAGGCAGTGCAACATCCAGTGCGCGCCCGGTCATATTGACAGGCCCCATTGCCGAACTGGATCCGGGGGTTGATTCAACAACCAGTGTCCGCGTTTCAACCGTCGGGCCGATAACAGGAACTGCACGATAGGCAGAAATCTGTTCCCGGAAACCGGTTGTTGATGCGTTAGCAAGGTTATTACTGGTAACAGCCTGACGATTAAGGGCGGCATTCGCGCCGCCCAGTGCTGTATAAATGACGTTATCCATAGTCAGCTTATGTTGACCAGTGTCTGTAACAGCTCAGACTGCGTCCGGATAGTCTGGGAGTTAGACTGGTAGTTACGCTGGAAAACAATCATGTTGACCATTTCCTGGCTGAGATCGACATTGGATGCCTCAAGGCGTTGCCCGTAGAGCTTACCCAGATTTCCGGTGCCTGAAATGCCGGTTGTCGGCTGACCGGATGCCGGTGTTTCGCTCCAGCAGTTATTACCTTCCGGCGTCAGTCCGCCCGGGTTGGTAAAGTTGCTCAGCAGAATCTGTCCCACGGTCTGACGCTGTCCGTTGCTGTATGAGGCAATCACTTCACCGTTATCACCGATGATAAAGCCGTTCATCTCACCCGGCGCATAACCTGTCGTGCTCGGGCTTTTCATTGAGGTGTCCGATGCCTGCTGGGTCATACCGGTCAGATCCAGCTCAAAATCCAGTGCCTCCGCACCATTGTACGGATCACCTTTGACACCCAGTTTGACCGGATCCTTTAACTGGCCTGATGTATCGAATTCAAGGGTTGTTTCCTGCCAGGCAGGGTTAGTTGTCGGTGATGTGGTATCCATAGAATAGGCTTTCCACTCGTTATCACCGGTCTTAACGTAATAAACGTTAATCGTATGTTTATTCCCCAGACTGTCATACGCATCGACCTGGCTGACAGAGTTGTAACTGCTGCCATTTTCAGGATCAAACGGGTTCGTTGTCTCGTCGATAGCTTCCGTTCCGGAGGAGAGGTTTCCGTTCATTTTACCGGCGTCAGACGCACGCGGCGGCATATTGCCGTTCGGGATCTGAATAGGTTCAATAGCGGCGCCCTGCTCAATAGTCGGTGGCGTACCGGTTGCCTGATAACCGGTCAGGTACATACCCTGGTTATTAATAATGTAGCCATCTTCATTCTGTTTGAACTGGCCGTTACGGCTGTAAAACACTTTACCGCCGCCATCAACCAGACGGAAAAAGCCATCGCCCTGAATACCCATATCCAGCTGGCTGTTTCCCATTCCCAGCACACCATCACTGAAATTCTGGTTCACACCGGCAACCTGAACACCCATACCGATCTGTGAGCCTGCGAAAACATCCGCAAACGCGATAGAACCTGATTTAAAACCAACCGTCTGTGAGTTGGCGATATTGTTACCAACAACATCCAGAGCCTGGGACGCGGCATTTAATCCACTGAGACCTTGTGAAAAACTCATATTTAATATATTCCTGAGGGGTTAATAACTGCGGTCCGGCCGTTACTGAACCTGATAAATCTCACCGAGCATAACGGTGCCGTTTAAGCCATTGAGATGTAAAACAGCCACACCGCTTTTTATGTCAACGCTTTCCACTTCAGCCGATTTTAATCCGACGATATCCGGTGCATCACCGCCGGCCGTTGTCGCCGAATACGTGACAGTGAACGGTCCGCCTTCCGGTTCTGCCGGCTGGAAGTTGGTCACATCGTCCATGGTGTAGGTATTGATACCTTTTTTCACATCCTGAATTTCACCAACATACACATTGCCCTGATCATCGGTGAAGGTAACTTTGACTTTTTCAACATCACTGTTGATAGAAAATGCCAGCTCCGGATTTTCGTCTTCCGTGATGGTTACCACCGTATCACCCTCAACGAGAACAGTACGGCCTATCCAGTTAACCGCATTATTCTGATGCATACTGAACACCACACCCGTATTCATGGCGACTGTGCTATTCAGTTTTTCGATACCGGCGGCGGTCTGGAACTGTGCCAGCTGAGATGTCAGCTGGTTGTTATCCATCGGGTTAGTCGGATCCTGGTTTTGCATTTGCGCAACCAGAAGCGTCATAAAGTTGCTTAATAAGTCATCAGCGGCACTGACCTGATTTACTGCACTGTAAGAATCGTCAGTGGTCGAATTTTGTGTTACGGGTGATACAGACATGTCAATTTCCTTACTGGCCTTACTGGCCTAACATCAATGTTTTCAGCATGAGTGTTTTTGCCGTATTCATAACTTCAACGTTTGCCTGATAACTGCTTGAAGCTGAAAGGGTATTCACCATTTCACCCACAACATCAACATTAGGCATACGGACATAACCACTGTCATCTGCAAACGGATTTGACGGGTCATAAATCAGGCGGAATGGCGCATCGCTTTCAATCACATCGGAGACCTGAACGCCGCCGATCTCTGTTCCGATGGACGGATTTACCTGAAAAACAACCTGCTTTGCCCGGTACGGCTGACCATCCGGTCCGGCAACACTATCGGCATTCGCCATATTGCTGGCACTGACATTCAGGCGCTTTGATTGTGCCGACATCGCGGAACCGGAAATATCAAAAATACTAAACAATGACATATAATTAACCCTGGCTGATAACAGTCATCATGCCTTTTAATTGTGAGCCGAGGATGGTTAAACTTGTCTGATATTTCACTGTATTATCAGCGAAATTGACACGCTCACGATCCATATCAACGGTATTACCGTCTGCACTTGGCTGATCAGGCACCCGGTAAAGTAACTGGCTGTTTTCCAGTACGGAAGATGCACCCGGAATATGTTTTCCGGATGTCATTGCTAATTTAACATTACCCATTTTCCCCACACTGAGACGATCATTCGCATCCTTCAGTTGTTGAGAAAAATCAATATCTCGTGCAAGATATCCGGGCGTATCTGCGTTAGCTATATTCGCAGCAATAATATCCTGACGCTGTGAAAGCAGCTGTAACGCCTCATGCTGAAAACGTAATTCATTATCAAATTTATCTAGCATTATCACACCCGGACAATATATTTTTCAGTTCAATTTATATTCTCATTTTATGAGAGAACAGGATAAATCTAAACTTTGAAAACCTGACAAAAGCTAAAGCTTTTATCTTTTTAAAATGTATGTAAATCTATTTACGAAACATTAAACACGCTAATTGCTGTCAGTTATGACGCTATTATCGCGCTATGGTTATAAGATATTTAATATACAATATCCGGATATGTATATTGTTTGATTTAACTCATTGAGGTCAGTGTGGACTTTAGATTCATCCGTTATTTTCTCTTACTGACGATTACGTTCAGCCTGCCTGCATTCCCGGCATCTGAGCCGTCTGCGGTACTGGAAAAAAACATTCAGACACTGATTGGCGGGGAACTGCAGAAAAACACCGTACCGGATGATGACCTCAGAATTAAAATTCTTTCTTCAGGAAAACAGCTGGAGAGCCTCTGCGATAACCCTGCTCTTTCACTCAGCGGGCAAAACAGCAAAGTCACCGGAAACCGGACCGTACTGGCCCGGTGCGGGAAAAAAAATCATTACATCCGGATCAATGTGTCAGTCACCGGAACATACTGGGTTGCCGGACAGGCATTGTTACCCGGTGAAGCCATCACCGCGGCACAGCTGGAACTCCGCACAGGAAGCCTGGACGGGTTGCCTGCGGATATCATCACTGATCCGCAGCAGATAACAGATAAGATACCAACCCGTTTAATCAAATCCGGACAGCCGGTTACTGCCGGTTCACTGAGAAAAACGTGGTCTGTACTGACGGGAGATGAAATCAGTGTCGTTGCTTCCGGTAATGGATTTCAGGTAACAACTGTCGGAAAATCAATGGATAATGGTGCTTTAGGTGATACTGTACGCTTCCGTACCCGTTCAGGCCAGATTCTCACCGGAAAAGTCACCGGAAAGAAAAAAGTCACAATAAATATGCAAAACTGACTTCAGTTCTTTTTGTGCCATGCCGATATAATAAGTAACCGACTAAAGAAATCGTTAGGGTGGAAAATGAAAATTGCCGTTGAACGCCTGGAACAAGTTAACCATCTTGCTGCGACTCAGCAGGATCCGTCAGCTCGTAACAAAGCCGCTGTATCAGAACAGAGTGCATCTGATAAAAATAATGACGCCTCGTTACAGGTTACTCTGAGTAAAAGAATCAGTAATATTAATACTGACACCACTCATGACGTTAATCTGGAAAATGTAAATAAAATTAAAATGCAGATCAGCGAAGGTAAATACCTGATCGATACTGATGAAATAGCACAACAACTGGTTGGTGATATTTTTAATCTTTCTAAAACTTATTGATAATTTATTTTTATGGAAAAACTACGGCACACATTACTTAAACTGCAGGAACTGCTGAACCAGATGGACAGTTTACTGGTAGAAGAAATTAAACAGCTTAGTTCCTTCAGAATAAATCCGGTCGCACTTCAGCCTATTTCTGATAATAAAAGCCGGATTCTTTCTGCTATCAACTTTTATGATAACCAGAGAAAACAATTAGAGAAACAAGGTCAGTTCAGTGCGCCTTACAGTAACTCACCGAAGTTATCTAATCTCTGGTCATCCATCGTATCTCAGACAAAGAATGCGAATGAGTTAAATCAAAAGAGCTATGCCTTATTAGAACTCCATATGCAAAAAATGCAGGAGTTTAAAAAAATGGTGAAAGATCTTGAGAAAAAAAATGCGATGTATGCATCCAGCGGAAAAACAGAACAGGAAAATACAGGACAAATGTATAATATATCCATCTGATTTAATTAAAATCAGAGGCTGGTAAATCACATTTTTTGTTCAGATAATTTTATCAATGAACGAATTTCCTGTTTATACCAATTACAATCACGATTAGTGACGGCAATTTCGTGCACTTTTAGCACTATCATATAGTCTTATTTCCGCTATAAAAGACGGTAAAATAACGCATCTCAGCGTTTTCTTTTTTATCGTCAATAACGGAATAATATCACGTGGTAAAACCTTTTCTCCGCAGCGGCCAACGCAGCGATTATTTGCCGTTAGGTGAAAACGGCCAAACAGTCTTTGATTCCGCGTTGCAAATACGTGAAGCCCTGCGTTTACAGGGCTTTCATGATGCAGCCAATTGTCTGGCAATACCGCAATGCCACAGTGACAGTGACCGTATTGACTGGTATGCCCCCCGTCACGGAACACTGACATCATGGACGCATATCAGCCATCCGCAGCGTTTGCACCTCATCAGCTATTTACAGGAACGCCACGCTGAACTGGACGCTTTCCGGCTGCGTTGCGGCAGCGCGGATAATATTTCCCTCAGACTCTTTGCGTCATTACTCAAACATGTTCTGCAGTTTCCGGGTGTACAGCATATCTGGTTACTGGATGATAAACCGGTCATTGAATTCTGGGGATTTTCTTCACTTCCTCTGCATTCGGATGCCCGTATACTCGATATTATTCTGCGGGAAGAGGAAGAGCGCCAGCAGCGGCTGATACAGTCAGCAGTGCAGGCGGAGCAGAGTGAACTGAGTGATGAGCAGGCCGCAGACGAACATCCCGGTGAACCGGATTCTGAAGAATCACCTCCGCTCGTTGTCAGCTTGTCGCAGACCTGTAACGTACCGGATGAAGAGCCCGTAAAACCGGCAGAATCAGAAACCCGTAAAAAACGCAGGTTCCCTGTTAAATATGCCGGGCTGGCCGTCCTGCTTATCGCGGGAGCCGCCGTATTATCGCTGCCGCTGTTTTATACACCGTCAGAGAATAAAAACAGCGGGACAGAACTCCGCCCAGCAGAGCCGGAACAGCAGACAGAACAACCGGAAAAAGCGCCTCAGCCTCTCCTTTCTGAAGTGGTAAAAAGTACATTATCAACCGTGATGAAAACCATTTCGTCTGCAAAACCGGTCGTTGTGACCGCTCCGGCAACGCCGGAACCGGAAGCATTACCGCCTGAACCGGCTGCACCTGAGATCCTCCCGGCAGAACCGGTACAGGATAAAGATACCCTGATCCTTTTCCCCAACTCAGTCAGAGCCGGCTCGGTTAAATTTCTGAACGGTAACTGGCAGGCTGTTTTCTTTGGTGAAACCGCGAAACCGGAGGCTTACCCTTCTGTGCGTCTGCAGATAATGAATGGTAAAGGTCATATACACCTTAATGACGGAAATAAGTCATGCCAGGCCCCTGTTTCTGCCGGTCTGCTGCCTTCCGGAACACTTTCCGTAAAAAGCCGCACACTGCGGGCACGGTGTAATGATGGTTCCCAGCAAACTATTCCGGATATCAGTTGCAAGCAGGGCACCGATTCCATCGCAATTTGTCAGGCGAAATGGTCCGATAACGAGTCATCTCAGCTTACATTCAAAAAAATTATGGATAAATAATACCGATGTTAACCGACCTTATTCATTATAAACCCGATGTAACGCTGATCCGCGACAGTGGCATCCAGTTTCTCGATTTTGGCCTGTATTTACCGGAAAACTCAGATAAAAAAGGCTATTTTGTCCGGCAGACCGCCAACGGCCCGCTCCTGCATCTTCATCACGATGAAAATGACGGAACATTTACTATCCCGTCATCACAGGGCGAAACGGCAGAGCGTGTCAGACCGGAAAGTGCCATTCTGCTGGCTGATTCACTCTCGGTATCAGAAGGTCAGTGGCTGCCTGTTCCCTGGCTCAGAGGCAAGACCGGGAATACATCCGCATCAGGTCCTGATAACTGGTCACGCATTCAGATAAACCGGCTTAAAGAGCCGGACGCCGCCGGAAATAACATCCGGATAAGCATTGCATTTGATACCCGCACACTCCATGAAAATGATGCCGACCCGCTTCTCGCCCCGGTTCAGTCTGACATCGATAACGGAATCCGTTTTTCATTCGTACGGGAAAATGATGATATCGCCGCATTCCTTGATAATACGTGGATTGACGGCTGGCTGCGTGAAGTCTTTCTGAGCTATGTTCAGCAGCATGAAGATCGTACTGAACAGGAAGTTGCATCCGCACTGAAATTATTTGAATATCAGGCTCATTATCTGAACATTCTTCACATGATGGCAGATCACCTTGCTTTGCCTGATGTTCTTTTAAGCAGCGGCACACTGTATACCCCGGCCATTCCGGTTGATCTGATTCTGGATGTCGGCAGTACCCATACCTGCGGCATGCTGGCAGAAGATCACCAACAGGAAAATGATGGTTTCCGTCAGTGTGAAGAGCTGCGTTTACGCTCGCTCAGTCAGCCGTATCTTATCAGTGACACACTTTTTTCCAGCAGACTTGAGTTTAATGAAGCGCAGTTTGGCAAATCGCATTTTTCTCTCGAAAGTGGTCGTGAGAATGCATTTCAGTGGCCATCGATTGTCCGTCTGGGGGATGAGGCAAAACAGTTAATGCATCAGCGCGCCGGCAGTGAGGGATACAGCGGTATCTCGAGTCCGCGCCGCTATTTATGGGATTCAGCGCCGGTCAGTCAGCCATGGCGTTTCAGCGGTCGCCGGAAAGAAGCGCCGGCTATTGCCGCGCCGTCCATGCTGCTGATGAATGATGAAGGGATCCCCCTGCATACCCTGACGCCGGAGGTACGGTTACCGGTATTTACCCCGCGTTACAGCCGGGCATCTCTGATGACATTAATGCTCAGTGAGCTGATCTCACAGGCATTAGTGCAAATGAATAATGTGGCGGCACGTCAGAAAAAAGGGCACCGGAATGCCCCGAGACAGTTACGTCATATCATTCTGACACTGCCGTCCGCAATGCCGTATGAAGAACAAAAGCATTTCCATAAGTATATGAGTGATGCCATCTCTCTGGTCTGGAAAAGCCTGTCATGGCATCCGCAGGATGCCGGATTCACCCTGCAGGAAGACAAAGCGAAGAGTTTATATCCTGTTCCCTCATTCTCATTTAACTGGGATGAAGCGTCCTGCAGTCAGTTAGTCTGGATATATAACGAAAGCCGCCGCTATGGCGGGAAAATTGATAAATTATTCGGACTGCTCGGCCGCCCGGATCGCCGGTATGACAACGGGGAAATCAAAGGCAAATCATTACGTATCGCTGCAATTGATATCGGCGGCGGAACAACGGATCTGGCGATAACCCGTTATGACCTCGACACCCGGTTAAGCAGTAACATAAAAATCACACCGCAGCTGCTGTTCCGCGAGGGATTTAAATGTGCCGGGGATGATCTTCTGCTTGATATTATCCGCCGCGAAATTCTGCCTGCATTTGAAAAAGCCATCACACAGGCCGGGGTCAGTAACAGCAGGAGTGTCATGCAACAGCTGTTTCAGGCTCAGGGACGATTTGATGATCAGGGCACATTACGCCAGCAGGTCTCATTACAGCTGATCATACCGCTCGGCCATGCATTGCTGAATGCGTGGGAACACGGCCGCACCGTTAATACAACATTCGGTGAATTGCTGGAGACATTACCGTCACCACACGTACTGGCATATATTGAAGAGACCGTAAGGTTATCCGGAGGGACATTAAATGTTCTGAATATTCCTCTGTACAGCGATCCTGAATCACTCAATCATGCCGCATTAACCGGTCAGCTTTCTCTCACCGGCGTGCTGAAATCGTTATGTGAAATCATTGAATATTACCGCTGTGATGTCCTTTTAATTTCAGGACAACCCGGCAGCCTCCCCGGAATACAAACGTATTTCCGCCGCCGCCAGCCGGTACCGTCGGTACGCATCATCATGATGCAGAATTATCCTTTGCACAGTGATTTTCCGTTCTGCCCGAAAAAAGGCGGCGAAAACGGTAAAATTACCGCTCTGCTCGGCGCCACGATTTTTCATCTTGCGACAGATCTCCGCCTTCCGGGATTCAATATCACACCCGGGAATATCACATCAGATTCGACTCTCCGCTATATGGGGGTGCTCGATGAAAATAATTTACTCAGTAACGAAAATATCTGTTATCAGCAAAACGATGACGGCAGTTTTCCGCAAGTCATCGATATTCCGATCCGCGGAAATATCCGGCTGGGGTTCCGGCAGGCAGATAACCCTGAATGGCCTGCGACACCGTTATATCAGCTGACCATCTCAGATCCGAATCTGGCAAGGGAGCTTGCCGGGGGCGAAATTCTGCATGTCCGTTTGTTACGGGAAGCCGGTCATGACGTATTTACACTGAAAGACGCAACACTTCAGAGCGGAAAATCAATCACACCGGAATGTTTACGTTTATCGCTGCATACACTGACAGACAGTAATACAGCCAACCGGGAATACTGGATCGACAGCGGAAACTTATTTCAATAATGATGACTAAATTCAATACATTAATTAACCGGATACAGACTCTCCGTCCGGATAATATCTGGCTGAATAATGAAGCCGATATCCTTATCGATCGTTTACTGCGATACAAACTGAGCCTCAGTCATTCAGAAACGGTACCGGTTACTCAGGATAACATCCTTCACAGCACCACACCGGTACCTTTCTCTGATGAGCTGATTGCGCATGTGGCAGATGATCATCAGTGCATTAATATTATGCTTGATAATATAACGCTGGATTATCAGGCAGATATATTGCCTAATCTCAGAAATACCTCTCTGGCTGTGAGGTTTACAGATTCACAGCCACAGTGTTACGGCCCTTATACACTGACATTCCTGCTGATGAGCCCTGCAGAGAAGGCCTGCCAGCTGATCACCCGTTATCCCGCCGCGATACAGGAAGAGGCTCTCCGGTATAAAATAACGGCGCTGGAAGAGCGTAAATTACAAAAAGATCAGGAGATTCTCGATCCTGCTGAATTTTTATCCGTTATCAGTATCCGGGAAAAATGCCAGCCCGCATCTCTGCCGATTTCTGCCGCCCTGATACTCCGGATAAGTGAACTCGTTCCGTTTCTCAGCAAACATGATCTGACCGACTTACTGTCACTTTTCTGGGGCGGCGATCTGTCGGCCACGACTGAGTGGCTCCGGTATCTGCAGGCTAAAAATACGGTGAAAAATGCCCGTCAGGTTATTGCGCCGTCAAGAACCGTTATTTCATCCGGTCTGATGTCAGATCCGTTAACCACCGCAGAATATCCGGCCTGTTTTGATGATATTCCGCTGTGCCCGCTGGCTGACGGCGTTCCGTTATCTGTCGTGCCATTATCACGCCAGAGCCTGTTTGAGATAAGCCGGGAAATCACACTGACCGTTGCCCGCTCTTCACGCCGGGATACCGTGATTATTCCGGATGATCCTTTCTTCACGTTCAGTGATTTTTATCAGCAGCGTGATGATACTGATATCCTGCTGCAACAGGAAAATGACGCATCACAGCTTTGCTCACACCTGGCTTTTCTGTTCCGTAATACACCGTTCAGTGAAAATGACATTCATGCACTTATCCGGACATTACAAACCCGTTCAGATCGCCATGGTGAATTACTGGATGGCCTGATGATTGATGAAACGTTACTGGGGGCATTAACCTATACGTCATCACAGGATGAATCATCCGTGTTTCCGGGTACCATTTATTTCCCGGATGAAGCACCGGCAGCCGGTAAAAATAAGTCCGGCGGGTTTGCGGCCAAGGCCTGGCAGTTATGGGTTAATCATATCCGGAAAAAAGGCTTCAGCAAAACGCTGAGAAAACGCAGCGGGCTGACAGACAAAGAGCTCAGCATGCTCTGCCAGATTTTGATTCAGGCCGGTTATCAGGCAAATTTACAGGATCACCTGGCACAGACACTGGAAGGATTGGAAAATAATGCCGTTGCCGGCGTTTGCTGTGCGGCCCGGGTACTTAATGAGTTTGTCGCCTGGCTTGGCTACAGTTTTGTCCATCCGGATGAACGTCCTCAGAGTAAAATGAATCCGGGAGCGCCGCTTTTTACGCCTTCATCCGCAGTCACCAGTGACACTGCTTTCTTTTCTTCAGACAATACTGTTTCCGGTAATACGATCTGGTTAGGGGACTGGCTTGTCGCCCTGTCACACAGAGCGGCAGAACTGCCGGAAGGATACGGATTAACGACGGCACAGCGCAGAGAAATGAACAAAATATTACCCAAAAACCTCAAAGAAAATTAAAGCGTCCGGTTACAAACAGAAATGACATAAAAAAACGGGTAAATGAGAAGTGGCTCATTTACCCGTCAGGAAGACTGATCCGGCTGGTTTATCCGTGTTTTATATAAACAAACACATTACTTTGATGATGAAAATAATTCAGTAATCTGTTATCTCAGCTGTCAATTGAGTAAAAACAAAACAACAATGTGTTTATTTTTACAATTAACCACTTTATGACTAGCTAATTAAGATATTATATTACAGCCTGATTGATATTCATTTATTCAGAGTGGGCTTCCCGATTTTACACCATGAAAATAGTCATCAATCATAGCTGATGTATCATTATAAAAATGATTATTTTCTAATATTCCTTCACGAAAAGGCAAATCAGAGAATAAATCATTAACACTGCATTCAAAAACCAGGCTGATTTTATACAGGGTATCTGCACATATTTTATTAACACCACGTTCATAACGGGATAACTGCTGATGAGATAATCCTGTTTTTTCGGCAATGTCACTAATATTCATGCCATTATACTGCCTTATTTCCTTTATTCTCTTACCGACGATGGCTGATATATCATTCATATTATTTATCACATAGTTAGTTAATACTTTGATTGTTATATCGCCACGATTCTTCTGTGTTGACCTCTGTACGCAGCGCTTTTATCAATCATATAATTGGCAGATATGATGCCGGGTGATGGAATAGCATCATTCTGTCATAATGCACTTACTGAAAAATAGTCAAAAAATGCATTGGATCATAATTAAATATCATAAACCTCTTACTCTGCGTTATAAAAAATAACCGTCAGACCTGAGTTTAATTATTATTGAAATTTGTAATTATGTTTACCGCGTAATGGTCATACAACCGAAGGTCACCATTACAAATAATGTTTGTATTCACCTTCATCACTCGTATTATGCAACCATAAGAATCAAAAAAACAGGAAATCAAACCCGAGAAAACACGAAGAAAGTGAATTTTGTTAAAAAATACAACTATGATTTATAATAACGTCAATATGCATATCTGCATCGTATAATAACCTGACAGTTATTCGCTTATATTGTGCGTTATACCACAAAATGCCGCGGCCTGTTCTTCATACGTTTTCGTACGATTGCCCTTCAGACACCGATCTCTGGCTTAAGATATTTTCTGTCTGAATTTAAGATGCAGCCTTTATAATCACCGCAAATAATACCCGCTAAAGAGTTTACTATGGACTGGTCATCACAATTCCGCCGCTTTGATAACGCCTTTAACCGTTTTTACGCCCGTAAAGCCTGGCTGGTATGGCTGATTTTACTCGCCCCCGGCCTGGGCAGCGTCGCCATGGCAGCGTTCGGGCCGCCAGCCGGCGGGGTGACGCTGATCATTCACAGTAAACTGGATCGGCCTGTTCTGGGATTCAGTGTCAACGGCGTGGCCGGCGGTAATTCCTGGGCACATGACCCGGACAATAAATACGCCGGTGAAAACGGAGCAACAACCTGCTGCGGCCGCATTACCGGAAAGACCGCCGAGGTGATCTGGACGTTAGATGTTACAGGTGATCAGTATGATGCCGGTATGCGCCCCGAGCAGCGGCGGGTGGTGATCCCGATGCCGGAAAGAAAGCGGGGCGAGAACGATCTGCATGTCCATTTTTTACCGGGCGACAACGTCGTCCTCGGATGGAGTGATAACGCATTTTCACCCTATTCCCCCCGCAGCCCTCACTACCGCCCGCTGCCTGACACAGAGGAAGCCGTGCAGTGATAAATGTTGTTGGCATCGCAGGTATTTTTTATTTTAATTTCTGATATGGCATTTATAATCACCGCAAATAATACCCGCTAAAGAGTTTACGATGGACTGGTCATCACAATTCCGCCGCTTTGATAACGCCTTTAACCGTTTTTACGCCCGTAAAGCCTGGCTGGTATGGCTGATCTTACTCTCCCCGGGCTGGGGCAGCATCGCCATGGCTGCGTTCGGGCCGCCCGCCGGCGGGGTGACGCTGATCATTCACAGTAAACTGGACCGGCCTGTTCTGGGATTCAGTGTCAACGGCGTAGCCGGCGGTAATGCCTGGGCATATAACCCGGACAATAAATACGCCGGTGACGACGGTAAATCAACCTGCTGCGGCCGCATTACCGGAAAGACCGCCGAGGTGATCTGGACGTTAGATGTTACAGGTGATCAGTATGATGCCGGTATGCGCCCCGAGCAGCGGCGGGTGGTGATCCCGATGCCGGAAAGAAAGCGGGGCGAGAACGATCTGCATGTCCATTTTTTACCGGGCGACAAAGTCGTCCTCGGATGGAGTGATAACGCATTCTCACCCTATTCCCCCCACAGCCCTCACTACCGTCCGCTGCCGGACACGGAGGAAGCCGCACGATGATAAAATATTTGGCGGCTGACATTACCGATTTACAGTACTTTCATTTGTAACATATTGAAATATTGTTTTTTTTTGCCATTAATTTAGCTTACGGGTAACATTCTTAGGTAAAATAACCTAATGAGAGATTTCCCATGTCAGGATACCGGCCGAATATATTCGGCAAAGCCATGGCGATTGATGGTGACAAAACCACAACAGGCGCCACCTGTATCGCATCGTCGAGCATGATAAAATACAAAGGCACCCCTGCGGTGATTGTCGGCAACCTCACCACCACCTGCCCGCAGTGCAAACAGACCGGTACGATAGCGACCGGAGACAGCCGGATGATGAATAACCGCAAACCACAGGCTGTTGACGGTTCAATCGTGCAGTGCGGCTGCCCTTACGGCACCAATACCGTGATTGCGGCGACCTCACCGGCCGAATCCCAGGGGTTCGGCTCCGTTATCTCACAGGGGATTTCCGCCGTCACCTCCGGTATGTCCGCCGCAATGCAGAGCGTCGCATCATGGCAGGAACACATCCCCCCGCAGTATATCAATAACACACCACAGGATAATAAGCGGACATTACACATCGGCTTCTTTTTTGACGGTGTGGGGCGCAACGCCGCACAGGATTAACACCAGGGACGGCTGAGTAATATCGCCCGGTTGTATCTGGCATACCCTATACCATCTGATGACACACGTACTGAAAATTATCGGGCACACTACATATCCGGTATAGGCACCCCCTTTGACGAATCAACCACCGAAAAAATCATGGGCGTGATGAATAACGCCCTCGGTGCCTTCGGCGATGAAATGAAAAGCAAACCCGGGGATATCGGCAAAGATGCCTTTCAGTCCTCAGTGAACGGGGTCAGCGGAAAAGACATCCTGGCACAGACGAAAAATACGCTGCTGACCCCGAAAGGCGTGATCGGAGAGCTGAAAAGTTCCGCCGTGAGCAGCCTGAAAAAAGCGGGTATCGAAGCCACCCCCTTGCTGCGTGATTCGGAATTTATTGCTTACACCGAATTAACCGGCGCGGATACCCGTCTCAACAGCGCAAAAATGCGCTTTGTGCAGTCATTTGAAAACGTTTTAAAAAATGGCTCCGTTCCGGTGACCTCGATTTCTGTTTCAGTTTTCGGATTTGACCTTGGGGGGGCACTGGCCCGCGAGTTTCTGGATATCCTGCTCGGGGATATCTGCGAAAATAATGATGACAGCGAACCGACTTACCGCAATATTCCGGTTAAGATTGCGTTTGCCGGGTTATTTGACTGCTCGCGGGATTCGCTGCTGAGCAGTGATAACGGTCTGGATTATGCAGCGGCTGCCATCGAGTGGCTGCCCGGGCCGTTCGCAAAAGTCGTGGGCATGGTGGGGTCAGGCTTCGGACGCCACTATCTTAAGCATATGTCCCCGTTACCGGAGGCTGTCAGCAGCTCCCTGCATCTGGTTGCCGCCCATGAACGGCGGCTGTGGAAGTGTGTTTACCGGACCGGCCGGAACAACGAAAAACATCAGGAAATCCTGATGCCCGGGTGCAGTGAGGACATCGGCGGCGGCCTGAAACCCGGAGAGCAGAAACCCAGTGCCGAACTCTCCCGTGTCTCACTGCAAAAAATGTATGAAGCAGCAAGGCAGGCTGACGTTCCTTTTCTTCGTTTAACAGCATTAAGAAAGAAATCGGCAACAGTTGCATCATACTTTGATATGAATGACAGAGTGAACGATAAACCGGTCAAAGAATGGGTTGAGAATTATCAGATGAAAGTCGGCATGGAAAAACTCAGCTACAACGCCATGAACCGGCACCTTGACGGGTACTTTGAGTGGCTGGGAAAACAGTTCTATGAATACAAAAGTGAACTCCGCAGGCTTGAAAAAAAGGAATCAGACATACTGACATCCGCAGGTTCGCTTCAGGGGCTGGGTTATACACGAGAGGCCAAACAGGAACTGTCCGATATCAATGGTGCTGTATATTTGCTGAAAAAACACTGGGGCTGGCTGTCAGAGGTATCAAAATCCGCAGATGTTTTGTTAACCCAGAAATATCATCTCCCGCCGCAGCTATTCTGGGATAACCTCGTCATACCGGCAAGAACACGTGCGAAGAAATTTATAGCGTACGGGACCGCAGGATACGACGGAAAACCGATGCCGACCGCACAGTGTCCTGATACACCGGAACTTTATGCGTGGTTTTTGCATGATGTCCAGCGGTCAGAGGGCATCAACAACGGATATTTCGCCATACGGTGGATGGAGCCGCGCAATTCATAACACGATGACAGAAATAAAAATAACAGCGCTGTCCGGCTGATGATTATCGCATACGTTCGCTTGCCAGATTATAGACATCACTGCGCTCCCGCTTACCGACGGCCACAACAGCAATAACAAGTGTGTCATCGATGACCTGGTAAACCAGACGGAAGCCGGATGAGCGCAGTTTTATCTTATAACACGCCTTTATTCCCCGTAATTTTGCAGAAGGAATATGGGGATTTTCACAACATTTTTTCAGTTTCCTGGCAAATTGCTGTTGTATCGTTTTATCCAGTTTTTTCCATTCTTTCAGCGCATCTTCCCTGAACTTAACGGTATAACTCATAAATAACTATCCAGATCAACATCCAGCAGTTTTTGGTTACTGCGTTCAGTAACTAACTTAATCAGTTCCTGGTCATCAAGCGCATCAAGCATTTTTTCGTAAAGCTCCGCCGGAACACAATAAAAAGCAGGCTGATTACGGTTAAGTATAGCGACCGGAAATCCATCACCGGCACTGACTGTAGCCATCGGGTTTTTTTTCAGTTCGCTGACACTGGCACTGGTATCACTTAAAATGATATTAGGCATCATATTCACCACTGAGACTTATTAACAGGTCTTTATAGTAAGTTAAAAAAGACCTGTTAACAAGTCTTTTTATCTTGCCGATCCTTAGAGGATACACTCAAATCTATCCATAGTGGTCAGAGCCGCCGGCAGCACCTGACCATAACGCATTTTTATGCGCGCCAGCGCATGTCAGGCGGCAAAAATTGCCGGTAATCTCTCTGAGGTCAGATAGCCGCCGAAGCCCGGCAGAGCCGGTTGCAGAGTGTTATATCGCACATACCCTCCCCCGCCCTGCCGGAAAAATCGGATATTGAAACCGTTTTTTACTTTTTTATTCCTGCCGGAGGCCGCAGTTAGCCGGGCTTGCCCGGATGTACTGCGCGTTATGCTGCGTAAACGCAGCATTAGGAGGAATAGTGTGCAGGAAGTAAAGCATCTCTTTTCTGAGCGGCGGGAACGGAGTTCCCTGCAAGCGAAGGCATTATATTGTTTTACTGATGGGGTGCGCTTAAAGACGCGCCCCTATCTCCTTTTTTTAAAAGGACGTTTTGTTCAGAAACTAAGAACGAATTTATCCGGATTGCAGGGGATCTGTTCGAAGGTAATTGTTCATTTTTAATACCGTTCGAAGTTAACAGGACGTTTTCACGCCAAATAGGGGCCGGTACAGGTACAAGTACCGCCTTTCCGGGCAAAAGATATCAGGTAAAAGCATAAAAACAGGGGATTTCCGGTAAAAATCCAGCACAAAAACCGCCGGGGAGGCGGTTATTTCAGAGGCAGACAGCATTAACCGTCCGGGAGATTATCCAGGTAACACTGATACAGCAGCTCCCCCTTAAGCGCAGGGAACTGTGATTTAATCCGCTTTTCCAGCGCATGCACTGTCGCGACAGGATTCATCTGCTTCCAGCGTTCATAGAGGCGCCATGCTTCCCCCGGCGTCTCTTTCTTCGGACGGGAAGCTGCAAGCTGCGCTTTTTTCTCTTTCAGTGCTTTTTCCTGATGATTCTTTTCGTTTTCCAGCTCCTCATCGTCACCGATGACCAGGCGGCGCAGTTTTTTCAGCATTTTTTTCAGGGCGTGGTGGTTATCCAGTGATGCCACATTGGAACGATTCATACGTAACACATGCCGGGCATAGCGTTTTTTATAGTCCTCCCGCAATCCGTTACGTTCCATCCAGCGCCTGAAGCTCCTGATGATATTGCGCAGTGTCCTCAGATCAAAACCCAGCCCTTCAAAAAACTCAGGCCGCAGCCAGATACGCATTGCTTTGTACTGTTTTGTTTCACAGTCAAAATCACGATGAATAACGATCAGCTTTGCCGCCTCCCAGTCATGCAGTGCGTGCAGCACCGGGTCATAACTTTTGCGGCCGTTTTCATACTGGTAAAGCTGACCGCATTGTTCAGCCAGTGCTTCCACTGAGCACATCACCTCAAATACATTCTCGCTCATCGGGTTGTAGTCCGTATTGGCGATCACAGCGAGTGCCAGAACATACCAGGTTTCGCGACGCTCGGAACGCACGGAGACACGCTGATTACGGTCACAGCGCAGCTGATAAATATGCTGATTACAGTTCCAGTCATGCTTGGCCAGTGCGGAGACAAAACGCCTGACGGCCGGGAGCTTAGGTAATTTACCTTTAAAGACAGGAAAACAATGACGGTGAACTTTACCCTCATGCCCCTGTTGTTTGTGAAGTATCAGGGAGTCAGACACATGCTCCTGCGCTTATGTTGTGCTGAAGGAGTTGAATTTTGCTCTGCATAACTCTATACTCCCTGTCAGGAAGTTAACATTATTCCTGACAGTATTGATTGATTGAAGGCCCTGATATCTTGCCTCACCGCCAAGTCAGAGAAGATGTCGGGGTTTTTTATTCTCAGGGGACAGTTTTGCTGCTGTTATCAGTCAGCTATCTGTTCATCTGCTCTCATCTCATGGCTGTCCGCATCCCCGGCATAATAGCGAGTCAGCACCTTCTGTATCTCTTTATCAAGTTCATCCTGTAATGCTTTCGGCACACGGTTAAATTCATAACTGAATCCCCTGTCTTTGGCCCGTTTACGCGCATACGTATTTTTGTCATTAAACGTCCGGAGCGGAACAACCACGGCCGCATCCGGTTTGTTTCTGCGCATCAGGTTATCCGTCAGTACCTTCAGTTCAGACAGAATAATTTTTTTCAGTTCATCCGGGATGGTCTGTCCGTTATTGATGAGCGTATTGACTTTATCGTTCATCTCCTTCAGAAGCGTTTTACGGGAAAGCGCCTCAGATTTGATCAGACTATCGATGAGCAGCAACAACCGGTAATCATTATGGCCCAGCTCGGACTGAACCGGGAAAAGTGCGATAAGGTCGCCGGGTACCGAAGCCGCCTGGATTGCCCGCGTCACTTTTGCTGCAGACAACTGCTCTGACGCCGCAATTTCCTTCTGTGACATCCCTTTTTCACGCAGTTGCATAAGACGCAACCCGATCTCCCGCAGGTTATGCTCCTTCGCAGTCTGGATATCAGCGGCCAGCTGCCGGGCATCGTCAGTGCTGATTTCGGTATCCGTTACCAGAACGTTTAACCCCACCTGACACAACAGGGCGGCTGCGCGTCGTCTTGAGCCATCCAGAATTTCTGTCTTGCCATGCGTGCGGTAACCGATGGCCGGGAAGAACTGCTGTAAACTTAATGTCCGCGTGATATCCGTCAGTGACTCCGGGGTCAGCGCACTCTGATCCCGGCCGTTGACCGAAAAGCGGACAAATGTGCGCTCTTCAAGTTCCTCAGCCGGAATATGAACCAGATGAAAAAGTGCAGATTTACCGGATTTGAGAATGAACCTCCGGGACTCAGCGGCTTCTGCCGCCGGGAAAACCGGGGATACCGCACTCAGTGTCCTGCCGATTGTTTTACGTTTAGTTTGCATAGTAACCCCGATTCTGACGTAGGAACTCAATACGATCGAACACTGCTTTGGAAAAATCCTCTACTGCGGCTTTGGCATTTTTCAGCGCTTCCGCACTGCCGATATACGTGGCCGGGTTTGCAGAGATCACCGTATCAAATGACTCGCCGCAGCGCTCAAATCCGTCCAGCCGCGGAAGAGCCACATCGAGCATGTCACCGCCGAAGATCTCTTTGGCCAGACTGTGACACAATTTATGGTCTGTCTTGTTGACCAGTTTGGACATAAAACCAATATTACTGATGAGATTCACCTGTGCTCCTGTCGATTCGATCATGCCGATAAGTTCAGGCAGCCGCGTCAGATACTTCAGCGTAGAGTGGAAATCAACCTGAGCCGGCGGTACCGGTGTCATCAGAATATCAACCGCCGCAATCGCATTGGATAAAAACGCATCCAGGTGAGGACCACTGTCAATAAAGATAAAATCATAGTCCTGCCGCAGTTTATTAATAATATTTTCCCGCAGCACCGTGTAGATGTTATGCCCCGGCAGGTACTCGTCGCACAGAACTTCCCATTGGGAGGCAATAAACGCATCTTCGATCGAGGCCGGGATCACATCAACACCCTGAACCACCGACGGCAGGATAAAATCACTGAGCAGTTCCTCGCGGGTCACATTCTGCAGCATGGCCTGGGCAGCCGTGGTTTCGACTGAGCCCACCGATTGCTTGTGATCAAGAAACATGGTGGCAGAAGACTGCGGATCCAGGTCAATGACCAGAATTCGCAGATCCTCACAAATCAGGTGCGGATGTGTGCGCAATCCGTGAGCCAGCGAGACCGTGCTGACGGTTTTCGACACGCCGCCTTTCAGGTTACCGATAAAGAGTGTGAAGGCCTCCTTATAACGGTCGCGGTATTTCGGCACATTGCGGTGATGGTAAATATCAATGATATTCCGGATACTCATCGCATATTTCTGTGCAGTGCCGGCCTCACGCTTTTCAAATTCATAACCCTGACTTTCCATTTCGCTGACGGCGTAATCCACGCCGGCACGGGTCAGCCGGGGGAGTTTCGCCACCGCCGCTTTTGAATAAACCTGATAATAGGATGTCTCATTGAGCTCTTCCTTCTGCGTCTGAACCTGGGTGGTTAATGACTGCAGAAGCCGGACTGAACGGCCGGCTATTTTATTAAACTGATTATTTTCATTCATCACACCAAACTCCCCGCATGCAGAATTCTGAACTGAATATAATAATCCTACATATCATCAGCATTGTAAACACTTTATACCCGCATTCTTTCACCATTGCAAAGGGCAACTCTATTGCTTTGATAACTAATGATTTTGTTAATTATTTCACATAGCTTTCATTCTGAAATCGCCCCAGTTAGTAGATCTAGTAATAAACGCTCATGTAATGTTAGTTTTAGTATTCCATAAAAAAAAACACTAACGCAACAGGAATGATCATTGTTATTTCTGCTTATGTGACGTGAGTAAGCAAAAAAAAGATAAAAATACGAATACGCAAAAATAGACAAGCCGGGTCTATGGACAACATAAAATTAACCGTGTATACAAATAAAAAAATATTTTTGACGGCGAATGAAGAAAATCACACAGGACGTATCAGAAAAAACCCGGGAATCGATACCCCGGCGAATGCCGGGGACAAAAAAGAGGAACCAATCAGCGGAAGGAAATATCAAAGTGAAGCATAGCGTCAAGAGTGAAAATCCGGGTGTAAATGTCAGTTGACGCTGATTTTTTATGTCCGAGATACGATTGAATTACTTTTACCGGCACGCCGTGAAAAATAAGATGCATGGCAAAACTATGGCGAAGTGTGTGACAGGTGACGGATTCGGTTACTAAAGAAAAACCATCCTCTGCCGCAAGACGTACTGCTTCACGCAACCAGTTACGCACTGTATTGTCACTGCGAACCGGCCAGATCTTATTCTGATTTTTATAGCGCATAGTCGCAAAGTAACTTTTCATCAGCCTCACATACTCTGCATCAAATAACGGTACAGCGCGTTTTTTTACCGCCTGCGGCTTATGCTTTACCGTGATATCCACCGGTTGACGCTGTTTCAGTGTTTTCAGTACAACAAATGGCGTTTCCGTATCAAAATAAAAATCGCCTTTAGTCAGAGCCATTATTTCATGAATACGACCGCCGGTATTCCACAGCGTATCAATAAGGGTACGCTGGTGCAGATCCGGAACATACTGCAGCAGGCGGTTGATTTCCGGTGCCAGCAAATAGCGCGGACAATCAAGTTCAGCGGCAATCGCCAGCGTACGCAGCTGACGGGCCCGTTCCAGATGACCGGTTGTCAGCAGGCCGGAACTCTGGCGGCGAAGGGATATCCTGCCGGTCTCCGGCAGCTCAGGGAAGTTGTCTGTCATAACAGTACCTTTTTGCCAGTAACAGAGATGGTATTAACGATAATTATCGTCATTCATCAGTACGACATCGAGCAGTGTATTACGGTGATCAGTGTCAAAATATCATTTCACCTCTGAAACAACGGCGGGAACATGCCTCTGTTTTTCTGCCGGGCCGGCAGGAAAAGATCTGCGCAGTTTGGTATCAGTACCTTTTTGCCGGTAACAAAGAGAGTATTAACGATAACTATCATAATTCGTCAGCACTGCATCGTGCAGTCTGTGACGATGGCCGGTGTCAGAAATAATTAAATATCTGAAACAATACCCGGAATACGTTCCTGCTTTCCGGCTGAGACAGTAAAAAAGATCGGTGAAATTGCTGTCAGTCTCTTTTCACCGGTAACAGAAATGATATTAACAATGATTATCATAATACATCGTTTTTATAAACTGCGTGTATTACAGCGTCCGGTGTCAAAACATCATTTCATCGCTGAAACGACAGCCGGAACACGTCTCTGCTTCTCTGCTGAGACGGTAAAAAGGATCCGCAGAATTCGGTATTATGGTGTTTATACCGGAAAACCGCAATAATAAGCAGGCTTATGTTACAGCAATGCGACTGTACTTATCTATATATAGTATGAACTGCACAGTCAGTGCACAACATACTGCCAACCGGCAATAAATCTGCCGGCGATCTGCCATTGCGGAAAATGACAGTAAAGCGCAATAATGAAAAATACATGATGATGTTCAAAAAACAGACAGCGCACAACGAATCAGGTGCGTTTTTTTTGCTGAAGGTAATATGAAAGCATGGGAAGGTACGAAAACGTCTTACAGGTACTACTAACGCGATTAAATAACGATACGGAGAATACGGTGACAAAAGCGTGACGGAGATCACTGCCTGTAACCACAAAACCGGGCGGGTCAGACTGCAATTAAAAAATAAATAAAAGTATGACTGATGTGATCAGCAGTGTGATTAATATAATTTTGGAAAGGGATTGCGGGGCTTCTGATGATTCAGCCACCGGCACCGCCGGATTATAAATCGGCTGAATATTCTGTGGTTCCGGCAAATAACCGTTATTTTCAATACGACGCCGGAAAATATAATTGATCAGCTCCTGTACCTGCACAGCTGTCAGGGGAGTCTGAACCTGGATCTTATAGGAATCCTGAGCATACTCTTTAAGTATGATTAATTCTTCCGGTTTCAGTATTTGTTTCAGCGCCGACTGCATCGTATCCAGTGTCATATTACTCCGTCCGGCCATAACAGTGCGGGCCTGAAGCAGAGCAACCAAATGAGTGAACAGAACGGATGGAATCAACGCCGCGCTTTTACTGCCTGACATTTTCAGTAAAGACTGCCAGATTTGTTCTTCCGGTTTTTTTGTTATATCAGCCAGTGCAGAAACTAACTGACTAAGAAAATGATGCTCGGCCTTCTGTATATACAGGCTGGTATTTATGACGGCGCTACCTTTAATCAGAGAACTGCTGTCAGGTGTCTGCCGTAACAGCATCAGGACGTCTTTTATCTGCTCACGGCTGAGCTGGCTGAGTGCCGTATGACCGTATTGTGCCCGGATAAAATCTCTGACAACTGAACTGTTTTTCCCCTGTCCCATCAGCTCGGTTAATTGTATTAATTGCAGAGAAGAAGTGCGATCCCGGCCGGCAACCCCGAGTCTCTGAATGATATTTTTTTCAACCTCAGCAAAATGCCGGGACAATAAAGGCGCATTATTCCGGATCCCTGCTTCCTGCTTTATCTGTGACCATAAGTCAGCCTGCCGGAGTTTTGTCAGCGATGCCAGCTGCGTTATCAGTCTTTCAAGAACCGCACGTTGCTCTCCTGACAATGGCTGTTTGTCTGACACCACATTCAGCGGCTCCTCACCTGAAAGCGGCAGCTGAGAATTAGAAATATTAGGTAACATCAGCTTGTGACCCTTCCGTTATATGCGGGCTGACAGAATAAGCTACCTGATTAAGGATCGCTTTACAGACTGAAAATGTAACAATAATTCTAACAGACAGCCCGGTAAAAATGATTTCAGAAAAAAAACTTTACATTTTATACGTATAAAGTGAAACACTTGATTAAGAGCATAAAAATAACTCCTTAAATAATAGTAGCTTATACATATAAAACCACCAAAATTTACAAGCTGTAAGTTATAGTTACAATTAGACATACATTTTGGGGAAAATTCTTAGAAAACATGTATTTTTAACTTATTATGATAATCAAATTGACATAACCCTATAATCCGGTTGCATTTTAGTGAAAAGCTTCACAACATCACTCGTCAAAAAATAGAATTATCATATAAATCAGTATGTTATTACAGTTTTACAAATAAACACTAAAACAATACCCTGTTGATCTTTAGTTATTTTTACCTAAAATACTCCTCATAAACGTGATTTTGGAGTAAAAAACCATTTTCTTCGTTTTTTTGTGTGAAAATTATTCTTGTGAACCTCAAATGACAGATGACGGTTTACTGAAAATAATCATCTTACTTTTAATATTAAGAATAATCCTATTATATAAGGATGTTACAACTATGTCACCCCGGCAAAAAAAACAACGTACCGAATCAACTTTTTCATTAAATGAAGAAGTCGGATTTCTGATACGAAAACTGAGAGCATCCAGAAAAATGAGCGGTGAACAACTCGCTCAGATTGTCGGAATAAGTCAGCAACAGATATCACGTTACGAGAATGGAAAGACAAAACTGACAATTGACCAGTTAGAAGTTATTTCTACTGCTTTTGATATGAGTATATGGCGATTCATGAACATATTGCAATTTAATTCATACATTGAAAAAGAAAATTGCCGAAATCAAATAAGAAAATAGAATGCAGTCACCAACGCCTCTCTCCCTGATGAGATAACATAATAATTTTATCGTACACTAATAAAATTATTACACTTGAAAATCACCACCATTCGGTTTGTATATCATGAATAAAAATAATGTAATAAATCAGGTGTCGGTAAATATTACTTCAAGAGTCGGAAGAAGGATAAAAGAAATGAGGGTACACAGAAACATGTCAGCGAAAAAATTGGCTGATATGCTGTATGTATCAAAAAACACCATTCACTCCTATGAAAGCGGTAAAGCTCAAATCAGTATTGATGCAATACACAAATTAAGCTTTCTTTTCAATTGCAATATAAATGACTTCTTCACAGAATCACTTATCACCAACCAGAATAATGATGTTAAAAATAACAATGAAATATCAGAAATGATTATCAATTACTTTAGATCAGAATCATTTATGAAAATGATGTAGTTATACTTAATAAAAATGACATCATAGATTGTTAAAAAACCCATACCATTATTACATTTTACAACAGCATCAGAGAAAAAATTCAGACCCTGGCTTATTATTATGTAAAAGTCATTCCGGATGACACTGTGAAATAAAAACCTTATAAATTACATGTAATTAGGTTACCATAGTGTACGTGTAAAATTGTAATGGCTGAAAATAGATATTTTCATTTTAAGGCAGTGAGATGGAATATAAAATTAATAAAGTAATAAACTTCCGGGATGATGACGGGAAAATATGGAGTTCACTGAGCCCGGATAAATCGGTAAGATTGTCCATAATACCAGCAAAAATACTGAGTTACCTTCTTGAAAACAGCAAAACCATTGTAAAAAGAAATGATTTATTAGATGACATCTGGAATAAGAACGGACTTCAGGCATCAAATAATTCGCTCTCTCAAAATATATCGATGCTGCGTAAAATTTTGCAGGATATGGGGGCTGATAGTGATATCATTGTCACCATTCCAAAAGTAGGACTACGTATACATGAATCTGCTATCGTTGAAATTGAACAGGGTTCATCATCAAAGCCAGATACGGCTAAAGATAAACCCGCACCCGCCTCCCTGTTAGCGGCCAATAAAAATAAAATAAGAGATGTTTCCATTGTTGTTCTGATAATACTATCAACATTCCTGATCTTATTTTTTTTGCAGCGCAGTGGAACTGATAATGATTTTTATTTTGAAAAAGAACAATTATATTTAATGGGAAACATTGATAGCTGCTACGTTTATACTATCAAAAAGCACTCTACTGAATATAATGAAGCAAATATGAAAATTGCCAGTCAGGTAATAAATAAACATATTCCATGCATAAAAAACTCGTCATTCATATTTCAGGCTGATGATAATAAGCTTTACAATGATACAGGGAAAGTTTTTATAAGCAGATGTATTACATCAACACCTGAAGGGAAGACATTCTCATCCTGCCAGGACATATATTTCAATGAATACCAATAAAAAAAATACAATATTTCTTATTATTATAAGTATTATACCTTTGATAAGTTCCATACTCTTTATTTTTATTGATTACTCTCATTTTTTTAAAAGGTCAGTAAGTATTTCATGTATGTCACATTACTCAGCGCCCTTGCTTCCCGGTAATATCAGTATAAGAAGCAATATCACCATAGATTTAAGAAAAAACAATACAGGTTCACTTTATATATCAGGAGTACTGGAGAAAAAACAAGGTGATACTGACCAAAATAAAACCAGCAGTGCGATTCTGAGAGAAATCGAGTTTGACTACTCGATTGAAGATAACGGATTTATATCAATCTACAACACAGAGGTCTATCATCTTGCCTCGGATAAAATATCAGATGATTTTTTCAATTCAAACGTATTTGATTTGTCACTTCCTAACAGGAAAATAAAAATTAAGAAAATTAATAATTCATGGTTATTAAGTACACCATTCTCACCAATTATGATGTGTGTTAATAAAAATTAAAGACCCATGCAGGACAGCCGGACGTTATATTTGTCCGGCTGGCTGCGCTCTCTTTTTACATTCAGTAACCTGAGCGTCATTCTTATTCATATTTACTCATTTTATTGTAAGTGTTTTTTTCCGGTTAAAATAAAATACCAGGAGATGTAACGATTTATATTCCTGAATATATTATCCTTCCCTTCACGTAAGCCAGAAAATGGCATATCACCCTACGTATAATTACCTTGTTATCATATAACGTTATACCGAACTGTTGTTTAAAACAGAAAAAATTTCACTCTTTTTTCCCGATAGCACTTACCTGAAGCCACGATTAAGGCTGTCATAGTCCAAAATAGGTCAGAATGTTATCGCTTATCCGGCTATGTGATTTCGTGTAAATCATTAATAATACGACCCATTGAATATAGATTGAGCCGATTATTGTGAATGGGATTTATACACCGGAAGGGACTGTCAATAAAGATGCATTGTGGGCTAAATATCAGTATTTAATCCGCTATGAGGCATTAAAATTACAGGCCAAACTTCCCGGTAGTATTGAGCTCGACGATTTGATTCAGGCTGCATCAATAGCTTTTATGCATGCATTGGATCAATACGATAAAAATAAAGGCATTGCACTTAGTACATACCTGGCCAATCGTATTCGCTGGGCACTGATTGATGAGTTACGGGAAAATGATTGGGTTCCCAGACGAGTCCGGGCAAACAACCGTGAAATATCGTCAGTTATTTCCCGTCTGGAACAAAAACAGGGACGAACTGCGACTGAAAGTGAAATCGCAGAGGAGATGGGAATTTCATTAGATGAATACCATCAGATGCTGATTGACAGTAATACAAGTCAGATTTTTTCTCTTGATGAATTACAGGAGGAATATCCGGACAGTATTGATGAGATATCTTCTCAGCAGGAGTTTACAGATCCGGCTCAAAGCTTAATGGCCCAGAGTTTAACTAACCAGATTAGCGATAGTATAAAAAATCTTCCTGAACGGGATCAGCTGTTACTTTCGCTATACTATCAACAAGAGTTAAACATGAAAGAAATAGCACTGATTTTAGGTATAAGCGAGGTCAGGGTCAGTCAGTTACACAGCCAGGCAATAAAGAGATTACGTGCTTATTTGTCATCAGATGCGTAATTTTATTATTTTTAGCTTAGAATTGGGAAAAAATTTCATATAATTAATCATCAGTAAATTAAAAAGTAGTTTTTTATATTATAACTTTTTTATAGATAAGTTTTAACCCTAAAGGGCACAATTTTAACATGTTGATTCTTAAGGGGTTTGTGTTTTTACTGCTTTTATTTTCGGCAGAAAAAATATAGGTGTACGTAAGTTTTGTTTATAACTGCACCAAACCAGGTAATTATCTCTTATTGTAGATAAGTTCGTATAAATGCTTGCATAACCATATGCCCGCTAATAATCTTAATCAGGCCTTATCTGGTCAGTATTATTTGCGTGTATTCACACACAGGCATATTTAATAATTTATTCTACTACATTTAATTACCTTTAGAGTTGGACATAATTATGAGTTATAACGAACATTTGCAGAACATCCATGATATGAACTTATCTTATTTACTACTGGCTCAGCGACTTATCAGAGATGATAAATTAGCTGCCGGCTTTCAGCTTGGTCTTGATGAAGATACTATTGTGATAATAAAAGATTTGTCACTGCCTCAACTCATTAAGCTTTCTTCTATTGGTCAGTTAATTTGCCGGTTACGTGTAGACAACGATGCTGTTATTGATTGTCTGACAAAGGATTCCCGTATTGATGCACTTCAGCGCATTCATACCGGAATTATTTTATCGACAGAGCTTCTTGATTCTCTGTCAGAACAAGATATTTCTGTACAATAAAACGGAAGGAATACCTTATGTCAGATAAAAGTATTTTACATGAAATGAGAGAAGTTAATATTGCGATAGAATTAATTTCTCTCGGCGCACGTATGCAGGTATTAGAAACTGAAACCAGCCTGAGCCGCAGACGTTTATTACGCCTGTATAAAGAGCTTAAAGGGTGTTCACCTCCGCGGGGATTACTTCCTTTTTCACCGGATTGGTTTATGGCATGGGAGCATAATGTTCATTCTTCCATGTTCTACAATATTTATTTATATCTGCAAAAATCCCGGGCCGGCAGTGCGATTGAAAATACACTGAAAGCATACAAGCTTTATCTGGAACAATGCTCAGATGATACAAATGAAAAACCTGTTCTTGGTTTAACCCGTGCATGGACATTAATCCGTTTTATCGGATGTAATATGATCACGCACACAAAATGTTGCAGTTGCGGCGGTTCATTTATCGTCACAACAGAACAGAGTGACAGATTATTTACCTGCAGCCTTTGCTCTACACCATCCAGAGCAATAAAAAGAAGTCACGTAAAAGGTATATCTTCTGCCCCGGTTTCCGCATCAAATGAAAACATTTAAAAAATTACGCTATATAACGACTAACGCATCACCGAAAGCTGATGCGTTAGTCTCTTTTTATTTTATAAACAAAGATACTCTTATTTTCAGGTAATTAAGGAGTCGCTGTGCTTGTTATTCTAGGATACATCATCATTATTGCCACTGTGTTTGGTGGATTTGTTCTATCCGGCGGTAATCTGAGTGTTCTTTATCAGCCGACAGAACTTCTTATTATCGGCGGAGCCGGTGTCGGTGCATTCGTTGTCGGTAATAACAGCAAAGTTATTAAGAGTACACTGCAGTCATTTCCGCGCTTACTCCGCGGATCTAAGTACAGCAAAGATCTGTACATGGATTTAATGGCCATGATTTTCCTTCTGTTAACGAAAAGCCGTCAGAACGGATTAGTCGCACTGGAAAATGATATCGAAGATCCGCAAAACAGCCCTATCTTCAACGCCTATCCCCGCCTTATGGAAGACTCTGTATTAATGAATTTCCTCGTCGATTATCTGCGTCTGATGATCAGCGGAAATATGAATGCATTCGAAATGGAATCATTAATGGATGAGGAAATCGAAACCCGTGAACATGAAGATGAAGCATCAGCCAGTACGCTGAATGTGATGGGGGATGCCCTCCCTGCTTTTGGTATCGTTGCCGCCGTTATGGGTGTGGTAAACGCACTGGCCGCCGCTGACCGCCCTGCGGTTGAAATGGGTGAGCTGATTGCACACGCAATGGTGGGAACATTCCTCGGTATTTTATTAGCTTACGGCTTTGTTTTACCACTCGCATCGCTGCTGCGCCAGAAAAGTGCGGAACACACAAAGCTGCTGCAATGCATCAAAGTCACGCTGTTATCCAGCCTGCATGGTTATGCACCTCAGATAGCCGTTGAATTTGGCCGTAAAACCCTGTTCTCAACAGAACGCCCGAGCTTCGATGAGCTCGAAGAGCATGTCCGTCAGGCCAAACAACCTTCCGCCGGTACCACATCCACAACGGAAAATCCGTCATGAGTAAAAAGTCGGCTAAGATTGTTGTTGTTAAAAAATCAAAAGGTCACAGCGGTGGCGGGCACCATGGTGGTTCATGGAAAATTGCCTATGCCGATTTTATGACAGCCATGATGGCATTCTTTCTGGTCATGTGGCTGTTATCCAATTCATCACCGCAGCAACGCAAACAAATAGCAGATTACTTTAAAACCCCTGTCAATATTGCCGTCGCCAATGGCGACAAAGACAGCCTCAGCAGCAACGTTATTCCGGGCGGCGGCGGCGACGATATGATGAAACAGGATGGTGAAGAATTTCAGCATGATATTAATCGTGACAAAGATGATTTAAGTGATCTCCAGGAAAAAATAGAAGAGTTAATTGAAGTTGATCCCCGTCTGAATGCGTTTAAATCGAACCTGTTATTACGCCTCACAGACAGTGGTTTATTAATTCAGATTATCGACAGCCAGGATCGCCCGATGTTTAAGCTGGGCAGCAAAAAGCCGGAGGAATATATGGTGCATATCCTTCAGGCTCTGACGCCGGTATTCAATGATATTCCGAACCGTCTGACACTCACCGGTCATACCGATTCCATTCCGTTTGCCAATGGTGAAGTCGGATACAGTAACTGGGAATTATCATCAGACAGGGCCAATGAATCCCGCCAGGTTCTGGTGAACTCAGGACTGCACAGAGATAAAGTGCTGCAGGTAATCGGCATGGCAAGCAATATGGGAACGGATGAAACTCAGCCTGACTCAGCGTTAGACCGTCGTATGACAATACTTGTTGTCTCAAAGAGTAAAGAGAATCAAATCCTGCTGGATGATTCCATTATCAGGCATGTTGCCATCGATGAGAATGCTAACCGTGTACAACCGCCGTTAAATATTGTGCCGGAACCGGCGCCTGCTCCGGTCCCTGCGCCTGTTTCTGTTCCTGTCCCGGTGCCTTCCGCGTCAGTTTCTGCGCCGCCTTCGGCTCCTGTTTCCGTTCCTGTTTCTGAGCCGGCCCCGGAACAAGTAACCGCACCGGAAACGGCACCGGCTCAGAACACGACCCCGGATTCTAACTAATCTATTAATGTCAGGAAATAAGATGGATTTCAGCGATTTTTATCAGACATTTTTTGAAGAAGCTGATGAGCTTCTGGCAGATATGGAGAAGCATCTTTTAGAACTGGATTATGCCTCTCCGGATACTGAAAGCCTGAATGCTATCTTCCGGGCTGCACATTCAATCAAAGGCGGAGCCGGTACGTTCGGATTTACCGTTTTACAGGAAACAACCCATATTCTGGAAAACCTGCTGGATGATGCCCGGTGCGGTGAACTGGCACTGACCAGCGGAATTATAGATTTATTTCTGGAGAGCAAGGATATTATGCAGGATCAACTGAATGCTTATAAGTCTTCACAGGAACCTGACCAGGAAAGCTTCAAATATATTTGTGCCGCTTTGCGTCAGATGGCTGAAGATGCAAAACAACAGACCGGGACTCCTGCATCCGGCACCGCCCCGGAACCGGCTGACGACATTCCGGAGAGCGAAAAGACAACGGCTGCTGCTGAAAATAAACAGGCCGGGAATGACGGAAAAGTGTTATCCGTCGAACTGCGTAATATAAAAGAAACAGAATACCAGTTGTTACTGGATGAACTGATGTTGATGGGGAAAGTGGAAAACCCGCAACACAACGACAGTATTTTAACACTGGAACTGACCACACATGAGTCAGTACAGGATATTGAAGCGGTATTATGTTTCCTGCTCGACAGTGAGCAGATCGTGATAAAAAATAACGAAAAAGCCGCTGAAGACGCAGTTGAAAAAGCGCCGGAAGAGACAAAAACAGAGGTCCCGGAAGCCGGCCCCGTGTCAGCACCTGCCGCCGCAGCAGCGCCGCGAAAAGAAAGGCCGAAGCCGAACCGGACACCGGCCCCCGCATCCGAATCCGGCAGTATCCGTGTTGCTGTCGATAAGGTCGATCAAATCATCAACCTTGTCGGTGAGCTGATTATTACCCAGTCAATGCTCAGCCAGCTCTCTGCAAATTTAGATCCCGCCGTCCATGATGAGCTGATCTCAAGTATTGCTCAGCTGGAGCGTAATGCCCGTGACTTACAGGAATCGGTCATGTCTACGCGGATGATGCCGATGGAGTACGTCTTCAGCCGCTTCCCGCGTCTGGTTCATGATTTGGCCGGTAAATTAAACAAACAGGTTGAGCTCACGCTTATCGGGGGATCCGCCGAACTGGATAAGAGCCTGATTGAGCGCATTATCGACCCGCTGACGCATCTGGTACGAAACAGTCTCGATCACGGTATTGAACCGATGGAAGTCCGCCGTGCGTGCGGTAAACCTGAACAGGGAAGACTGACACTGTCTGCGGAACATCACGGCGGTAATATTATCATTGAAGTGATTGATGACGGTGCCGGCCTTAACCGTGAAAAAATTCTCGCCCGTGCTCATGCCCAGGGTTTGCAGACCAGTGACAATATGCCGGATGAAGATGTCTGGATGCTGATTTTTGCCGCCGGTTTTTCCACGGCCGAAAAGGTCACCGATGTATCAGGACGCGGCGTGGGAATGGATGTGGTCCGCCGTAATATCCATGATATGGGCGGACATGTTGAAATTCACTCGGAACAGGGCAAGGGCTCGAAGATCCGTATTATTCTTCCGCTGACACTGGCTATTCTCGACGGTATGTCGATTCGTGCCGGTGACGAAATCTATGTTCTGCCGCTCAATACTGTAATGGAATCATTACTGCTCAGCGAAGCCGCAATCTACAACATGGCCGGTGGTGAGCGGGTATTACAGGTCCGTGAAGAGTATCTGCCGCTTATTGAACTGCACAAAGTATTTGATATCTCCGGACAGCCGAATGATATCAATGAAAGTATTGCCGTCATTGTTCAGAGCGCCGGAAACCGCTATGCACTGCTGGTTGATCAGCTTATTGGTCAGCATCAGGTGGTTGTTAAGAATATGGAAAAAAATTACCGCAAAATCCCGGGGATCTCTGCTGCGACAATTCTGGGTGACGGAAGTGTCGCGCTGATTCTGGATGTCGCCGTTCTGACAGGATTGTCAAAAAATAAATAATGATCTGCACTTTTTTCAACCCTTTTACTGAGAACGAGAAAAATGAACTTTTCTAATTCAGAACAAGATATTACAAGCGACAACCATGGCCAGGAATATCTGGTCTTCCGGTTGGGCTCAGAAGAGTATGGTATTGAAATTTTAAAGGTCCAGGAAATCCGCGGCTATGACCGTGTCACCCGGATCGCCAATACCCCGGCTTTTATCTCCGGTGTGACAAACCTGCGCGGTGCAATTGTCCCGATTGTTGATTTGCGTGTGAAGTTTCAGCTGCCTTCTGCTGAGTTTAATGAAAATACCGTTGTTATTGTGCTGAATCTCGGCACCCGTGTTGTCGGTATTGTGGTTGATGGTGTTTCTGATGTGCTGTCGCTGACAACAGAACAAATCAAACCGGCGCCGGATTTCACTGTCACATTATCAAGTGAATATCTGCTGGGCCTGGGCGCTCTCGATGAGCGGATGCTGATTTTGGTGGATATCGAAAAACTGCTGAACAGCGAAGAAATTGAACTGGTTGATAAAACAATTGATTTGGCTGGCTGATTAATCACCGGTCGTTTTCAATAACGCCTCGTTATTTTGGCTCAAAGTGCATTTCCGGAACACCATCCCGCCTGAATGCCTTTGGGTCTTTTTTATCTTCAGAAAATACCGGCCTTTCGGTATCACGTAATTATCCCTTCATGGTGTGATAGCCGGTTCGCAGGATCAAAAAAGCCCGGCATAATACGATGCCGGGCTTTTTTATATCAGGACAGATTAACGCAGCAGAGTCAGGACGTTCTGCGGAACCTGGTTTGCCTGTGCCAGAACAGTGGTACCCGCTGACTGCAGGATGTTCGCACGGCTCATGTTAGACACTTCTACCGCGAAGTCTGCATCCAGGATACGGGCACGGGATTCAGACAGGTTGATAACGGTGTTATCCAGGTTGCTGATAACAGAGTTAAAGCGGTTCTGGGAAGCACCCAGACCTGAACGCATAGCATCAACCTGTGCTAATGCATCATCCATGGTCTGCAGGGTTTCCAGGCTTTTTGCAGCTGCCTGAGCTACCGCGTCAGCTTTAAAATCAGCAGCATCTACTGCCTCAAATTTGATTGAAGGTTCTGTTGTCGCCGGAGTACCACCAGGATCAGCCGCTGCCACTGTGGCGGTAGCAGCAGTCCAGTTACCATCTTTATCTAAGCCTAAGAATGCAGTATTGCCATCTTTATCAGAATAGGCAAACATTTTGCCAGCCTTGTCGGCATCAGCAAACAGCTCAGCCTTGAGATCAGCAATATCCGTTGTGCTTAAATTGTATTTTTCAGCACCCGGAGTCGCACTGGTAACCTGCATACCCTGAACAACTTCAGACGCAGGAACCATATCCATAATGCTGAAGCCATCCAGGTTCAGTGTTGTGGTGTCGATCTTGCCTAAGTTGATATCGATAGTCTGGCCATCGTTCGCACCAACCTGGATACTCAGAGTCTGATCTGCGCTCAGTACTTTGATGCCGTTGAATTCAGTCTGCTGAGAAACACGGTTGATTTCAGCCAGACGCTGGTTGATTTCGTCCTGGATAGACTGACGGTCAGATTCGGAGTTAGTACCGTTGGCTGCCTGAACGCTCAGACGACGGATGTTCTGCAGGTTATCGTTGATTTCGTTCAGTGCGCCTTCAGTCGTCTGCGCCAGGGAGATACCGTCGTTTGCGTTACGGGATGCCTGAGTCAGACCATTAATGTTAGCGGTGAAACGGTTACTGATTGCCTGACCTGCAGCATCGTCTTTTGCGCTGTTGATACGCAGACCGGAAGAAAGACGTTCGATAGCAGTACCCAGAGCAGCCTGTGATTTGTTCAGGTTATTCTGAGCAACCAGACTCATGGCGTTGGTATTAATAATCTGTGGCATATTAGGTCCTCTAATATTATGAATAAATACGTGTTGTTGCGATACATTTAAAATATCGGTATACGGAAAAAAAAACTAAAGAGGGAGATAAACAAATAGCGAAATAATCATATTTTTATCCGCTGACACCGGGATAATCCGGGATTGCCGTAATATGCAACTATCAGGGGTTATTGTTGTTATTTATTTCCGCACGATCACCATCCGGCAAAAAGATAACGAAAATGACAGTATTTGAGTGGATTGATTTTCAGCCTGAACGCTTCCCGGAATAACTGTAAAGATGTAATTAATTCATCTTTTAATAAAACACTCACAAACAGACTTTTTTATTAATCAAAAAAAAAGCCCATCGCAGATGGGCAAACAGGGGGTAAAATTATGATGTCAAAATTATTTTTACTGGTGCCCCGGCTGACAGGGCACCGGGATTATTAAAAGGTTTCCCAGTCATCCCCGCTATCAACCGGAGATGTTTTGGATACCGGCTGTTGTGCCGGTGCTGCTTTATTCGTTTTAACACCGCTGCTGAGTTCACCGGCGCGGATATGGAACACGGCCACAGACTGCGTCAGTCTGCTCGCCTGCTCTGCAAGTGATGCGGCTGCCGCTGCCGATTGCTCGACTAACGCAGCATTCTGCTGGGTGACTTTGTCCATTTCTGTCACCGCCACACCAATCTGGTCAATCCCGCGGCTTTGCTCATCCGAGGCGGAAGCTATCTCACTCATAATATCGGTGACCCGCGTGACGGCGCTGACAATTTCATTCATCGTCTCACCGGCCCGCTCAACCAGTACCGCACCGGTATCGACTCTGCCGACTGAATCCCCGATCAGGGTTTTGATTTCCCGGGCCGCCTGCGCACTGCGCTGGGCCAGATTACGCACCTCACCGGCGACAACCGCAAACCCGCGGCCCTGCTCACCGGCACGGGCAGCTTCCACGGCGGCATTCAGCGCCAGAATATTGGTCTGGAAGGCGATACCGTCAATCACACTGATGATATCAGCAATTTTCTTCGAGCTGTCGCCGATACCGCGCATGGTCTCCACAACATCATCCACCACTTTCCCGCCGCGTTCTGCGGTCTCGGAGGCGGTTAATGCCAGATGACTGGCCTGACGGGCATTATCAGCATTCTGGCGCACGGTCGCGGTCAGCTCTTCCATGCTGGCGGCGGTTTCTTCAAGAGAGGCGGCCTGTTGTTCGGTCCGTGAAGAGAGGTCGTTATTACCGGCCGAGATCTCACTGGCGCCGCTGTAAATGGCATTGGCACCATCACGGACATCACCAACGGTGACCGCCAGTTCATGCTGCATATGACGCAATGCATCACCCAGCATCCCCATTTCATTTCTGCCGGTCACATTCACCGGCGTGACCAGGTCACCTTTGGCAACAGACTGAATACCTGAAACAATACGATTCAGTGGTGTAATAATAATATTACGGATACCCGACCAGATAATCGCGATGCACACTAACAGAACCGCAAATATCGCCACAAGTAACCATATCGTTTTGACATACTTCTCAGATGATGCCTTTATATTGCTTTCATAATAATCATTGTATAAACCCTGATACTCCCCGTGGAGTTTTTCAAACTCGCGCATGGCGCCGTTTATCGGCATTCTGAGGAACTCATCGGCCTGGTTATTTTTAAGCAAATCATACGATTTCACGTTGAAATCGTAAAACGCATAAAAGCTGGCCTGTAATTTTTCAAAATCATACTTACCATCAATGACTGATCCCCGGGCAGCAAATGCATCCCAGAAAGACTTGGCTTTTTTCAGCTCTTCAGCGGCTGCACTCAATCTTGAATTAACTTCACTTTTATCTTCATTATCAAAAACTCTGGATGCGATATTGATAGATAATCGGGCTTTCAGTAAGTAAACTCGCGTTTCATCCAAATCTATTGCTTTTTTGGTTTCGTTATCAATTTCAACATTGAATTTTTTATCTGTCAGCGCATAGTTAAAAAGATAGGCACCCGTTGTTACCTGCAGTGCAAAGAACAAACAAATGATAATCATCATGCTTGTTGATATTTTAAAGCGGCTCAGCATTTTGCCCCCGGAATATTTATTTTTCAGCAATGAACAAACATAAATCACCTTCCCGATTTAACAGAAAAATAAATTGTTATTTATTTGTGACGGACAGTGCCCGCCGATACAAACAAAAAATAAAATCAATATTTATCAGTCAATTAATAACCAAACCCTTTACCCGAAAATTAATAAATTAGCAATGATGAAGCCTTATCGCGCTATTAATCGACTGTTTAACAACGTGACCGTAAAGTATAGTTATATTTATCGGCGAAACATTCTGACACGTAAGATAATATTAAAATACAACTTACTCAGTTACAGATATAAAATGCCACACAATCAGAACAGTAACAATTAAAATATAAAACAGAAAAACAAAAAACATTATTATAAATAACACCAACTAATTTATATCAGTAGAAACAGCTGCTTTTAGCCGGTATTATTCAATATCGTTTATTACATCAATGTGTATATATTAAAGATGAAAAGAAAAATACTTTCTACGTCCCTTCTCATTATGAGTTTCTCATGTATTGCCGCAGAAAATCATGTGCACTGGAGTTATCAGGGTCATGACAATCCTGATAACTGGGGTAAACTTTCCCCTGAGTTTTTATTGTGCGAAACCGGCAAAGCCCAATCGCCAGTCAATATAGAGGGCCCCCTGGAAAGGGTTTCCGGTAAACCTGAATTTTCCTTTATTCCCGGAAAACAGGAAATTATGAATAACGGCCATACTATTCAGATTAATACAGATAGCGGAAATCTATTGAAACTGGGTAGTGATATTTACACACTACAACAATTTCATTTTCATGCACCGGCCGAAAACACCATTAACGGTAAACAGTTTCCGTTAGAAGCTCACTTTGTTTATCAGGATAAAGACGGTGCCCTTGCTGTTCTGGGGCTGATGTTTGAAGAAGGGAAAAGTAATCCGCAATTAGCCCGTGCATGGCAACACATGCCATCGGCGGCCGGGGAGACTGCTGTCCTGAATACACCGGTCAATATTAAAAAATTGCTGCCGGGAAAACAGGATGTTTACCGTTTCAGTGGTTCACTGACCACACCACCATGCTCTGAAGGTGTTCAGTGGCTGGTTCTGAAGAAGCCGGTCAGCGCTTCTGCGGAACAAATCAGTCAGTTCAGAACAGTACTCGGCCGGGACAATAATCGTCCGGTACAACCGCTGAACGGGCGCACTATCCATCATTGATATCACGTATAAAAAAAACCCGGCATAATACGATGCCGGGCTTATTGATATCAGGACAGATTAACGCAGCAGAGTCAGGACGTTCTGCGGAACCTGGTTTGCCTGTGCCAGAACAGTGGTACCTGCTGACTGCAGGATGTTCGCACGGCTCATGTTAGATACTTCTACCGCGAAGTCTGCATCCAGGATACGGGCACGGGATTCAGACAGGTTGATAACGGTGTTATCCAGGTTGCTGATAACAGAGTTAAAGCGGTTCTGGGAAGCACCCAGACCTGAACGCATAGCATCAACGTCCGCTAATGCCTTATCCATGGTCTGCAGAGTTTCCAGGCTTTTTGCCGCTACGCCGGCTGCTGTACCCGGACCGACAGTAACGTCAGCGCCATCTTCAAATTCGATTTTAGCCGGCGTACCGTCAGCTTGGGCCGGAGTAACTGTAGCAGTAGAAACAGTCCACTTACCATCTGTATCCAGGCCTAAAAACGCGGTATTGCCATCATCATCAGTAAAGGCAAACATTTTGCCTGATCCATCTGCACCAAACAACGCAGTCTGGAGATCAGCAACATCCGTTGTGCTTAAATTGTATTTAGTATCACCGTCAGTACCACCGACAACCTGCATACCCTGAACAACTTCAGACGCAGGAACCATATCCATAATGCTGAAGCCATCCAGGTTCAGTGTTGTGGTGTCGATCTTGCCTAAGTTGATATCGATAGTCTGGCCATCGTTCGCACCAACCTGGATGCTCAGAGTCTGATCTGCGCTCAGTACTTTGATGCCGTTGAATTCAGTCTGCTGAGAAACACGGTTGATTTCAGCCAGACGCTGGTTGATTTCATCCTGGATAGACTGACGGTCAGATTCGGAGTTAGTACCGTTAGCTGCCTGAACGCTCAGACGACGGATGTTCTGCAGGTTATCGTTGATTTCGTTCAGTGCGCCTTCAGTAGTCTGCGCCAGGGAGATACCGTCGTTTGCGTTACGGGATGCCTGAGTCAGACCATTAATGTTAGCGGTGAAACGGTTACTGATCGCCTGACCTGCAGCATCGTCTTTTGCGCTGTTGATACGCAGACCGGAAGAAAGACGTTCGATAGCAGTACCCAGAGCAGCCTGTGATTTGTTCAGGTTATTCTGAGCCACCAGGCTCATGGCGTTGGTATTAATAATCTGTGGCATATTAGGTCCTCTAATATTATGAATAAGTACGTGTTGTTGCGATACATTTAAAATATCGGTGTCAGAGGAAAATAACTAAATAGCGCCGGATACATTTTTTTGCCGGATAAAACCTGGTATTCATAACAGAACTCCGCGCTATCAATACGATATAAAAAAGAAAAATACCGCCATTGCCTTAAATGCTTTCATTTTTGATGGCTTTTATCAGGTTGATAATCACTGATTTTGTTTGATGTATTTGGCGAACAGGTTTAATTTTATTCAAATATATATTGGCTGTGTCTTTAGAACTGTCTTTTTCATACCGATATTATAAGTATTAACATTCATTCGCAGGCAGGATAATAATATGGCTTCAATAACATCGTTAGGAATTGGTTCAGGTCTGGATACAGCAAACATGCTCGAGCAGCTCAAATACAACGAGCAAAAGCGTTTGCTGCCTTATACCAATATGCAGAACAGCTATGAGTCGAAAATTTCTGCCTGGGGGCAGATTTCAAGCTCACTGGATGCACTGAATAAAAGTATCAAACCGCTGCAGGGTGATGCCTTTCACGCGGTAAATGTCAGCAGCAACAAAGCGTTTACCGCAACCGCAACATCCGGTGCAATCGCGGACAGCCATAGCGTGACAGTGTCACAGCTGGCAACGTCACATAAAGCCAAAACTGAACCTCTGCAACCTGGCCAGACTGCCGATACCCTGCTGGGAGATCAGAACAGTGGTACACGGACTGTCATCATCGAGCAGGAAAACGGCTCCGAAATGCGCGTGGAGCTGAAGAATGACGAAACATCACTGAACCAGATTGCCAAAGCCATTAACAAGGAAGATGGTGATGTTCACGCAAGTGTACAGAATACTGATAACGGCCCGCAGTTAGTACTGACGTCTAAAACGACCGGTACTGACGGTAAAATGAGTGTCCGGGTTGAGGGTGATGCGCAACTGGATGGTATCCTGCATTTGGAGGACGGTAAGCCGGGAATGGTCACCGTTGCGGATGCAAAGGATGCCAAACTGACGGTTGACGGCAGTGATTATACCCGTTCAAGCAACACTATCGACGATATCCTGACCGGTGTGACGCTCGAACTGAAAGAAGTCTCCGAAAAGGATCCCTCTGATCCCACTGGTAAGACTCTGAAGGCAGAAACGCTGTCTCTGACACCGGATATGACTCAGTATAAAACCAGTATTCAGAATTTCGTGACTGAATACAATGCGCTGATTAATCAGACTACCGCATCCAGTAAATATGTCCCGAGTGACTCCTCCGGATTAACCAATAATGACGTCCAGAAACCCAGCTCAGAAAATGGCGCCTTAATGGGTGATTCCATGCTCCGCGGCCTGGTCAATGAAACCCGTACCGCAGTTAACGGTGTCTACGGCGAAAATGGTGCAGAGTACAGGTCATTAGCGGATATCGGTATCTCTATCGACCCTAAAACCGGTCTCATGACACTGAGCGAAGACAAGCTTGATGCCGCGATTGCAAATGACCCGGATGCCGTTGCCAATATTTTTATGGATAAAAACGGTAATGAGGGATTAGCCAGCACCTTAGGCGGGATTATCACCAAATATAATGGTGATCCTGACCAAAAGATTGACGGATCAATCAAAGCCACGACTGACAGCCTGAATAAACAAGTCGAGCAGGTCAAAGAACAGATTGAGAGAACGCAGAAACTGATTGATGCGCAGGTTGAGCGTTATCGTATCCAGTTCCAGACTCTGGATACCACGATGGCCAGCCTCAACAGCACCAGTAATCAGCTCGGCGCTCTCATTTCAACATTAAATAACTAATATTTTTTCCGGACAGGAGACATCTCCTGTCCTTTTTTCTGCTACGGAATACATGATGTATACACCTCACAGCTCTAATTCTTATGCGCAGGTCGACTTACAAAGCAAGCTGATTGGTGCAACACCGCACCAGTTAATCACTATGCTGTTTGACGGCGCTCATAATGCTATTTTGCGGGCAAAAATCTATTTTGCTAATGGCAATATCGCGAAGCGTGGTGAAATGATCTCGAAAGCCATCAATATCCTTGATAATGGTTTACGGGCATCCCTGGATCACAAAATCGGCACCACTATTTCGGCTGATTTAGAGAGCCTTTACGAATACATGTCACGAACGCTGCTTAACGCAAATTTAAAAAATGACCCGGCTTTACTTACCCATGTGGATGAGATATTGATGAATCTGGCCGATACATGGAAAGAAATTTCGCCAAATACAAGAGGTTAACAATGAATAAAACCACTTCCGCCTGTTTTCAGGATGTCTACAAAGAAAACCTGTCTCTGCTTGAAATGGCACGGGAAGAACGCTGGGATGAATTCGCTGAACAGGCAGAACGTTATGTGATTATGATTCATGATGTCTTCGGCATGGAAATTGATGAACTTGATTCCGAAGGAAAGCGCTCTCTGCTGAAAATTATGCAGGATATTCAGGATAATGAGAAAGAAATGACCGATAAATTAAAACAACGCCTTTCTTTTCTCAAAGAGAATATGTCAAGACTTCATCACGGCAACAAATGCAGCCAGCTCTACAGTAATCAGTTTATCTCAGTAAAACAAAATTACCGTTAAACGCATCCGGCTTACCGCTCAGATACAGTCTGCCTGTTAATATCAGTTCACTTTATAGTTCATGGTCAGCGAGTTCCGGAGTACTCTCAGAGGAGGACGGAGCTGGCCAATAGCATTCACACTATACACAAAATAGTATGACTCATCCGCAGGCCACCGGGATTTCGGTGTGAACTGCCCGCTTAAACCATACAGTTTTTCACACCCTCCTGAGTAACAAAGCTGAATCTTCAGCCCTGCCGGCGGCGGGGACAATAACGCAACCTGCCAGTAAATCCGGGTAGCCGTAGCCTGCAGCGGAACAGACGCCGGCGCCTCCAGTACATTGCCTCTCATTGACTGGCGGCCCACACTAAGGAGGCCGCCTGCGGATTCTTTTTGCCATGATCCGGTTGTGTTTGCCTGAAGATCCGGACAAAACAACGCCACAATCAGCAGAAGGATCTTTTTACCGGTCATGAGGCATTATCCCCGCCGATAACGGCCGTAATGCGCACTGTCCGGTTATTACTGATTTCCATATTGGAGAGCACCACCAACTGAGGATAAGCCCGGCGCAGGAAGCGCGACAGCATAACGCGAAGCAGCGGCGTGGTTAATAATACCGGTGTCACGCCCAGCGCGGTTTGCTGAGTAATTGCCCGTTCAGTCTGCGACAGTAAGTTTGCGGCGATACCCGGTTCAATCGATGTGCCGTTCTGTATTGACTGAATGAGCAGACGTTCAATCGTGGTATCCAGGCCGATAACCTGGCATTCCTCACTTCCCGGGAACCATTGCTGGGTGATCGCCCGGCCAAGGCTGATACGAACCTGAGAGGTCAGGTCATCCGGATCCGTTATCGTGCCGCAATTGTCGGCAAGGGTATCAATAATCGTGCGCATATCGCGGATAGAGACACGTTCAGATAACAGGTTTTGCAGTACTTTGTGGAAAAGCGTGATCGAAACCAGTCCCGGAATGACATCCTCAACCAGTTTTGGTGATTCTTTGGTCAGGCGATCCAGAAGCATCTGCGTTTCCTGACGGCTGAACAGTTCATCAGTATGTAAGACAATAAGATGGTTCAGGTGTGTGGCAATAACAGAGCTCGGGTCAACCACAGTATAATTGAGTGTCTGCGCCTCTTCACGCAACACTTCCTCAATCCAGTATGCCGGTAAACCGAATGCCGGGTCTTCGCACATGATTCCTGACAGTTCCCCGTCAGCGCAGCCGGGGTTAATCGCCATCCAGCGCTCAGGCTGAACCTCACCGCGGCCGATTTCAACACCTTTGAGCAGGATCCGGTAAACGGTCGGTGCCAGATCAAGATTATCCCTGATATGCACGGAAGGAAGTAAGAATCCCATATCCTGAGCGAATTTTTTACGGATCCCGCGGATACGTGTCAGTAACTGGCCGTCCTGATTACTGTCAACCATCGGGATAAGGCGGTAGCCTACTTCCAGTCTGAGCACATCTTCCATCTGCACATCATTCCAGGACACTTCGGAAGCCTGTGTTTCTTCCTGCTGCAGCTTTTTCACGGCTTCATCTGTATTTTCGCCGGCAGATGATTCCTTTTTTTCATCACGGCCGCGTAACCACCATGCCAGAGATAACAACGCGATCGTAAATACCAGGAAGATGAAATTCGGCATGCCCGGAATTAATCCCAGCAGGCCGATAACCGCTGCGGAAAGCACCATGACCCGCGGGCTGCTTAACAGCTGACCGACCATCTGCTCACCGACATCCTGCTCGGTGGATACACGGGTAACGATAACACCGGCAGCGGTGGAAATAATTAAGGCAGGGATCTGGGCAACAAGGCCGTCACCGATAGTCAGCAGGGTATATGTTTCACCCGCCTGGGCGAATGACATATTATGCTGGGTCATCCCTATCAATAATCCGCCGATAAGGTTAATTGCCATGATCAGCAGGCCGGCAATCGCATCACCGCGCACAAATTTACTGGCACCGTCCATCGAACCGTAAAAATCGGCTTCCTGAGTGACATCTTTACGGCGTTTGCGGGCTTCAGCTTCGCCGATCAGACCGGCATTTAAATCCGCATCGATCGCCATCTGTTTACCCGGCATACCATCCAGGGCAAAACGGGCTCCCACTTCCGCAATACGCCCCGCACCTTTGGTGATAACCATAAAGTTAATAATAATCAGAATGGCAAAAACCACGATACCGATGGCAAAGTTACCGCCGACCAGAAAATGACCGAATGCTTCAATAACATGCCCTGCCGCCGCCGGGCCATTGTTCCCGTCCATCAGAACAACACGGGTTGATGCAATATTCAGAGCCAGCCGCAGCAAGGTGGAGAACAGTAAAATAGTCGGGAATGCCGAAAACTCCAGGGTATTCTGGTTAAACATTGCCACCATCAAAATCATCAGAGAAAGGACGATATTGAACGTAAATAATGCATCCAGAATAAACGGCGGCAACGGCAGAACCATCATTGCAAGGATCATGATGATCAGTACAGGGCCTGCAAGAATCTGCCATTGTGTCTGTTTAAAATTCGGTAAACGTAATTTACCGGCGAGATTAGCCATTTCTTGTTACTCTCTGGTTTGAAAATCCATATCCCGCGGAACGGGTAAATTATCGGGTGATTTCGGTTTAATACCCCCGCTGTTACGCCAGCGTCTGATACCGTAAACCCAGGCAAGGACTTCTGCGACGGCGCTGTACAATGTTACCGGGATCTGTTCTCCCGGCTCACAATGGCGATAAAGCGCCCTCGCCAGCGAAGGTGCCTCAAGCGATGGGATACCGTGCTCTTTTCCCAGTTCACGGATCCGCAGCGCAACTTCACCGGCACCTTTTGCCAGAACCACCGGAGCAGACATTCCGTTTTCTTTGTACGACAACGCGACGGAATAATGCGTCGGGTTATTGACGATAACGTCTGCATCAGGAACATCCGCCATCATCCTGCCGCGGGCCGCCGCGCGCTGTAACTGGCGGATACGTCCTTTAACCTGCGGATCACCTTCCTGCTGTTTAAATTCATCCCTGATTTCCTGGCGGCTCATCCGGAGTTTCTTCAGATTGCTCATAATCTGGTAAAAAACGTCGTAACCGGCGACAGGAATTAAAAACAAAATCACGGTCAGCAGGGCGTAAAGTATCAGCATCATTGCATCACTTAATGCCCCGACAACAGATTGGTTAACTAATTGAATAAAATATGATTTATTAAGATAGAAAAATAATGCACCGGCACACCCGACTAATGCGACTTTCAGGACACCTTTTAATAATTCAGAAAGCACCTGCTTTGACAGCAGACGCTTAAATCCCGCAACGGGAGAGATACGCTTTAAATCAACCTTGATAGATTTGGCACTTAAGTTCAGTCCGCCAAGCAGCAGCGGGGAAGCAATACCGGTAATATACAGCCCGAGCATAAAAGGCAGCACCGCTTTCATTGCCATACCAAACAGGTTATCCATCTGATAAAACATACGGTTAGTTTCAATTGCTGCGCTGATATCAAACCGCAGTCCCTCAGACAGCAATTGTGAGAGACCTCTTACCAGGTAGCTTCCGGATGAAAACATAAGTGCCCATCCCACCAATAACATCATCACGGATGTTAATTCTTTCGAACGGGGAATCTGTCCTTCTTTGCGTGCCTTCTCCCGTTTATGGGGGGTGGGGTCTTCTGTTTTTTCTACATCACTTTC
>NZ_AYMP01000006.1 GCF_000633515.1 Morganella morganii H1r | reverse complement strand
TTTATTAAACCACTACACTGCTGATACGTGTGGTTCACCAGTACGGCATAGCGGAACGCTCAGAATAAATTTTCAGAGCAACCACTGAGTGGTTTTTGGTGAGATTTATGTTTCAACCAAAGATCACTTAGGAGGCAGATATGACAGTAATCACTTTTCTACCGGCAAAAGAAAACTCGAAGACCCGCAGATTAAGAAAGCAAAGTGAGTTTTTAGCGCGGAAGATATCCAGAAGAGAGATGCAAAAACAAAGCCGCTCAGTGGAGGAGATTTTTGATTCAGTATTTGCGCCAGCGAAAGAAGAACGTCCGGTGCTGACACTGAAACCAACACAGTATTACCCGTCCGGTGATAACTGCTGCTTACCTAAAGTGGCAATTTTCAGCGGAGTTAAGACTAGGCAGCCGAAAGGTGATTTCGGGATTACAGTGCGAGCATGACCTGATGGGTTGTGTGAGCGCAGAGATTTTTATGTACCAACACCAGAACAGGCGCTAAATCGGTCGCATCTTTATGAAAAGCACCGTCAGTACCGGAGGATTTATGTAGAAAGCAAAACGGGAAGACCGCAGTTGCATAGCGACAATGGTTAGGTAGTGACTACCCCCTGAGTAGCCGGATGGCTAGCCTGTGTAGCGACGGGTCAAGGTTTAGATTACAAGTAGCTCTGGTAAAGCAGCGGGAACGCCAAGCCTGCACCAGTTATTAGCGGCCAAAAGGCGACAGGAACTCAAGGGCATGAGCGAGGCCACTGCGAGAGTGTGGTGCTTCACCCAAGCGCCTTCACGATGGCGTTAGGTTGAATAAAACAGGAGATGCCAACCATGTTAGACCACGGAATATTAAATGTACCGCTGAGCAAGCGCGGGAACATTGATTCAGAAATAGACCGTTACAAAAAGCAGCAGGCAGCAGAAAAATCAGACGCAATAGCGGTTCGTAACTCAGATTTCAGGCCTGACAAAGAACACGCTAAAGCACTGTGGGCGCAGGTTAACCGCGACCTAATTAAGGATCACGCAAAGCAGCGCGGCATGAGGTTCAGCGAACTCCGCGACACACTTGACGGATATGTGAAATGGAGTCCAAAAAAAGCGATTCAGGTTCTTCCGATGTTTATTGAAGCATGACAGCCCGGAAGGACGGGCATCCAGTCAGTAATCTGAAATCTATATTTTTTGCTTCAGGATGGAATAGTAACAGTCTGATATCTTAATTAGATTAACTCCGGGACGGAAGGAGGATTCAACAACTTCCAAAACACCCTTATCAATCAAACGCTTTGCTGCTTTTTTATAAATCCTAATTTTCCTTTTTTTGTATTTTCCATTAAGAAAATATATCAGCAATGCACGTTCTTCATCGTCGAAATTTTTTATTACTTTGGGGGCTTTTATGAATCGAAAAATTATTTTTTTAATTAGCTCACTCATTAGCTCTCCATAATTCATTGAATATACAAATAATATTTTAGCATAAATCAACTTGCGATTTTGCTGAAATTTTAACTTTTCTTGCAATCCGGGGATAACTATTCGGACATCACGTAGCACAGGGAAGTGCATAGGAGGAAGTATGCATAAATGCCAATATTGCGGATATATGTTTGAAGATAACGATATGCAACGAATATCCCTGAATATGGTCGGCAGGCCTTACGGCATCTGCAAATCATGCGGAGACAAGTATAAGAAGAAAGGCATGTGGGATAACGAAAAAAATGATATCAACTGGAAATTAGTTCCACATATCGATGAGAGTTAAGGGAGGAAGTATGACAGATAAAACAGGTGGAGCGGCTTTCCCTGCAAGTGGACATCCAGATACGCAGTTTGTAGCGCAGGAAGGTATGACGTTACGAGACTATTTCGCTGCCAAATTTATGCAAGCTGCCAAATCTAACCCTAACTGTGGATATGACTGGGACGATTTGGCTCATGATGCATATGAAATGGCAGACGCAATGTTAAAGGCTAGGGGGTGATATGGAATTTAAGGGTACACCGGGGCCGTGGTACACAAGCAATGAAGGTCGGTTACTGGTAAGGGATGAGGAATGGCAATGCGTTATTGCTGACGGTATCGGCTGTAATGGTGAAGAGGAAGAAGTGGCGAACGCCAGACTAATAGCGGCAGCGCCTGGTTTACTTGATGCGCTGATTAATTTGATTGAATACTGGAAGCTGGACGAAACTGCTGAAGCTTATGCGGCAATGCTAGCAATCAACAAAGCACTTAGCAGCGAATAGTCGCCCTGCTCTCTTTCACACAGAAGTAACCCACCCTATAAATAAACGGAGTTAATTATGGCAAACGAACTGGTCGTTATCGAACCAGCGACAGCGCTCGACCTTTTTACAGCGCCGGATAAGGTTCAGGTGCTGCTGTCTGGTATCCGGGAGAAAGCATTAGCAGAACAGGCATTACTCGATACTGATTTATCGAAAGCTAAGAATCGCGATGCTATTAAATCTCTAGCCTACAAAGTAACGCAGTCAAAAACATACATCGACAAAGCCGGAAAGGCTGTCGTTGATGAGCTGAAAGAGCTGCCGAAAAAGTGGATGCCAGTCGCAAGCAGTGCCGGGATGAACTCGACGCACTGAGCGAAGAAATCCGCCAGCCGGTAACAGCCTGGGAGGATGCAGAAAAGGCGCGTGTAGCAGCGGAAGAATTAGCTCGCCAAATTGAGCGTGACCACGAAGAAGCACTGCAGATGAATGAGCTGCACGACCTGCGTAAAGCTGAAGAAGAACGCAAACGCATTGAGCATGAAAACGAAATCAAGCGTCAGGCAGCAGAGCAGGCACGAATCGAAGCTGAACAGAAAGCACAGCGTGAGCGTGATGCGGTGGAGCTGAAAGCTAAACAGGAACGTGAGGCTGCGGAATTAAAAGCACGGCAGGAAGTCGAGGCGGCAGCTAAGCGCGAACGTGAGGCCAGAGAGGCGCAGGAACGCGCAGAACGTGAAAAGCAGGAGGCTATCGCGAAGGCTGAGCGTGAAAAGTTGGCTGCAGTTGAAGCGGAGCGGCGCAAGGCAGAGGAAGCCGAACGCGCACGACTGGCGGAGATTGAGCGCCAGAAGCAGGAAGAATTAAAGCGCCAGGCGAACAAAGAGCATCAGCGTAAATTTAACCGCGAAGCTTTACAGGCACTGACTGAAGCAGGATTTGACGATAAAACCGCAACAAAATTCCTTGAGTTGGTAATTAAAGGCGAAGTCCCGCACCTCTCAATGAACTACTAACCCACCCTATCCCACCTCGGGATATCAGCAGGTAAACAACATGGACATGCTTAAACAGCAGGAGCATCGCTACAAGCTTTGTAGTGAGAGTTTCGCACGTAAAAAATCAGGCTTAAAGCCGGTGTTAATTACATTTCTGGCGCTGACGGTTGTTCTGTTGTTCGCCAGATGAGGGGGATTTATGCAGAAACTGGAAGTATCCGGAGGGCAGACATCATCACGGACGGTTCTTGGTCGGAAAGTAACAACGCATGAAGGGTTCGATCACATTACCGGAAGCCTGAGTCAGCTCCTCGGTTCGTCAGCATGGAGCATGAACGAACTGGTCGAATACATGATTAACAACGAATACATGGACGACTTCACTGACGAGTTAATCAAAGCCGGACACGGAAGTTCTTTCTTCGCACGGATAGCGGAGAAGATGCGCAAGGAGGCAGCATGAACGCATACGCAGCACAGGATGCTCAGGAAAAGCGACGGCTGGAGCATGCAGCATGGCAGGATGCCGTGTCATGTGACTTTGAGGAATTCACACAGGACGTGATATTCGAAATCAGCACGGACACACTGGAATACCTCGGCACTGAAAGGGAAAACGAAATCAGGGAGGCAATAGACAAAGTTCTAAGAAAACGGAGTAAGCAGCATGGAAACGGGAATTCATTATGGGCTTAGTAACGAGGACTATCACAAGGATGAAGCGATAGGCTCCACATCAATAAAGGCGATCAGCGTCAGCCCTGCAAATCTGTATTTCAACCCATTTAAAGGAAGTAAATCGGCACAGATTGGCACAGCAATTCACGCAGCATTGCTGGAGCCGCAGGTATTTGAAAGGGATTTCATTTTGCTGCCAGACGTCAAGGATCGGCGCTCGGCAGAATACAAGGACGCATTAAAACTGACGGATGCTGAAAAGATACTGGTGAACGGTGAGGTTGAAACAATACAAAGGATGATTGAATCGGCCAGCCTGAACAACGATTTCACTGATTACATGGCAACACCTGGGCATTCTGAAATATCAATGTTCGCCACCTGCCCGGAAACAGGACTGAAATTAAAGTGCCGGTTTGACAGGATGTCAGACTCACACCCTTACCCACTAGATGTAAAAAGTTGCATGGACGCAACAGAACGCGGGTTCAGTCAGGCTTTCGGGAAATATCACTATCATGTGCAGGCTGCATTTTATTTGTACGTGCTGAAATTAGTCACAGGAAGAGACTTAAATCAGTTCTGCTTTTTCGCCATTCAGAATAAGCCGCCGTACACCAACTGCATGTATTACATCGGCGAGGACTCGCTGGAGCTGGGAAGAAAGGTAATGTTCGAATCTCTGCACACAATAAAACAGTGCATTGATGGCGACATACCGAAAACCGAAGGAATGGTTTTGCCATCCAGCGAAATAAACGTGCCCTCTTATCTTTTCGATGATGAATATCTTGATGACGAGGTATATCTCTAATGGATTTATCAAAAACAATTATCCCGAAATCGGATCAGCTTAATTTCGATGATGTCAGAAACCAGTCAATAACGGCAGTAATTAAATCTGTGCGCGAAGGCTCAAAAGACCAGCCTGTATTTATTGACCTTGTTGGGTATGACGGAAGGCCGTACAAACCATCGAAATCAATGCGGCGTGTTCTTATTGGCGCGTGGGGTAATAACGGTCACGCATGGGTGGGAAGGTCTCTGAAACTTATCGGTGACCCATCAGTGACATATGGAGGTGTTAAGGTTGGTGGCATCAAAATTAACGCCATGAGCGATATTGACGGCGAGTTATCCATGATGCTTACCGTGTCCCGGGGGAAGCGCGTTGAATACCGAGTTAGTCGGCTGGTAACGAACAGTATGATGCTTGCAGACTTCACAGCCAAGGTCGGCGAAATGGAACCTGAGAAATTCGAAAATTCATACCAGTGGCTGAAAAATAAATTTACTGGTGACGCAGAAAACACGGAAAAGTTAGATGTCGTGTACCAGAGCCATAAGGCCGATATGCAGGGGCAGTAAAACATGGGTGATATAGACGATATATTCCGCGCAATGCGTGAGAATGCCAAAGAACGGAAGCAACAGAGATTAAAAGAAAATGCAGGGAGGTTATCAGGGATTGATATTCCGTTTGCTCAGGACAAAAGCGGAACAATTCATTTTTCAACACCAGCCGGAAAAGTTCTGTTTTACCCCACCACAAACAAAATTCAGCACAAGAAAAAGGTCACGCGCGGCAATCTGGAAAAGGCTGTCGCACTGGCTAAAAGTCTTGGTGCGTAACCCCACCGTTTCAGGATGAAGCGTAATGCAGGGATGCTGAGATAAGGATCAATTATGACTATCGAACAGTTACAAAAAGAAAACGAAAAGCTGAAAGAGGTTTTATTTGCAGGCGCTTTCGTTATGAAAAAAGCAGTTCACAAATATGACTTTGGTATTGGTATGGAAGAACAAGCCAACGACTTTATTAAACATGCCGAACGGTTGACCAAAAAGAAAATGCCGAAGTTCGTGTAGGGATGCTGATAACAGAGGAATGAATATGCCGCGACCAATCGACTTAATAGCTGATATCACGGATGAGTATATCGGCAAGCATTTTGAAGGAACGAACTACGGCCACACTAATTATCGGGACATCGTTGGCAAGGGGTGTCTGAGCGCTATGGCCGGTTATCACAACGGATATACCACGCAGTGCATATTGATAAGCATGGGACTGACCACGGAGAAATTACGACTGACTAAGCGCGGCCGTGAATTTCTGTTCTGGCATTTTAACTATCACCCGGTTAATGGGCGAAAAATTGATTAGCCAGATGCCACAATAGTGACGCACAAGGATGTGTTTAGTCACTGATACAGGTACAATGTGCCGTCTTTTTATAAGGGGGTGTTATGTCTGATTTTTTAACTGTAGTTAAAGATAATGCGTTGGCAATAACAACATTGGTCGGTGTATTCACCATTATAGGCGCTGGTCTTGGTTTTTGGCTTAATTTTCGCCTTTCAAGAAAAAAACTAGAATCAGATAAAAAAGCTCTGCGCCAGCAAATGATAACTAATAATATAGCTCCAATGAGACAAGAATGGATCAATGATTTAAGGTCGAAAGTGGCTACATATATATCTTCAACAAAATATGTTTTGAATTTTAAACATCGTAATGCACCAAGTACATTTAATGATGATAACCCTATGTATCTTTATTTCAGAGAAATGGCAAGAGTATCAGATGAAGCACAACAATACATCGACCTCGTCTTGCCAGAAAATGCAAACAATAAAGACCCTGAAGCAGATGAAATAAGGTTTATAATGGGGGAGGTTGATGAGCTATTATCCACTGATAGCTATGAATATGTTGACGTGATTATACTGTTAGACCGGTGTGCTCAGGAAACAAAAACACTACTCAAAAAAGAATGGGAAGTAACAAAATCACTTAAAGAGATAGAATAATACCCACCCTGCACCGGCAGGGTTTTTTATACCCAAAATTAAGAGCTAACCATGACAATCGGATTTGTATTACTACTGGTAATACACGGCTCTGCTGTGCCTGTTACCGATGATATTTATACGCTCGAAGAATGTGAGAGCCGCGCAGTGCAGGTAATGGCTGTGCGGGATGTTGAATTAGTGTGTGCGGAGGTGGTGAAATGAAAGTTAGATTATTGAACAATGGTGGATACAACTCACTGGAGACTGTGGAGTTCCCTGTCATTGTTGATGGGTTTTATTATGATGATGTAAAGCACTGTATTGGCGTTAGAGGTGATGAGTTACTGTCAATAGGTGGTGATTCATCATGCATTTTCTCAAAAGATGACCTTTCTTTTTTATTGGGAGAAGAATGCGAGGTGGTCAATGAACAAATATCGTGACAAATCAGACCTTGAGATTAATGGCGGGTAACATGCGTGTCCATAAAATAAAGAATAACTCTCACATCAATAAGTATATTGAAGATAATGGATGCCTTTTTGTTAGCAAGTATAGGGATTCACATACCAAAGCAAGGAAGCTAGCGAGGAAAATGGCATCGGAAGGCATCATTAAAATGGAAGAGGTCAGTGGTGGGTTTATTTACAGAAAACGAGAGGTAATAAAATGATGCGGTACAAAGAAGTGACCGATTACGAAATTAATAAAACCGTAGCGAAATATCTAAAATTAAACACAATCGCATATGACCGCACGGAAATCGTTTTATTCGATGATATGGACGCAACACCATTCGACCCATGCAACAACCCAGCGGACGCAATGCCGATTGTTATTGAGAATGGCATCAGCATGGTTCGAGTAAATAACGAGTGGTCAGCGCGTCAATTTAACAGTTACTGCATCGAAGTTAATGATAGTAACTATTATCGCGCCGCTATGGAAGTATTCCTGATGATGAAAGAGGCGGAGAATGAAAAATGAATATTAAATTAGGGCAGTACGTTATTACATCAGACCCACACCAGTTAATCCTCAGTGAAATTAAAATAGCAAAAGAAGGAAAGAATGCCGGACAGGAATTTACGGCGACCATTGGCTATTACCCAAAACTGGAGCAGCTGATTAAAAAGATAATCACCATTGAAGTGCGCAAGGATGATATTCAGTCTCTTCAGGACATGGCTGACAAAATCGACGAACTGAGCGCCACCCTCTCCCGTCAAATCCGGGAAGCACAAATCTGAGGTGACCAATGACACCACAGGAAGAAGAGAACGGACGCAGACGAATAGCAAGGGAATGCCTGAAGGAATTAATGCAGTTCACATCTGACGAACAACACACCGCAATACTCGACAAATACACACCGAAATTTAAACCACTTAATCACCTGCGCTTTCCGGCAAAGAGAGTGCTCGGGTATTACGTGCGTACGTTACAGAAGGAGATGAAGGATGGAGGTTGCAACTAAACCGACTTTAGCCAGAGCCAGCTCGCTGACTTTATGCCGGCCGGCGGTAGACTCCTACCCGATGGATAGCCGTGAAGCATGTGCCTTCATGGGGATATCTTACCCTACCCTGAAAAAATGGATTGATGCCGGAAGATTGTCAGGCGCGAGAAAAGACCCTCTTAAGCCTAAATCGCCGTGGCAGTTCACCAGGGCAAATTGCATTGCAGCCATCAACTACAAAATGCACAATACGCCTGAAAGCGTGATTAGTGCGGAAGAGGAAAGGACATGTCAATCTTCCGGAGAGGTGAGACCTGGTACGCCAGTTACTCGCACAATGGTAAAAGAATTAAGGAGTCGCTTGGTACAACGGACAAAAAGCAAGCGCAGGAGTTGCACGATAAACGAAAGGCCGAGCTGTGGCGTGTAAGCGCGCTGGGTGAAACCCCAAAGGTTACTTTTGAGGTTGCCTGCATGCGGTGGCTTGAGGAAAAATCAGGCAAAAAATCACTTGATGATGATAAGACCAAGATCCTGTTCTGGCTTGACCACTTTGAAGGGATGCACCTAGCAGATATTGATGAAATTAAAATCTATGATGCTGTCAGCAAGCTGAAAAATCAGAAGCAGGAAGAAAACTGGGAAAAGCATGTTGCCGGCAGGAAGCGACGCGCTGTCAGTAAGAAATCAGAATCTGTTTCTGTGGCAACCAAAGCGGCCTACCTGGCTTTCATAAAGTCACTGCTGCGCGCCGCCGAACGCGACTGGAAGTATCTCGATAAAGCTCCGAATATCAGGGTGCCGAAACCGAAGAATAACCGGATCCGCTGGCTCGAGCCGTGGGAAGCGAAACGACTGGTCGATGAATGCAGTGAGCCGCTTAAATCTGTCGTGACATTTGCTCTGGCTACCGGCCTGCGGCGTTCCAATATTGTTAATCTGGAATGGTCGCAAATAGATATGCCGAGAAAAGTAGCGTGGATTCACCCTGATCAGACAAAATCAGGAAAAGCGCTGGGTATTGCTCTTAACGATACTGCGTGTCGCGTACTTCGTGAGCAAATAGGCAATCACACAAAGTATGTTTTTGTACATACGAAGGCCAAAAACAGATCTGACGGCTCAATGACTCCGGTTGTCAGAAAAATGCGCGTTGACGGTAACACCGCGTTCAGGACTGCACTAAAACGTGCCGGCATAGATAACTTCCGGTTTCACGATCTTCGCCACACATGGGCGAGTTGGTTAATTCAGGCTGGGGTACCACTATCTGTATTGCAGGAAATGGGAGGATGGGAATCGATAGAGATGGTACGCAGGTATGCTCACCTGGCACCGAGTCATCTGAGTCAGCACGCGCAGCAAATAGATGCTGTTTTTGGCAATGATGTCCCAAATATGTCCCACCCCACCCTGAGTGTGGTTGGTGAGCACAAATGAAAAACCCGCTATATCTGTGAAATATAACGGGTTTAATATGGTGCCGGCTACCGGAGTCGAACTGGTGACCTACTGATTACAAGTCAGTTGCTCTACCAACTGAGCTAAGCCGGCTAATTTGGCGGAAGGATAGAGATTCGAACTCTAGGACGGTCTCCCGTCGGCGGTTTTCAAGACCGCTGCCTTAAGCCACTCGGCCATCCTTCCATGGGGCGCGATTATGCTGAAAAATGAGGAACCTGTCTACCCCTATATGCAAAAAAAAATGATTTTTTTGTCTGCCTGCTCAACATTCACGCACCGTACCGGCCTGAGGGCGGAAGACAGCTGTTATTGTGACAGGAATTAGTATGATAGAATTAATTCCCGGTGAATTTACAGTCAAGTACTTACTATAAGGTTGCAACGGAACATATGTACAGACAGTCACATTCCAGGCCTTATGCGATACCCGGCTTTTATGCATCATTTATTTCGTTATTAGTCTTATCTCTCTTTTTATACGGATATAACTATTACGATGCCTGGCTGGGAAGCAAGAAAGGCGCACTCTACAGTTTCAGCAGCCGGATAGAACATCAGGTTGAAACGTACCGCTATCAGTCCGCTGAGCTGTTCCGGCTCGCCAATACCACGGATACTGATAAACGGCCCGAGCTCGTTCCCCCGCATAAGATCCTGAATGATATTTACTGGATTGACAGCCGTGTACCGGTGGTGGATGCCATTTTATTCGGTCAGACCAATGATGAGACGTACGCCATTGCACGGCGTTTTTCGGATTATCTGACCATTCTGTGGGGCGGCGAGAATCAGTTTAACTCCATGTATTACCTTAACGGTCTGGATAACAGTCTGCTGCTGGTCACATCCCACTCCGCCCTGCGCCCGGAACTGCGCTATCGTGAAAGCCAGCTGACGCTGGGAGCCGATGAAAAACGGGCAGAAATGCTGGCGGATTCCACCGCGCTGGATGAACGGGAGACACTCTCCTCTTTTACCAAGATGCCGTCGGAATCAACGTATTACTATACCTACCGCGCAATGTTCAATAACCCCGGTCAGCTGACCAGCGTGGTAGCGTTTGATTTACCGGTGAATAACCTGGTACCGGACAATCTGGATCTGTCCAATCTGTCACTGATCCCGGCCGGGTCCCATACGCTCAGTAACCGCCCGAATGCGGTACAAATCAGTATTAACGGCCTGTCACTGAAACTCAGTTACCGTCTGCGTGAAATGCCGTATCAGGTGGTTTATCAGCTCTCGCTGCTGGCACTGGCCGAAGAAATGCTGTCGGCGAATATCTGGTTATTAATTTCTGCCTTCCTGTTCACTGTACTTTCTGTCGGCGGCCTCGTTTATATCCGCAAGCGATTTATTTCCCCGCTCAATACATTGGTCCGCCAGGCCAGAAACAGTGAGGCAATAACCAATGAGATTGTGGCTCAGGTTCCTGTCGGGCTGGCGATTTATGATTTTGCCGCCAATAAACGGCTGGTCGGTAATACGATTGCCACCCAGCTGCTGACCCTCAGTGACCTGAACAAAACCCGCGATATGGCCCGGGAGCATCAGGGCCGGATCCAGACCACAATTGATAATGTGGTCAATGAAGTCAGTATGAATCCGGTCCGCAATATGAATGATACGTATCTGATCCTGTTCCGGGATGTGGATCAGGAGGCACTGACCGCGCGCCGTCTGCAACTGTCTGACCGCGAGTATAAGAAAAGTATCAAAGCCCGTCAGTCGGTGTTATCGAATATCCGTTCCGAGCTGGTGGTGCCGGTCAAACAGCTTGGTAATGATCTGCATACACTGGCACCGTATGTCACCGATCCGGCCGGTGCTCAGCTGTTGGACAAAGTGGTGACAGAATCCGGTTATTTGTGTGAGTGGATTGAAAATATCATTCTGCTGGCTGACCTGGAAACCGATGACTGGAAGCCGACCAATGATGAATTCCTGTTGTCACAGATGGCTGAGGATATTGTTAAGCAATTCTCACGTCAGATAAATGACAAAGGTATTCCGCTTTATTTCCATAACGGAATTAACAAGCAGCTTAATTATATTGGTGACGGTCCTGTTATCAGTAAGATTTTTTTATTATTGCTGAATTATGCCGTCAGCAATTTAAGATACGGGAAATTAGTTATTCGCCTTAAGAATATATTCAAAGATGAACATAATAATATCAAATTTGAAATAATCGTCAGCGGTTCGGGTCTGCCGCAATCTGATCTTGTTAATCTGCATGATCCGTTTATGTTTCAGGTCGCGGATACCGAAGGTCGTCCGAACTCCGGTCTGGCATTCTATTTGTGTGATTTATTATGTAAGAAGCTGAAAGGTGAACTGAAAATAAATAGTAAACCGGATATCGGCACTCACTATAGCGTTGAGCTGCCGCTGCCTGCCACTGAGATGATCGGTGAACCGTCAGAGGTGCTGGAAGACACGCTGTTTAAGATCAATATCATTAATCCGAGCATTCGGGAAATAATTAACACAATTATAATTGAAAATGGCGGAATTTTATTTGATAAAAATCGCGCATTATTGCAAGATGAATATGACATCCTGATAACTGACTTTGATAAGAAAGCGAGAAAGCCAATACTCTTTTTACGAAATGACATTATTGAACATAAAATGATTACGCCTTCCCTGGTGGAGTGTAATTATAATTTCAATGATGAAATTCTGAATGCTATTACGCTGCTTATCGAACAAAGCTTAACTTCGGATGAGTTTGATGATAGATTCTTACCCGGGAATCCGGGTATTAATACAGCAGCGCTTTCCGTCGGGGAAGTTGTTGCATTATATAAAAATCAGCTGGCACAAAGTACGTATAAAGATTTATTTGCCACCACAGTACCTCCTGATATAAGTAAGATGTACACAGAAGCAGAATTAAGTGAATTGCAGCCACTGGCGCTGACAGTACATCGGGTCAAAGGGGTCTTTGCTGTACTCGACTTTGATTATCTGAAATCACGCTGTGAAGATATAGAACGCTGTATCGCTGACAAAAACAAAATGAAAGTGGATGAAGGTATCCGGGAAATTGATGCCATTGTCACTGAATTGCTGCAGCAAGGTAACCAAGAGTATGAATAACCTGAATGTTATTATCGCTGACGACCATCCTATTGTTCTGTTCGGGATAAAAAAGTCTCTGGAACAGCTGGAAACGGTTAATGTTGTTGGTGAATTTGAAGATTCCACTTCACTTATCAATAACTTAGCACGCCTGGATGCGGATGTTCTGATCACTGACCTCTCCATGCCGGGAGATAAATACGGTGATGGCATCACGCTTATCAAGTATATCAAGCGCCATTATCCTGACCTGGCGATTATTGTGCTGACCATGAACAATAATCCGGCGATCCTCAGTGCCGTACTGGACCTCGATATCGAAGGGATCGTACTGAAGCAGGGGGCTCCTGCTGATCTGCCGAAAGCACTGGCCTCGTTACAGAAAGGAAAGAAATTCACGCCTGACAGCGTTTCCAAACTGCTGGAAAAAGTGAATGCCAACGGATACGGCGATAAACGCCTGTCTCCGAAAGAGAGTGAGGTTCTGCGTCTGTTTGCCGAAGGGCATCTGGTCACTGAGATTGCGCGTAAACTGAACCGCAGTATCAAAACCATCAGCAGCCAGAAAAAATCCGCCATGCTGAAGCTGGGTGTGGATAACGATATCGCCCTGCTCAATTACCTTTCGTCTGTCACTATCGACAGCCACAGAGACGAGTAATCCGGACACGTTTTACAATACTGATACAAAACCGCCATTCATCTGAATGGCGGTTTTTTTATGTGTCCGGTTATTCTGCCCGGGGCGGTGTGATCTGCGGGATATAGTGCTCCATCATGGTGCGCAGCGCCTGCATCGAGACCGGTTTGGAAAGGCAATCATTCATGCCGGAGGCCAGACAGCGCTCGCGCTCCTCTGCCATCGCGTTGGCGGTGATCCCGATGACCGGCAGTGTCATGCCCTTCTCTCTCAGTGTCCGCGTCAGGTCATAGCCGTTCATATTCGGCATGTTAACGTCTGACAGAATAATATCCACTTCATGGGTTTCGAGGAAATTGAGTGCATCCAGCCCGTCATCCGCCGTTGCCGTGTGGTAGCCGAACAGATGCAGCTGATCGGACAGCAGATGGCGGTTAATCGGATGGTCATCCACAATCAGGATCCGGACATGCACCGCCTGCTGACTGTCCGGCAGCGGCGGCGGCGGCAGATCATCCGCTTCCTGACGGCGGTTATTCAGGCGATCGGAAACAAAATCAAACAGCCCGTCGAGCTGATGCGTGTTATGCCGCCAGTGATTTCCCCCCTGCGGCACCGGTTTGTCGGTATAACCGGCATCCAGCTCAATCAGCAGACGAGCCTGTTTCATCACCGGAGTGACCACATCCGTTATCACCACCGCACAGGTAATATCCGGACATTCAGACAGCGCCACCGGTACCGGTGCAATATCCCGCCAGTAACGCTGCATATAATCCGCCAGCACACCGTTACGGAAATCAAAGACCAGCGGTACGGTCAGCGGCACAATATCCGCATGATGACCGGACGGATAAGCGGTATAGCACGGGAAGCGGATCCCGAACAGACTGCCGACCTCTTTCTGCGATTCCACCATCATGTCGCCGTCCATCAGTGAAATCAGTTTTTCACAGATAGGCAGACCCAATCCGGTCCCTTGTGACGGGCTGTCCGTGTTCGGCATAATCTGATAGAACGGGTCGAATAACTGGCGCAGTTCCTCCTCACTGATACCACCGCCGGTATCCTGAATATCCACATGCAGATATTCACCGCAGACATAGACGTGAATACACACCATTCCGACATACGTGTATTTAATCGCATTATTAAACAGGTTGGCGATCACCTGCTGCATCCGTACCGGATCATTACAGACCAGTTCCGGCACCTCTTTTTCGATAAAGCAGTACAGAGAAAGGTGTTTTTTCGCCACCAGCGGCAGGTAGTTTGCCACCACAAAGTGAATATGTTCGCGGAAATTAAACTCTCTCGGCTCAATTTTCAGCTGTTTGGATTCAATTTTGGAGAAGTCGAGAATATCACTGATGATTTTCAGTAATAAAGATGACGAGTTATTCATGGTACCGAGCAAACGCTGGGCATCCCGCGAATGTGCCATGGACTGTAACAGTTCCAGGTTACCGATGATACCGTACAGCGGTGTGCGCAACTCATGGCTGACCGTGGCGAGGAACATGGATTTCGACTGGTTGGCCTGCTCTGCCGCCTGTGCGGCGTCCTGTAATGAACTTTCCAGCTGCACACGGGCGCTGATATCCACCAGCACACAAATCGCCACTTCCTCGTTCTGGTAACGGGAATGCACAAAACTGACCTGAAGGTGCCCGCCGTTACGGGTCACCATATCTTCCATCCCCTGACGTTTATCTTTTATCAGCAGACCGATGCGGTTGCGATCCTCGAACGAAAGCATACGCCAATAATTATGAGCCAGCTCATTACTCAGCAGTGCCGTACCGTCGAGGGTACGCAGGATACAGATCCCGACCGGCGCGGAGGCCACAATTTTGTGGTTAAACTGCTCGTGCTCCTCCAGACGTATTGCGCTGTTTTCCGCAGGCATAAATATCCGCCGTTCCAGCAGCCAGGTGAACAGCCCGATAATAATGGCGGAGATCAGGTTAAGGATCGCCCCGTTGAGGATCTGGAATTTCAGTTTCTCATAAATTGAGCTCAGCGGCGTGGTATACACCACACTCAGCAGCGACGGCGTCAGTCTGCGTTTAAAGACCAGCCGGGTGAATCCGTCGTCATAGCCGAAATAATTGTCATCCACCAGATAGCTGTCTTTATTTTTCTGCGTGTTAATTTCTTCCGGATAGGAGAGCACGACATCATCCTGCTCATTAATGATCACCATATTAGCCGGAAAATCGCGCAGGCGGTTAAAGTTCTCCAGCTGCAGGCTACGTTCAATCCCCATCAGCGCCAGAAAACGACCGTCATAATAAAGCGGCATCATCACAAACAGGCTGGCTATACCCTGATTACCGCCCGGTGCCGCCCAGTAAATGGTGCGTTCTTTCCCCTGACTTTTCAGGCGGAAATAGTTCTGAGAATAATCATTGACCATTCTGCGCAGCGTTTCGCTGCTGGTGGAGAGATTGCGGATCGGAAATGACACCATACACAGGGTTTTTGAACCGACCAGAAAGACCTGATTCAGTCCCGTTGGTGCGGCAATATTATTCTGCCAGTACGTCAGGAGATCTTTGAATGCAATAATATAGGAGCCGCTGCCGGTACGGAAGGCCGTACAGTCGCCTTTGGTGTTCAGTGCCCGGTAATCGATAAAAAACCCGTCAGTTGTCCGGTCAGCGGGTTCTCCCGGCCGGACTTCTTTATTTTCGACAAACCGTTCATTCATATAACGGATATCACGGGTTATATCGGTGGATTGCCGGAAATAGGCTAATAAGGCATCGTAATCGGAATAATACTGCTGGCGGATATCATTGCGCATCCCGTTATAGATATTCAGTAAATAGAATACTGTCACCAGCGCCCCCAGCCCCCATAACATCACACCGACGATCCGGAACAGGTAACGCGAAATTTTCAGTGATGTCTGGAAAGATGAAAAGTATCTCAAAGGGGCTCCGCCAATAATGAATCTGATATATTCACGAGGTTTCAGGCTGTTATGCCTAGGATATACCACTGTGCAATGTTTACAAAACCCCCGGGGTAAATAAAAAGCAGGAACAATATTATTGTTCCTGCTTTATCCGTTTTCTGATTTTATATTACCGGAAACCGGTGATATTAATCGTTATTCTCTTCTGCATTATCATCCGGTGCCGCATCCGTCACTTCACCGTCTTCAGAGAAATCATTTTCATCCTCTTCCGGCTCTGCCAGACGCTGCAGACCGACCACTTTCTCTTCTTCTCCGGTACGGATCAGTGTCACACCCTGGGTATTACGGCCCACGATACTGACTTCAGAGACGCGGGTACGGACCAGTGTACCGGCATCCGTGATCATCATGATCTGATCATCCGCGCCGACCTGGATTGCCCCCACGACTTTCCCGTTACGCTCACTCACTTTGATGGAGATAACCCCCTGAGTGGCACGGGATTTGGTCGGATACTCCGCTTCCGCAGTCCGTTTGCCGTAGCCGTTTTCGGTGACCGTCAGAATTTCACCTTCACCGCGCGGAATAATCAGTGACACGACCGCATCGTCATCACCCAGGCGGATACCGCGCACACCGGTGGCAGTACGCCCCATGGCACGGACAGCATCTTCCGCAAAGCGGACAACTTTACCGTCAGCAGAGAACAGCATCACTTCATTGCTGCCGTCAGTCAGGTCAACACCAATCAGCTCATCACCCTCATTGAGGTTGACGGCGATAATACCGGCATTACGCGGACGGCTGAAGTCCTGCAGGGAGGTTTTCTTCACGGTACCGCTGGCGGTCGCCATAAAGACAAATTTACCTTCCTCATATTCACGAACCGGCAGAATCGCGGTGATACGCTCATTCTGTTCCTGATCCAGCGGTAATATGTTGATAATCGGACGACCGCGCGCACCACGGCTGGCTTCCGGTAACTGATACACTTTCAGCCAGTACAGCTTCCCTTTGTTGGAGAAGCAGAGAATGGTGTCGTGGGTGTTCGCCACCAGCAGACGTTCGATAAAATCTTCTTCTTTGATGCGGGCGGCAGATTTGCCTTTCCCGCCGCGGCGCTGGGCTTCATAGTCGGTCAGCGGCTGATACTTCACATAGCCCTGATGGGACAGTGTCACCACAACATCTTCCTGACTGATCAGGTCTTCGATGTTGATATCCGCCGTGTTTTCTGTGATATCCGTGCGGCGCTTATCATTGAATTGCTCTTTCACTGCCACCAGCTCTTCACGGATAACTTCCATCAGACGCTCAGGGCTTTGCAGGATATGCAGCAGACCGGCGATCAGTTCCAGTAATTCGCGGTATTCGTCGAGCAGTTTTTCATGCTCCAGACCAGTCAGTTTCTGCAGACGCAGATCCAGAATCGCCTGAGCCTGAACGTCGGTCAGATGATACAGACCATCGCGGATACCAAACTGCTCATCCAGACCTTCCGGACGTGCGGCATCATCACCGGCACCGGCCAGCATGGCAGCAACCGTACCCAGTTCCCACGCCTGTGCCAGTAACCCGGCTTTTGCTTCCGCAGGTGTCGGCGCACGGCGGATAAGCTCGATAATCGGGTCGATATTAGCCAGTGCGATCGCCAGACCTTCAAGGATATGGGCGCGTTCACGGGCTTTGCGTAATTCATAGATTGTCCGGCGGGTCACCACTTCACGGCGGTGGCGCACAAACGCACTGAGAATTTCTTTCAGATTGAGGATCTTCGGTTGTCCCTGATGCAGGGCAACCATATTGATACCAAACGTGGTCTGCATCTGTGTCAGCAGATACAGGTTATTCAGTACCACTTCACCGACCGCATCGCGTTTGACTTCAATCACAATGCGCATACCGTCTTTATCGGATTCATCACGCAGCGCGCTGATGCCTTCCAGACGTTTTTCTTTAACCAGCTCGGCGATTTTCTCAATCAGGCGGGCTTTGTTTACCTGATACGGAATTTCATTAACGATAATGGTTTCGCGGCCGGTTTTTTCATCCGTTTCCACGTCGGCGCGGGCACGGATATGAATTTTGCCGCGTCCGGTGCGGTAAGCATCAAGAATACCGCGGCGGCCGTTGATAATCGCCGCTGTCGGGAAGTCCGGCCCCGGGATGTGCTCCATCAGACCTTCGATACTGATATCTTCATCATCAATATAGGCCAGGCAGCCGTCGATGACTTCGCCCAAGTTATGCGGCGGAATGTTGGTGGCCATCCCGACGGCAATACCGGATGAGCCATTCACCAGCAGGTTCGGGATGCGGGTCGGCATCACATCCGGGATCATTTCGGTACCGTCATAGTTCGGTACAAAATCCACGGTTTCTTTGTCGATGTCGGCTAACAGTTCATGGGCAATTTTCGCCATACGGACTTCCGTATAACGCATTGCCGCTGCGGAGTCACCGTCGATTGAACCAAAGTTACCCTGACCATCCACCAGCATATAGCGCATTGAGAACGGCTGAGCCAGGCGGACAATCGTTTCATACACAGCACTGTCACCATGGGGGTGATATTTACCGATCACATCCCCGACCACACGGGCAGATTTTTTATAGGCTTTATTCCAGTCATTACCCAGTTCTTTCATCGCGAATAATACGCGGCGGTGAACCGGTTTCAGACCATCCCTGACATCGGGGAGCGCGCGTCCGACAATAACGGACATGGCGTAATCCAGATACGAGCTTTTCAGCTCCTCTTCGATGTTAACGGGCAAGATTTCTTTGGCATTGTCGCTCATGGAGCCAGTATCCCTCATTACTCCGGATTCAAGGTGCGGAACTATACCACAAATCGCCAATGTTTAAAAAAGGAGATATAAAAATCGGGAGAGTATTTTATTTCTGACGCATCCGCGCCCGGCATTGTATACTGACGCCATCGCGTATTCCGGCAGGTTCTGCCGCAGCAAGAGAGAGAAACAGACCATGAATGACACAGCTTCCCCGCTGACAGCCAACGTCGATCCTGCGGAAATTAAAAAGTTTGAGGATGTTGCCTCACGCTGGTGGGATTTGGAGGGTGAATTTAAACCGCTGCACCGGATCAATCCGCTGCGTCTGGCCTATATTCAGCAGCGGGTTAACGGTGTGTTCGGGAAGAAAGTGCTGGATGTCGGCTGCGGCGGCGGAATTCTGGCAGAAAGTATGGCGCGGGAAGGTGCGGACGTCACCGGGCTGGATATGGGCGCGGAGCCGCTTCAGGTTGCGCGTCTGCATGCACTGGAAAGCGGCACCGATATCACCTATGTGCAGGAAACGGTGGAACAGCACGCAGAAAAACATGCGCAACAGTATGATGTGGTGACCTGCATGGAAATGCTTGAGCACGTACCGGACCCGGCCTCTGTGGTGCGTTCCTGTGCCCGTCTGGTCAAACCGGGAGGGGATGTGGTGTTCTCCACCATTAACCGCAACAAAAAAGCCTGGTTTATGGCGGTTATCGCAGCAGAATATATTCTGAAGATGGTACCGCCCGGCACACACGATGCGAAGAAATTTATCCGTCCGGCAGAGCTGATCGACTGGCTGAATAACACCGGCCTGCGTGAGCAGCATATGATCGGTTTACATTACAATCCGTTAAGCGATAAATTCTGGCTGGCATCCAATGTGGATGTAAATTATATGTTGCATACCCGCTTTATTTTATAGTGTCAAGTTAATTACTCTGCCGATTAATAAAACGCCAAACAAATCGCATTTTTCTAAAATTATCGCTTCGCGTAATCAGGTAAGCACTGTTTCATTTTATCAGCGATCTCAGTGCTTACCACTCCGTCCATGGGTAACTATCCTCAAGTTATCCACAAAAGATCCTGATTTTATACACTTGATCCTGAGCGCATTTATCATTATCTTGTTACCCATCTTTTACAGACACACTACATCTTGTGTTTAAATCGCTCATCACCCGCTATTGACTTTCCCGGAACAATTGTTTCAGGGATCGTTTTTTATCGGGCTGATATACATTATCAGCGTGTTAATCACAGTAAGGTGTCCTTTTCAAAACAGGGTATATCAACTGATGAACCAGAATCTGCTTGTTACCAAACGAGATGGTCACAAAGAACGTATCGATTTAGACAAAATCCACCGCGTCATTACCTGGGCCGCCGAAGGCCTGAATAATGTCTCTGTCTCCCAGGTCGAGTTACGTTCCCAGATTCAGTTCTATGACGGGATCCGTACCGCAGATATTCATGAAACCATGATTAAGGCCGCCGCCGACCTGATTTCCGCTGAAACCCCGGATTATCAGTATCTGGCTGCCCGCCTGGCCATTTTTAACCTGCGCAAAAAAGCCTACGGCCAGTTTGAGCCGCCGGCGTTATATGCCCATGTGCAGAAAATGGTGGCTGCCGGTAAATATGACGAAAATCTGTTAACCGATTACACCGAAGCTGAATTTGACCAGATGAATGAATTCATCGATCACTGGCGCGATATGAATTTCTCCTACGCCGCTGTCAAACAGCTGGAAGGGAAATATCTGGTTCAGAACCGGGTTACCGGCGAAGTGTATGAAAGCGCACAGTTCCTGTATATCCTGGTTGCGGCCTGTCTGTTCTCGCATTACCCGAAAGAGACCCGTCTGGATTATATCCGCCGGTTCTATGACGCCACGTCAACCTTTAAGATTTCCCTGCCGACACCGATCATGGCCGGTGTCCGCACCCCGACCCGCCAGTTCAGCTCCTGTGTGCTGATCGAGTGCGGCGACAGCCTGGATTCCATTAACGCGACCTCCGGTGCGATTGTCAAATACGTGTCCCAGCGTGCCGGTATCGGTATCAACGCGGGCCGTATCCGCGCACTCGGCAGCCCGATCCGCGGCGGTGAGGCATTCCATACCGGCTGTATTCCGTTCTACAAGCATTTCCAGACCGCCGTGAAATCCTGCTCTCAGGGCGGTGTGCGCGGTGGTGCGGCAACACTGTTCTACCCTATCTGGCATCTGGAAGTGGAAAGCCTGCTGGTTCTGAAAAACAACCGGGGTGTTGAGGGCAACCGTGTCCGCCACCTCGATTACGGCGTCCAGATCAACAAACTGATGTATGAGCGCCTGATCAAAGGCCAGGATATCACCCTGTTCAGCCCGTCAGACGTACCGGGGTTATATGACGCGTTCTTCGCCGATCAGGATGCGTTTGAGCGTCTTTATGTGCAGTACGAAAAAGATCCGTCAATCCGCAAACAAACGCTGAAAGCCGTGGAGCTGTTCTCCCTGATGATGCAGGAACGTGCCTCTACCGGCCGTATCTATATTCAGAACGTGGATCACTGTAACACCCACAGCCCGTTTGACCCGTTTATCGCGCCGGTGCGCCAGTCCAACCTGTGTCTGGAAATCGCCCTGCCGACCAAACCGCTCAGCGACATGAATGATCCGAACGGGGAAATCGCGCTGTGTACGCTGTCCGCGTTTAACCTGGGCGCCATTGATAACCTCGATGAGCTGGAAGAGCTGGCTATCCTAGCAGTACGCGCCCTGGATGCCCTGCTCGATTACCAGGATTATCCGATTGAAGCGGCACGCAAAGGCTCAATGGGCCGCCGTACCCTCGGTATCGGGGTGATTAACTTCGCTTACTACCTGGCGAAACACGGCGTGCGTTATTCTGACGGCAGTGCCAATAACCTGACTCACCGCACCTTTGAAGCTATTCAGTATTACCTGCTGAAAGCGTCCAATGAGCTGGCAAAAGAGTACGGTGCATGCCCGTGGTTTAACGAAACCACCTATTCACAGGGCATTCTGCCGATCGACACGTACAAGAAAACGCTGGATCAACTGACCAACGAGCCGCTGCATTATGACTGGGAAGGCCTGCGCGAAGAGATCAAAAAACACGGTCTGCGCAACTCCACCCTGTCTGCCCTGATGCCGTCAGAGACATCCTCGCAGATCTCTAATGCCACCAACGGCATTGAGCCGCCGCGCGGTTATATCAGCGTGAAAGCCTCGAAAGACGGCATTCTGCGCCAGGTCGTGCCGGAGTATGAGCGGCTGAAATCCGCCTATGAGCTGTTATGGCAGATGCCGGGTAACGAAGGGTATCTCCAGCTGGTGGGGATCATGCAGAAGTTTGTCGATCAGGCAATTTCGTCCAACACTAACTATGACCCGACCCGGTTCCCGAGCGGCAAAGTGCCGATGAACCAGTTACTGAAGGATTTGCTGCTGGCCTATAAATACGGCGTGAAAACACTGTATTACCACAATACCCGCGATGGTGCGGAAGATACCCAGGAAGATCTGCCTGAGGAAGTGGTTATCGCCGACGATGATGGTTGTGAAGGCGGCGCGTGTAAAATTTAAGGTGAATAAATAATGTCTTATACAACATTTTCGCAGGTACATAATGATCAGCTGAAAGAACCGATGTTCTTCGGGCAGCCGGTAAACGTTGCCCGTTATGATCAGCAGAAGTACCCGATTTTTGAATCACTGATTGAAAAACAGCTCTCTTTCTTCTGGCGTCCGGAAGAAGTGGACGTATCCCGCGACCGCATTGACTACAATGCCCTGCCGGATCACGAAAAGCACATTTTTATCAGTAACCTGAAATACCAGACCCTGCTGGATTCCATCCAGGGCCGCAGCCCGAACGTGGCGCTGCTGCCGCTGATCTCCATTCCGGAGCTGGAAACCTGGGTGGAAACCTGGTCTTTCTCGGAAACCATTCACTCCCGTTCTTACACGCATATTATCCGTAATATCGTGAATGACCCGTCGGTGGTGTTCGATGATATCGTGGCAAACGAAGAGATCATCAAACGCGCGGAAGATATTTCCGGCTATTATGATGATCTTATCCGTATGACCAATGAATATCATATGTTTGGTGAAGGTACACACACGGCAAACGGTAAAACCTTTACTGTTACCCTGCGCGCCCTGAAACGCCAGCTGTATCTGTGCCTGATGAGCGTCAACGCACTGGAAGCGATCCGTTTCTATGTCAGTTTCGCCTGCTCTTTCGCTTTTGCCGAGCGCGAACTGATGGAGGGTAATGCGAAAATCATCAAACTGATCGCCCGTGATGAAGCACTGCACCTGACCGGCACCCAGCATATGCTCAACCTGCTGCGCAGCGGCCAGGATGATCCGGAAATGGCGGAAATCGCCAGAGAGTGCGAACAGGATTGCTATGATCTGTTTGTCCGTGCGGCGGAGCAGGAAAAAGAGTGGGCAGATTACCTGTTCTGCAACGGCTCTATGATTGGTCTGAACAAAGATATCCTGTGTCAGTATGTGGAATATATCACCAATATCCGCATGCAGGCGGTGGGTCTGCCGCTGCCGTTCAAAGTCCGCTCGAACCCGATTCCGTGGATCAACGCCTGGCTGGTATCTGATAACGTCCAGGTGGCACCACAGGAAGTGGAAGTCAGCTCCTATCTGGTCGGCCAGATTGACTCTGAGGTCAACACTGACGAACTGAGTAACTTCGAACTCTGATGCCCCGCTATAAAATCACCCTGCATGGCAACATGCAGGGTATTCAGCTGCATTATGTCAGCGAAGAACACAACAACCTGCTCAATACACTCGAACAGTCCGTCCCGGTGGAATACCAGTGCCGTGAAGGTTACTGCGGTGCCTGCCGTGTCCGCCTGAAACGCGGCAAAGTCGGTTACCGGCAGCGACCGGTGGCGTTTATTAATGACGGTGAAATTCTTCCCTGCAGTTGCTACCCGCTGAGTGACATCGACATCGAGTTGTAAGCTGTTTTGTGACCGGATATGCAATCCGGTTTTTTTACATCAAATGTGTAACGAAATCTTTACGTAATACGTAATTTAAATTTGACACCCTTCCCGTTTTTCATTACGCTTTGCCCACATATTATTGATTGAAATATCATGAGGTTTTGGTGAAAAATCGTACACTCGGCAGTGTTCTGATTGTTGCGGGAACAACGATCGGTGCCGGTATGCTGGCAATGCCCCTGGCGGCTGCGGGGATCGGTTTTCCGGTCATTGCGGTTATTCTGATCGGCCTGTGGGCTATCATGAGCTACACCGCCTTACTGATGGTTGAAGTGTATCAGTACAGTTCACCGGACACCGGTTTAGGCAGTGTCGCCCGTCAATACCTCGGATTACCGGGTCAGATCCTGACCGGTTTCAGCATGTTATTGCTGATGTATGCCCTGACCACTGCCTATATCGGCGGTGCGGGGGAAATGATCTCCGCCAGCCTGCTAAGCTGGTGGCAAATATCTGTTACACCGGGCACCGCGACCATTATTTTCACCCTCGTCGGTGGCCTCGTGGTGTGTGTCGGAACGCACTCGGTTGATTTTATTAACCGCATTCTGTTCACCGGCAAAATTATCTTCCTGATCATCATGCTCGCTGTCATGATGCCGCATGTGAATATGACCAACCTTGTCAGCATGCCGATCCAGAACGGACTGGTGCTTTCCGCTATTCCGCTGGTCTTTACCTCCTTTGGTTTCCACGGCAGTGTGCCGAGCCTGGTGAATTACATGAACGGCGACAGCAAAAAGCTGCGCTTTATTTTCCTCACCGGCAGCGCCATTCCGCTGGTGGCGTATCTGCTGTGGCAGGTTGCCACTCTCGGCGCGATCCCGTCCGATACCTTCTTTGGTATTCTGGCGCAGAAATCCGGCCTTGACGGCTTACTGACCGCACTCAGTGAAACCGTGGCCAATAAATACGTGGATATCGCTGTCAGCCTGTTTATGGATCTGGCACTGGCTACCTCGTTCCTGGGGGTGGCGCTGGGGTTATTTGATTATCTGGCTGACCTGTTCAGACGCAAAAATTCTGCCTTCGGCCGTACTCAGACCGGGATCCTGACCTTTGCCCTGCCGCTGATTTGCGCCCTGTACTACAAAAGCTTTACCGGCGCGCTGGCGTATGCCGCAATGGCACTCTCCTTCCTGGCGCTGATCCTGCCGTCATTATTAGCATGGAAAGTACGGCAGAACCCGAAAGCCGGTGCTTACCGTGTCGCAGGCGGAAATGGTGTACTGATCTTTATCTTCCTGTTCGGCCTGCTGGTGATCTCCATCGAATTCATCAAAAGTGCCGGTTATCTGCCGAGTATTTAATGCCATTTTTCTGAAAACACGCCCGGATTTCCGGGCGTGTTTTTTTATCAGTACGCCGCATTCAGCCGTTCAAATCCGGCGGTCAAATCCGCAATCAAATCTTCCGTGTCTTCCAGGCCGATTTGCAGGCGCAGTGTCAGGCCGCCCGGCTGCCAGTCAGTGACCGTCCGGTAACGGCTGCAGTCAAACGGCACTATCAGGCTCTCAAACCCGCCCCAGGAATAACCCATTGCGAAAATAGCCAGCCCGTCAAGCATCGCAGCGAGATCGCCGGTGGTGTATTTCGCATTCAGAACCACCGAGAACAGGCCGGAAGAGCCGGTGAAATCCCGCTTCCAGATAGCATGCCCCGGACATTCCGGGAAGGCAGGATGCAGCACTTTGCTGACTTCCGGGCGGGACTGTAACCACTCCGCAACTTTCAGCGCCCGGTGCTGCGCTTCTTTCAGGCGGATATGCAGTGTGCGCAGACCGCGCAGCACAAGGAAACAGTCCTCAGCCCCGGGCAGCATCGCCATCTGGTCATAGGTATTGCGCAGTGCCGGCCACCACTGCGCATTGGCCGAAACCAGCCCCATCAGCACATCCGAATGACCGCCGGGGTATTTGGTACCCGCTTCCAGGGAGATATCACAACCGTGCTCATGAGCACGGAAAAAGAGTGGTGTCGCCCAGGTGTTATCAATAACGGTTGTCACATGATGGCGTTTCGCCACGGCGGTAATTGCCGGGATATCCTGTACCTCGAACGTCTGGGAGCCGGGGGATTCAAGGAAAATCACGGTTGTTTCCGGGCGGATAAGCGATTCAATCCCCGCGCCGATCAGCGGATCATAATAGGTGGTGGTAATGCCCATCTTTGCCAGCAGACCGCCGCATAACTGCCGGGTCGGGTGATAAACGGAATCTGTCATCAGCAGATGGTCACCGCTTTTCAGGGCAGTCAGCAACGCAAGTGTCACCGCGCCCAGCCCGGACGGGGATAACACCGTACCCGCAGCGCCGGTCAGTTCACTCCAGGCATTTTCCAGCGCCGCAATCGTCGGGGTACCGTCAGTGCCGTAATGAAATTCCGCCCGGCGGTTGATCAGGGCATCATACGTGGGGAAAACCACGGTAGAGCCGCGGTATACCGGGGTATTCACAAATCCGTGCTGTGACGCGGGGTTACGGCCGCTCTGCGTCAGCCGGGTTTCTGTCCGTAAAGGGCGGCGTACATGTTCTGACATAATCACCTCAATAATAGTCTGCCTGGTTATGCTGCTATCCTGCCATAAGCACCGCGGCTTGCCTTAGTCGCTTTTCAGCTAAGATATACCGTTATTCTCATCGTCGTGTTGTAAAGAAATATCTGGCAATTTTGCTGCATCACTATTATTAATACGTTACGAAACCTTATATTATCAACAGATTAATTTTCATATGACGGAAAGGATATGGAATCAGAAGAAATCAGGGACCGGCGTCCGCTGCAACGGCGCGGTGTAACCCCCAACAGGATCTCTGTCGCCGGTTCAGTCTGTGCGTTATTCGCCGAAGGCGGCCTGCGCAGCCCTGCCGGGGCTGATTTACGTAAGGAACATAAAGGATGACCCGTAAAACGTTTTCGCCGGATCAAAAAATTGTCTCGGCGCTGCTGGTGTCGGTATGCCGGTTTCTGACCGGGATCCGCGCAAAACAGAATGCCCCGCTGCCGGAAGGTAAGCCCTGTATTTATTATGCCAACCACTCCAGCCACCTTGACGGGCTGGTGATCTGGTCCTGCCTGAACAACGCGGCACGCAAACATGTTCATCCGGTCGCAGCGCAGGATTACTGGAATAAAACCCGGTTCCGCCGCTATATTGCCAAACGCATCTTCGGTGCCGTGCTGATTGCACGCGGTAAAAAAACCGAACCGGCAACAGCGGATGAACAGCAGGAAACCACCCCGGCGGAGAATCCGCTGGATGTGATGCAGAATGTCCTCAATAGCGGGGATTCCCTGATTTTATTCCCGGAAGGTACGCGCGGCGACGGTGAAAAAATTCAGGATTTCAAAGCCGGGCTCTGGCATTTATCACGCAATAATCCGGATGCGGTGCTGGTGCCGGTTTATCTGGAAAACCTCAACCGTGTGCTGCCGAAAGGCTCACGGCTGGTTGTGCCGATTATCTGCACCGCCACATTCGGTGCTCCGGTTGAACCGGCCGGGGGAGAAGAGAGCAAAGCGGACTTTTTAGTGCGGACCCGCCTGGCGTTAGAGGCAATACATCATGAAAGATAATGAGTTATTCTGGATCTTCAGCGGGCTGTTCGGGTTCCTGGCGGTGGCAACGGTTATCGGCCTGATCCTGAAACAGATTAAAGGAAATACCTCGGTTATCAGTAACCTGAATGCCCGTATCCGCGCCTGGTGGCTGATGTGTATTATCGCCGCTGTCGCTATCAGCATAGGGCCTGTCGGCTCTGTGGTACTGTTTGCCTTTATGTCCCTGCTGGCACTGCGCGAGCTTATCACCCTGACGCCGACACACCGCGCCGACCACGGTGCCCTGTTCTGGTGTTTCTTTATCATCCTGCCGGTGCAGTATGTACTGGTCGGCGTTCAGTGGTATAACCTGCTGGCGGTCTTTATCCCCGTCTATGCGTTCCTGTTTATCCCGACCCGCATGGTACTCTCTGGTGACACCCGCCACTTCCTGGAGCGCATGGCAAAAATCCAGTGGAGTGTGATGATTGCAGTTTACTGCCTCAGTTACGCCCCTGCACTGCTGGTACTGCCGATTCCGGGTTTCACCGATAACATCAACCTGCTGCTGTTTCTGATGATCGTGGTTCAGATTTCTGACGTGCTGCAATATGTGTTCGGTAAACTGTTCGGCAAACACCCGATTGTGCCGAAACTGAGCCCGAACAAAACCGTTGAAGGCTTTATCGGCGGGATCCTCAGTGCCAGCTGTGTCGGGATGGCGCTGTGGTGGGCCACACCGTTCAGCCCGTGGGCGGCATTCCTGCTCTCAGTGATGATTTGTCTGGCCGGTTTCGCGGGCGGATTGTGCATGTCCGCTATCAAGCGGGACAGCGGGATCAAAGATTTCGGTGCCATGATTGAGGGGCACGGCGGCATGATGGACAGACTCGACTCCCTCTGCTTCGCCGCCCCGGTCTTCTTCCATGTGCTGAAATATTTTTATACCTGATGACTCAGGAAATTCTGCTGATCCGCCACGGTGAACCGGTGCCGGATAAAAAAACACCGCTGGCGCTGCGCGACCTCCGCGCCTGGCTGGCGGAATATGATGCGGGCGGGATTATCCCGCCTGCAGCGCCGCCGTTACCGCTGTCTGCAGAAGCATTGTCCCGTTATTTCCCGGTAGCCAGTCCGCTGTTCCGTACCACGGCATCTCTGGACGTTCTCGGGATCACGCCCCGCGCCATTGTTGATGAGCTGCATGAAGCGGTCCTTCCCCTGTTCTCTCCCGCACTGCTGATGCCGGTAAAACTGCCGCCGATGTGGTGGGTAACGGCGTTCCGTCTGCTGTGGCTGGGGGGTGGCGGAAAATCTGTTCCCTCTGTGGCGCAGGTACGCGGGCGGGCACAGTGCGCCGCGAAAATCCTGGCCGGTTATGCACAGGAACACGGTGCCGTACTGGTCATGGCACACCGGATTATCAATCACGCCCTGCGCCCTGCACTGGAACAATCCGGCTGGCAGATGACAGAAAAAACGCATAACAGCTACTGGGGAATGATGCGGTTTACCCGTACCGCACCACACCGCTGATACCTGCCGGTGTATTCTGAACCACATTCCTCCGCATGTTCCGCCATATCCGCTCTGTTTTGCTCACTTTCCCGTATAAGGCGCTGCCTGCTTTGTTCCGCAAGCTGATTATCTGCTGCTGCCTTGCTTATTTTTAAATAGTTATTGCCATTAAGTGAATATTTATGTATTTTTAATTGAAAATCACGCATAAAAATGAGGTTGTCATGTTTAAGAAATTAGTCTTTGCAGGCTGTTTATCATTATTAGCATTCACCGGGGTAAGTCAGGCCAAAGAAACCTATGTGGTCGGTGCGGGCGGCACCTATCGCCCGTTTGAATTTGAAAACAGTGAGAAACAACTCGAAGGGTTTGATATCGATATTATCAAAGCGGTTGCTGCCGCCGAAGATTTTGACGTCAAATTAATCAATACGCCGTGGGAAGGTATTTTCGCCACACTGTCTACCGGGGATCGCGATATTTTAATTTCCGGTATTACCATCACCGATAAACGCAAACAGATGGTGGATTTCTCCGCTCCGTATTTCCCGGCAGAACAGGCAATTGTGGTAAATGAGAATTCACCGATCAGCGCATTATCTGAACTGAGTAAATATAATGTCGGCGTGGTGAACTCCAGCACCGGGGATATTGTGGTCTCTGATGTGCTCGGTAAAACCAGTACTGCCATCAAACGCTTTGATAATACCCCGCTGCTGTTACAGGAATTATATGAAGACGGCGTGGATGCGGCGGTCGGCGATGTCGGTGTGGTGAAGTTTTATATAAAAACCCACCCCGATAAGAAATTTAAGCTGATTTACGACAATCATTTTGAAAAACAGTATTTCGGTATTGCAGTCGCCAAAGGTAATACGGAATTACAGGAAAAAATTAACCGTGGTCTGGCAAAAATTATTGCCGACGGTACTTACGCCAAAATCTATCAGAAATGGTTCGATAACGACGTACCTGCCCTGCCCGCGCAGTAATTCATTATTTGTCTGATTATAAACCCGCCCTGCGGCGGGTTTGATCTGTTTTTTCAGGATGGATGTTATGTCAGCTTTCCGCTGGGAAATTATAGAAGAATACGCTCCGTTATTTATGGACGGGGCGCTGATGACAATAAAATGTACGATTATCTGCGTCATCCTGGGGACCCTCTGGGGACTGACGCTCGGCCTCGGCCGGACAGCCCGTGCCGAACGCGGCCCGGCAAAATGGCTGCTGCTGTTCTTTGTGCAGTATCCGGTACGGTTTTATGTCAGTGCATTCCGCGGTACGCCGCTGTTTGTACAGATCATGGTGGTTCACTTTGCACTGGTGCCGCTGTTTATCAACCCGCGTGACGGTCTGATGGTCACCAGCGGTATTATCAGCTCCGACACCGCCAGAATGCTGCGATCTGAGTACGGCGCATTTCTCTCCTGTATTGTTGCTATCACACTCAATGCCGGGGCGTATGTTTCCGAAATTTTCCGCGCCGGGATCCAGGCTGTCGATCGCGGTCAGACAGAAGCCTCCCGCGCACTGGGCATGAGCTGGGGGAAAACCATGCGCAAGGTGATCCTGCCGCAGGCTTTCCGCCGTATTCTGCCGCCGCTGGGTAACAATGCGATCGCGATTGTCAAAGATTCCTCCCTGGCCTCCGCTATCGGCCTTGCCGACCTTGCCTATGCTGCACGGACAGTATCCGGCGCATATGCGACTTACTGGGAGCCGTACCTGGTCATCTCCGTTATTTACTGGATGCTGACATTCCTGCTGGCGCAGCTGGTTCAATACACCGAAAGAAGGTTGAGCAGAAGTGATTCACGTTAATAATTTACAGAAAAAATTCGGTAATACCCATGTGCTGCGCGGCATCAGCTGTGATATCCGTCCGCAGGAAGTTGTCTGTGTGATAGGGCCGTCCGGCTCCGGAAAAAGCACCTTTCTGCGCTGCCTGAATGCCCTGGAACGCCCGGATTCCGGTGAGATTGTGGTAAACGGCACCGATGTGTGTGATCCGAAAACAGATTTGAACAAAATGCGCGAACATACCGGTATGGTATTTCAGCGCTTCAATCTGTTTCCGCATATGACGGTGCTGGATAACATTACAATGGCGCCGCTGATGGTATCAGGACTGAAAAAAGCCGATGCCCTGCTTAAAGCGGAGCGGTTGCTGGAAAAGGTCGGTCTGCCGGACAAAATTGATGCCTGGCCGGAGAGTTTATCCGGCGGTCAGCAGCAGCGCGTCGCTATTGCCCGTGCCCTGGCGATGGATCCGACGGTGCTGCTGTTCGATGAACCGACTTCCGCGCTTGACCCGGAACTGGTCGGTGAAGTGCTCAATGTGATGAAAGCCCTTGCCCATGAGGGCATGACAATGGTGATTGTGACCCATGAGATGAATTTTGCCCGCGAAGTGGCAGACCGCGTCTTTTTTATCGACCAGGGGATCATTCAGGAGTCCGGCACACCGGAGCAGATTTTTAATCACCCGCAGAACCCGCGTACCGCCGCGTTTCTCAGCCGCGTGCTGTAGTTGCTGTAGTGAACAGAGAAGAAGGACAGAGACAGACAGCCTCTGTCCTTTTCTGTTTATGCCGTTAACTCACTGTGTGTAAAAATAAATTTGTTCACATCATATAACCCGAGGCTGGTGAGTTTCAGTGTCGGGATCACCGGCAGTGACAGGAATGCCATCTGAATAAACGGCTCATTCAGCATCACTCCGCAGTCGCGGCAGGCCGCTTTCAGTGATTCAATTTCAGCGGCGATTTCATCTGCTGTTTTATCACTCATCAGCCCGGCAATCGGCAGTGCAGCATGGCTCAGCACCCGCCCGTCCGCAACCACACACATCCCGCCGCCACCGGCAATCAGCTGATTCACCGCCAGCGCCATATCCATCGGATCAATACCGGCGACAACAATGTTATGGCTGTCGTGGCTGACCGTTGATGCCAGAGCCCCGCGCGTCAGGCCGAAATTGTGCAGCAATGCCGTTGCAGGTGGTGTCTGGCGGCCATAGCGTTCAATCACTGCAAGCGAGCAGATATTATCGCAGTCATAGCGGCGACCGTCCCAGCTGACCCGCTGTTCACCGGTGATCAGCTCATTCGGAATGACACTGATGGCGCGGTACTCGCGCCCCGGTTCCGGCACAAAGGCCAGAGATTGCGCTGTCACTGCCTGACGCCGCACGGTATTCTGCACCGGCGGACGTGATGCTGCCTGTTTAGCTTCCCGCTCACGCAGCAGCGCCGCTTTATCCACCCAGCGACCGCCGCACATAACCGCCTGAATATCTACGGTTTTCTCATCCCGCAGCAGAACCAGATCCGCCTGTTTACCCGGCGCCACCAGCCCGAGGTTTTTCAGCCCGAAATGCCGTGCGGCAGACCAGCCGGCAACACGGTAAGCAATATGTACCGGAATCTGATGCTGATTGATCAGACGATACACCAGTGCATTCATATGTCCCTCATGAATGATTTCCCACGGATTGCGGTCATCGGTACATAACAAACACTGCGGGCTGCTCATCGCCGTGATGAGCGGTGCCAGCGCATCCAGATTCCGTGCCGCCGACCCTTCTCGGATCATCAGTGCCATTCCCAGCGCCAGTTTTTCCAGCCCTTCCTCATAACGGTGCGATTCGTGACAGTTTTCAATCCCCCCGGCAATATAGCCGTTGAGGTCTTTCCCGGTAACCATCGGGCAGTGACCATCCAGCGTCATACCGCGGAATGCATCCAGTTTATCCAGCGTTTCCGCCTCACCGGCAATCACCGCAGGAAAATTCATCATCTCCGCCAGTCCCGGCACATGCGGATGATCCTTGTATTTCAGCATCTCTGCCAGCGGGAATTCCGCGCCGTTCACATCACTGCCCGGTAATGCAGGCACACAGGAACTTACCTGAACAAACTGGTTCTGCTGTGCCTGTTCCGCGCAGCGCAGAAACCATTCAATCCCCTCTTCCCCCATGACGTTCACGATTTCATGGGGGTCACACACGATGGTCGTGACTCCCAGCGGCAGCGTGGCACTCTCAAAGGTGACCGGCGTCATCATGCTGGATTCAATATGCAGGTGCGCGTCAATAAACCCGGGGACAACCACCGCATTTTTACCGTCAATAACCTGATGCGCCGGGGCATCCTTATACACCACCCCGACACCGGCAATGGCATTCCCGCTTATTACCACCGGGCCCGGAAATTCACCGCCGTTAATCAGATCCAGGATCCTGACATTATCAATACGATAATCCGCCGGTGCCTCACAGCGGGCCACGGCGAGGAGTGTTGTCATTTCTTCACGGCTGCGCGTGCAGGTGTGCTTATTTTTCTCACTGTTCATCACTGTCCCCTGTTTTTCTCTCACATTGATAATGTGAATTCACGGTGTTCTCTCTGTCCTGTGAGGTGTACCGGAATAAAGGTGATCCCCGCCGCAATGGTTACAAATTATTGCGACACAACCGGATGATTACGGTTTCTCACGGAATGTCGTCACGATGCTGGCATTGATTATGCATTTATCAGACCAGTTATCTTTTCCCCGGGAGACAGGAGCATAAAATGGATAGTCAAACACCGGAAACCATCCGGGAAACAGGTGTACTGGGACGTTTATTCCGTTTACAGGCACACGGTACCACGGCACGAACCGAAGTTATCGCCGGTATAACCACCTTTCTTACCATGGTGTATATCATTTTTGTTAACCCGCAAATCCTCGGCGCTGCCGGGATGGATACACAGGCTGTCTTCGTCACCACCTGTCTGATCGCGGCATTCGGCTGTATTCTGATGGGCTGTCTGGCAAATCTGCCGGTTGCACTGGCACCGGCAATGGGACTGAACGCCTTTTTTGCTTTCGGTGTGGTTTCCGCCATGGGTTACTCCTGGCAAACCGGGATGGGGGCTATCTTCTGGGGGGCACTTGGCATGTTACTGCTGACTGTTTTCCGCGTCCGTTACTGGATGATCGCCAATATCCCGCTGAGTCTGCGGGTGGGGATCACCAGCGGTATCGGGCTGTTTATCGCTATGATGGGGCTGAAAAATATCGGTCTGGTTGTGGCGAACCCGGACACCCTGGTCTCTATGGGGGATCTGACCTCCCACTCCGTCTGGCTCGGCGCACTGGGCTTTTTTATTATCACCATTCTGGCCTCCCGCCGTATTCACGCGGCGGTCCTGATCTCCATTGTGGTCACCACACTGATTGGCTGGCTGCTGGGGGATGTCACCTATAACGGCATTTTTTCTATGCCGCCGGATGTCACCAGTGTGCTGGGTAAAGTGGATGTGGCCGGGGCCTTTAATATCGGGCTGTCAGGGATTATTTTCTCATTTATGCTGGTTAACCTGTTTGACTCATCGGGTACCCTTATCGGGGTAACCGATAAAGCCGGACTGGCAGATAAAGACGGTAAATTCCCGAATATGCAGAAAGCCCTGTATGTGGACAGTATCAGCTCGGTGATCGGCGGGTTTATCGGCACATCGTCGGTCACCGCGTATATTGAAAGTACCTCCGGGGTCTCTGTCGGCGGGCGGACAGGGCTGACCGCCGTGGTGGTCGGGATCCTGTTCCTGCTGGTGATTTTCCTCTCCCCGCTGGCCGGGATGGTACCTGCCTATGCCGTCGCCGGCGCACTGATTTATGTCGGGGTGCTGATGACATCCAGCCTGGCGCGGGTAAACTGGAATGACCTGACTGACGCGGTACCTGCCTTTATCACCGCGATTATGATGCCGTTCAGTTTCTCCATCACGGACGGTATTGCACTTGGTTTTATCTCTTACTCTGTGATGAAGCTGGGTACCGGACGCCGGAACGAGCTGAATCCGTGTGTGATTCTGGTTGCCCTGCTGTTTGTGCTGAAGTTTGTGTTTGTCGACCACTGATGTATCAGCCGGATGCCGGGTTTTCCGTCATCCGGAGATTATTTGGCTTTCTCTTTCAGACGACGATGCAGCGCCTTAAACGGGATTGCCAGTCCGAATGTCAGGAAAATGATGAAAACAAACCCCATATTGACATAATCTTCTTTACTGTTTGCAGTCACCGGCTCCGGAACAGCCGCCACCGGTTCCCCTTCCTCATCAATCCCGAAATCCCCGTGATGATAATCCGCCAGAATCTCCTGCGCACGGGTTAACTCGTCCTGATTAACCAGCAACTTCACCCCGCCGACAGCCTGCGCATACATCTGATTATTCCAGACAATATTTTCATCCAGCAGCATCACCTTAATCCCTTCGGATTCCAGCAATCCGGCTTCAATCCGGGCATCCAGCGGCGACAGATACTGAGCCACTAATGCATAGCGGCTGCGTGTCGGATGTATGTTCCACATAGTGTCTCCTTCGGCCGGCGGGTGTCACAGTACATGATAGCAGAAAGAACCGGCGATAACGTCAGGTAAACAATCCGTATTTAATCTTTGTGCATTCCCCTGTGTTTAGGGTACCCGCAATGTTAATTTCCGGAAAAAATATTTAATTAATGAAAGATGAAGACTGATTTTTATCGCTATTGTTTTTCTAAAAAATATCATTTAACATTTAGTGCTAATTTTTGATACTAATCCTGATATTAAATTTATAATGAAAAAGTATAAATACCCGGCAATACTAATAATACTCATGATCATGAGTTATCTTATAAATACATTTATTTATAAACGTGATTCTACTGCACCTCATTTAGCCACATTAGCGTTATTTTTATGCACACTAATTCTCTTAAACAGTAAAACGTGGTTTTCAGTCATTACCGGATTTATCATCACGCTGATATTTTCTCTTGAGATAGCTTATTTTGCTGAATTTCATGAAAAAATATCTACCGGGGTTATCGATTCAGGAATAGAAACAAACAGTTCCGAAGCTTCTGCTATGCTCGGACATTACGTCTTTTCAATTTTGCTGCCCTCACTGGCCGTCAGCCTGTTAATTACCTTTTTTTTCAGAAAAAAGACACTGACACTCCCCCGCTGGTTTAAAATATCACCACTTATCGTCTGTGTCTTTTTACTGATTTCACTGGCCAGAGAAGCCATTGCTGATCACCGGATCCTGATGCTTTCGTTCCGGGAAGATCCTCATGAGCTGGGCAGATATCTGCGGGATAAGTTCCCGGTGGTTGCCGGTAACCTTTTATATATAGCCGGTGCCGCTGTCAGTAATGACCGGTATGCTGAAGAGTATCCTGACCGCAAACTGAACAATGCCGTTATCGCCGGTAAAAAACCGGAAAATAACGTCATCGTTTTTGTTATCGGCGAATCATCTTCACCTTCACGGTATCATATCTACGGATATCCCGGCGCAACAACACCTGAAATGGAAAGAATATTTACCGGTTCAGGTTCCTGTATTACTGAAAAAGTTCATTCATCAGCACCAATTACCCGGAATTCAATTTCATTGTCACTGTCATTTTATACTCCTGAAAATGAAGAAAATTTATTCCGGGAAAAATCGATTATTGAGATGGCTCAGGATCAGGGATACAAGACCTATTGGTTAGGTGCACAGCCCGTATTTGGAGTTCACGGCTCTAAATATGGTTTTATCGCCAACAGAAGTGATGTTATTACCATTGACGAAGATAATGACATGGCACTGCCGGGTTTATTGAAAAAAGCACTGGCAGAGCCGGATGAATATAAATTTATTATTGTTCATTTACTGGGCAGCCATAAACCTTACGCCAATTATACCGACGCCGAGAAGAACCGGTTCAGCGATGAATATGACCGGACAATCCGCTATACAGACCGTATCACAGGAAATCTTTATGACGAAACTACCGCTGCGGCTGATAACTATACGTTTATATATACCTCTGATCATGGTGAGTTAATCGGTAAAGGCCATGGTTTCACCAACGGCTCTGAACAATTTATGATCCCATTCCTGTATAAATCCGGAGATTCATCTTTTGATTGCCGGCTTATTGAAAAATACCGTAATCAGGATGGCTGGCTGAGCGGATTAATGAATAAATATATTTTGTCTGAGCTTCTGGGATATTCATTAAACCCGGAACTGGTCGAAACTGAAAAAAATAACGACAGGGTTCTTTCCGTAGATAATTACGCTGTCCCTTTTAGCGCCTATTTTACTGACAGAAAGTAATTCTCCCGGTATTATTTAATCCCGTCAGCAGGCGGCCGCCTGCTGATATTTTTTTCATAAATCACACTTAACAGAAGACATACATCAATAATCAGTTCATAAGATTATTCTGTAAAATATCTTAAACAATGGCACTTTATTGTTTTCATCCCCTGTACGGCTGATTTATTGTATTCCTGTTTAACCGCATTACACAATACTTTCCCTGTTTTTCGTAAACATCCTAAGTTATCACTGTGACTCTTGTGTTACAGTCATCACACGGTAAATACACAGGGAACCGTATTTCCATGAAGAATTGGATATTTTTAGCCTGGATGCTGGGTTTTTCGTTTACATCCTATGCGTATACAAATACAGAGCGGGCCCCGAAAGACCAGGCCATGTCGTATGTGATTAAATACTCCGGCAGCAAAACGGATGAGGGCAAGGAAAAAGCACTGGATCAGTTTGACACCCTGATCAGCCAGTACCCTGATGATATTGCACTGCGCGAGCTCTACAGTGATTTACTGATTGCGGATAACCGTTATGAAAGAGCGATCACTCAACTGAAAATCGTTTATCAGAATACCGGGGTTCCGTCACTGAAACTGATGGAGTGCATGTTAACCGAACGCATTAAATTACCGCATAATATGTGTTACCGGGATGTCATTTCTGTATTTGAGCAGAGCAATGTCCGGGATTTTAATTATCTCCTGGCACTGTATCTGGGCGAATCCCCTGATTTTGAGAAACACAAAGCCCGCTGGCTGGAAACACACACATTATCGGAAGAACAGAAAAAATTAATAGCATTACAGCCGCGTATGCTGGTCAGTACCTATTATCCTTAACAGGATCCGGTGCAGGTTATATCTGCGTAATAATACGTAACCGGTGGCGGATATTCTGCCCGGGAAATAAAAACAGGAGTGTTATCATGCCGTTTTTACATAAAAGAATGCACCTGACAGCAGGTGATACGGTAGTGGTGGATTGTGGTCGTTCGTGCAATGTCTTAATGATGACCAAAATGAATTTTAATCAGTACCGCAAAGGAATGCCGTTCCGGACACATGGCGGCAGTGGTTTCTTCCATGAACTTCCGGCCAGAATGGTGGTGCCTTTCGATGCAGACTGGAATATTACTCTGGATATTGAGGAAGGGGCACTGACGGTTGAGCATTCCATCACCGTCGAGCCGCGCGCTGACAAAGCCATTGCAAAAAAATAACCCGCCGGTTCCGGCACCGGAATAATACCTGTCCGGATAATTCCCCGCAGATAATATGTACTGCGGGGATCGTTTTATATCACCGGTAATCTGCCGCCATTCTCCGTGTTATTTTGTCCATAAATACCCTTCCGCAATAAAAATATCCCTGTGACATATCACCGGTATACGCGGGAAATCCCCAAAATATACTATTCTGACCCGTTATCGCCGATTTGGGGTTTCTTATTAATGTTACTGCAAAAAATGCCCTTTTCTGCTGTTTTGTAAACCCGTGTAATATTATTTTCACCCACAATAAAACTAATGCGAAACAATAGCTCCTGACCTATATTATCTATCAAGCCTATGAATTTAACGGAAAATTTCTCGTTACTCATTCTGAGAAATGTGTCACACTATTCGCTTACAGCACCATTTTTGAATGAATAAAAATAATGGTTATTTTTTAGCTTAACGGATTTGTTTATGGACGAAAAAACGCCTGCCACGCCGCCGCGCGGCGAACTCAAACGCAGTTTAACCAACCGGCATATTCAGCTGATTTCCATCAGCGGGGCAATCGGTACCGGGTTATTTATGGGATCCGGTAAAACAATTTCGCTGGCAGGCCCTTCGGTATTATTTGTCTATATGATCATCGGGTTTGTCTTATTCTTTGTCATGCGGGCAATGGGCGAAATCCTGCTGTCAAACCTGAATTATAAATCGTTCAGCGATTTTGCCGGTGACCTGATTGGCCCGTGGGCCGGTTTTTTTGTCGGCTGGACGTACTGGTTCTGCTGGGTCATCACCGGTATTGCCGATGTGGTGGCGATTACCGGTTATATCATGCACTGGGCACCGGATTTTCCGCGCTGGGTCAGCTCGCTGCTCTGTATTCTGCTGTTGCTGTCCCTGAACCTGGCGACAGTGAAATTATTCGGTGAGATGGAATTCTGGTTTTCCATGATAAAAATTGTTGCGATCGTCGCGCTGATTATCATCGGCGGCATTCTTATCGGCACACATTTTGTTTCACCGGAAGGGCATGAGGCGGCATTATCCAATATCTGGTCTGACGGCGGTATGTTCCCGAAAGGGATAATCGGGTTCTTTGCCGGGTTCCAGATAGCCATTTTTGCTTTTGTCGGTATCGAACTGGTCGGTACTGCCGCAGCGGAAACCCGTGATCCGGTAAAATCCCTGCCGCGTGCCATTAATGCCATTCCGTTCCGGATTATTGCGTTTTATGTGCTGGCGCTGATTATTATTATGTCCGTCACACCGTGGCGCTCCATTCCGGCGGATAAAAGCCCGTTCGTGGAACTGTTTATTATGATCGGGGTGCCGGCAGCTGCCAGCCTGGTCAATTTTGTGGTGCTGACAGCCGCAGCGTCCTCTGCAAACAGCGGCGTGTTTTCCACCAGCCGGATGCTGTTCGGGTTAGCCAAACAAGGCAGTGCACCAAAACAATTCTGCCGTCTGTCAAAACAGGCAGTACCGGCCACCGGGCTGATTTTCACCTGCATCTGTTTGTCTGTCGGGGTGATTCTGCTCTATTTTATCCCTGATGTGATGCATGTGTTTACCCTGGTAACAACAGTATCGGCGATCCTGTTTATGTTTATCTGGAGTATGATCCTGTACAGCTACATTATGTTCCGCCGCCGCCGTCCGCAACTGCATGCCGCATCGGTCTATAAAGTGCCGTTCGGCAGCTGGATCCCGTGGGTATGTCTGTCCTTTTTTGCCTTTGTGATCGTGCTGCTGACACTGGAAGCCGATACCCGCCAGGCACTGATTGCCACACCGTTGTGGTTTATCCTGCTGGCGGTCGGTTACCGGAATGTCAGAAAGCGCCGCATTGCGGAAACACAAAAGTAACCGACAAAAAAATCCCGGCAGCGCCGGGATTTTTGTTTTTATACTCTGTTACTCAGTCCGTCCGAGGTAACGGTCTTCCGCCTCAGTGAAACGTCCCTGAACGGATTTGTCCGGCTCACGGCCTGCCAGGCTGACCACCACAATCGCAATACCGGCCAGAATAAAGCCCGGAATAATTTCATATAAATTAAACCACTTATATTCTATCCAGATAAGAACCGTCACCGCACCGGTAAACATCCCGGCCAGCGCACCGTTACGGGTCATCCGCTTCCAGATAACAGAGAACAGGATAACCGGTCCGAATGCTGCACCGAACCCGGCCCATGCGTTACTGACCAGCCCCAGCACTTTGTTGTTTTTGTCCATTGCAATGTAGATAGCAATCGCCGCAATCACCAGCACCATGATGCGCCCGACCAGCACCATCTCTTTTTGTGAGGCATTTTTGCGGAAAAACGGCTTGTAGATATCTTCTGTCAGGGCACTGGCACTGACCAGCAACTGACAGCTCAGGGTACTCATAACCGCAGCCAGGATGGCTGAGAGCAGAATACCGGCAATCCACGGATTGAATAAGATGGATGTCAGGCTCATGAAAATCCGCTCGCGGTTCTCCGTCACCGATCCCGCCAGTTCCGGGTTCTGCTGGAAGAAGGCAATACCGAAGAAACCGACACAAATGGTGCCTGCCAGACAGAGGATCATCCAGGTCATACTGATGCGGCGTGCGCTGCGGATAGTGTGATGAGAATCCGCCGCCATAAAGCGTGCCAGGATATGCGGCTGCCCGAAATAGCCCAGCCCCCAGCCCAGCAGAGAGATAATAGCGACAATATCCAGCCCGCGGAACATATCCACATACGCCGGGCTTTTCGCTTCGATAATCGCCAGTGCGGTATCAAACCCGCCGACAGACACAATCACCATAACCGGAGTCAGAATCAACGCGAAAATCATCAGTGTCGCCTGTACGGTATCTGTCCAGCTGACCGCGAGGAATCCGCCGAGGAAGGTATAAGCGATAGTTGCCCCTGCCCCGAGCCACATGGCTTTTTCATAACTGATACCGAAGGTGCTTTCAAACAGCAGACCACCGGCCACGATGCCGGAAGCACAGTAAATGGTGAAGAAAATCAGGATCACGGCTGCCGAGACAATCCGCAGAACACGGCTTTTATCCTCAAAACGCTGCGTGAAATAATCCGGCAGGGTCAGCGCATTGTTGACTTCCGTCTGAAGGCGCAGACGACCGGCAACAATCCGCCAGTTCAGCCAGGCACCGATACACAGACCGATGGCAATCCAGGATTCGGAAATACCGGAGAAGAAAACCACACCGGGTAATCCCATCAGCAGCCAGCCGCTCATGTCGGATGCACCGGCAGATAATGCCGTCACAAAACTGCCCATCCGGCGGCCGCCGAGAATATAGTCGTCAAAGTTATTGGTGGAGCGGTAAGCCATATAGCCGATGAACAGCATCCCGGCGATATAGACAATAAATGTCACAATCAGCGGTGTGGTCAGCGTCATTGTCATAATTAAGTTCCTGTACTGAATTTATAGTCCGTCACATATCAGCATTGCGTGTACCAATCGCTGTACAGGATGCGCGTCACACCAGTATCACTGTGTTGCACACCGCCTCAGCCATCCCCGGGCTGCACAGACAATGCCCCGTCAATTATCATTATTTGTTAAATTTGTCATGAGTTGTGTTCAGCCTGATAGTAACGACAACAACAATAAAACAACAATTGATTAACGACACTAAAATAAAGATTTGTGATTTTTATCACGGGATATGTCATCAGAAAGTGATGTGGTTAATCACTTGATTTACTTATTATACGCCTTAAAACCAATAATATACTATTGTTATATAATGATTTTATTTTAATTCATACCGATTACTTCTTAATCATTTTAACCAGTTAACATAAAACAGCGACATTATTCACACTTTATACATCTTGTTATTTAACAATGTTGCACAAAGTTGCAACCTCATAGATATTAATGTGCAACGCATGACCTGTAGCCGTTTATGAGGAGTGAACATGGTGAGTACCACAATGGGCGTCAGACTGGATGATGAAACCCGTGAGCGGATCAAAGCCGCAGCGCAAAAAATTGATCGCACGCCACACTGGCTGATCAAACAGGCTATTTTTGATTACCTGGCTCAGCTCGATTCGCTTCCGGACGGCACACTGCCCGTGACCGGAACACCTTCCGCACAGGAAGATGACACCGCCCCGGCTGAGCCGCCGGTCAGCTGCCAGCCATTTCTGGAATTTGCCGGTGATATTCTGCCGCAGTCTGTCACCCGGGCAGCGATTACATCCGCGTACCGCATTCCGGAGCCGGAAGCCGTAGCCATGCTGCTGCCGCAGGCGCAACTCTCCCCGGAAGCTGCACAGGCAACCCATAAGCTGGCTTACGGTCTGGCAGAAAAGCTGCGTAATCAGAAAAACAGCAGCGGACGTGCCGGATTGGTACAGGGGCTGCTTCAGGAATTTTCCCTCTCCTCCCAGGAGGGGATCGCACTGATGTGTCTGGCGGAAGCGCTGCTGCGTATTCCGGATAAGGCCACCCGCGATGTGCTGATCCGCGATAAAATCAGCCACGGTGACTGGAACGCCCACCTCGGTCAGAGCAAATCCATGTTTGTCAATGCCGCCACCTGGGGGCTGCTGTTCACCGGTAAACTGGTTGCCACACATAATGAAGCGGGACTGAGCCGCTCACTGAACCGTATACTGGGCAAAAGTGGTGAACCACTGGTGCGCAAAGGCGTGGATATGGCAATGCGTCTGATGGGCGAACAATTTGTTACCGGTGAAACCATTGCCCGCGCGCTGGCAAATGCCCGTAAAAATGAAGCCAAAGGCTTCCGTTATTCTTACGATATGCTGGGGGAAGCCGCACTGACAGCTGCAGATGCACAGGCATATCTGATCTCTTATCAGCAGGCGATCCACGCCATCGGCAAAGCCTCCGCCGGACGCGGTATTTATGAAGGGCCGGGTATCTCCATCAAACTCTCTGCCCTGCACCCGCGCTACAGCCGCGCGCAGTATGACCGTGTGATGTCTGAACTGTATCCGATCCTGCGCGACCTGGTGGTGATGGCACGTCAGTATGATATCGGTATCAATATTGATGCGGAAGAAGCTGATCGCCTGGAAATCTCCCTCGATTTACTGGAAAAACTCTGTTTTGATCCGCAACTGGCAGGCTGGAACGGCATCGGTTTTGTTATCCAGGCCTATCAGAAACGCTGCCCGGTGGTGGTGGATTATCTGATTGATCTGGCATCACGCAGTCAGCGCCGTCTGATGATCCGCCTGGTGAAAGGTGCTTACTGGGACAGCGAAGTCAAACGCGCCCAGGTGGACGGGCTGGAGGGCTACCCGGTGTATACCCGCAAGGTTTACACCGATATATCTTATCTCGCCTGTGCCCGTAAACTGCTGTCAGTACCGAATCTTATTTATCCGCAGTTCGCCACCCACAATGCACACACCTTATCAGCCATTTATCAGCTGGCAGGCAATAACTACTATCCCGGCCAGTATGAATTCCAGTGCCTGCACGGTATGGGTGAACCGCTGTATGAGCAGGTGGTCGGTAAAGTGGCGGATGGCAAACTGAACCGTCCGTGCCGTGTGTATGCACCGGTCGGCACCCATGAAACCCTGCTGGCTTATCTGGTGCGCCGCCTGCTGGAAAACGGCGCAAATACCTCCTTCGTAAACCGGATTGCCGATGGCTCGATTCCGCTGGAGATGCTGGTGGAAGACCCGGTTGCGGCGGTTCAGGCAATGGCGGTCAAAGAAGGTGCTGTCGGCCTGCCGCATCCGAAAATTCCGCTGCCGCGCAATCTGTACGGCAAGACGCGGGTCAATGCCGCCGGTCTGGATCTGAGTAACGAACACCGTCTGGCATCACTGTCGAGTGCCCTGCTCAGTCACGCCGGGGATAATCTGCTCAGTGAGCCGATCACCGGCGGCACATTTACGCCATCCGCCCCGGCAGAGAGTCAGCCGGTCAGAAACCCGGCCAATCATCATGATATTGTCGGTCACGTTCGTCCGGCCACTGAGGATGAAGTGGATCATGCCCTTGCCACCGCCTCCGGTGCGGCGGAGATCTGGTTTGCCACACCGGCACAGGAGCGGGCGGACATCCTTATCCGTGCCGCACAGCTGATGGAAGATCAGTTGCAGCCGCTGCTCGGGATCCTGGTGCGGGAAGCCGGTAAGACCTTTGCCAACGCGATTGCCGAGGTCCGTGAAGCGGTTGATTTTCTGAATTATTATGCCTCTCAGGTGAAAACTCACTTTGCCGGTGATACACACCGTCCGCTGGGGCCGGTAGTCTGTATCAGCCCGTGGAACTTTCCGCTGGCGATTTTCACCGGTCAGGTGGCTGCCGCCCTCGCCGCCGGAAACCCGGTACTGGCGAAACCGGCGGAACAAACCCCGCTGGTGGCCGCCGTTGCCGTATCCCTGCTGCATGATGCCGGTGTCCCGCGCGAGGTACTGCAATTGCTGCCGGGTGATGGTGAAACCGTCGGTAATCAGCTGGTGTGTGATCCGCGTGTTCAGGGCGTGATGTTTACCGGATCCACCGCCGTTGCCAAAATTTTACAGCGTAATCTCGCCGCCCGTCTCAGTACGGAAGGCAGGGTCATTCCGCTGATCGCCGAAACCGGCGGCCTGAATGCCATGGTGGTGGATTCCTCCGCCCTGACAGAACAGGTGGTTACCGATGTGGTCAGTTCCGCCTTTGACAGTGCGGGACAACGCTGTTCGGCGCTGCGCCTGCTTTGTATTCAGGAGGATGTGGCTGATCGCACCATTGAAATGCTGAAAGGTGCGATGGCGGAATGCCGCCTGGGTAATCCGGATATACTGGCTACCGATATCGGCCCGGTGATTGATGAAGAGGCTCACAACGGTATCCGTCAGCATATTCAGCAAATGCGCGGCAAAGGCAGACCGGTGTATCAGACCGCTTTCGGGATGGAGACCGGCTCACCGGCACTGCTTAACGGCACCTTTATCCCGCCGACCCTGATTGAGCTGGATGATGTTACTGAACTGACACGGGAAATTTTCGGTCCTGTCCTGCATGTGGTTCGTTACCCGCGCGACACCCTGCCGGCGCTGGCGGAGAAAATTAATGCGGCCGGTTACGGACTGACATTCGGTATCCACACCCGTATCGATGAGACCATTGCACAGCTGACGCAACAGATTGAAGCCGGTAATATTTATGTCAACCGCAACATTGTCGGCGCGGTGGTCGGCGTTCAGCCGTTCGGCGGTGAGGGGCTTTCCGGCACCGGGCCGAAAGCCGGTGGTCCGCTCTATCTCCACCGTCTGCTGGCAGAACAACCTGATGATTCGGTAGTCACACTTCTGGCAGAGCAGGATGCCCTCAGCCCGCCGGATGTGACAGTGCGCACGCAGTTACTGGCACCGTTTGATACCTTCCTCACCTGGCTGGAAGCACAACGCCGCCACGACGTCCTGACAGCGGTTATCCGTTACGGTGAATTATCACAGGCCGGCACCTGCCGTCTGCTGCCGGGGCCGACCGGGGAACGCAACAGTTATTATCTGCTGCCGCGCGGAACGATTCTCGGTCTGAATGATTCGGAACAGGATGCCCTGCTGCAACTGGGTGCCACACTGGCGGCGGGCTGCCGTCAGCTCTGGCCTGTCGCGGAACATACCCGTTCGCTGTATAACGCGCTGCCGGACAGTGTTCGTGCGCAAATTACCCTGACAGAAGAGTGGTCAGCGGACGGTGTGGTCTTTAACGGTGTGATTTTCCACGGTGACAGTGACCGCTTACAGGCAGTAAACCGGGATGTGGCCGCACGCGGCGGAGAAATTGTACCGGTCGCCGGGCTCAGTCACGGTGATACACAGATCCCGCTGATGCTGTTGCTGCATGAGCGTGCTGTCAGTGTCAATACTGCTGCTGCGGGCGGAAATGCCAGCCTGATGACGATCGGCTGATAATCACGGCGTCTTAAAACGGAAAAAGGGAACGGACGTTCCCTTTGCTTTATCATTTACTGATAAAAAATGGTCTGACGGATAAATCAGTGTTTACCCTGCCAGTCAAGATACTGTTCGTACTTGCGCAGTGCGATGTTGTAGTTGCTCAGAGCGGAGTCAGATAAATCGTCACTCAGCTGTGCCTGGATAATTTCAGTGGAGAATTCCGTGGTGGCCGGGAAGGCTTTGGAGGACAGCAGCTCATCGAGACGGCGCAGACGAACAACATATTCGCGCACAGTGCTGTGGCTCATTTCCGTTTCTTCAAACAGATACTGTTTGAATGCCATAATATCGAAATAATCGGTTGCACTGTTGCAGTAGATCTCGCTGCAAAAACGGCAGAGAGCCACAAATTTGTCCTGTAATCCCATCCAGGTGGTGTCATCGATCATATCTGTCATTTCAGAAATTGCTTCTTTATTGATCAGCTGACCGTTGAACACCAGGGAGATACGATCAAGGGTTTTGTGACAATGACTGCAATGAGTCTGGCTGTGTTTGAAATCTTTAATGTAACGGCTTACGGGCCGTTTCTTTTGTTTTGAAACAGACATATTCTGGCGCCTTGTGTAGTCTAGTCTAATAAAAATAAATCAAAGATAAAGTCAAAGTTACTTCATGGATTTTAAGCGCGCCCGCAGCCTTTTGATTGCCTGACTGTGTAACTGGCTGACGCGGGATTCCCCCACTTCCAGCACTGCGCCTATCTCCTTGAGGTTCAGCTCTTCCTGATAGTAAAGAGTCAGAACCAGTTTTTCACGTTCAGGCAGTTGTTTTATCGCCTCAACCACCTGGTGACGCAAACTTTCGTCTACCAGCAAACCGAGCGGGTTGCCCCCGTCATCATCATCATCGCGGACGGGTTCGCAGCTTTCACCGTGGATTTCGTGCCACTCATCGTAAGAAAACAGCTGGCTGCTGTTGGTATCGGTTAACACCTGACGGTATTCCGCGATATCCATCTGTAACGAATCAGCGATTTCCTGCTCTGTGGCTGCACGCCCCAGAGACTGTTCGAGCGCACGCACGGCTTTGGTTATTTCCCGCGCCTGACGGCGCACACTGCGGGGAGCCCAATCTCTTCCCCGCAATTCATCCAGCATTGCCCCGCGGATCCGTTGTACCGCATAGGTTGCAAAGGTGGCACCCTGCATGGCGTCAAAACGCTCTACCGCATGCAGCAAGCCAATACCCCCGGCCTGAATTAAGTCGTCAATATCAACGCTTGCCGGTAATCTCACCTGCAACTTCAGGGCTTCGTGCCGGATAAGGGGATAATAACGCTCCCACAGGCTATTTTTGTTGATAACACCTTCGGCGGTATACAAATCACTCACAACCTGAAACACCCTTCGAGATTCATGAAAGGCTTTTATTATCGTGCCCGAAAAAGATTTCAATCCGGTGAGTAGTGAGGTAAATCACGCCTTATTTGCCTTATCCTAAATCACCTCATTAACAAATAGCAATACTCTCTTTCATTTTTATCATAAATTTTGCAAAATTCCGGTTATTTTATATGACAAAAAGAGAAATAGGCGTTCATTAATAGAATAAAAAAACAAATAGTTAGCATATTATTTGTTCTGTTATGGGTAACACTTATAAAAAAAGGTCAGAATATTCTGACCTTTTAAATACCTTAAAGCAACTAGGTAAATTAACGTAACAGGCTCAGAACACCCTGAGGAACCTGGTTTGCCTGTGCCAGAACAGCGGTACCCGCCTGCTGCAGGATCTGACCACGGCTCATGTTAGACACTTCTGTTGCGAAGTCAGCGTCCTGGATACGGCTGCGTGCTGCGCTCAGGTTATTAACAGAGTTGTTCAGGTTGTTAATGGTAGACTGCATACGGTTCTGGAATGCACCCAGTTTTGAACGGTAGGTATCTACAGTTTTCAGTGCATCGTCTAATGTTTTCAGTGATTCGTCTTTCGGAGCGTTAGCCAGGTTCGCTTTAGTATCAACACGACCGGTAATTTCAGTGTCTGCATTCAGTGTAATGGTAGAACCTTTAGTTGCATCTGCCGGATCTTTTAAGACTGAATCCTGTTTAACACTGTAGAATTTGCCGTCAGTATCTTTAGCAACTAATGAACCGCTTTCTGTTTCAAAAATTTCTAAATCTTTGGTGTTGTCTGCGATACCTTTACCGATAGCAACGTCAACTTTCGCATCAGTAATTTTTAATGCCGTTTTTGCTGCAGCGCCATCAGCCAGTTTAATACCGGTTTTCAGTACGGTATCTTTTTCCGGAACTTTGAAACCATCAACTTTCAATGTTTCCAGGTTGATTTTGTCCATTTTCAGGTCAATCACTTCACCGTCATTTGCGCCGACCTGGAAGCTCATTTCGTTGTCACTTGCCAGCACTTTGATGCCGTTGAACTGAGTCTGGTCAGAAATACGCTGAATTTCAGCTAAACGGTCAGTGACTTCAGCCTGGATAGAAGAGATATCGCTGTCTGAGTTAGTGCTGTTTTTAGCCTGAACAGTCAGTTCACGGATACGCTGTAAGTTATCGTTGATTTCGTTAACTGCACCTTCAGCGGTCTGTGCGATAGAGATACCGTCGTTGGCGTTACGTGCAGCCTGAGTCAGGCCTTTCACGTTAGAGGTGAAACGGTTAGCGATAGCCTGACCTGCTGCATCGTCTTTTGCGCTGTTGATACGTGAGCCTGAAGACAGACGCTCGATTGCAGAGCCCAGTACGCCCTGTGAACGGTTTAAGTTGTTCTGAGTAACCAGAGACAGAACGTTAGTATTGATAACCTGTGCCATGATATATGTCCTTGTTATTGAAAATAATAAACAGCGTTTATCTGTTTGGCTTTCTGATTTTCGCCAGCAATAACACTATCGGCACCCTGAGAGGCCACTTTAATTTTTTTGGTAAATATTTTTAGAAAATCGCCGCAGACCTCATTTCTTCAGGTATAAAAAAAGCCGGAACTAACGTTCCGGCAAAATTATAAAACAGAGGAATTGCCTGATTTATAAGGTTATATCATTAACCCAGTAAACGCAGTACTGACTGCGGGACCTGGTTTGCCTGCGCCAGTACGGCGGTACCCGCATTTTGCAGAATCTGACCACGGCTCATATTAGAGACTTCAACCGCGAAATCCGCATCCTGAATACGGCTGCGTGCTGCGCTCAGGTTGTTCACCGAGTTGTTCAGGTTATTGATAGTGGACTGCATCCGGTTCTGGAATGCACCCAGCTGACTGCGCTGACTGTCGATTTTTGACAGTGCTTTATCCAGTGTGCCCAGCGGACTTTTGGCATCAAGCACTTTCTGATCAGCCGCATCTATTTCTTTCACATTTTTAAATTCAAGTCCCGCAGGTGTTGCCCCCGCAGTACCTGTCGCCGCAGTCGCGGTAACATCTGCTTTTAATGTGACATCTTTGCCGTCAACCTTACCCTGAATATAAACTTTGGTTTTGTCCACCGTACCATCCGCGGCCACCTGGTAAGAAACTTTTGCCCCCGCGACAGCTTTACCGCCAAACTGAATACCTTTCAGTGCGTCTTCCGCAACTTTTTGAGCCTGTGCTTCAGTACCGGTACCTGTAAGATCTGCGACAAAATCACCCGCCGACAGCGTTGGCCCGAACCGGGAGGCTGCGATATCCAGGGTATCCAGACCCAGTGCTGTGCGATCCACCTTCTTCAGGTCGATATTAATGGTTTCACCGTCATTGGTGCCGACCTGGAAGGTCATTTTGTTATCGCCGGACAGCACTTTAATACCGTTAAACTGGGTCTGCTCTGAAATACGATCAATCTCTTTCATGCACTGATCAACTTCTTCTTTAATAGAGCTGATATCGCTTTCGGAGTTGGTGCCGTTTTGTGCCTGTACCGTCAGCTCACGGATACGCTGGATATTGTCATTAATTTCATTGACCGCGCCTTCTGTGACCTGCGCCAGGGAAATACCGTCGCTGGCATTACGGGAAGCCTGAGTCAGACCTTTGACGTTAGCAGTAAAACGGTTGGCAATCGCCTGACCGGCGGCATCATCTTTTGCACTGTTAATACGGAAGCCTGAAGAAAGACGCTCAATCGCGGTGCCTAATGCACCCTGTGAACGGTTTAAATTATTCTGGGTAACCAGTGACAGAACATTGGTATTAATAACTTGTGCCATAATGATATTTCCTTTTTTTGTATAAAATAATGTGAATTATTTCTTGCCGCCGCTGCGGGATAATACTGTTAACGGAAGTTAATTCACTTTATTTACAGACAAAACGCCGCCATATTATTAATTTCTGACATTTTATTCCAATAACTCCCCTGTACAAAAAAAGCCGGAACTGACGTTCCGGCAAAAACATAAAACAGAGGAATGACCTGATATATAGCGTTATATTATTAACCCAGTAAGCGCAGTACTGACTGCGGTACCTGATTTGCCTGCGCCAGTACGGCAGTACCCGCATTTTGCAGAATCTGACCACGGCTCATATTAGAAACCTCTGTTGCGAAATCCGCGTCCTGAATACGGCTGCGTGCTGCGCTCAGGTTGTTCACCGAGTTGTTCAGGTTATTGATAGTGGACTGCATCCGGTTCTGGAATGCACCCAGCTGACTGCGCTGACTGTCAATTTTTGACAACGCTTTATCCAGAGTCCCCAGCGGGCCTGCGGGTGCTTTCGTACCGGCAGCCAGCACTTCAACATCTTTAGTGGTTGCTTTAAACTTCGCGGTAATCACACCACCGACATCTTCTGTTTTATCGAGTGTGACTTCCAGCTTGACATCTTTCCCGCCGGCAGAGCCGTCATCAACCTTACCAACAACATAGTATTTATCTTTGACAACCTGACCATTTTCATCTTTCACTGCATGAATACTCGCTGCTCCCGGTGCAGTTTTCCATTTCATGCCATCCGGTGCGTCGACTGTTGCTACTGTAGCAGGCGCATTAGCACTGTCCTTGAAGTCAGCGAGATTAATGGCACCACCATCCCACACATAATTCTTCGTGCCCTCTGCAATATCCAGTTTGTCCAGACCCAGCGCTTCGCGATCCACTTTCTTCAGGTCGATATTAATGGTTTCACCGTCATTGGTGCCGACCTGGAAAGTCATTTTGTTATCGCCGGACAGCACTTTAATACCGTTAAACTGGGTCTGCTCTGAAATACGATCAATCTCTTTCATGCGCTGATCAACTTCCTCTTGAATAGAGTTGATATCGCTTTCAGAGTTTGTACCGTTTTGTGCCTGTACCGTCAGTTCACGGATACGCTGGATATTGTCATTAATTTCATTGACCGCGCCTTCTGTGACCTGCGCCAGGGAAATACCGTCGCTGGCATTACGGGAAGCCTGAGTCAGACCTTTGACGTTAGCGGTAAAACGGTTGGCAATCGCCTGACCGGCGGCATCATCTTTTGCACTGTTAATACGGAAGCCTGAAGAAAGACGCTCAATCGCGGTGCCTAATGCACCCTGTGAACGGTTTAAATTATTCTGGGTAACCAGTGACAGAACATTGGTATTAATAACTTGTGCCATAATGATATTTCCTTTTTTTGTATAAAATAATGTGAATTATTTCTTGCCGCCGCTGCGGGATAATACTGTTAACGGGGGATAATTCACTTTATTTACAGACAAAACGCCGCCATATTATCAATATCAGGCATATTTATCCGGGCAACGTATTCTGTGCGTTTTGTAACCAACTTGCTGTCCCCCGGACGCTTTTTTGTTTCCTTATCTTAATGATGACAATAACCCTGCTTTCCCTGCGCAACTCCGCCCATCATTTTTTGCTGTTAACGCTAAAATTCTTCCGCTGCCAACCGATAACTATGTAAAACCAATTAAATTCAGGAGAAATACATGGCAGGCATAGCATCGTTAGGCGTTGGCGCCGGAATGGATCTTAATCAGCAGCTGGACATGCTGGAGAAAGCAGAAATGCGCCGTCTGGAGCCATTAACTGCCCAAAAAACAGCGTGTGATGCACAAATTAGCGCATTCGGTAAATTACAGGCTTCACTGGAAAAATTAAAATCCGCGTCTGAAGGTCTGAAGAAATACGAAGATATCAGCACCACCAAAGTCAGCGGTGAGTATAAAAGTTTTGATGTCACGACTGACGGCAAAGCGGTTCCCGGCGTTTACGACGTTAAAGTAGAGCAATTAGCCAAATCCCAGACTATTGCCACCAAAGGCCAGGACAGCAATACAGCCAATCTGGGGAGTAACAGTGATGAACGGACAATCACCATTACGCAGGGTGACGGCAGTGATCCGAAGAAAACTTTCAGTATTAAACTGGATAGAGATCATACGTCATTAATTGAAATCGCAGATGCGATTAATAAAGCAGATAAAGGTGTCACTGCAGCGGTAATAAAAACCGGTGATGGCAAATATACCCTGTCCATGTCTTCAAAAACGGAAGGGACTGAAAGTCATATTTCCGTCAGTGTTCAGGGTGATCAGAAACTGGACGATATTCTGCATGTTGAATATGACGCATCCGGTAAATTAGATACGTCGAAAAGTGCAATGGTTGAAAAAGTTGCACCGCAGAACTCAAAATTCACCATTAACGGTTTTGATTTCGAAGAGCAGACCAATACCATTAAAGATAAATTCCCGGGCCTGACCCTGACACTGAAAAAAGAGAGTGAAAACGGCAAAGAAGAACATTTATCTGTGACGTCTGACAGTGAACCGGCGAAAAAGAAAATTAAAGAATGGGTGGATGCCTATAACGAGTATCAGAAACTCTGCAAGGATCTGACCAAATATACCCAGACTGAAAAAGGCCAGGCTGCTGATAAAAGTAATGGCCCGCTGATTGGTGATTCTACTCTGCGCGGTATTCAGAATACTATCCGGGCGCAGATCAGAACACCTAACGGCAATGGTGAAATTAACACCATGAACAAGATGGGTATTAAGCAAAAAACAGACGGTACCCTGGAAATAGATGACAAAGTGCTGGATAAAGCACTGAAAGAGAATGGCTCCAGTGTCAAAGAGTTCTTTGCCGGTGACGGAAAAGAGACCGGTTTTGCCACCGAGAACTTTAATTACCTGAAAAAGACATTAGACAGCCGTGAAGGTACGATTCATAACGCGACCGACGGCCTGGAGAAAAAGAAAAAAGGTATCGATAAACGTATCGAACAAACAAATAAACAGATCGAAAACACCATGGATCTGTATCGCCGTCAGTTCCAGAATCTGGACAAAATGATGAACTCCCTGAGTGGCACCACACAAGCACTCGGCAGAATGTTAGGTTAAAAATAATGTATCAGCGCAAGGCAAATCAGGCTTACCAGCAGGTTAATCTTGAAAGCGAAATTACCAATGCCTCGCCTTATCAGTTGATCCGGATTTTGTTTAACGGGGCGCTCAGCGCCCTTCGCCGCAGCGAAATCTTTATGGAACAACATGATATTGCCGCCAAGGGTAATGAGCTGTCGAAGGCCATTAATATTATTGAGAATGGTCTGAAACAGGCTCTGGATTATGATGCCGGCGGTGAGCTGGCGCATAATCTGGCCTCCCTGTATGACTATATGATTATGCGGTTACTCAACGCAAATATCGACAATAACGTGACCTACGTAAAAGAGGTCTATCAACTGCTCTCCGATCTCGCGGCAACATGGCAACAAATCGGGGCAAATGTGGATGAAAGATAATCAGGTGAGTATTCAAACAACCATCAATTTACACGATATATATCAACATGTACTGACACTGAGTGAAGAACTCGTTACCCTGGCCAGAAACAGTGAATGGGATGATTTGATTGCCCGTGAAACTGATTATGTTTGCGCGGTTGAACACCTGACACAGTTATCTCATGAACTGGAAAAAGAACAGCCGGTCACCGGCGAACTGGTGGAAATACTGCAGGCTATCATTGAAAATGAACGGGTAACAAAAATCTGTTTACAGGATCACCTCAACTTTCTGAGTAAAGAAATAAAACAGCTTGACCAACAACGGGTGATTAATAAAAGTTACGGGCAATTCAGTGACCCGGATTATTCGATTAATATTAAACCAGTAGAATAAGTTTTTCTGATCAGCGCGGTGTTTTAAAATAATGAAAAAATGGCCTGATCTGTTCCGGCCGGACAGTCGTTCTCTGCCCGGCCGGAACTTTTTGCTATCCGGCAATATCTTTTACACCGGGTTTCACACAATTTCCCAGATATAACCCCGCCATAACCGCTGCAAATCCGCCGATCACACTGACCAGCAGATACGTTATTCCTGTACCCAGTAATGCCGGGGATGACATAATTTCAAAGGTTCCGTACACAAAACTGCTGAACGTGGATAACCCGCCCATAATACCGGTTGCCACCAGCGCATTGACATACTGATTAATCCGGTTGCGCTGTAATAATGCTGCCGTTATTCCCAGCAGGAATGACGCAATAATATTGGCCGCCAGAATATCAAGCGGGAACCCGTCACTCAGGGACGGCACACCAAGCATCAGTAATTCGCGGCAGATTGCACCGAAGGCTCCGCCAATAAAAATAAGAATCACCATATTCATATTGTTATCCTTATGCCGCCAGCCAGACACCCAGTGCGGCGGCTGCCAGACCGGCCACAACAGAGATAAGCAAATACCCGAAAGCCAGCATCCGCTGTTTTGAATTCACCAGTTTTGCCGCGTCAAGCTGCATACTGTTGAATGTGGTGTAACCGCCGAGAATACCGGTCAGAACCGCTGCATGCAGGAATGAACCGAAACGGTCATGCCAGTCAATAACAAATAGTGTGCTTAAAAAACCGATAATAAAAGCTCCGGAGACATTAATGATAAATGTACCCAGCGGAAAATGGCCGTGATAACGTTCACCTGTCAGTTTACCGACCCACCAGCGCAGTAATGAACCACTGCCGCCGCCGATACCGACCCAGAAAATATCAATTGCTGTCATATAGCCTCACCTGTAAATATCCTTGCCGGGAGAAATACGTACCGCGGGTAGTGTAGATCCTCTCTCTTTATTTCACAATTAGCGGAATGAAACCGGCTGAATTTGTACAAAGATACCGGATCGGAAGTCCGGTTACAGGTTATGCCCTGTAATATTCTGTGATTATACAGAGAACGGATACCAATAACTGACGGTCAGCAGAAAAATAGCCACTCCGCCTGCCAGTGCGGCAGCCATCAGATAAAAACGGGACCGTGGTGCGGTTATTACCGGGTTACGCCGGATATTGCGGTAAACACGGAACAGATCCGCCGACAATATCAGCAGCAGAATGACCAGCAGAAATTTACTGACCAGATATAACGAATCCCAAAAATCAGCGGAAACCGGCGGTTCCCGCAGGTTATTATTTATCCGGTTTATCAGTACCATTCCGGTTGTTGTATACAGCCATACCCGGAAATAAAAACCGGCCAGGATTATCACACTTGTCACTGATGTTTTATATCTCTTCATTTGTACTCTTTTTACAGATAAAAAAGCGCCTATACGGAACTGATTCTGTTTTTATGCTGTCATAAACAGAGTAAAAATACACCATTTTAATATCCCATTAAGGACAACTGATGAAATCAGCCTATATTATTGCTCCGCTCTTCTTATTAATGGCAGGATGCAGTCAGAATACCCTGACAACACCGGCAACGGATAATACCAAAACACTTTACATCGATTCTGAGCTGGCCGACTGCACAGGTGTCGCACCGATGAAGTGCATGAAAATAAAAGAATCTCCGGAGGCAGACTGGGAATTCTTTTATCAGAATATTGACGGTTTTACGTACGAACCGGGGTACCGGTACCGGGTATCCGTCAAAACCACCCATATTCCGAATCCGCCTGCCGATGCACCCAATATCCGTTATCAGTTAATCTCCGTACTGAATAAAGATCTGGTACCGGCGAAAGAGGCAAAAATTGGCATGGCAAACCCGGCATCGGTATATTGTGAACAATCCGGCGGTAAAACAGAAATCGTGAAAGCAGAATCAGGCTGGACCGGTTACTGCAATTTACCGGGTGGTGAACGGGTTGAAGAATGGACTTACTACCGTAAAAATCATAAATAAACCAATCAAAAAGAGCGGGATTTGAAGTGCCCCCGCTCTCTTTATTTATCCCTATAACAAAAACCACACGTTATTCCGGCAAATTCCGCATTCATAGCGACACAAATACTGCCCCGTATGTGTCCCCTGATAACAGAAAAAACCATTAAATCCGTTTAATTTCAAATTGTTAAGTCATCACACCGGCATTGACATAATTTCCTGATACGCCGCCACCAGTTTATTACGCACCTGAATACCCATTTGCAGGCTCAGGCTCGCTTTCTGCATATCCACCATGACATCATTAAGGGAAATATCGGCTTTGCCGAGTGTAAAGTCTTCCGCCTTTTTTGCGGAATTAATGCGGGTGGTATTGATCTCATTCACTGCTGAGATCAGGTGATCACCAAACCCCGGCGCATCAACTACCGGCCTGGTCTGGTTTGCTGCCTGTGCTGCTGTTACATTCAGCTGGGAGACGACTCCCTCAATTGCCTGAATTGTCATGTTTTTTTCTTCCGTTAACAGGGATTAATGTGTCCCCCGGAAACCGCTTTCTGCTGAAAAAGGCACCGGTCACATCTTATTGCCTGCATACCCTAACACACCCTTTTTAACTTGAAGCCCGTAAATAACACCAAAATCACGGGCTGATTCTGTCATTAGATTGGTTATCCGCGGGGAATAATAGCAGCGTAAAAAAGTGACGTTACAAAGAGGGAAATTACGTTGTTTCGCCAAAACTATTTTCACCCGTCAAATCAGCAAGGCAGGGAATGTTTATGAGTGCCGCACCACAAGACACCGGAGAGACCAAAAAGGGATTCGCTCTGATTATTGACCGTATTAAGGCTGATCCGAAGGTTCCGCTGATGGTCGCGGGCGCGGCGGCAATCGCCGTTATTGTTGCGTTGTTCCTCTGGATGCGCAGCCCGGATTACCGCGTTCTGCTCAGTAATCTGAGTGCCAAAGACGGCGGCGATATTGTCAGCCAGCTGACACAGATGAATATGCCTTACCAGCTCGCAGATAACGGCAGTGCCATTCTGGTACCTGCTGATAAAGTGCATGAGCTGCGGCTGAAACTGGCACAGGCCGGTCTGCCGAAAGGCGGTAACACCGGTTTTGAACTGCTGGATAAAGAGCAGTTCGGTATCAGTCAGTTCAGTGAGCAGGTGAACTATCAGCGCGCCCTCGAAGGGGAATTGTCACGCACGATTGAATCACTCAGCCCGGTTCAGACCGCGCGGGTGCATCTGGCGATCCCGAAGCCGACCCTATTTGTCCGCGAGCAGAAATCACCGACCGCCTCCGTCACCGTCGGATTGCTGCCGGGCCGCGCACTGGATGAAGGCCAGATCAGCGCGATTGTGCATATGGTTTCCGGCAGTGTATCCGGATTAACCTCATCCAACGTCATTATTGTTGACCAGGCCGGACGCCTGCTGACAAACAATGATAACAGCCAGCAGTCTGTCAGCACATCCCAGATGCGCCTGACCCAGGAAACAGAAGCCCGCCTTAAACAGCGTATTGAAGATCTGCTTGCGCCGCTGGTCGGCCGTACCAACGTACAGGCGCAGGTAACCGCGCAGGTGGATTACTCCAAAGTCGAGCAGACCGCTGAAGAATACAAGCCAAACCAGCAGCCGGATTCCGCCGCTGTCCGCTCACGACAGAGCAGCCAGAGTCAGCAGAACAGCAACGGCGGCCCGGGCGGTGTACCGGGGGCATTATCCAATCAGCCGGTCAGTGCCCCTTCCGCCCCTGTTGAAACAGCAAAAGCGGATACAAAAGATAACAAAACGGCATCCCCTGCCGATAATAACCGCAACAGCAATATTAATTCACAGAGTGATGAGACCACAAACTACGAAGTGGATCGCAAAATCAGTCATACCCAGCGTCAGATTGGCGTGGTTGACCGTCTCTCTGTCGCGGTAATTATTAACTGGCTGCCGCAGAAGAAAGAAGACGGTACTGAGGAAATGCAGCCGCTGCCGCCGGAGATGATCAAAGAGATTGAAGCGCTGACCCGTGAGGCAATGGGCTATTCCGCCGATCGCGGCGACACGCTGAGCATCACCAACTCCCGCTTTACTGATGAAGGTCAGCTGACCGAAGAGCCGTCGCTCTTCACAAGCCCGGTCATCATTGCGCAGGCACTGGAGTACGGCAAGATCCTGCTGCTGTTACTGGTGGGCTGGCTGTTATGGCGTAAAGGTATCAGACCGCAGTGGCAGCGCTACCGCAAAGCACAGCAGGCGGAAGCGGAAGCCCGTATGTTTAAGGCAACGCAGATGAAAACCCCGCTCGTGGCTGATGAGGTTATCAGTGACGATATGGACGAGAAAACCCGCCGCCGCCTGACCCGTCAGCGAGTCAGCGCCGAAATTCAGAGCCAGCGTATCCGTGAGATGGCGGATAAAGATCCGCAGGTTGTGGCAATGGTTATCAGTCAGTGGTTAGGAAAAGCACAATGAATTTAAGCGGAACAGAAAAGAGCGCCGTCATGCTGATGACGCTCGGTGAAGACCAGGCCGCCGAGGTCTTTAAACACCTGAACAATAAAGAAGTTCAGCAGCTGAGTATGGCGGTGTCCAGCATGCGTCAGGTCTCCAATGCCGAGCTGGCGGAAGTCCTGACGGAGTTTGAGGAAGCGGCGATTCAGTACGCGGCACTAAACATCAATACCAATGATTATCTGCGTTCCGTGCTGGTCAAGGCGCTGGGTGAAGACCGTGCCGCCAGCCTGCTGGAAGATATCTTCGAGAAGCACGAAAGTGCCTCCGGGATCGAAAGCCTCAACTATATGGAGCCGCAGACCGTGGCCGATATTATCCGCGACGAACATCCGCAGATTATCGCCACCATCCTGGTGCATTTAAAACGCAACCTGGCCGCCGATGTGCTGGAACTGTTCGACGAACGCCAGCGCAACGACATTATGCTGCGTATCGCCACCTTTGGTGGTGTCCAGCCTGCGGCACTGGCGGAACTGACCGAAGTTCTCAACAATCTGCTGGACGGCCAGAACCTCAAGCGCAGCAAAATGGGTGGCGTGAGAACCGCAGCCGAGATCATCAACCTGATGAAAAGTCAGCAGGAAGAAGGTGTTATCGGGGCAATGCGCGATTACGACGGCGAACTGGCGCAACGCATTATCGACGAAATGTTCCTGTTCGAGAACCTTATCGAAGTGGACAACCGCAGTATCCAGCGCATCCTCCAGGATGTCTCCAACGACTCGCTGGTTATTGCACTGAAAGGCTGCAACGAAGAGCTGCGCGAACACTTCCTGCGCAATATGTCCACCCGTGCGGCTGAGATTGTCCGTGATGATCTGGAATCCCGCTCACCGGTGCGCATGTCGCAGGTTGAAAATGAACAGAAATCCATTCTGCTGATTGTCCGCCGTCTGATGGAAACCGGTGAAATTGTGATTGGTGGTGGTGACGATGTCTATGTCTGATAAGGAAAACACCACGCTGCCGTGGAAGCGCTGGCAGCCGCGGGAGCTGAACCAGTGGGATCTCAATTCCTCTGTACTCCCTGCCCTGTCCGATGAGCCGGAGCCGGAAAAACCCAAAGTGCCCTGCCTCGAGCCGAAAGAAGTACTCGAGCAGATCAATCTGCTGGATAACCTGAAAGAAGAGGCGCAGCGCAGCGGTTTTCAGTCCGGTCATGAACAGGGACAAAAAGCCGGTTATGACGCCGGGTTTGCTCAGGGTCTGCAGGAAGGTGCGGAACAGGGCCGTCAGCAGGTACTGACAGAACAGCAGCCGCTCACGGAAGCGTGGCAGAAACTGTTGTCCGAGTTCAGTTATTCCCTCGACAGTTTTGACAGCGTGGTGACCACCAAACTGTTGCAGATTGCCCTGACCGCCGCCCGTCAGGTGCTTGGTCAGCCTGCGGTCTGTGACGGTACCGCACTGCTGGAAGAGATCAGCCGTCTGCTTCAGCAGAAACCGCTGTTTGCCGGTCAGCCGGAACTGCGGGTCAACCCGGTACATATTGAGATGCTGGAGCAGCATATCGGCACCCAGCTCAGTCTGAACGGCTGGCAGCTGGTGCCGGATCCGCAGCTGCATGCGGGCGGATGCCGTGTGGTGGCGGATGACGGCGAAATCGATATGAGTGTTGCCACCCGCTGGCAGGAGCTGTGCCGGTTATACGCGCCGGAGACGTTATCATGACCGCGCGGATCGGCCGCTGGATAGGCGCGCTGGACAGCTTTGAATCCCGGATGTCCGGTGTGGTGATGACCCGCCATTACGGGCGCCTGACCAAAATCACCGGGCTGGTGATGGAAGCCGAAGGCATCAAAATGCCGCTCGGTGCCACCTGTTTTATCGAGCGCGTGATCAACGGCAACACCGAAGAAGTTATCTGTGAAGTGGTCGGTTTTAACGGCCCGCGTATGCTGCTGATGCCGCTGGCAGAGCCGGACGGTATCGCGCCGGGTGCGCGCGTGTATGCACAATCCACCGGAAGCGGCGGGCAGACCAGCCGTATGCTGCCGCTGGGTGATGAGCTGCTCGGCCGGATTCTTGATGCCTCAGGCAATCCGCTGGACGGCAAAGGGCCGCTGGACGCCAAAATCCGGGCTCCGCTGACCACGCCGCCGATCAACCCGCTGGAACGTTCACCGATTAAAGACGTGCTGGATGTCGGTGTCCGCGCTATCAATGCCCTGCTGACCGTCGGGCGCGGTCAGCGTATGGGCCTGTTTGCCGGTTCCGGTGTCGGGAAAAGTGTGCTGCTCGGCATGATGGCGCGTTTCACGCAGGCGGACATTATTGTGGTCGGGCTGATTGGTGAGCGCGGTCGCGAAGTCAAAGATTTTATTGAGAATATCCTCGGTGCGGAAGGACTTCAGCGCGCGGTGGTCGTCGCGGCACCGGCGGACGTTTCCCCGCTGCTGCGGATGCAGGGTGCCTCTTATGCCACGCGGATCGCGGAATATTACCGTGATCTGGGCCGCAATGTGCTGTTAATTATGGATTCACTGACCCGCTACAGCATGGCACAGCGTGAAATTGCGCTCGCCATCGGAGAACCGCCTGCCACAAAAGGCTATCCTCCGTCGGTGTTCGCAAAATTACCGGCACTGGTCGAACGGGCAGGCAACGGTAAAAACGGCGGCTCTGTTACCGCATTTTACACTGTTCTGACCGAAGGGGATGACCAGCAGGATCCGATCGCTGACTCCGCGCGGGCCATTCTTGACGGCCATATCGTGCTTTCACGGTCTCTGGCGGAATCCGGACACTACCCTGCTATCGATATTGAAGCCTCTATCAGCCGTGCCATGACCGAGCTGATTGAGAAAAGCCATTACCGGAAAATTCAGCGTTTCAAACAGCTGACCTCGGCTTACCAGCGCAACCGTGACCTGATTAACGTCGGTGCCTACGCGGCGGGCAGTGACCCGATGCTGGATGAGGCCATTCAGCGGTTCCCGTCTATGGCGGCGTTTCTGCAACAGGATATCGATGAGCGCTGTGACTACCCGGCCGCCTGTGAGCAGCTCAGTCAGGTGATACCGGACGCATAACGAGGTCGTCAATGTCAAATACGCATGCACTCACCACATTGTTAAATTTAGCTGAAGAAGCCGCCGAAGAGGCGGCTAAAGTGCTGGCGCAGGTGCGTCAGACCCACACACAGATGAGTCAGCAGCTGACCATGCTGGAAAATTATCAGGCCGATTACCGGCAGAAGCTGAATCAGACACTGTATAGCGGAATGGCCGCCGATAAGTGGCAGAACTATCAGCAGTTTCTGGTCACCCTCGAACTGACCATTGAACAGCAGCAGGGTCAGCTGAACCTGTGGGAGCAGCGTGTCAGTGATGCCAACCGTCACTGGCAGGAAAAACAGCAGCGCGTCAATGCCTTCGATACCCTGATCCGCCGTGCGGATCATGCAAAAAATCAACGACAAAACCGGCTGGAGCAAAAGCAGATGGATGAATTTGCCCAGCGCACGACTTTATGGAGAACCCGTTAATGGATGTCAACGCCGGTAGCAAAGCAGTCAGTTCAGCTGACAATACACTGAATAAACAGGGATCCCCGCGTGCGGAAGATGCACAGGCAACCGTCCTGCCGTTTCAGGCGGTGATGGATGCACAGCAGCCGCGCCCGGAAAAACCGGCACAGGCGGTACATGCGGTGAAACAAACCCGCAATGACACTGCCGCGCATAAACAGGCCGCAGAGGGTAAAACGGTCTCCGCACAGGAAAAACAGACCGGTGCCGACACCATGGCACAGCTGAATTTCTCCCGCCGCCTTGCCGGGGATACAGCCTCACCGGCGCTGGATGCAAAATTGCTGACCACCGGGGATGATGCACCTGCATTACCGCAGACAGACGGTGACGCTGACAATACCCTGCTCGCGGCACTGAAAGAACGCCTGACCGGGAAGGAAAGCAACGCATCGGATAAAGCGGCCGCAGACACAAAACTGCATATTGATGACAACGGAAAAAACAGCGCCAAAACCACAGAACTGCCGCAGGACACGCTGACGACGACCGGTGATAAGCCTCTGCTTACGGATGAAAATAACGATGCCCGCACCCTGTTTGTTGATGACAAGTCCAAACCGCGTGTGGATCAGCCGCGTTTTTCACTGACCGATACCCAAAAACCGGATCAGAAAGCCCTGCCGGATGATTTTTTACCGCTGAATAAGAAACCCGCTGACACTTCCGTGCCGTTATCACTGACTTCCGCCGCCGATACCGGCAGCGCGGATAACAGCAAAAGCGCATTCAGCATCAAAACAGAAAGCAGCGCCTTTCAGACGATAACCGCGCCGGGCAGCCATACTGCCGTGCAGAGCCCGGCGCTGATGCCGGCAGCGGCACAAGGCACCGCCGCGCAGACCAATGCGCCGGTGGCTCAGCCTGCCATGCAGCTGACCGCGCAGCTCGGCAGCGAACTGTGGCAGCAGCAGGTCAGCCGGAATATGATCTATTTCTCCCGCCAGGGATTACAGCAGGCACAGCTGCGTCTGCATCCGGAAGAGCTGGGCTCGCTGAATATCCATCTTAAAATTGAGGATAATCAGGCGGTGATGCACTTTGTCTCCCCGCACAGCCATGTCCGCGCGGCGATGGAGTCCATGATGCCGGTGCTGCGCAACGCCCTTCAGGAGAGCGGAATTCACCTGGCGCAAAGCTCTGTCGGGCAGGAGTATCACGGTAATCAGCAAGGCTCCGGTGATGATCGTCACAGCGGCGGCAGTGCTGACAGTATTGTTTCCGCCGGCAGTATCAGCGGCGTGAATATCAGCACCGATAACCTTGTCCGCCCGGCGGCACTTCATGACGCCCGCGCCCGCGGCGGGATCGATACCTTCGCCTGATCCCTGTGCATAACGGCGGTACAGGCGACTAAAGCCCCGAGTTACCGCCTTTTTGCTTCGTTTTTCCTCCCTTTAGTCCTTCAGAAGCACGCCATAATGGACGGGCTTACAGAGTATGAACCCCCTGCCGGGGTTCGCTATCAAGAAATAGGAATTCAGTTAACATGTCGTCTTCACGCAATGCCTCAAAAGGTTCCAATACCGGGTTACTGGTTATCTTTGCCCTGATTGCCCTCGCAGGAGCAGGTTTCGGGGGGTACAGCTGGTGGTCTTCTCAGCAGGACACCACCACTGCCGGTACCGCAGACGAAAAACGGGCCAATATGCCTGAGCCTATCTTTATGGGCATTGAACCGTTTACCGTGAATCTTCCCGGTATGAACAACGGCCGTGATCGTGTGCTGTATATTGATATGACACTGCGTCTGGCCAACGAGCGTTCCCGCAAACAACTCCATGAATATCTGCCGGAAGTCCGCAGCCGCCTGTTACTTTTGCTCTCTCAGCAGTCCCCGCAGACGCTCAGTACCCATGACGGCAAACTTCAGCTGATGAAGGCAGTGAAAACCACCTTAGCGCCGACCGTGGTACAGGGACAGCCGGATCAGGAAATTTCGGATGTGTTATTCACCACCTTTATTCTCCGGTAAAACTGATGAGCGATAATATTTTATCTCAGGCAGAGATAGACGCGCTGCTCAATGGTGACTCGCCGTCAGAGCCGCAGCCTGCCGACACAGCACTCAATAAACGTAAGGACAACGTCCGTCCTTATGATCCGAATACCCAGCGCCGCGTTATCCGCGAGCGTATGCAGTCCCTGGAAATTATTAACGAGCGTTTTGCCCGCCAGTTCCGCATGGGGCTGTTCAACATGCTGCGCCGCAGTCCTGATATTACGGTCGGTGGTATCAAAATTGAACCTTATCATGAGTTTGCCCGTAATCTGCCGGTACCGACCAACCTGAACCTTGTGCATATGCCGCCGCTGCGCGGAACCGCACTGTTCACCTTTGAACCGGCACTGGTTTATATCGCTGTCGATAACCTGTTCGGCGGGGACGGCCGTTTTCCGGTCCGTTCCGAAGGCAAAGAATTTACCAACACCGAACAGCGCATTATCCACCGCATGCTGAAACTGGCACTGAACGCCTACCGCGATGCCTGGAAGCCGATTGCCGAAGTCGACGTGGAATATGTACGTTCCGAAATGCAGGTGAAATTCACCAATATCACCACCTCCCCCAACGATATCGTGGTCACCACCTCCTTCCTGGTGGAGATCGGCAATACCGTGGGTGAGCTGAGTATCTGTATTCCGATCGCCATGATTGAACCTGTCCGTGAACGGCTGATTAACCCGCCGATAGAGCACGGCCACCAGGAAAATGAAGCCTGGGTGTCCAGCCTGGTAACCCAGGTGAAACACTCCGAACTGGAGCTGGTGGCGAATTTCGCTGAAGTCCCGCTGCGGATTTCAAAATTACTGCAACTGCAGAAAGGGGATGTAATTCCGGTGGAGAAGCCGGATCGCCTGATCGTCAGTGTGGACGGCGTACCGGTACTGACCAGTCAGTACGGCACCCGCGACGGCCAGTATGCATTGCGTGTGGAACATTTGATTAATCCTGTATTAAACACTCTGGACGAGGAAAAAACCAATGAGTGAGGCGAACAACACTCCTGATATGAACCCGGAACACGATGGCGAGTCTCTGTGGGCAGAGGCAATGGAACAACAAAAAAAAGCAGAAACCGGGACCAGTCAGGCGTTTGATAATCTCGACAGCCAGAATCCGCTGAATCAGCTGTCTGATATCAATCTGATTATGGATATCCCTGTCCGTCTCTCTGTCGAACTGGGCCGGACAAAAATGACCATCAAGAAGCTGCTGAGTTTATCCCAGGGCTCCGTGGTGGCACTGGACGGACTGGCCGGTGAACCGCTGGATATTCTGATCAACGGCTATCTGATTGCCCAGGGTGAAGTGGTGGTGGTCTCCGATAATTACGGGATCCGCATCACCGATATTATCACCCCGTCTGAACGTATGCGCCGCCTGAGCCGCTGATATGACACCGACCGCATCCGGTACCCCCGTTTTACCGGCCGCAGAAAAAACGGCAGACCATGCCGTTTTTTCTTCCGTGACCCTGCCGCCGCCCGCGGCCGGTTCTCAGGCGATTAACAGCACAGACAGTCTGCTTCAGGTGTCCGGCGCCCTCAGCGGCATTATTCTGCTGATCCTGGGGCTGACCTGGCTTGTCCGCAAATTCGGCTTTACCGCAAAACTGGCCGGTAAAAACCCGCTGCTGCGTATCAGAAGCACCTGTTCTCTGGGAAACAAAGAACGGCTGGTGGTGGCGGAAATTCAGGGCGAATGGCTGGTACTGGGAGTGACCGCGCAGTCGGTGAATCTTCTGCACCGCTGTCCGGCTGACCCGGCAGCGGTGACCGATGCCCCTTCCGCCTTTCAGGCACTGCTGAAAACCAAACGTACCGCCAATAACGATGCGGTACCGGCTGACGAACCACGCTGAGATTTCTCATGATGTCATTGCTCAAACGCACCCTTCCCGCACTCGCTCTGTTTCTGCTGGTTCCGCAGGCACAGGCTTCACTGCCGGGGGTTGTCAGCCATGTGCTGCCGGACGGCGGCCAGAGCTGGTCTCTGCCGGTTCAGACCCTGCTGTTTCTGACATTGCTGGGCTTTATCCCTGCTCTGCTGCTGATGACCACCAGTTTTACCCGCATCATTATTGTGCTGGGCCTATTACGCAACGCCCTCGGCACACCGTCGGCACCACCAAACCAGGTACTGCTCGGGCTGGCGCTGTTTCTGACGTTTTTTGTGATGTCACCGGTGTTCGATAAAGTCTACGACGATGCTTACCGTCCGTTCAGTGAAGACAAGATCAGTCTGGAAACGGCACTGGATCGCGGTACCGCGCCGCTGCGCACCTTTATGCTCGGCCAGACACGCGAAAACGACCTGGCACTGTTTGCCCATATCGCCAAAGTGGGTGAAATTCAGGAGGCCAAAGATGTGCCGATGCGCATTCTGATCCCGGCTTTTATCACCAGCGAACTGAAAACCGCCTTCCAGATTGGTTTCACGCTGTTTATTCCGTTCCTGATTATTGACCTCGTGGTGGCCAGTGTACTGATGGCACTCGGGATGATGATGGTACCGCCTGCCACGGTTTCCCTGCCCTTTAAGCTGATGCTTTTTGTGCTGGTGGATGGCTGGCAGTTGCTGCTCGGTTCGTTATCACAAAGCTTTTTTTAGTCGGAAGATAATATGAGTCAGGAGAGAGTATGACACCGGAATCCGTAATGGCGCTGGGCACCGAAGCCATGAAAATCGCCCTGATGCTGGCCGCCCCGCTGCTGCTGGCGGCGCTGGCAGCCGGTCTGCTGATCAGTCTGTTACAGGCGGCGACCCAGGTGAATGAAATGACCCTGTCATTCATTCCGAAAATTCTGTCTGTTATCAGTGTGATTGTGATTGCCGGTCCGTGGATGCTGAATCTGCTCACGGATTATATGCGCGCACTGTTAACCAATCTGCCATTTATTATCGGCTGATTTATGTTAAGTATCACCAGTGAAACACTGACACTGTGGCTGAGCCAGGGATTTTACCCGTTTATCCGGGTGCTGGCACTGCTGGGTACCGCGCCGTTTTTCAATGAAAAGCAGTCGATCAGCAAGGTGCGGGTGATGCTGGCCTTTTTCACGGTTCTGATTGTATCCCCGCAGCTGCCGGTGGTGAATATCCCGCTGTTTTCCGCTCCCGGTCTGTGGGTGATTTTACAGCAGGTGGTGATTGGTGTGGCGATGGGGCTGACCATGCAGATGGCATTTGCCGCCGTCCGCCATGCGGGGGAAGTGATCGGTCTTCAGATGGGTTTATCCTTCGCCACCTTCTTTGACCCGAGCGGCGGGCCGAACATGCCGATTCTGGCTCGTATTCTGAACCTGATTACTCTGCTGCTGTTTCTCGCGTTTGACGGGCACCTGTGGCTTATCCACATTGTGATAAGTTCGTTTGATCTTATCCCGGTGCAGGTCACCCCGCTTAACCGTGAAGGATTCCGTATGCTGGTACAGTCGGCTAACCATATCTTTCTCAACGGATTAATGCTGGCGCTGCCGTTTATCACCCTGTTTCTGATTCTTAACCTGGCGTTAGGTATTCTGAACCGGATGACGCCGCAGCTGTCTGTTTTTGTGGTGGGATTCCCGCTGACGCTGACTGTCGGTATCAGTATGCTGGGTCTGATCATTTCCGTTCTGCCGGGCTTTACCGAGCGCGTGATTCATCAGGCGTTTGAGCAGCTCTCACTGATCTTTAATCTGTTTGCCTCGCCGTAACCGGTTTTCACACATTTCCGGTGTCATAACAGTATAAATATTCTTATATACCGGAAATAAAAAACCGGTAATCACCGAGAAAGTGATTACCGGATCCGGTAATGGCGTACAAATGAATATTGCTGTGTATAATCCGGAAAACGACTTGAGAAATAACACGGTTACCAGTTTCCTGCTGAATAGCCTCCGTCAACCGGCATAACAGTGCCGTTAATATAATCAGACTTCAGCAGAAAACGAATACTTTCTATAATATCATTAATGGTTCCGACTTTATCCGCCGGAGAGACTAAATTAATAAAATCCTGATTAAGTGCTGTATTCAGCGGGGATTCAATATATCCCGGTGCCACGGCATTAACACGGATATTTTTCTTCGCGTACTCCAGCGCCAGTGCTCTGACCAGCCCGTGCACACCTTCCTTTGCCAGAACACTCAGTGCGGCCGGTATTTTCTGTGACGGCTGCAGGGCAATACAGGAGGTTACCACGATAATTTTACCACCGTGATTTTTCAACATGTTTTTAATCGCCAATTGACTCAGATTAAATAAACTATAAATATTACTGTTTATTAAATGCATGAAATCATCCGGCGTCGTTTTTTCATAATTTTTGCTGAGAAAAGCACCGGAATTATGGATAATAATATCGATATTTCCGAAATGAATAATCCCCTGTTGTATCAGTTGCCCGGCGAAATCAGCACAATGGCTTTCACCGGTCACGGGCAGAAATGCGGCTTTATTATCCAGTTCCTGTAAAAAATGTTGCTTGTTTTCATCACTGCTGAATATACCAATCACGTTATAATTTTCATCAAGCAGTGTTCTGACTAATGCTTTCCCCAGACAACTTTCTGCATCAGTGATGATGGCAGTTCGCTGTTGTGGTTTCATAAATAGCCTGTAATTATGATTTAATACCTGTAATTGATGTAAATTATTATATTTCTTCGCTGCGTGAAATAAACTACTCTGATATCACTTCATTACCAACCTGAGGTTAATAATGCCACGCCATTTTGATGACCTGATGCTGGGAACCCTGGAGCTGTTTTGCTGTGCCGCAGAACTGAAAAGCTTTACCGGCGCTGCCAAAGCCATGAATATTTCACCGGCGGCGGTCAGTAAAACCATTTTACGGCTGGAGCAGAAGCTCGGCAGTACCCTGTTTCTGCGTTCCACACGGCATATCCGCCTGACAGAAGCCGGTGAACAGTATCTCGGTTACTGCAAAACCGCATTACAGGCCATGTACACCGCCGAAGAAACGCTGCTGGATATGCGTACCATCCCGGCCGGGAAAATCCGCGTCAGCCTGCCGAATGACTATGCGTACCGCAAGGTGTTTCCGCTGGTGCCGAAATTCCGCCATCGTTACCCACAGATTGAGGTCAATTTCCATCTGCGCTTCCGTATTCTGAGCCAGGAAACCACTGAGTGTGATGTGGTGGTCACCAGCTGGATTGACCGGCTGCCGGACTGGATTGCCACCAAAACGGATTATGCCCGGTTCTGGATCCTGGCCTCACCGGACTATCTGAAACATGCGCCGCCGCTGAACACCCCGGATGATCTGGTGCATCATAACTGCCTCCAGATGCATCTGCCGGAGCATACCCGCCCGCTGCCGTGGCCGCTGGTGATCAATAATGAGGTTGTGCATGTTGAAACCACCGGCGATATGGCTTTTTTTGAGGATGTGATGGCAGCCTATTATATGGCGGTTGACGGTAACGGCCCGGCAATGATGCACGATTTTATTGCCCGTAAGGCGGTGGAGAGCGGAAAACTGGTGCGGGTGCTGGAAGATTACGCCAATGTCTCACACATCTATTACCTGGCCTGTCCGGCGGATGCCCGCCATTCACCGCGTATCCGTGCTTTTATGGATTTTCTGGCTGAAGAACTGAAACCGGAAGGGAATTTTCCGGATCACTGGGTTATAGCCCCGGTACGCTGACCGGTGCCCGGCACAAAAAAGGCCATCGCAATGACGGCCAAAGGAATTCAGTACTGCATCCGGATAGTTTAACGACTGAACAGCGACATGCTGTTGAGATCCTTAAAGATATCCTGTGAGGCCTGAAACAGCGCCATTTCTTTTTGATAATCCGATACCGTGCTGGTCCAGTCAGTGTCGACCAGGCCACTCAGACGGCTTTCATTCTGGATTTTACGGGTTTGGGAGAGGAAATCCAGGCTGTCGATCTCCTGTAACTGTAAGCCCTGTTTCGCTTCAATATTGGAGATTTTATCCATCCCGGCTTTCACACCGCGGTTTGCTTCATCCATCCCGGCTTTGGCTTTGTCCAGATCAGCCTGTGAGGCATTCTGCTGAGGAATTTTCAGTGCTTCCAGGCCTTTGTTGATCGCGGTGAACATATCAGCGACTTTTTCACCTTTCGCGTTTGTCGTGGTGGCGAATACCTCCGAACCGGCGAAGTAGCTGGTCATTTCACGATCACTGCCCACGTTCTGGGTAATGGATTTATCGCCGCCTTTGTAAAGCACATCACCGGTCGTTGCATCCACTTCAAACGGCGGGGTGTCTGATTCATAACCGCCGAAAATATAACGGCCATTACCATCAGTCGTATTGCCCAGCGACACCAGCTGATCTTTCAGACCCTGCAACTGTTCTGCCAGTGAGGCACGGTCGTTATCGCTGAGTGAGCCCTGGTTGGAGGCCTGAATAATCGTGGTATCCATCTGTGTGGAAACGCTGTTCATCTGCGTCAGAATACTCATCTGCAGTGTCATCCCGGTTTTGGCATACCCGCGTGTGGAAGCATACTGCTGATTACGGTTCTCAGACTGAGTGACACGCACCGCCTGCGCGGACGCCTGCGGGTCATCAGACGGTTTACTGACACGTTTACCGGAAGCCAGTTTACTGCCCGCTTCCATCCAGCGGGCCGTGGCATTGTTCATATCCGACACACGCTGACTGAACATTAAATTGGTGCTGAAACGCATGATAATTTCCTTCTTAACTCAAAATCAGAATGCACGCATCAGAACGTTGAATAATTCATCAACGGTTGACAGCACTTTGGCGTTGGCATTAAAAAACTGCTGCATTTTCTGCATCTGCACACTTTCTTCGTTGGTGTTAACACCGGAGATGCCCTGCTGCTGCTCATAGAAGCTGACGGTCAGTTTGTTCTGCACTTCAGAATCAATCTGTGCCTGGCTGGCTTTGCTGCCCACTTCATTCACCACGGAGGCATAGAAATCAGACAGCGTGGATGTGCCGCCGACCAGTTTCTGATCCTGCAGTTTTACCAGCTCTTTGATGTTTTCATTGTTGCTGGCGCCACCGGTGCTGTCTGCCGCCGCAAAATCCGCCGCATTTGTCACCAGCGTGTTCAGGCCGCCGATCACATTATCCACCGGCTTGAGCAGGAATTTGTCACCGGCCTGTGCCGTGTTATTACTGATTTTAATATCCATACCATCAAAACTTAATGTTCCGGAGGTGGCATCAAAATTCGCATTCACGGCCGTACCTTCCGGTAATTTGGTCACATTCCAGTTTGTGCCGTCATAACTGACATCGTAGTTATTACCGGTGACTTTGGAGACATCATTGTATTTGATATCAAAATCAGCTTTGCCTTTGTTGTGGGTATTGCTGACCACACTCCCGCTGCCGACAGCAAAGAAATCTTTGTTGGTCTGACCGTTGGCATCATAACCTTTGCGGTGAACCTCATTGAATTTCTCCGCGAAAACCAGCGCCATCTGGTTCAGTTTTTGTCTTGCCGGGTCGATAATTTCACGGCGTGAACGCAGAACGCCGCTCAGTTCACCGCCGCGGATCTGGTCATCTTTGATTTCACGGACATTACCGGCAGAATCCACAAAACCGATGCTCAGACGGCTGTCATCCGCTCCGGAGGCCACCGCTTCCAGGCGGTTGGCGCGTCCGCCGGTCACCAGAGGCAGACCATTGGCGAACGAGACGTTGAAATTGCCGTTCTGCTCGATCACTTTGATGCCGATAACTGAATTAAGCTCATTCACCAGACGATCACGCACATCCAGCAAATCATTCGGCTCTGCACCGTTCACCGCGCGGGAGTTGCTGATCTGCTCATTCAGCTTGGCAATTTTTTCTGCATAGGTATTGATATCTCTGACTTTATTATCAATCTGATGGTTAACGTCACTGTCCATCTCACGCAGACGGCGGTCAGCTTCCTTCAGCTGGCTGACCATGGTTTTGGCTTTGCCGAGGAACACATCCACCAGCGTTTTGTCACTGGCATCACTGGCAGCTTCGTCCAGTGACGTGAAGAAACTGCCCAGCATGCCGGCAATATCATCGGTGCTGTTGGATAACAGGTCATCCACCCCGGAGGCATTTTTCATGAATGCTTCGTAGTCGCCGCTGCGGGAACGTGCATTGTTATACTGCATGTTGACGAACTCATCGAACTCACGGCGGACATGGCTGAAATAGGTGCCGTTGCCGAAATAGCCGTTGGTTGTCATGGTGCCCGGGTTTTCACCGAATACCGCGCTCTGACGGTGATAATAACCCACCCCGGCGTTGGCCAGGTTGTTGGAAATAACACTCAGCCCGCCCTGGGCCGCGTTAATTCCGCTTAATGCGTTATTCATTACATTATTCAGCATGTGCTTTTCCTTTCTCTGGCGACTGCTTTCCCGGCGACTTACTGAAAATGCAGCGCAGATAGCATCCGTTTAAAATTATGTCTTACCTTGTTATCGGAAAGACGGCGCAAAAATTTAGTGTTAACTGCATTTTTTTACGCCGGAAATAATCAGAAAATGTCACTCAAATCGAGGGTGTACGCCTGAACCGCCCGTGAGGCGACCGGCGCGGCTGCCGGGGTACCGCGGATTTGATTAATGAGGACAATCAGTTTGCCGGAATATCCCGGGTCGGTGGCGTATCCGGCCTTGTGCAGACGCTGTGCCGCCTGCTCCGGGCTGGCCGCCTGTTTCACACCGTGATAACGCGGATTTTCGGTCAGCAAACGGGTGTAATCAGCAATCGCTTCTTCATAAGAGCCGTAAACCCGGAAGTTATCCCGCATTTTGACCGTCTTGCCGTTGATAACCTCGGTGGTCATGATATTGGTGACCGGCCCTTCCCAGCCTTTCCCGGCTTTGATACCAAACAGGTTATGACTGTTTTTGCCGTCAGCGGTCAGGATCTCCCGCTTACCCCAGCCACTTTCCAGCGCTGCCTGTGCCAGGATCAGCAGATGATGTACGCCGCTTTTCTGAGATGCGGCTTTCGCCGGTTCTGTCAGTTTGGCAATGAAATTCTGACTGTTAAGCCCCAGTTCGCGCACTTTTTTCAGCGGTGAACTCAGCACATCCCCTGCTGAACTGAATTTCCGCATCAGCTGCGCCATGGCCTGCTGCGGCATCGATTGGATCACCGTGGCATCATCCAGCGCCATCATTGACGAACGCAGCGGCAGATCCGGTTCATTCTCCGCAGAAAGCTGCTTAAACATCATATCGCCGAAGCCCAGCCCCTTTTCTGACAGGTTCTGGGCTATCTGCTGGTCATACATGCTGGTCAGCATCCGGGTCTGGTCGCTGGAGAACAATCCGTCCTGCGGCAATGCCGCGCGCATGCTTTTCAGCATCATCTGAACAAAGGTCGCCTCCAGTTGCTGCGTCACCTGACGCAGCCCCTCCTGCGGTTTTTCATTCAGCTGCTGTTTCAGGCTGCCCAGCGACTGCACATCGTAGGCCGCGCTCTGCATCAACTGTATGTCGCTCATCAGATGATCTCCAGCTTCGCCCGCAGACAACCGGCACTTTCCATCGCCTGTAAAATCGACATCAGGTCAGTCGGTGTGGCCCCTAATGTATTGAGCGCCTGAATCACCTGGTTAAGATTCGCCCCGGCATTCACTTTTTTCAGGGTGCCATCCTGCTCGCGGATGCCGACATTGGTATTGCGGGTCACAACGGTCTGACCACCGGCAAACGGCGTGTCCGGCTGGCTGACCTGCGTCTGGCGATCGACCGTCACCGCCAGGCTGCCGTGGGCAACCGCACAACTGTCAAGCGTCACTGTCCGGTTAATCACAACAGAGCCGGTGCGGGAGTTCAGGATAACTTTGGCTTCATTCTGCGGCGGACGGATATTCAGATCCTGCACCCGCGCCAGGAAACGCACCTGATCACTGCTGCTCTGCGGTACCCGTAACTGTACGGTGCGGGAATCCAGCGGCGTTGCGGTACCAAAACCGTTCATGCGGTTCACCGCATCACTGATATCCTGCGCCAGCGCAAAACTGTCTTCATTCAGCTGGAGATTAATCACGCCGCTCTGACCGAATGCGCCCGGCAGTTCACGCTCAATCGTCGCCCCGCCGCTGATCCGGCCACCGGCCAGCTGGTTCACTTTGACACTGCTGCCCCCGGCACTGACACCGGCACCGCCGACCAGAATATTGCCCTGCGCCAGCGCATACACCTGACCATCCACGCCTTTCAGCGGGGTCATCAGCAGTGTGCCGCCGCGCAGGCTTTTGGCGTTACCCATCGAGGACACCACCACGTCAATTGCCTGACCGGAACGGGCAAACGGCGGCATTTTGGCGGTGACCATCACCGCCGCCACGTTTTTCAGCTGCATATTGGTGCCCGGCGGGACGGTGATCCCCATCTGCGACAGCATGTTATTCAGACTCTGCGTGGTAAACGGCGTCTGCATGGTCTGGTCACCGGTACCGTCGAGGCCGACAATCAGCCCGTAACCAATCAGCGCATTCTCACGCACGCCCTGTACGGTGGTCAGATCCTTAATCCGCTCACTGTGTGCGGGGAGACTCGCCACACCTAAAACCGCAATCAGCAGGCCGGTCAGTACTTTTTTCATTCTCACTTTACCTCTGCTCAGTACGGTGACACATTCAGGAAGAAACCCTGTAACCAGCCCATATTCTGCGATTCATTGATATAGCCGTCGCCAACGTACTCAATACGGGCGTCCGCCACCTGAGTGGAGCTGACACTGTTATCCGCGCCGATAGTGCGCGGATTGACCACCCCGGAAAAGCGGATAGATTCCGTGCCCTGGTTGATGGCGATCCGTTTTTCACCCACCACATGCAGGTTACCGTTTGCCAGCAACTGATCGACCGTGACCGTAATCGTGCCTTTAAAGGTGTTCTGGGCATTGGCACCACCTTTGCCGGTAAACTCGCTGTTGCCTTTTACGTCCAGTTCCGTGTTACCGCCGCCGAGCCAGCCCTGCATAAAGCCGGGCAGAATAGCGGCGAGAAAACCGGTTTTCCCGGCACGGTTGGCATTGGCGGAAGAGTTTTTGCTGGCGCTGACGTTTTCCTGCAGATTGATGGTGAGGATATCGCCGACGTTACGCGGACGTCTGTCCTCAAACAGCGGCTGGTAGCCGTAGTAGGCAGGCTGCGCACTCTGAAAAATAGCACCGTTCGCGGCCGGGGCAGTCGGTGCGACCGGCAGCGCGGTGGTATGGGTATCCACCAGCGGTTTGGGTTTGATGTAAGCACAGCCGCTGAGTGATACGGCAAGCACTGCCGCTGTCACCAGTCCGCGCCCGCAAACAGAAGTGGCAGGAGAACTCGCGCAATCCTGCTGCCGTGGAACAATGCCGCTTTCAGTCATCTTAATACTCTTGCTGTTCTGTGCGTGTCTCAGTAAAAAGCCCCGGCGGCGATCACCTCAGCGCCGGGACGGGGATTACAGTTGTGTCAGACGCTGTAACATCTGATCAGAGGCGGAAACGGCCTTACTGTTGATTTCGTACGCACGCTGCGTCTGGATCATATTGACCAGTTCTTCCGCCACGTTGACGTTTGAGGTTTCCACCATGCCCTGATACAGACGGCCTGCGCCGTTGGTTTCAGGGGCACTTTCTGTCGGTGCGCCGGAGCTGGCGGTTTCCATGTAGAGGTTTTCGCCGATGCTTTCCAGACCCGCATCGTTGATGAAGGTGGTCAGGGTGATTTGCCCTATCTGCTGCGGCTGGCTCTCACCGTACATGGTGACAGACACGGTACCGTCACGGCCGATTTCCATCTTCTGCGCCCCTTCCGGGATCATAATGGCCGGGACAATCTGATAACCGGATGAGGTCACCAGCTGACCGTTCTGATCCGGATGCAATGAACCGTCACGGGTATAGGCATCAGAGCCGTCCGGCATCTGGACATGGATAAAACCCTGTCCGCTGATGGCGATATCGGTCGAGGTACCTGTTTTATTCAGCGCCCCCTGGGCATGAATACGGGTGGTCGCCACCGGACGCACACCGGTACCCAGCTGAAGGCCGGTCGGCAGAGAAGTCTGTTCGGAGCTCATGGCACCCGGCTGGCGGATGTTCTGATACAGCAGATCTTCAAACACCGCACGCTGGCGTTTAAAACCGTTGGTGCTGACGTTGGCCAGGTTGTTGGAAATAACATCCAGGTTCGTCTGCTGGGCTTCAAGCCCGGTTTTGGCAATCCATAATGAACGGATCATGATAATTCCTTACTGAATATTAACTCACCGCAAGCAGCTGATTGGCCCGCTGGGCATTTTCATCCGCGCTGTGAACCACTTTCATCTGCATTTCGAAATGACGCGCATTGGCAATCATTTCCACCATCGCCTGGGCCGGGTTGACGTTACTGCCTTCCAGCACACCGGACGATACTTTGCCGCGTTCACTCAGCGGCAGTTCGTTACCATTGGCATTACGCGCTGCCGCCGTAAGATGAAACAGCCCGTCCTCGCCGCGCAGCACATCCTGCGGCTTCGCTTCCACCACTTTCAGGCGTCCGATCTGGCCGAGCATGGTCGGCGGATCGGTCGGGATCAGCGCGGTGATCGTACCGTCACCACCGATGGTCAGTTCTGCGTGCGGCGGTACATCAATTGCCCCGCCGTCACCCTGCAGAAGGTGTTCACCCAGCATCAGCTGACCGTCCGCTGAAATCTGAATGCTGCCGTTACGGGTATAGGCTTCTTCACCGCCCGGCAGTGCCACCGCCAGGAAATGGCCCTCATTCAGCGCCACATCCATCTGACGACCGGTGTAGTTCAGCGGTCCCGGAGTCATGTCCGCCCCGGGGGTCGAAGAGACCACCAGTGTCCGGGTCTGCTCTGTATCACCGTTTACCGGCACAGCCCGCATGGCGGATAACTGTGCCTTAAACCCGGATGTTGAGACGTTGGCAATGTTGTTCGAGACAATGGCCTGATTTTCCAGCGCATGCTTAGCGCCGCCCATTGCCGTATAAATGACGTGATCCATGGCCACCTTCTGTCTTTATGCTTAACGTAAGTTAACCAGCGTCTGCAGCATCTGATCCTGCGTTTTGATGGTCTGCGAGTTGGATTGATAGTTACGCTGCATCACAATCATGTTGATCAGCTCCTGACTCATATCCACGTTGGAGGCTTCCACCGCACCGCCGGTCAGGTTACCGAACTGCCCGGTACCCGGAACGCCGTCCATCGGGTTACCGGAGGCATTAGTGGCTTTCCAGACGTTACCGCCCTGGGATGCCAGACCGTTATTGTTGGCAAAGGAAGAGAGTGCGATTTTACCGACAGTCCGCTTCTGCTGATTGGAATAGCTGGCGGTGATGGTGCCGTCATTCTCAATTTTGAAGCTGGTGTATTCACCGGACTGATAGCCATCAATGTCGATTTTGCTGACTGATGACTCAGTGACTTTCTGCTGACGGGTTTTGTTGAAACTCAGGTCAATCGTGCCGTTATTTGCACCGTTTAAGCCGGTATAGTTGAATTTAAAGTCCGCGGTACCTATTAATTTACCGTTACCGTCAAATTCCATATTGCCCAGATCCTGAACAGCCGCTGTTTTATCACTGCTGTCTTTGGCTTTGACCGTCCATTTGTTATCAGCGGTTTTGATAAAGTAAACCGCGACCTCATGGGTATTCCCCTGGCTGTCATAAGTGGTCATGGTGGTGCTGAAGTTGTAGCTGTCCGGATTATCAGGATCAAAGGTGGTCACTGACGGTACTTTGTCATCCGAGTTCAGGTTCATGGTTAATTCACCTTTGGCGGATGCTCTGGCGTCCATCATATCGGTCGGGATATTCAGAGGCTGCGGTACACCGCCGGTCTGGATAGTGGTGTTACCGTCAGCATCCTGACCCGCCGGGAAGCCGGTGACCATCATGCCCTGGTTGTTGACCAGGTTACCGCTCTTGTCACGGTGGAATTCACCGTCACGGCTGTAAACCACATCACCGTTACCATCCAGCAGACGGAAAAAACCGTTACCGGAAATCGCCACATCAGTGGCACGGTCAGTACGGGTGATAGCACCGTCTTTGAAGTTCTGGGAAACCGCCGCAACGTTAACCCCGAGACCGACACCGGAACCGGCAAACATATCAGCAAAAGAAGCATGCGCCCCTTTAAAGCCGTTGGTTGCGGAGTTGGCAATGTTGTTACCGATCGAATCAAGACCGGATGAAGCGGCATTCAGGCCGCTGACTGCTTGTGAAAAAGACATGTCACCTCCATGACAATTGGGTTTTCTTTTTAATTTGACGGATACACTTTAAAGATTTCAGACAGCAGCACGCTGTTGCCGATGCCCACATCCAGAAGCGGTGCATCCGCTCCCGGTGTCACGCCATTCACTTTTGCGTATTTCAGTCTGACGACGCTGCTTTGCGGGATCTCTTCGCCCTTCATGGTGGCTTTGATCTCAAAGGTGTATTTACCTTTGGTATCGGCAACCAGCTCACCATTGTCATTGCGGCCGTCCCAGGTCTTGTCGTAGATGTCCGGTTTGGTTTCACCGTCAATCGTGATGGTTCTGACAATGCCTTTGTTTTTATCGCGGATGGTTATCTCAATTTTGTCTGCCGGTTTGGCGAGGAAGAAACCGAACGGCGACGATTCAAATCCGCTGCCGCTGCTGTCATCACCACCACTGTCATCCGCAAACGGGGCAATCGATGTGTCATCACCCGGCGGCGGGTTATCGGCTTTCACGCGGGTGGTACCGTCACCGGCTGGTACCAGAACCAGGTCACTGCCCGGGATCAGGACATTTTTCCCGACCAGTTGTGTCGCCTGTAATGACTGACCGGAGTTAATCTGTTTCGAAATACCGCTGACACTGTCATTCAGGCTGTTCATACTTTCCAGGGTGGCGATTTGCGCCAGCTGACTGGTCAGATCCGTGTTATCCATCGGTTTGGTCGGATCCTGGTTCTGCATCTGCGTGACAATCATCTGCAGAAAAGTATCCCGCATATCGTCACTCTGACTTTTCTGCGGCTTTTTCTGCGCATCAATGTCGTTATTGACCGGATCATTGGTGGCTGCATTAATCCCCATGACTGACTCCGTTACTGTCCGAGGGTTAAGGTTTTCTGCAGCAGCACCTTGGCGGTATTCATCACTTCCAGGTTTGCCTGGTAACTGCGGGAGGCGGAAATGGTGTTGATCATTTCACCCACGGTGTCCACATTCGGCATGCGCACATAGCCCTTTTCATCGGCCAGCGGATGTCCGGGTTTGTACTCAAGACGCGGCGGTGCCGGATCTTCGATCAACTGGCTGACTTTCACGCCGCCGATGTCATAACGCCCCTGCGGTGCGGTCTGAAATACCACCTGCTTCGCACGGTACGGTTCGCCGTCCGGCCCCGCGACACTTTCGGCGTTCGCCATATTACTGGCGCTGACGTTCAGCCGCTGGGACTGCGCGGTCAGTGCGGAGGCGGAAATATCAAAAATACTCAGTAATGCCATGGTGATTACCCTTGCTGTAAGACAGCCAGCATGCTTTTCACGCGGCTGTTAATAAAGGTCAGGTCAGCCTGATATTTCAGGGTGTTATCAGCAAACTGACTGCGTTCAACATCCATATCCACGGTATTACCGTCCATCGATGTCTGATACGGAACCCGGTATTTGAGATCAACCGCTGACGGTGTTGCGGCAGCGTGTCCGCTGATATGACCTTTCGCGGTCACCGCCATTGCCAGGCCGCCGTTTTTCACCGTGCCGTTATTCATCGCCTGTTTCAGCTGACGGCTGAAATCGATATCCCGCGCCTGATACCCGGGGGTATCGGCATTGGCAATATTGGATGCCAGGATTGTCTGACGCGTTTCCCGCAGCGAAAGCGCCTGCTGCTGAAATGCAAACGTGGCATTTAACTTATCAAGCATGTCTGCCCTCTGTTGATGTGTTACGCCTGTGGTGTGTTACGCCTGTTTTAGTGAACGGTATATTATCCGCCCCGTGAAAATCTAATGGCGGGATAAACGCGAAATAACCGACCTATTTACCGGATTCAACAACGCAGAAATTGCGTAAACTGCGGCCATCAGAAATAAACCGCCTGTGAAGGAGAAAAGTATGACATCCCGTTACCGCACCTTATTTATCAGCGTGTTACTGGTGTTTTCCGCCTCAGCACAGGCCGGATTACCGGAAGATATCAACCGTTACTTCCGCCAGCTGCATCCGGATCCCATGCAGGTGTCTGTTGAGATAAAAACCCCGATCGACCGCTGGCCCGCCTGTACAGACCCGGTTCTGCAACTGCCGGCGGGCGGACGCAACACCGGCAATGTTTCGCTGCCGGTGTTATGCGGTAAAAAGCGCACATTTATGCAACTGACCGTGAATGTTACCTGTCAGTATTACGTGGCAACCCGCCGGATTCAGCGCGGTGAGACGATTCAGTTTGTGGATATCGGCACAAAGCGCGGTTTACTCCACAAATTGCCTGCGGGCACAGTTACCGATAAAATGGCACTCCGTGGTGCCATTGCCCTGCGCAATATTGAGGCCGGACAAACCTATGCCGCCGCCATGACCCGCAAAGCCTGGGCTATAAAAGCCGGACAAAGTGTGTTTGTTATGGCGGGCGGTGATAATTTCTCGGTAAAATATGAAGGCCGTGCCATTAATAATGCCGCCGCCGGAACCACTATCCGGGTCCGGCTGGTAAATGGTCAGGTGGTCAGCGGTGAAGCCCTTGAAAACGGCAGTGTGAAAGTGTCACTGTAGTAATATGCTGAGTGATAAATTTAGTTATAAAGTTTCAGATAAGATTGCCGATAAACAATGAGCATAAGGGAGGCACCCCTCCATCTCATACAGATCGGGAAAAGGAAAACAGATATGGCAATTGAGCAAACATCCGCGATTTCAGCGCTGACCAAAGTAACTAACCGCGACCCGAAAGAGCTGACCGCGCCGGTGCGCGATAAAAAAATTCAGGCCGAAGAGACTGTCCGCGAAAGCGCATTTTCGCCGAGCGAGCTTCAGAAGCAGCTGCTTGCACCGGGTAAAAACGACATGAATGCCGCAAGAGTGGCAGAAATCAAACAGGCACTGAAAGACGGCACATTACGGATGGATGCCGGTAAAGTCGCTGACGGCCTGCTGCGTGATGCACATGAATGTATGTTATCCATGAACAGCGCCGATAAAAATGACTGATCAACTTCTGCCGCTGCTGGATCAACAACTCTCTCATTTGCAGTCACTGCATCAGGTGATGAAAAATGAAGAGTTGTTACTCGGCTACCCGCGTGTTCCGCAGTCTCCGTTTCAGGAAGCCACGGAACAAAAACGGTTTCTGGTTGCCGCTATCGGCCATAATGAAACCCGCCGTCTGGCACTTGAGCAGGAAAGCGGTCTGTGTGCGCCCTATGACAATAATGAAACCATGCACACTGTCTGGACTGCGATTAAAGACCTTATCCTCACGCTGAAAGAGATGAATTACCGCAATCATCAGATGCTGAAGCTGCATATGCAGTTTAATCAGGAACAGCTGGATTTTATGAAAAAACATAATAACCAGGCGACTTACGGCGCTGATGGTCAGGAATCCCGCACACCGGTACTCGGTAAAAAAATCTCCGTCTGATCATTAACTGCCCTCCTCCGGCAGTTAATCTCCTCTGCATAACATTCTCCTGTTTTATCATCCTGCGTTACTGCACGGTATCCTGCTGACATCACTCAGACCGGAATTTGTTCACATCATGTCTTTATTTTCCGGTAACGCCGCGCTATCCGGGGGAAACACCAATCTCCGGGGCACAACGCGGTAAGATTTTACTGATAATGTGCCGCTCAGCCCATTGACAGAGACAGCGGATATCACGGGGCGTAACGGTCTTTTACCTGAGATTCACACCCGGGGACAAAAACAGATCACTGAACATAAAAAAAGGAACCGGCCTGAGCGGGTTCCTCTTTTCATGGTTATCTTGTCCGGCCTCAGCCGCCAATCATGGAAGTCATCCGTATCTGGCGGCGATCATTCAGTTCAAGGTTGGACATCACCGCCAGCTGCGGCAGACTGCGGCGCAGGAAGCGGGACAAAATCAGACGCAGTGAATGATTGACCAGCAATACCGTTGGTGCTCCCATGGCCTCCTGGTGCTGTACCGCATTCATCGCCTGTATTTCGATATTCTGCGCCAGGTTCGGCTCCAGACCACCGCCGCTTTTCGCGGCCTGTAACAGAATCTGTTCCAGACCCGCATCAAGCCCGATAACCTGAATTTCACCGGACGAACCAAACCACTGCTGGGTGATGGCGCGGCCCAGTGCTATCCGCACCTGCGAGGTCAGAACATCGGTATCTTTCTGCTCACCATTTTCACCAACCTGCTCTGCCAGGGTTTCAATAATAGTCCGGATATCGCGGATCATGACATTTTCAGTCAGCAGGTTTTGCAGTACGCGGTGGAAAACAGTCAGTGATAACGTATCCGGGATCAGGTCATCCGCCAGCTTCGGCATCTCTTTTTTCACGCGGTCATACAGCATCTGCGCTTCCTGACGACCAAACAGATCACTGGCATATTCCAGCAGGATCTGATTAAAGTGAGTCGCCACCGCGGTACTGGCTGAGACCACCGTGTAACCCTGGATCTGAGCCTGTTCACGCAGGTCATCATCAATCCATACCGCCGGTAAACCAAATGCCGGTTCCTGTGTGGCATCCCCTTCCAGAGAGCCCGCCGCATTGCCCGGGTCGATCGCCAGCCAGCGGCCGGGCTGAGCCTCGCCGCGTCCGACTTCCGCCCCTTTGATCAGGATACGGTAGGCGGTCGGTGCCAGCTCAAGGTTGTCGCAGATATGCACCACCGGCGGCAGATAGCCGACTTCCCCGGCAAATTTTTTGCGCAGTCCGCGGATACGCCCGAGCAATTCGCCCTGCTGGTCGTTATCCACCAGCGGGATCAGCCGGTAACCGACTTCCATCGCCAGCAGGTCTTCCGCCACCACATCATCCCAGGTCGCTTCCGTGACTTTATTGGCCTCACGGAACTGCTGCGCCTGGATATTCGTGTCGGTTTCTTTGACCGGCTCCTTGCTTTTTTTCACCAGATACCAGCCGAGTGAGGCCAGCGCCACCGTGAATAACAGGAACACAAAGTTCGGCATGCCCGGGATAAGCCCCAGCAGACCGAGAACCCCGGCACTCAGCCACATCACGCGCGGGTTATTGAACAGCTGGGTGACCATCTGCTCCCCGGCATCTTCATCGGTTGCCACGCGGGTGACAATCACACCGGCTGCGGTTGAGATAATCAGTGCCGGGATCTGCGCCACCAGACCATCACCAATGGTCAGCAGGGTATACGTGCTGGCCGCATCGCCCAGCGGCATATGGTGCTGAACCACACCGACAATCAGGCCGCCGATCACGTTAATCACCATGATCATAATCCCGGCGATAGCATCACCGCGGACAAACTTACTGGCCCCGTCCATTGAGCCGTAGAAATCGGATTCCTGAGTCACTTCCGCCCGGCGGCGTTTGGCTTCTTCATCATTGATGATCCCGGCGTTTAAATCCGCATCAATCGCCATCTGTTTACCCGGCATACCGTCAAGCACAAAGCGCGCACCAACTTCAGCGATACGTCCCGCACCTTTGGTGATAACCATAAAGTTGATTAATACCAGGATGATAAAGACCACAATCCCGATGGCAAAGTTACCGCCGACCAGAAAGTGCCCGAATGCCTCCACCACCCGGCCCGCTGCGGCGGGACCGGTGTGACCGTCCATCAGGATGATACGGGTGGACGCCACGTTCAGTGACAGGCGCAGTAAGGTGGAGAACAGCAGGATAGTCGGGAATGCGGCAAAATCGAGGGTACGCCGGGTGAACATTGCCACCAGCAGCACCATAATGGACAGCGCAATATTAAAGGTAAACAGCAAATCCAGCACAAACGCCGGCAGCGGCAGTACCATCATTGACAGGATCATCAGGATGAGGACCGGCCCGGCAAGTAACTGCCATTGTGCTCCCTGCATCGTTTTCGGTAATCTCAGAAGTGCAGCCAGATTAGCCATTTCGGGTATTTTCTCCAACAAAATCAAGTGCCTTCGGCACCGGTAAATTCTTCGGTTTTTTCGGTTTCAGGCCGCCTTCACGCCGCCAGCGGCGCAGCTGAAACACCCATGCCAGCACTTCCGCCACGGCAGCATAGAGTGCAGCCGGAATTGACTGCCCCACTTCGGCATGGCGGTAAAGTGCCCGTGCCAGCGGCGGAGCCTCCAGCAGCAGAATACGGTTTTCCGCACCTATCTCTTTGATCCGCTGAGCCAGCACCCCGGCACCTTTGGCCAGCACTCTCGGCGCGGTCATTTTTTTCTCGTCATACTTCAGGGCAACGGCGTAGTGAGTCGGGTTGGTCACAATCACATCCGCCTGCGGCACATCCGCCATCATGCGGTTACGCGCCATGGCGCGCTGCTGCTGACGGATTTTGGCTTTTATCTGCGGGTCACCCTCCTGCTGTTTAAATTCATCCTTGATTTCCTGGCGGCTCATCCGCAGCTTTTTCAGGTGCGAACGGAGCTGCCAGAACACATCAAACGCCACCATCGGGATCAGCATAAAGATGATCAGATAACCGGCAAAAATTACTTTCTGCATGGCGTTCGTCATTGCTGTTGCCGGCGATTCCATCGCCAGATGCAGCAATGACGGCCACGCCTGCCATAAAAAAATCCATGCGCCCAGACCAATCAGCAGTGATTTAAGAATCGCCTTGAAGAGTTCGGCCAGCACATTCATGGAAAAAATACGTTTAAAGCCCTTCAGCGGGCTCAGTTTTGTCAGGTCAAACCTGATGGATTTGGTGTTAAACGCCAGCCCGCCGACCAGCGCCGAGGCGGAAATACCCACCAGTGCCAGTCCGCCGACAACCGGCAGCAGGGCAAACAAAGATTCACCAAGCACTTTGCCGAGAAAACTCAGCATCAGCCCCGGGTTCTGCAGATAAAAGTTATCGAAGATAAATCCCTGACGAAAAATACCGCGCAGCTGTTCCGCCAGATGACCGCCGCTTAACCACAGCAGACTGACACCCGCCAGCATCATCATCAGTGAACTGAGTTCTTTGGAGCGGACAATCTGTCCGTCTTCTTTGGCTTTCTGTTTTTTATGGGGGGTGGGTTCTTCTGTTTTTTCTACATCACTTTCATCAGACACACACGCCTCCGCCGTCTGCCGGGATTTTGCTTATGGCTATAGCATGACAGAGTGCGGAAAATTCAATGGTGGAAAATGACCGGTCTTAACGGTGTAATTCCCTGATTAAAGCAGGAGTGACGGATTTATCAGCAGAAAATCACTCAGTGACACCTGCGGACAGTGGTCCGCAACGCAATATCGTCAAATAACGCCGCTGAACCTGATGAAAGCCCGTATTTCGCACGGCGTGTTAAATTAGGAACAATTCCGATAGGCAGGTATTACCGGTACTTTATAATTTGCCACTGTTTTATTCCACGATAATCACAAGGTACTCACTGATGAAAAAAACTATTTTAGCCTGCTCTCTGGGTTTAATGGCTCTGGCTCTGACAGCCTGTTCCGGCGAAGAAAAATCAGCATCATCTGTTCCGGGTGCAACTGAAACCTGTAACAAATACTTTGCTGAAGTCGATGATTTAATGAAGAAAGCAACCGAAAAAGCCGGTAATAACGAATCGGTTAAAGCGCAGTTAGAACCGATGATCAAGCAGTATGAAGATGCGAAAAAACAAATCGCAGCAATGCCTGCTGACCAGCAGGATGCCGCATGTAAAGCCGGCAGCGAAGCAATGGCTCAGGTTAAGCAGGCAATGGGTCTCTGATTTCCGTTGTAACGGACTGACAGATCTGAACCGCGGCGTCCCTGCTGCGGTTTTTTTATATCAGAAACCGAGCTCGTCGAGCAGGTCATCAACCTGTGACTGTGATGCCATCACGTTTGTCCCTTTCGGATCAATCTGCGGTCCGTTTTTCAGACTGTCGGCCGGATGTTTTGCACGGATTTCTGCCGGGGTGTTTTCCATCAGCAGAAACAGCAGCTGTTTCTCTGTTTCTTCCACCACTTCCATCATTTTTTTCACAACCTGACCGGTCAGATCCTGGAAATCCTGTGCCATCATAATTTCCAGCAGCTCACTTTTGGTCACCGCACTGCCGTCAATCACCCGGCGGATAAAGGCCAGGGTGGATTCCTGCAGGGCCGGATCGACCTCCGCTGACGGACAGGATTGCCAGCGCGCCTGTAAATCCAGCGCGTCCTCGTGCATTTTTACCTGTAACGGCTTGATAGTATCGATACCGTTGAGCGTCTTTTCCGCCGCCTGTGCGGTCATCTGAGCGATGTAACGCAGTCTGTCTTTTCCGTCCGGAATTGTCGCGACCGCCTGCTGCACGCCCTTTTCTAATCCCAGTTCACGCATGCTTTCTCTTAACATCCTCGTTAAAAAACCAACCCGGGTGATGATCTGTTTTAAGTCATCATCACTGTTTTTGTTTCTGTCCGTTGATTTATTTTCCGTCATCCTGCTTTCCTTCTGCTGAAGCCCCTCAGTTCAGACCCATCTTTTCGAAGACTTTATTCAGTTTTTCCTCGAGGATCGCGGCGGTGAACGGTTTGACAACATAACCGCTGGCACCGGCCTGAGCGGCGGCAATAATATTTTCTTTTTTCGCTTCGGCAGTCACCATCATGACCGGGATGTGTTTGAGCGCATCATCCGCACGGATGGTTTTCAGCAGCTCCAGCCCGTCCATGTTCGGCATGTTCCAGTCCGCCACCACGAAATCAATCTGACCCGCACGGATTTTCTCCAGCGCATCCACACCGTCTTCCGCCTCTTCAATTTTGTTGTAGCCCAACTCTTTTAAGAGGTTACGCACGATACGGCGCATGGTGGAAAAATCATCAACTACCAGAAAATTCAAATCTTTAGCGGCCATAACCACTCCTGCAACAATACAATGAATAATTGCCGGTTCCGTCAGGCGGAAACGGCAGCAAGCCTGCCCAGCACACTGGGGGCAATTTTGACGAGATCCTGAATTTCATCGACCGCATTCAGTTCAATCGCCGCTCTCGGCATACCGAAAACCACACAACTGCGCTCATCCTGGGCATAGGTGACCGCGCCTTTCTGCCGCAGATTCAGCATGCCGCGCGCACCGTCCATCCCCATACCGGTCAGCAGGACCGCGATACATTTGCGGGCGGCACACTCAGCCACGGAGTCAAACAGCACATCCACAGACGGACGGTGACGGTTGACCGGCGGTGTCTGCTGAAGCACCACCTGGTAACCCTGGCCTTTATCCGTGATCAGCATATGGGCATCACCCGGCGCAATGTAGGCATGCCCTTTGAGCAGCACATCACCGTGTTCCGCCTCTTTTACCGTCAGCGCACAGAGCTTGTTCAGGCGCTCGGCAAATGAACGGGTAAACCCGGCCGGCATATGCTGGGTGATCACCACCGGCGGACACTCCGGCGGCAGCATCTCCAGAAACTGACGGATAGCCTCGGTACCGCCGGTCGATGCCCCGACCGCAATCAGGCGGTTATGGCAAACGTACGATGACAGCGGCTTGCTGAGAGCCGCCGGTGCGGCCGTCACTTTTTCCTGACGGCGGAAGCGGTTACTCTGCGTGACTTTTGACATCGCTGCCGCCCGGATTTTTTCACCGATAAGATCGCGGTAACTCATCATGGTTTCGCGGATCCCGATCTGCGGTTTGGTGACAAAATCCACCGCGCCCAGTTCCAGCGCTTTCAGCGTCACTTCCGAGCCTTTGGACGTCAGTGTGGAGACCATCACCACCGGTACCGGGTGCAGGCGCATCAGTTTTTCCAGAAAATCGATACCGTCCATCCGCGGCATTTCCACATCCAGCGTCACCACATCCGGTTCATGCTGTTTAATCAGATCACGCGCAACATACGGATCCGGTGCCACATCCACCACGGTCATATCCGGATGGCTGTTAATAATTTCACGCATTAACTGGCGCATCAGCGCCGAGTCATCAACGCAAAGCACTTTTATTTTTTTCATCACTTCTCCCGGCCGCCTGAATGCTGTAAACGGTCTGTCCTCTGATGACATAACGCGAAGATAACTGTGATAAGTTCTCCGAGTGTCCGATAAACAGCAGCCCGTCCGGCTTCAGTAGCGGAACAAAACGTTCCAGTAGTTGTTTCTGCATATCCTTATCGAAATAAATCATGACATTACGACAAAATATGGCATCGAACTGTCCCTGAAACTGCCAGTCGTTGTCCGTCAGATTCAGATAACGGAAATCAATCATCCGGCCGAGCGCCGGTTTCACCCGGGCATAGCCTTCATATTCCCCGACCCCTTTCATAAAATAGCGCTGACGCTGAAGGGCGTTGAGGTTTTTCAGCTCTTCGATACGGTAAACACCCTTGCGGGCCTTCTCCAGAACTTCGGTATCGATATCACTGGCGATCACTTTGGCATTCATGGCGTTCGCACCGAGAACATCACTGAGTGTCATGGCGATCGAATACGGTTCTTCCCCTGTCGACGCCGCCGCACACCAGATAGTGACCGGCTGGTTACGGCGGGGACGGATAAAGTCAGTCAGTGTCTGAAAGTGATGCGGCTCCCGGAAAAATGCGGTTAAATTGGTGGTCATTGCGTTAATAAATGCCTGCCATTCCGGATGCAGCGGCTCCCGTTCCAGCAAACGCAGGTACTCGGCGAATGTGCTCATATTGCAGTCTCTGAGCCGCTTTAACAGGCGGTTGTAGACCATATTCTTTTTATTCATGCTAAGGACGATGCCTGACTTTTTATGAATAAACCGGCACACCCGACCAAACTCATCATCTGTGAGTGGTTCTATCTGTGGCGCAAAAAGCATCGTACTTGTTGTCCTTTCGGTAAAAACGATTCACTGACAGTCTTCGGTACAAACAGATCGGTTACCCGCCTGCCACCGGCGTCTGCGATACGAACCGGCGGCAGGCGGTGATCAGGACTGTCAGCCGGCAAAGCCGGACTGAGTGCCCCTGTTATCCGGCAGCTCAAAGAAAGCGACCGTGCTGACCAGGTTGTTCGCCTGATCTTCCAGTGCGGCTGTTGCACCCGTTGACTGCTCAACCAGTGCGGCGTTCTGCTGGGTCACCAGATCCATCTGGCTGACGGCGGTTGCCACCTGCTCGATACCACGGCTCTGCTCGTTGGAGGCAGACGCGATTTCGCTCATCAGTTCCGTCACCCGGTTCACCGCAGTGACCAGTTCTTCCATTGTTTTACCGGCGCTGTCCACCAGTTGCGTTCCCTGACCGACGCGGTCAACCGACTCATCAATCAGGGACTTAATCTCTTTCGCGGCTTCCGCACTGCGCTGTGCCAGCGCACGCACCTCACCGGCGACCACGGAGAATCCGCGCCCCTGCTCACCGGCACGGGCGGCTTCCACAGCGGCATTCAGTGCCAGGATGTTAGTCTGGAAGGCAATACCGTCGATAACACTGATAATGGCGCTGATCTTCTGCGAACTGTTGGCAATCGAGGTCATAGTTTCGATCACGCTGTCGGTGATCTGACCACCGCGGCTCGCGGTTTTCGAGGCCGTCACCGCCAGCTCACTGGCCTGACGCGCGTTATCAGCATTCTGTTTCACTGTTGCTGTCAGTTCTTCCATGCTGGCGGCAGTTTCTTCCAGTGATGCAGCCTGCTGTTCTGTCCGCGATGATAAATTATTATTACCCAGGGCAATCTCGCGAATTCCGGTATACATCTGGTCTGTATTCAGGCGAACGTTTGAGACAGATTCTGCCAGTGATTCCTGCATCAGCTTAAGCTGGCCGAATACCACGCCGATTTCGTCGCGGGTGGTCACTTCTATCTTCTGGTTCAGTTTGCCCTGTGCCACCTGCATAAAATGCTCACTCATACTGGTGAGCGGGTTGATCACTTTGTGACGCATCCAGAAATGCGCGAGGCCGGAAATCAGCAGAATGGTGGCGGTCACCGCGAAGAACATGATCCATGCCAGCCGGTTATAGAAGGTGCCTGACTCAATCGCACTGCGGCTCTCTTCATCCAGCAGGGCCAGATAGTCATTCACCACCGCGCCCATTCTGTCCTGATACATCTGGGTCGGGTGTTCCACATATGCAGGGATATTGGCGTGATCAATGTAACCGCGCAGTTCTTTGATCACGCCAAGGTAAGACTGGTACTGCTCCTCAATACCGGCAAAATCCTCTTTGTCACTGAGGACCGGCTGAGATTTGAAGTTGCTGTAATCTTCCACCGCTTTCTCCAGCAGCAAATCAAACGCCGCTTTAACCCGGCGGATATCGCTCTCTTCAGAACCGACTTTGATATGAACAACAACCTGGGTAAGCAGATTACGGGCCTGCATCAGATCTTCATAAGAAGACACCAGCAATGCCCGTTTTTTTGAGCCGAGATCGACCCGTTCCAGTGACGATAATTCAGATGAAACAATCCCCAGCGATAATCCGCTGGACACTATCTGCATGCCGCAAAAGAAAATAAGCAACAGATATAAACTGACAGAAATCCGTATTCTCTTACCAAACATATGCTATCCCCACTGCGTCCGGCCGGGCTCACCTGCTTCGGTTATTGTTATCGCTGTGATGCACAAAAGCGCCGTCAGGTTTCCCTGACAGCGCAAGGCGAAGACGCGTCGTTAAAAAGTTTCCCAATTGTCATCATCTTGATGATTCTTCGATGATATTTTGCTGAGATCCGGGGTTTTCACGACATTGGAAATCGTTCTTGCCGCCGGTTCAGTGTGTTTATCGTCCTTGTGTTTCAGGGCCGGTAAGCGGAAAATGGCTATCAGTTGTGACAGTTTTGCCACCTGTTCTTCCAGCACATTTGCCGCCACCGCAGACTGCTCAACCAGTGAGGCGTTCTGCTGCGTCACCTTGTCCATTTCAGCAACTGCAATACTGACCTGTGAAATACCTTTGCTCTGCTCATCGGATGCGGTGGCAATATGGGCCATAATGTCGGTAACGCGGGTAACGGATTCCACGATTTTGGTCATGGTTTCACCGGCATCTTCTGCCTGACGGGCGCCGGTTCCGGTACGGGATACCGAGTCTTCGATGAGGATTTTGATCTCTTTTGCCGCATCGGCGCTGCGCTGCGCCAGGTTACGGACTTCATCCGCCACCACGGCGAAACCACGGCCGTGTTCACCGGCACGGGCAGCCTCAACCGCCGCATTCAGTGCCAGAATGTTGGTCTGGAACGCAATGCTGTCGATAACGGCAGTGATATCAGAAATTTTCTGTGAACTGTCAGCGATATTCAGCATGGTATTCACCACATTGGATACCACTTTGCCGCCTTCACGGGCAATCTCGGACGCCTGACCGGCGAACTCACTGGCCTGATGGGCATATTCGGTGTTCTGTTTCACCGTTGCGGTCAGCTCTTCCATGCTGGCAGCGGTCTCTTCCAGACAGGCAACCTGCTCCTGGGTACGGGCAGACAGATCATTGTTGCCGGCGGCGATTTCGCTGGTACCCTGATAGATGTTTTCACTGCCGTCGCGCACACCGCGCACCGTATTAATCAGCTCCTGCTGCATGTGCTGCACACCGCGGCCCAGATCGGCGATTTCATTTTTACCGTTCACCGCGACTGTCGGAGTCAGGTCACCGGCAGCAAAGATTTTGATGCGATCAACCAGACCATTGAGCGGGAGAATAATACCGCGCTGTACATAGCGGTAACTGATAAGACTGATCAGCGCGAGGATAACAGCCAGAATAATCAGCATATACAGGGATTCACTGAAGTTATCTTCCGCATTCTGCACTTCCCCGCGGAACGCCACCGAAATGCTGTCGAAATATGAATTAAACTGCTCTTCGAACTTCATCTGATAGCCGGATGTGGCATAGGTGTAGAACTGTTCCAGCTGATCTTCCCGGACATAGGACATCAGCCGGGTCAGTGCATTACGGTAGGTTTCATAGGTGGAGAGCAGCTTTTCAAACTTTGCCTTGTCGTAACTGGTGCCCTCCATCATTTTCATATAGCGGGCATACGCGGCATCTGCATCCGCTAACTGACGGGTGGCCTGTTTGATCAGCTCATCCGGGGTGGCATCGTCTTTAAAGGTGTGCTCTCTGAGCAAAAAGCCGTTTGCCGCCCGGTTTAAATTGGCGCGGGCCTGGATCAGGTTAACCCAGCTCTGGGTAAGCACCTGTCTCTGACTCTGGAGCGAGTCCAGAAAGTGAATACTGTCGCGGTTTTCACCCAGTTTGCTGAACATCAGCCCGCTGGATGCCAGCTGTAACAGTACAAATATAAGAATAACGGATAAAAGCCCTGATACAATTTTAATTCTGCTATACATAATTTTCTACTGGCATAGTGTTATTGTCTTTTTGATATCGGTCACGCGACAAAAAACTTTAGTGATGGATTAACCAAAACTATCTGGCTGAATTATCATTCAGCCATGCTGTCGATGAGTGCCATTTCCTCACTGGAAAGCAGCTTTTCGATATCCACCAGAATCAGCATCCGGTCACCGATAGTGCCCAGGCCGGTCAGGTAACGGGTCGATAAAGTGACCGCGAAATCCGGTGCCGGGGCAATCTGCTCATCTTTGAGCACCAGTACGTCAGACACGCCGTCCACCACAATTCCCACCACGCGATCTTTCAGATTGACCACAATCACCACGGTGTTGTCGTTGTATGTGACGTTCTGATGGGAGAATTTCACGCGCAGATCAATAATCGGGATAATCACGCCGCGTAAGTTGGTGACACCCTTGATAAAATCCGGGGTATTCGCGATACGGGTGACCTGCTCATAACCACGGATTTCCTGTACTTTCAGGATCTCAATGCCGTACTCTTCTTCGCCCAGGGTAAAAATCAGATACCCTTCGCCGTTTTTCTCTTCATCGAGTTTGTTTAAATCTTCATCCATCATCGACATGGTTATTTACCTTTGTTTATTGCATCACAACGTGTGACGTGTTCAGTTTTTTTTGGCACAAAATTTCGTTGTTCATCCGCTGTAATTCCGCCACATCAATAATCAGTGCAACAGAACCATCGCCCATAATGGTGGCGGCAGAGATCCCCGGGATTTTGCGGTAATTACTTTCCACATTTTTCACCACCACCTGCTGCTGCCCGATCAGTCTGTCCACCAGCAGGGCGTAACGGTTACCGGCGTTCTGTACAATCAGGGCGATACTTTTCGCCAGATCACGCTCCGCCTCTTCAATGCCGAAGACCTGATGCATTTCCACCAGCGGCAGATATTCGCCGCGCACCAGCAGCATTTTTTCCTCACCGGCAAGGCGGTAAATGTCTTCCTGACGCGGCTGAAGTGTGCTGATAATGGCACTGAGCGGAACAATAAAGACATCATCCGCCACTTTGACGGACATACCGTCGAGGATAGCCAGGGTCAGCGGCAGCAGGATCCGGGTCACGGTGCCGCGTCCTTCGGTGAAACCAATCTGAATGCGGCCTCCCATGTCCTGAATATTTCGTTTCACCACATCCATCCCCACACCACGTCCTGACACATCGGTGATCACTTCGGCGGTGGAGAAACCCGGCGCCATAATCAGCATCGCGATTTCATCGTTGGTCATGTTGTCGTGCACATCCATGCCCTGCTGGCGCGCCTTGGCCAGGATCCGTTCCCGGTTCAGACCGGCCCCGTCATCCCGCACTTCAATGCAGATATTGCCGCTCTGGTGTTCAGCCGCCAGGGTCAGAGTCCCGGCTTCCGGTTTGCCGTTTGCCGCGCGGACGTCCGGTTTCTCAATACCGTGGTCAAGACTGTTACGCACCAGGTGGGTCAGCGGGTCGATAATCCGCTCGATCAGGCTCTTATCAAGTTCTGTAGAACTGCCTTCCACTTTCAGCTCGATTTTCTTATTCAGTTTTGAGGCGATATCGCGCACCATGCGCGGGAAGCGGCTGAAGACATAATCCATCGGCATCATACGGATAGACATGACAGATTCCTGCAGCGCCCGCGAGTTGCGCTCCAGCTGGACAATCGAACTGAGCAGATCCGCATATTCGGTCTGATCCACCTGCTGACTGTGCTGGGTCAGCATTGACTGGATAATCACCAGCTCACCGACGAGGTTGATCAGCTGATCCACCTTCTCCACCGCCACACGGATACTGCCGCTGTCACCTTTATTTTTTGCCGCCGCAGCCGGTGCTTTACGGACTGCCGGGGCAGATGACGGCGCGGCTGCAGGTACCGGTGCGGTAACCGGCGTACTGACAGTTTCCGCTGCCGGCTCTGCCGGGGTGCTGTCTGCGGCCAGCATGGCGCTTAATTCGGCTGCCGGGGTTTCCTCATACGCAATCTGCGACTCATCCACCACAAAGCAGAGCACGCCGCTGATATCATCAATTGCGGTATTGGTGCCCAGCCAGACTTTCAGGGTATCGGTGCCCTGTTCGGTTTTGTATACCGTGCCGAACAGTGACAGCTCATCAGCCAGCAGAGCGACCTCGCTCTCCTTTAACTTACTGAGTGTAAAAGTGAAATGATGTGAAAAGCCGGTTTCCGGTGCTGTGCTGTTCTCTTCTGACGCAACAGTATTCTCTGCGGCTTCACTGACCGGTTCCGGTGCCGTGGTTTCCGTGACAACGGCGTTATCCGCCACACTCTGCTCCACATGCCCCAGCACTTCACAGATACGGTTAAAACTTTCTTCATCCGGTAATGTGTCGCTCTTATAGGCATCCAGCTGTGAGCCCATCACATCTTTGGTATCAAGGAAGACATCAATGATATCCGGCGTCAGCGTCAGCTCATCATGGCGGGCTTTATCAAGCAGGTTTTCCAGGGTGTGTGTGGTTTTCTGCAACAGCGTGAATCCGAATGTTGCCGCGCCACCTTTAATGGAGTGCGCGCTGCGGAAGATAGCATTGAGCTGTTCACTGTCCGGATCCCGGGGATCAAGCTCCAGCAGGTGCTGTTCCATATCCCGGAGCAGCTCGTCGGCTTCATCGAAGAACGTTTGATAAAACTCGGTTATATCCATCGCGGTTATCCAATTTTTTTCTTGTGTTACGGCTGACAGGTACTGCCGGCGATCCGGCAGTACCTGTCCATCCTGTTTATTGTGTTATCTCTGCCGCCGCAGCGCTGTTCTGCGGCGGTGTCTGATCCGGTACCGCCGGTTCCGGCACCCTTTCCGGCGGGATCTCCGGCGGAGCCGGTATCTCTGTATGCGGTGCCGGTAACTGCTTCAGCTGCTGTAAATCGGTAATGGGAACAGCCCCCTCGTATTCATGGAGAATATTTTCCATCTCTGACTCATTCAGAACGATGATACTTATGCGGCGGTTCACCGGCGCAAGCCCGTCGTTTTTATCCAGATGGATAGAGGATGCCATCCCGACCACCCGCAGAATTTTGTTTTCGGCCATACCACCGCGTACCAGTTCACGGCGCGAGGCATTAGCACGTTCGGCGGACAGTTCCCAGTTGCTGTAATTGCCGCCGTTGGCATACGGCAGGTCATCGGTGTGACCGGAAATGCTGATACGGTTCGGTACATCATTGAGGATCGGTGCGATAGCGCGCAGAATGTCCCGCATATACGGTTCAACATGAGTGGAGCCGACCATAAACATCGGGCGGTTGGCACTGTCGACAATCTGGATGCGCAGCCCGTCATCGGTGGTATCAATCAGCAGGTGCGGTTTCAGTTCATTCAGACGCGGGTCTTTGAGAATCGCCTGTTCCAGATCCTGTTTCAGTTTCTCAAAACGACCTGTTTCATCCTGTCCCTGCTCCTCCTGCATACTGTCCGGGTCCGGCAGGGTGTCACCGTCTTTATAAATGATGTCTTTGCCGCCGCCCGGAATCGGGTTGGTGGCATCCCCGGTTTTTGTTCCCGGATTAATGGCGGTTTTCAGCGGGGTGCGAAAGTATTCCGCAATCTGCGTCAGTTCCTGCGGGCTGGAAATAGAAATCAGCCACATCACCAGGAAGAACGCCATCATGGCCGTCATAAAGTCAGCGTAAGCAATCTTCCATGACCCGCCGTGTCCGCCGCCGTGCCCGTGACCGCCCCGCTTTTTAACGCGGATAATATGCGTATTGCCCGGTTTCATTGTCGGTTTACTCCCCGTCCTGTGCTTCGGTACGGTGGCTGACTTTTACTTCACGGACTTTATCTTCCAGCTCGGTAAAGGACGGGCGATCGGCGCTGAACAGGACTTTACGACCGAATTCAACCGCGATTTGCGGCGGATAACCCTGTAAAGAGGAAAGGAAAGTGACTTTGATGCATTCCAGCATTTTCAGCTGTTCACCGCTGCGCAGGCGGATCAGTGACGCCAGCGGCAGAATAAAGCCGTACGCGACAAGAATACCGAGGAATGTCCCGACCATCGCATGTGCAATCAGCGCCCCCAGCTCACCGGCCGGACGGTCAGCGGAACCCAGCGCATTCACCACCCCGAGAACGGCGGCGACAATACCGAATGCCGGCATGGAATCCCCGACCATATTCAGGCCGGAAGCAGGTACTTCGCTCTCCTGACGGAAGGTTTCCAGCTCTTCATCCATCAGGGCTTCGATTTCATGGCTTTGCAGATTACTGGTGATCATCAGACGCAGATAATCCACCAGAAACATCAGTGCTGCAGGGTCTTTAAGAATGCGCGGGTACTGGGAAAAAATATCGCTTTCCTGCGGGTTTTCAATATCTTTTTCCAGGGCAAGCAGCCCCTGCTGGCGGGATTTATTGAGTAACTGGAACAACAGCGCCATCAGATCCATTGACATCGCTTTGTTGTAGGAGGAGCGCCGGAACAGACGCGGCAGCACTTTACCCAGGGCAACAATGGATTTCCCGCTGTTACCGACGACAAATGCACCAAAACCGGCACCTAAAATAATAACAAATTCAGCGGGTTGATAAAGTGCGCCCATATGGCCGCCAACCATCAGATAGCCGCCGATGACCGTGCCCGTAACAATGATGTATCCGATGAGTATTAACACACTATTCCCTTTAACTCAGTTAGGTATCGGATGGCTGTCAAAGGGAATTTTCAGGAAAGACAGGCAAAACGGGTTTGCCTGTTTACCAACTCAATCCGGTCACATTACCGCTTTGGCAATGCCATCCTCTCGATATAGCGTAATATCGGCGGGAAGCGCGGAAAGTTTACGTTTTTTTATTGCCCGTGACGGCGGCTGGCACAAACTGCAGGTAAAGCTGTTTTCGGGGATATGAGCGTAGGTGATAAATGACCCGCTGCAGCAACTGCAGACAGAACGCTGCAGCATACCGCTCTCCACAAAACGCACCAGCGTCCAGGCACGGGTCAGCGCCAGTAGCGGCTCTTCACCGGGAACCGGCGGACACTGCTCCAGGTAGAGCCGGTACGCCTTTACTATCACATCAACACCGGAGCACTGTCCGCTGTTCATCAGAAACTCGTAAGCGTTATAAAACATGGAGGCATGAATATTTTGCTCCCATGTCATAAACCAGTCGGTGGAAAACGGCAGCATGCCTTTCGGGGGCGGGCATCCGCGCAGCTCTTTGTACAGACGGATCAGGCGTCCGCGGCTGATTTGTGTTTCACTTTCCAACATCTGAAGACGAGCACCCAGAGAGATTAATTCCATCGCGAGACGGATATCCTGAGCCTCTTTGATGATACTTTTTTCGGCCATGATACTTATCTTTTTCTTGCGTGTGAGTCAGTGCCAGCCGCGCCGTGCGTTTGCAGCAGGCGGGTTGACAGTAAAATTCCGGTATGAACCTGTTGTAGTTCATCCACGCGGGAATCACGTGTGAGTTTTTCAATAGTGTCGCTGCTTTCAAATCTGAACTGACAGATTAGCTGGTTGGTTTCCGCTAATTTGACCAATTGAGAGAGCGTAAGGTTTGCTAACGTAGTTGCCATTGCATCGTTAATGCCTAAGCGGAACATGGCAGAAGCTTTTTCCTGAGCGATAAGTTTTTGGGCTAACAGCAGGTATGAGAGGTTAATATCATAAATATGCTTCAGAAAATCAGTCGTCTGGCTCATTTTTTTTCCTTTCCGAATATCAGCAGCATCAAAGTACAGCAGAAACTATCTCCGGCGCTGTGTGATACCGGAGATCCTGTTTTACGTAATGTTATAAATACCGGAGAAGCTCATTCCATTGTTTACTGCCAATCCATATAAATATCCGGCATGCGTGCGAAACACACAAAAGTAAACTTAAATTAAATGCATATCAGGAATACCTGTAAACAATAAAAGTAACGATTAAAATCAGCATCAGCTTATTTAATGTCTGAATCATCTTATATCATTTATAGACGTTATTTATTATGCACCACAAATTTAACTATTCAAGCCACTGATGTTTGTTTTTGGCTGATAAAGATAAACATCCCAGTATGCATTAGTACAATTTTACTATTAATTATATTTTGTCTCACCATATCCCAAATACTCACCGCATTTATAACTCCCATAAGCTAAATGCCAATAATCTTCAGGTAAATATGACTCAAAATGTGTGTGTCTCAAGTCCATTGCACCAATCACATAATGTACGGATATATATTGATTCAGATCAATGTACTTTATTAGGAAACTCCGTCTTACACCATTCAGAATGAGAACACATGGTAAAAATAGCGGTATAAAACACTTTTTTTCCACGGGGATGGTGATATAACGTGCGATTTAGTCCTTTTTTGTACGGTTTATGATAAGAATATAACAAAGTGTAACTGCGGGCATGACATGATACCCCGGCGGATCAATGTTTAGTTATTTTTAACAAAAAACAGACATTCCGGACATCAAAACATAAAATTATCTAATGTTGGCGCGGGTTATTTATTCGGCAGGAAGACAACTGAAGATTAAATGAATTTAATTTATTTTTCCGATTTTCTATTCTCGTTCCTCTTTATTTCTTATTAAAAATAATGTCTCTTTCTTTTTATATGCTCACTTATTTGTCTTTACGGAGCGGATAAGGTTATGTATATACGTCCGGCGGATACTTTTATAAACTCAGCGGCCTCTCTGATACGCTGGTTGCTGTTCTGAAAAACACATTAACACCCTGCTGTCACCGAAATGACATCATGCCATCACAATCCCGGTATTTTCCTATTAGCACAGTCGTTAATTAAATGTAGCATTGCTTTGTGCGGTCATCTCTGAAGTAATACCCATAAGTATAGTAACTTATAGTTACTATATACTTTTTTTTTTACAAATTAGAAGTGTACTGCGGCTGAGTACGAATTTTGAGTAATCATTTCACGCTATCCAGCCCGGCAGAACGGTGCATTTTATTCCCCGGGTCTGAAGACCGGTACGCAGATCAAAATTTGCGATTTCGCGCTTTTTATACTGACACCTGCTGATGGCAGGAATGTTACCGGGTTGTGACTGTCATCACATTTAATTGCTGTTTTTCTGAAAACTTTCTTAAATCCGGGCCGATACTGATAACAGAAATCACGCTCTCCGTCCCGGGATCCCGCTTTACGGTCACAAAAAATTCTTTGTAGTGTGACACGGAAAAGGTATTTTCCATCACGCGGAAAACTGAGAATTTGGTGCTTTATTCTTAAAATGAGTAAAAAACACCGCGTCTTCCCCATCAAAAAATATTACTAAATATAAATATTCTGTTGATACACAGAATAAAGCCGGTGGATTATCCACCGGCACAAAGCTTAAGATTTTATTAAAATAATTCCTCTGTTCACTGAGCAGTGTACAAAAAATCCTCAGACCGGCAGTTCAGACGCAATCATCCAGTTGACCGCACTGACACTTCTTTCCAGACTGACCCGGCAGACAATACCTTCTATCTCCTTCTGCTCCGCCGGTGTGGCACGGACTTCCGCACACACTTCCAGCTTTCCGCCGGACGTATCCGCACTGCTGAGTGAATGCAACCTGACATGTGAACCATTCAGTGCCTGGAGGATCACCGTTCTGACCAGAATCTCATCTTTTTCATTGCAGACGGCACGGATTTTATAGTCCTGCACCAGATCCGTGGCGTGAATAACCGGCCGGGCATTGATGCGCTGTGCGGCTTCGCGCAGCAAAATATTGGCACATAAGATAACCAGTGCCGCCGTCACTGCCGGACCGAATTCGCCCAGCCCGCACAACACACCAATACCGGCTGAGCACCATAACGTTGCCGCAGTATTCAGTCCGCGGATATTCATGCCTTCACGCATAATCACCCCGGCCCCGAGAAAACCGATCCCGGAAACCACCTGTGCGGCAATACGCCCCGGGCTGTCCGGTGATGTGGTCACCGAACTTAAGATAAATACAGCGGCACCTACTGCTACCAGTGCATTGGTGCGCAGACCGGCCATCCGCTGACGCCACTGACGCTCCGCGCCGATCAGTGCGCCAAGAGCCAGCGCCGCCAGTAAATTGAGTAAATAAGGAATTGCAAACATAGTAACCTCCACCCGAAAGACGCCATGGCGTCAGGTGTTAACAGCAGAAAACGTAAAAATAACTGAAAATTCTGCTCAGTAACCGGGAGGAAAGAGTGCGTGAGAAACAATAAACATACTGCATACCTGTTGCAGTGATACGACCGGGAACCGGTGGATCATCTGTATCAATCAAAAAGTGCAGTACCGCAGAAAGGTGCTGCCCGCCATCATCATTCCGGCAGACAGTTTCAGAAGAGAAAGGTGTGCCGGATCAGTTAATTGAGTTATAACTGTGACTGTCCAAATCCGGGTCCTCTGTTCAGAAAAGATGCGCGGAGTATAGGATGTCCGCGAAAATATGTAAAGTCAGAAATCATTTTTCGGCGTGATAAATACCCCGTCCCCGCCCTCTTTTTCATTAAAAAACCAAATCCCCTCCGGATATTCCGGCAATGCCACCAGGTACATCACCCCTTCACTGAACGGTTCAATCAGCAATATCCGGCCTTCGCGGGGCTCTTCTGCATCCGTTTTAACATAAACCGTGTCGTTAATCTGCATAAACCCGCTCCCGGTGATCACGATAAGGTGATAAACATAAACATCAGATATAAAAAAAGCCCGCCACTTACGCGGCAGGCTTGGAATTCGGTTTGGCTATATCTTACAGCGGAGTTACGTTAGCTGCAGCCGGGCCTTTAGCACCATTCTCGATGGTGAATTCTACTTGCTGGCCTTCGCCCAGGGTTTTGAAACCTGCGCCCTGAATGGCAGAGAAGTGAACGAAAACATCTTTGCTGCCATCAGCTGGAGTGATGAAACCAAAGCCTTTAGATTCGTTGAACCACTTAACTTGACCTTTCATTTTGTCAGACATGTGACTTTCCTATATATAAATAAATGCATTGCCATTTTGGCAGGTACTGGCCGGAAGCAAAAACTAAATGGAGGCACACAGCATATGAAACGGTCAAAGGCTATCCTGGATAACACTCAACTTAAACGCTCAAACTCAGTTGTCATACATAAAGCTGCTCTTTTTAGGGCCGCAAACATTAACTCATGAGTGAGGATGAATAGCAACTGATTTATTACCGTGAATTTTAAAAAAAGTGAAAGCGCTCATATTTATGCATTTTTGTTTGTCTGATTGCCTGCAATTTCAGCGTATTGAACGGATAAATACACCTGTCTTAAGCCAAATAAGACTATTCTTAATAATCCCCGCACCATAACAGTTCTCCCTCACAAACCCTGTAACTGTTCTGCGCGGTTGTATGCCTGACATGTTAATATAATGTATCAGAACAGTCAGCAGACCTGCGGAGGTCATTTATATGGATGTCGTCAGAACACTTATTACCGGCGCCCTTGATAATATTAATCAGCGTGAGAAACGGGACGGAAAACCCCGCTTCAGCAGTCATTTTATCCGCACCTATCCTTATTTATGTCTGGCGATGGTGGTGTCTTATCTTGTGCTGGGTGTTCTTATTTATTACGCACCCTACTTCGGTTTTTACTGGCTGCTCGGTTTCAGTGCCCTGTTTCTGGTAATGGCTGCGGTTCTGCTGTTTGAGGTCAAACCGGTTTACCGCTTTTCGGATATCGGTGTCCTGGATTTGCGGGTGTGCTACAACGGCGAATGGTTTGTCAGCGAAGCAGTACCTCCGGAAACCCTGGCGGTGTTACTTGACCACCCGCAGGTCAGTGAATCACTGAAACAGGCGATCCGCCATATGACAGAAACAAAAGGTACCGTGTCATTTTATGATCTGCATCTGATGGCGTACCCGGAAGCGCATCCGGAGAAACCACGCTCTCACTGGATGAAAGGCGCGGCTTAAGCCACTGTTTATGCCTGTTTTTTATTCACCCGGGTTACTTGCTGAGCAAACAGAATAAAATTATCTTTTTCCCGTTGACACAACCGGGGCACCCCGTTAATATGCGCCTCGTTCCCACGGGAACTCGCTTCCTCCATAGTTCAGTCGGTAGAACGGCGGACTGTTAATCCGTATGTCGCTGGTTCAAGTCCAGCTGGAGGAGCCAGATTCAAGAGCCCGCTCAATTAGCGGGCTTTTTCGTTTCTGCCCGCCGGAAACCGGAACCGCCCCTTCCTGCACGAAAGCCATTAAAATATTCAGACAGCACCGGACACGGCTTACAGAACAGCAGAATCCGTACTGTTTCAGCCGCAATTGTTCAAGCCTTAGCCACTCAGTCATTTTTTTGCATTTTGCCCTTTACAAGCTGCCGCAGGATAGCTATGATTCACCCCGTTCTCACGAGAACGCAATTCCTCCATAGTTCAGTCGGTAGAACGGCGGACTGTTAATCCGTATGTCGCTGGTTCAAGTCCAGCTGGAGGAGCCAAATTTAAAAGCCTGCTCACTGAGCAGGCTTTTTTTCATTTCCGCTGTTTCATTTCCCCGTACTGCCCTTTTTATCGTCCGGCGAATTTAAAAACCGGATTTATATCTGTTAACCCTGTGATTTTGATGATTATTCCGCCGATGTGCTCATAAGTGCGGCAAACAGATCGCAATCGCTGATTTTCGCTTTGACAATCCGTTCTGACCACATTACTATGCATCCCGTTCTCACAGAGAACACGCTTCCTCCATAGTTCAGTCGGTAGAACGGCGGACTGTTAATCCGTATGTCGCTGGTTCAAGTCCAGCTGGAGGAGCCATATTTAAGAGCCCGCTCACTGAGCGGGCTTTTTCGTTTCTGTCATCCGGCAATTTCTGTTTACCCGTTTTTATTTTTCTGACTGACTGATTTACAGGCAAAATTAACCTTTTTCGCTGTTATTTTCCGCAAAGTGATCACAAACAAAGCGAACGATTCAAAAAGTCATTTTTCATTTTGACAAACCCGCCCTGCCACACTACTATGCACCCCGCGTTGAAGATGTTCCTCCATAGTTCAGTCGGTAGAACGGCGGACTGTTAATCCGTATGTCGCTGGTTCGAGTCCAGCTGGAGGAGCCAGCGTTTATCTCTCCTGTTTATTTCTCTGTTTTATCCGCCGTATCCCGTATCAGACCCGGAACGTATAGTGCGTACCGTCCGGCAGTTCAACATCAATATTCAGTTTTCCGCCAATAGTATCGACATAACGTCTCAGCGTGGATAATTTGACATCATGCCCCGGTTTTTCCATTCCGGCGACTGTCGGCTGTCTGATTCCCGGGGCCTGTGCCATTTCTGCCTGTGTTTTTTTCACTTTTTCCGCCGATAACGCAGAAACGCAAATTAACATGGTATTTACCGGCGAATCGTTCTATCATTCTTTTCCGGCTTATGGCACCCGCCATCAGGTTATCCTTTACTTATTTCGGAGCCGGTTCAATGACTCATCCTGTTACTTCCCTGAAAATCCGCCGCCCTGACGACTGGCATATCCATTTCCGTGATGGTGCGATGCTCGGTACTGTTGTGCCTTTCACCAGTGAGTTTTTCGGGCGCGCCATTGTGATGCCGAACCTGGTTCCGCCGGTCACCACCACCGATGCCGCCATTGCGTACCGCGAACGCATCCTGGACGCCGTTCCGCAGGGGCATGATTTCACCCCGCTGATGACCTGCTATCTGACCGATAACGCAGACCCGGCAGAGATTGAACGCGGTTTCCGCGAAGGTGTGTTTACTGCCTGTAAACTGTATCCGGCGAATGCGACCACCAACTCCGCACACGGCGTGTCAGATATCCGCAATATTTATCCGGTGCTGGAGATGATGTCCCGCAACGGTATGCCGCTGCTGGTACACGGTGAAGTCACACATGCCGATATTGATATTTTTGACCGCGAAGCCCGCTTTATTGATGATGTGATGATCCCGCTGCGCCGTGATTTCCCGGCACTGAAAGTGGTGTTCGAGCATATCACCACCAAAGAAGCCGCGCAGTATGTACTGGACGGGGATGATAATGTCGCCGCCACACTGACACCGCAGCATCTGATGTTTAACCGCAACCACATGCTGGTCGGCGGTGTGCGTCCGCATCTGTTCTGCCTGCCGATCCTGAAACGAAATGTGCATCAGGAAGCGTTGCGTCAGGCGGTAGCCGGCGGCTGCAAGCGGTTCTTTCTCGGCACGGACAGTGCCCCGCATGCCCGTCACCGCAAAGAGTCCGCCTGCGGCTGTGCCGGGGTGTTCAATGCCCCGACCGCACTGGCCGCGTATGCCACGGTATTTGAGGAGCTTAACGCGCTGGCGCACTTTGAGGCATTCTGTTCACTGAACGGCCCGGCGTTTTATGGTCTGCCGGTCAATGACGGCTTTATCGAATTAACCCGTCAGGAAGTTATCACCCCGGAAACCATTAACGGTGCAGAAGATATTTTAGTGCCTTTCCTGGCCGGCACCGATGCCCGCTGGGATATTAAAACCTGTCGTTAAGCAAAATAAATTAGTTATAAATACGTAGTCATTTAGTGCAATAAGGCGAAAAACGGCTTATTGCACGACTATGATGTTCAGAGAAGACTATTTTGCCGTTTTTTGCATAATAAAAGTCTGATCCCCCCCTTTTTACTTTTCAAAAAGACCTTATACTGATATCACCCGTTGTTAACGGGACGTCAGCTCTTAGTCAGAGATACTTAGCCATCTTGCCGTATGATTAGGAGGTTCTATGAACGATAAAAAAACCGTTATCCAGACTCATCCGGTTATCGGATGGGATATCAGTACCGTCGACAGTTACGACGCCATGATGCTGCGCCTGCATTATCTGCAGGATCAGTCCCAGTCTCCCGAACATGCAGAAGTGGATAAAACCATGTGGCTGACGACCGATGTCGCCCGCCAGTTGATTGACATACTTCAGGCCGGTATCGATAAAATTGAATCCGGTGAATATTATAATCAGTCAGACAATATCAGACACTGACACGCAAAGACCGCACAAGAGGGACACCATTTGGTGTCCTTTGTGTTTTCTGCGGGCTTGCTGCAAAAACTGAATACGTATCATGTTTTTTACTGACAGACATTTTTTTTTGAGAATGATAAATAAGGGAGTCTTAACAGCCGGTTACAAATCAGAAACGGAAGTATATGCCACCTGTAAACACACTAACCACCGCCTCATCAGCTAACATAACCCCGGTATGCCGGGATAATCCAGAACCGGAAGACCCGGATATCTGGTCTGATGCCATCGACTACGTTGAAATGGAAGAGACCTGGTTTGAAGGGGCTGAAGCCTTTACCCCTTATAAAGACCATCATACTGATCCGTCGTTTTCTGCCGGAGAAGCGGCGGATTCACGGGTTCCGTTTACGGAAGACTGCCGCCGGTGTGTGCAGCAGCTTGTCCGTACCCTGGGCGAATACGGGGAGAACAAAATACTTTCTGTCTGCCTTTCTGAACTACTTCCGGGTACCCCGGCCCCGCTCATTACCGCAGCAAACAGTCTGTATACTGCGGTTACTGAACGACGGAATATTGATACCGCAGCACTGCATGCCCTCGGACTGGTATCAGAGTACCTTCCCGAGAATATGAATATTGTTTCCCGGCTGGCAGCGATTATCAGAAATACCGTTACCGGCTGGACGGATGGAACGTTTCTGCAACAGTTTTTGGGTAACGACGACAATCACACGTCTGTCCGCCTGTTTACGGCACTGGCGGTGATAACCATTGTCGCAAGGCACCGGATGAAAGACGAAGGCCCCCCGCAACGCAATGTGCTGAAAGTGCCGGCCTTTATGGCTAATATTTTTATCCGTGCCGGCCACTACTGGACTGCGCTGGGAAATATGGCGGGTAATCTCTCATCCGGTGCGGAACCCGCTGAAAAAACAGGTAAATTACAACAACCTCCCGCTTTTGAGGTCGACACTCTGGCGGAAATGAGCGGAGGTGTATGCGATGCACCGGCTCCCTGCTCCTCAGTACAACGGCTCACCGCATTCTCATCAAATTCAACTGCCAATCCTGAGGCTTATACCTGTGCGACAGTACAGAACAGGCCGGCCCCTGCGCCCGGGGTAAATACTCATCTCTCTGTGCCTGAACAGATGCATTATCTGGCTGCGGACAAACTCCGGCAGGAAAGTGGTCTTTCAGCGCTGCTGTATTGTACTAACCTTAAGACTGAGAGCCGCCGGCAAATAAACGAAAAGATTATTACCAACACGTATTTCAATATGAAATGTGAAGCCACCGCTTATCCCGCACCGCTGACAAAAGGGGCTCATCGCATATCTGTACACACCGGCATACGGGAAACACAGATATCCTCATCAGCCACAAGCCAGAGTGGCGGGGATACTTTACTGCCTCTGGCGGCGGCAGGAGCAGCTGTGGCACCCGTGGCAACGTCTTATGTGCAGGCCCTGAAAAGTAAAACAGTCATTGCAGCCGGTACTGCCATGGGGGTATTAGGATTAACCGCAGGAGGAAAAGCGCTGTGGGACAGTTTCAGTTCACCGGAATCAATAAAAAACAACGAAATAAAATCAGATTTACTGAAAGCAACGGACATGGATATCCAAAAACTGTGTCTGTCCGGAACACCTAAAAAAGTATTCAGAACATACAGACTCATTAGTGATGAGTCCGGTCAATCAAAAAAAATACAACCCCGAAAGGCAATGAATTTAGATCTGATCAGGCTGGGTTCAGAGATGTATAAAACAAAAGACTATCTGACATTCTCCCTTCCCTCACAACACACGGTTCCGGATGTTCATCAGATTGGCGTTGTTAAAAAAATAAAAAAAGGCATAAGTCATATTACCTTTGATTTGAGATCTGATACAGGACACTCGAAATGCACTATCTTTAGCTTAAGAAAATATAATACCGAAGATGTTTTTAAATTATCAAAGCGCGGAAAGGATCTCATTGTATGGGATAATGGTAACGAATCGATAAGAACAGATTTTTTTATGGACCTTACTCAAACCAGTAAAGTTGATGTAACAGTGAATCTGGGTTTAATGTCTTTTATTGATATAAACATTAACAATGAACATATTTATACGGATATGACTGACAGCACTTTAAGTGAGTTTTTTGCAGGTATTAACTGCGAAAAAACAAGTAAGTATTACAGAGAGGTTCATATTAAAGACCTGACAACAGAACACGTTAAACCTCCTGCTTTATTAACTGACTGGTCAGGTTTCATATCAGTTGCGGAAAAAAACGAGATAAAAATAGATCGGAGTATAAATCCATTTACTGAAGAAGGTATAAAGTTTTATGGCAGTAAAGAACACCTGGAGATAATAGCTGAACGTAAAACACTATTTGAATCAATATACAAAGGCAGAATTAAACGGTCAGTAAGTACTGATGCCTCGCTGACAACGGCTCTTAATGCTGTAAGCTTTATCTATTTAACCATAATCTTATCTGATCCGAAGGTAGACAGAGAAACAAAAGAAAATGCTATCCTTGATTATGTGAAAATTGCATCAGCTGATATCTTTTCTTTCAGTACCGGACTGATTGAACATATGGATCCTTTTAAACTTGTTTCCGGGTCTTATGCCGCTGAAGTAAAAGGAATACTGAAAACAGCAGGTGCCTCCGTTGGTGTGATATTCAGTGCATTGAACTTCATCGAAGGTGTGGAGGAGACAGATCTGGCAAAAATTGCGTCAGCCTCACTGGGTATATTAGGTGCTATCTCTGGTGTTGTTCTGTCAGGGTTTACCGGGTTTGGGTTCGCCTTGTTTTTAATGGGAGGAGGGTTAATTCTGGATGCTATATCAGATACAAAAAAAAGAGGCAGACAAAGAGAAGTATTCTTTAAAGATACAATACTCAATGTGACCAGAAATCAACTGTATAATTATGCATGGATATCAAAAACGAATCAGAAAGGTGAAAGTGAAGGCAGTTATAATGAATTTATACTAAGCGATGATAATGTTCCTGGTGAAAAACAAAAAAATGAGGCTGGTGAATATTTGTTTTATGAATCACTGAGCGGACATCAGTATATAACACCTGAGAAAGCCGGCAGTTTTGATAATGTTACCTATAATACATCCCCGGAAAATGAAAACATGGGTTTTATCGGTTTTAAAACACATGAAGAAACTAAGGGAAAACGGGTATCTCATATTATTTACACATCAGATGGTGCTATAAAAGACACATCTTATATCGCTCATAACAATCAGGGTAAGGACAGTATTCAGGGATATGGTGATTTTCTGAATGGAGATGATACTATTTATTCCAGAAGTACCGGAGCCGGAATTAATGCTGGTGATGGAAATGATATTGTATTCGTATCAGGTTCGGAAGACGTCATTGATGGTGGTTCTGGTAGTAATACGGCAATTATAGACGGATTGAAGAGAAAAATAGTTCTTAATGTTTTTGGTGATGGTCATGCTTCAGTCGGTGATACCGTGTTAAAAAACTTCGGAAGTTACATATTAACCGGGCGTGGTCATGAGGTTATTGTTAACCCCAATGGCTTGTCTGATACTATCCCGGTATTTATTTGCTCAGGGGAAGGACATATAATTCTGAGGAATCCGGTAAGTACGAATGGTGAAGCCGTTGTTCTGCAAAAAGGTAATAAGCTCAGGCTACCGGCCGGAAAAGGTTTTACGTATGCATCAATACCTAACAGTATTTCAGTCGGAGGAAAAACAATTGCATTACAAAAAGGGTTTGTTGTATCGGCTCTGTATGATTGACTGAAGGGCTTGCTGCAAAAGAAGCCTGAGTCTTTTTCAGATTGAGCTGATGATGAACTCTGAAACGAAAAACCCCTAATCATCGGATATCCGACTTTCGGGGTTTACTTTACGGGGTGGCCAGAGGTGATGACGGGTTGAGGCAGACCGTGTTATCAGGCTGCGGAAATCCGTTCCACTTTCGCCGGCAGTCCCTGCCGGACAGAGGCGCCGGTTACCCAGTCCAGCCAGGTGTTCGCCACCTGACGGGTCGGGTCAGCGAAGCCGAGGTCGTTGATATTAATGCCGGACGCGATGCGTTTATCCATTGCCAGCGCTTCGCCGTCAAGATAGTGCTGACGCGCGCCCATTTCGTGATGTCCGTAACCGTGTTCAATCGCCACCACCCCCGGCATCACACCGGTCAGCAGGCTGATTTGCGCTTCGACACTGCCGCCCGGCGTGGTGATACGTACCCGATCCCCGTGCTGCACGCCAAACCTCTCGCCGTCCGCCGGGTTGATTGCCACCAGGTTTGACGGTTTCACATGGTGCAGGCGCTCAATCATGGTGGTTGAACTGCTCATCACATGGGATTTAAAGGACATCAGTTTCAGCGGCCAGCTTTCCGCCGGATAGACACGGTCAATATCGCTGCCGTCAGACAGGCGCGGCGGATAATAGGCCGGACACCCGCTGAAACGCTCGCCGGTGATGGCATGGCGGTTCTGTGCCACTTCCGCGTTCCAGATCTGCAGCGGCTGTTTCCACTGCGGCCCGGTTTTCTCCCCGTCCCAGCCCTTTTCATAAGGCGCAAAACGGCCGCCGCGGCTGAAGAGATAAGCCACACGGCTGATTTCCTCTGCTTTCAGCACCTGCTGCATGGCAGGCATGATGCGATCCACCCCGGACAGACGGATATCCGCCTCTTTGGCTTCCGGCCCCGGTTTCTCACCCATAAAGGCAGTATTGGCCGCCACACGCAGATAGTAATCCTCTGCCGTGTTCAGCGGCCAGGTGTTGCCGTCATTGTCCGCGATAGCATTGTCGCCGAATCCCGGCAGGTTCAGGGCTTTCGCCACCGCAATACAGAAGGATTCCATGGCGACCGGCTGACCATCCGCCGTTTTTGCCACACGCGGCGTAACAACCGGCCAGCGGGCGGTGGTGGCTTTGGTCTGTACCCCGGACCACGGTGCACTGAACCCCCAGCTTTCAAAGTTGTGGGTATCCGGCACAATGTAATCCGCCAGCGCGGTAGTTTCATTCATAAAGGCATCGATACCGATAATCAGCGGCAGATGCGCCGGGTCTTTCAGCTTCTCTTCCATCACCTGACGCATTCCCGCAATACCGTACAGCGGGTTGGTCATATTGGTGATCCAGGCTTTCAGCTTGTGCGGATACCCCTCAAGCGCGGAGCCGAGCTGCTCGGTCAGCTGACCGGCTGCCAGCGGATACCACGGTGCTTTGGCCGGATACGGGTTCTGACCGGCAGAAACCTTGTTTTTGTATTCATCAGATTTTTCATAGACCGACTTACTGCGCGCCAGGTTCATGCCTTTCGGCTTCACTTTGCCCGGAAAGCTGTCCATTTTGTAGCACGGTCCGTCATTGGCACCGTTAAATTTACCGCCGCCGACAGAGACACCGCCTTTCAGGTTCATGTTACCGATCAGTGCATTGAGCATGATCACCGCCCAGGCGTTATAGAATCCGTTACCGGACATCATCCCGCCGTGTGAAATGACTGCCGCCTGACGGCCGTACGAGGTCAGTGTTTTCGCCAGTGCGGCAATTGTTTCTTCCGGCACGCCGCAGCGGGCGCTGTATTCTGCCGGGGTAAAACGCTGTGCGGATTCTTTCAGCAGCAGGAAGCTGCTCTTGAGATCCACCGTGGTACCGTCTGCCAGCGTGACCGGCTGGCTGACTTCCAGTACTGCGCGGTCGCAGTTGTCCGCCGGAACCAGCTCACCCTGCTCTGTCAGCACCATATACACCGGTTCTTCAGATGTTTGCCCGTTCAGGGCTTCAGCAGTCAGATGCTGACCGGCCAGCGGATGCGCATCATCGGTAATGACAAGGTGAGTCGCGTTTGTCCAGCTGCTCTCACCGACACGCTTCATGGAGGCTTCCCCCGGAACGGCGAGATACTCCGCGTTATAGCGGTTATTCTCAATCATCCAGCGGATCATACCCATCACCAGCGCGGAATCCGTGCCTGGTGTGACCGGGATCCAGTGCCCGTGGTCATTGGCAAGCGTGGTGGTCAGCGGCAGTGCCGGTGAAACCACCGCATAGTTAAAGCTATCGCGGATCCGCGCATTCGCCAGCTGACGCCCCTGCCGTTTGAACGGGTTACCGGACTGCGCCGGAGAGGTGCCGAGGAACAGCGCAAATTTCACATAATCCCAGTCCGGTTTGACGTGGGCGTTTTTGTCGAGGTCGTTCATCAGTGCGCCGGAACCGGCGCGGTAAGCCAGTCCGCAGTAGGAGCCGTGCGCACCAAAGTTTTTACTGCCGAAGGCATTCTGGGCAAAACGGCGGATAAAGGTATCGCGCCCGTCATCCCCGGCGTTGGTCACCAGTAACTGGTTTGCCACCGGGCCGAGTGCCGGTTGTGCCGGGTCAATCAGCGTATCGAGGTCGCGGATAGCACGCAGCCCGTCCACATGACCTTCACCGAACAGATCACCGCCTTCCGTCACTTCTTTTATCAGTTGTTCAAAGCTGATACGCTGCCATTTGCCTTCACCGCGTTTACCGGCGCGTTTCATCGGCTCCAGGATACGCAGCGGGCTGTGCAGCCCTTCCATCAGTGTTGCGCCACGGGCACAGGCGGTGGAACGCCCTTCCAGGCCGCTTTCGCCGCCCATATTTTTCAGGGCTTCCGCCAGCGGCGTGTTATAAGCGATATGGTGGTCGTGAGAGAGCGGATGATACGGGTTACCGGCAATGCGGATCACCTGATTGGTTTCGCGGTCAACGCGGGCACGGATCCCGCACTGCGTCCAGCAGCCGAAGCACTGGGTCATTGAGACCGCCTGTGCGTTTTCCGCCTGCCAGCCTTTCAGGGCATTCCCTTCAGGGATCAGCGAGTTACCGTTAATGCGGTGCAGCGTCACTTTACCGGATGTACCGTTCATCAGCCCGTCGACAGCGCGTTTCGCCACATCGCGGTAACTGTAACCGAACGCTGCCAGTCCGCCGATCGCCAAACCTGCTTTTAACCACTGACGTCTTGTTGACTTAGCCATGTTGTACACCCCCGTCCTGCGCGACTTTCTGTTGATTCTGTACTTTGTTATTAACCCAGCGGATACCTTCACGGAATATAATCACCAGAGCTATCCACAGACCAATCGTACCGATAATGGCCTGAATACCGTCCGTGCCCATCGGCAGGCTGTACGGATTGTGCATGACATTGTATTTCGGCAGTGTCTGTACCTGCATCAGCAGCAGCCAGCGCAGCGACCAGGTCAGGAACAGCGTCAGCAGCGTATGAACGGTGATACAGGCGACTGAGCCGCGGCGGGTCAGCAGACGGACTGCCAGCACCATCAGGACATTCCACAGAACGATTTCCCCCATCGCCAGTGTCCACCCGGTTGTGCCGAAGCGCAGCTGAGTACGGATAGCAGCACCTGAAATAGTGTCACCGGCGATCCAGAAACCCATACACACCGCCAGCAACAGTAAGGAAACCACCTGCAGACGCGCCAGTTGTGCCTGATACTGCGGCTCACGGCGGGCACCCAGCATCATCAGGGCAGGCAGTGCCTGTAATGCACTGAAAAAAAGCAGCACCGGGATCCAGTAACTGAACCAGATCGGATGCGCGCGCACCACAGACACCTCACGGCCGGTATATATCAGCAGACCGATGGCAAATGCGGCACTGCCGAGTGCCACCCAGCGGGTCAGTTTAAATTGCTTATGCCAGATTTTATCCGCCACCAGTGCCAGGAAATAAAGACCGATACAACCGGTAAACGCAGGCAGAAACAGAGCGCCCCACGGCATCCACGACCACGGTGTCGGATAAGCATAGAAATGCCAGACACGGGCGGTCTGATGCAGATCCGCTGTCAGCGCCATCGGCGCGGCGATCCCGAGCGTGATACTGATAAAGACCGCCAGCATCTCGAGGCGGGCATCCCGTTTGTCTCCGCGCCAGCGCTGCCAGCAGGCATACAGGGCGGCACAGGCGGCGATCCCGATCATAAAGAAGTATTGCACTGCCCACGGCAGCCAGGTGATTTCCTGCGGCCGGGCCAGCACTTCCTGAATTAACATTGCTTGTTCAGTCATCAGTGGATCTCCTGCCATAATGCGGGCTGTCCGCGATTTTCCAGCGGATGGACAAAAGCCTCATCCAGTCCCAGATAGAACACCTGCGGCAGTGTGCCGTTTTCCGGTTTCAGCACTTTAATCGCGGCTTCATGCTCTCTGAGCATTTTGCTGATGGTGCTGGACGGATCTTTCAGGTCACCGATAATACGTGCACCGCCGACACAGGATTCCACACAGGCCGGTAACAGCCCCGCTTCCAGACGGTGGGCGCAGAAGGTGCATTTATCTGCGGTTTGTGTGCTGTGGTTAATAAAGCGGGCATCGTACGGACAGGCCTGCACACAATAGGCACAGCCGACACAGCGGGTGTTATCCACCACCACAATGCCGTCTTCGCGCTGGAAAGTAGCCTGTACCGGGCATACCGGCACACACGGCGGGTTATCACAATGGTTGCACAGACGCGGCAGCAGCACGTTGGTTGTTGCCTCTTCATTACGGATCTGAATCTGATACTGACTGACACTGGTGCGGAACTGCCCCTGCGGGCTCTGATTTTCAACAGAACAGCTGACGGTACAGGACTGACAGCCGACACAGCAGCGTAAATCAATCAGCATACCGTAGCGCTTTGACGGGTCACCTTCGCGGCGGGTCGGCGAAAAATGCAGACCTGCCTCCGCCATCGGAACCAGGGCCGTACCTGCTGTCAGGACGCCCAGGTTTTGCAGAAATTTTCGTTTGCCAAGATCCATACTGCTCTCCGGTGTATTTGGAACTTCATTGCTCGTCGTATTCAAACTCAACCAAAAAGGAATAAACATGTTGTTGAGTAAAGGGATATGTCATTATGGGGATTGTAAAAATTGCCGGAGACTTCCCCTATTGTGGTTAACCACATAACGGGGAATACGTTGATCTAAAACAACAGATTTTTCCCAGAAAACTGACACAGGACGCACTGACCCGGGGACACATGCAGATAGCCGCACGCACAGGTTTGCTGACCGCACTGTTATTTCTCACCTCTTTTTCATTTGCCGCACAGTGGACTATCGGAGTGCTGGCACTACGGGGGGATGCGCCGACACGTCATTACTGGGAGCCGCTGACAGAGCAGCTCAACCGCGCCCTGCCCGGCGAACACTTCACCCTGTTGCCGCTGACGCTGGATCAGATGCGGGAAGCGCTGCACAATAACGAGATTCAGTTTGTCCTCACCAACCCGGCACAGTTTATCCAGCTGGACAGCAACTTTCCCCTGCGCTGGCTGGTTTCCCTGCGTTCGGCTTATGAGCCGGATAACGCCACCCGTAATGTGATCGGCAGTGTGCTGCTGGTGCGTAAAGAGAGCCCTTATCAGACGCCGGCGGATCTGACCGGTAAAAAAGTCGGGGCTGTCGCGCCGGATGCCTTCGGCGGCTATTTATTAGGCTATAAAGCATTGCGTGATGCAGGTATCGATCCGCCGCGTGATTACCATCTTCAGTTCTCGGGGTTTCCGGCTGATGCCCTGCTTTATCTGCTGCGGGACAAGGCGATTTCCGGTGCGATTGTTCCGGCATGTCTGATCGAATCCATGGATAAAGAGGGGCTTATTCACCAGGATGATTTCCGCCCGCTGATCCGGCACGACAGTCCCATTCCCTGCTGGACCAGCAGCGAATTATACCCGAACTGGTCATTTGCGGCGGGCAGTGATGTGCCGGACGAACTGGCGGATGAAGTCACCCGGGTGCTGCTGAACAGCCACGGTGAAAAAGCGATGCGCTGGGGGGCACCGTCCTCCACCCGCCAGGTGGAAAATCTGCTGAGGGACGTCAATCAGCACCCGCAGCAGCGTCAGTTCTGGCAGGAGATTATCAGCTGGAGCCGGAAAAACAGCTGGCTGTTAGGTTCGGTTGCCCTGGTTTTTATGCTGCTCGGTATCAACCATGTGTGGATTGCTTTCCGGGTGCGCCGCCGTACCCGTCAGCTGGAAGCCGCCCATTCTCAGTTACAGCGCCAGCAGCAGGATCTGGAAAAAGCTCAGCAGCTCAGTGTGCTCGGGGAGATGGCCTCCGGTTTTGCGCATGAGCTGAATCAGCCGCTGTCCGCTATCCGTCATTATGCCCAGGGCTCGCAAATCCGGCTGGAGCGGGAAGATCCCGCCCATCCGCTGCTGCCGGTCATGTCGCAGATTGACAGCCAGGCCGAACGCGGTGCCAGTATTATCCGTAATCTGCGCTTATGGGCGGGAAACAACCCGGCCTCCCCGGACGGCGCGCCTGTACCGCAAAATATCGCGGCGGTGCCGGATCTGGTCTGGAAACTGCTGCGGGTTACAGAACGATATCCTTCTGCGGTTTTATATAACACCGTTGCTCATGATGCCGTATTACACTTACCCCCGGCACTGCCGGATCAGGTGCTTTCCAATTTGTTCAGTAACAGTTTGCAGGCCGGGGCGGACTGCATCCGGGTGACACACCATTATACGCCGGGCGGGCAGATTCTGGTGGTGCAGGATAACGGCGGCGGGATGGATGAAGCACAGCTGGCGCAACCTTTTGCCCCGTTCCGTTCCACCCGGGCCGAAGGGCTCGGGCTCGGGCTGGTGATCTGTCAGCGCCTGATGCGCAGCCAGGGCGGTGATATTCACATGGAAAATTGCACCGGTCCGGACGAACAGCCCGGCTTATGTGTTACTCTTATCTTCAGTGAACCGACAAAGGAACCCCCATGCCCGTGATCCACCTGGTTGATGATGATGTTGCTGTAACACAGGCGTGTCAGTTTTTGCTGGAGAGCCTCGGTTATGAAGTGTGTGTCTGGAATGACAGCCGGACATTTATTGCACAGGCAAAGCTGCATACCTGCGGTATTGTATTACTGGATATGCGCATGCCGCACCTTGACGGCTGCCGTGTGCATCAGCGCCTTCTGGAGCAGCACAGCACACTGGCGGTGATATTCCTGACCGGCCACGGCGACCTGCCGATGGCGGTTGAACAGATGAAACTCGGCGCAGTGGATTTTCTGCAGAAACCGGTGGCCACACAGCCGCTACAGGCAGCACTGATCCGCGCCGCCGCTGTGACCGGTAAAGCTGTGGCCTGTGCCCAAATCCGTGACCGTTTTCAGACCCTGACACCAAAAGAGCGCCAGATCGCCGGTTTTGTGGCACAAGGGCTGATGAACCGGGAAATCGCGGATATCGCCCATGTCGCGGTAAGAACGGTCGAAGTGCACCGCGCCAAAGTGATGGAAAAAATGGCGGCGGGCAGCCTCGCGGAGCTGGTCACACAGCTCAACAGCATTACGGACGCTGAAAACAGCAGTGCAGAACACTAACACCTGCGACTGATACCACGTATAATTTAATGTTATATCATTTACATGAACCCGCATCTGCTGATGCTTTAAACAATAACGATGTCTGACTATGATTACAGCTCCTGAATTTCAACGCTCGTTTCTGCATCCCCGCTACTGGCTGACCTGGTTTGGCCTGGGTGTGCTGTATGTACTGGTGTTGCTGCCGTATCCGGTGATTTACCGGCTGGGTACCCGTCTGGGTCGTCTGTCCATGCGTTTTCTCAAACGCCGCGCGGAGATTGCTGACCGCAATCTGCAGTTATGTTTTCCGGATATGCCGGAAGAAAAGCGCAAAGCGATGGTGGTGGCGAATTTTGAATCCGTCGGCATGGGGCTGTTTGAAACCGGTATGGCCTGGTTCTGGCCGGACTGGCGGGTAAAACGCTGGTTTAAGGTCGAAGGCCGCGAACATATTCAGAAAGTACAGGCATCCGGACAAGGTATTATCGTGATAGGTATCCATTTCCTGACCCTGGAACTGGGCGCACGGATTTTCGGTATGCTCAATCCCGGCATCGGGGTTTACCGTCCGAACGATAACCCGGTGATGGACTGGATGCAGACCACCGGTCGTTTGCGATCCAACAAATCCATGCTCGACCGCAAGGATGTCAAAGGGATGATCCGCGCCCTGCGTGACGGACAGATTTTGTGGTATGCACCGGATCACGATTACGGCCCGCGCAAAAGTGTGTTCGCCCCGCTGTTTGCCGTGGAGAAAGCCGCCACCACCACCGGTACGTCTATTCTGGTCAAAGCCGGTCGTGCAGCACTGATCCCGTTCACACCGCGACGCCTGCCGGACGGAAAAGGCTATGAACTGCTGATCCAACCCCCTGCGGAGGGTTTTCCGGAAGATGATGATGTGGCTGCCGCAACCTTTATGAACCATGTTGTGGAAAAAGAAATTTTACGCGCCCCGGAACAATATATGTGGCTGCACCGGCGCTTCAAAACACGGCCGGAAGGCGAACCGTCCCTCTATCATGACCGGGATAAAGTCCATTAAAAAAGGAATTAAATTACTACCCTGATGCAGAACAAAGCCCCCAACCGTAACTGGAAACGAAATCTTTATGTTGTGTGGTTCGGCTGTTTTCTGACCGGTGCCGCCTTCAGCCTGATCATGCCCTTTCTGCCGCTCTATGTGGAAGAGCTCGGGGTGACAGACCATGAGGAACTCAATCTGTGGACGGGGGCGGCATTCAGTATTACCTTCCTGTTTTCTGCCATTGCCGCGCCTTTCTGGGGCAAACTCTCTGACCGCAAAGGCCGTAAGCTGATGCTGCTGCGCTCCGCGCTCGGTATGGCGATTGTCATGCTGCTGATGGGCTTTGCACAGAATGTCTGGCAATTGCTGTTTCTGCGCGCCCTGCTCGGGCTGCTGGGCGGTTTCGTGCCGAATGCCAATGCCCTGATTGCCACCCAGGTACCGGTCAAACGCACCGGCTGGGCGCTGGGCACACTTTCCACCGGCGCCGTCAGCGGCGCACTTATCGGCCCGCTTATCGGTGGTTTTCTGGCGGATCAGACCGGATTGCGTCCTGTCTTCTATATTACTGCCACCGTACTGTTTATCTGCTTTTTCGTGACGCTGTTTTTTGTCCGAGAAAACTTCACACCGGTATCACGCAAAGATGCCCTCAACACAAAGCAGGTCTTTGCGGCGATAAAAAATCCGCGTCTGGTGATCTGTCTGTTCTTCACCACCATGTGTATTCAGATTGCGGCGGGCTCAGTCAGCCCGGTTATCACCCTCTATATCCGCGAACTCGGCGGTCATACCGGAAACCTGGCGTTTATCAGCGGGTTAATTGCCTCTGTACCCGGGCTTGCCGCCCTGATCAGCGCTCCGCGGCTCGGAAAGCTGAGTGACCGGATAGGGCCGGATAAAGTGCTGGTTACCATGCTGGCGGTCTCTGTGTTTGTCATCCTGCCGATGGCCTGGGTCACCCATTACTGGCAGCTCGGTGCCCTGCGTTTTCTGCTCGGCGCTGTCAATGCCGCTCTGCTGCCTGCGGTACAGACCCTGATTATTTATCATATCTCCCATGAAATTGCCGGGCGGATTTTCAGCTATAACCAGGCGCTGCGTGATACCGGTAATGTTGCGGGACCGTTAATGGGTGCCTGGGTGGCTGCTCATTTCGGCTTCGCTTCTGTCTTTTATTTCACCGCTGCGGTTGTACTGTTTAATCTGTTTTATTCGTGGTGGTGCATAAAATCGCAGAGTACCCCGAAAATTAAATCCGCCGATATCGGGTAGATATCGCCGGTTTTCATCCGGTTACTTTTCACTGTCAGCCATTTGTTACTGAAATTTCATCTTTACGTTATCAGTAAACTTTAACTGGTTGATTTAAAATAATTTTGCAAATATATGTAAGCTTCATAATCCACATCTTCTGTCAATAGACACCCTCACATTTTGTATAAATAAGTCTTGTGAAATGAGATTTTTGTCGACATTTCATCTAAAAAATGGTTTATAAAATAGAAAACGTGCTTTAAGTGAATACGATTCACGATAAGTGTGTTAATAATACTTTAATAAGACAGGATGTTTATTGATACGCAAAAGTATCATTTTGTTAACAGGAACTGTTTATCCTTACCATTTTCAGGCTTATTCTCCGGAATAAACCTTTGGGAAATTACAGATGCAATCAACAACAAACAAAAAACGTACTTTCTTCGGGCACCCTTACCCGCTGAGCTCGCTGTTCTTTACCGAGATGTGGGAGCGTTTCTCCTTCTACGGTATCCGTCCGTTACTGATCCTGTTTATGGCAGCCACCGTCTATGAAGGCGGGATGGATATTCCGCGTGAACAGGCATCCGCTATCGTCGGTATTTTTGCCGGTGCGATTTACCTGACTTCCCTGCCGGGCGGCTGGCTGGCGGATAACTGGCTCGGACAGCGTCTCGCGGTCTGGTACGGCTCCATTCTCATTGCACTGGGTCACCTCTCGATTGCCCTGTCGGCAATCTGGTCACCAAAGCTGTTCTTTGTCGGTCTGCTGTTTATCGTTATCGGTACCGGGTTATTTAAAACCTGTGTGACGGTGATGGTCGGTACACTGTACAAAGAGGACGATACACGCCGTGACGGCGGTTTTTCCCTGTTCTACATGGGGATTAACATGGGCTCCTTTATCGCGCCGCTGGCGACCGGCTGGTTAGTTCCTAACTTCGGCTGGCACTGGGGCTTCGGTATCGGTGGTCTGGGGATGTTAGTGGCCCTGCTGGTGTTCCGCTTTTACGCGGTACCGCTGATGCGTCAGTATGACGGTGAAGTCGGTCTGGACTCCAGCTGGGATCGCCCGACGGTCGCGCGCAAAAATGTCGGCATGTGGGTAAGTCTGGCGGCAGCGGTTATCGCAGTTGTCACTGCCCTGATCGCCGGCGATATTATCCCGTTCAACCCGATGCTGGTTGCCACCAACATGGTTTACCTCATCTCCGGGATGGTTATTCTCTACTTCATCTACCTGTTTGTGTTTGCCGGTCTGCAAAGCAGTGAACGCATCCGCTTGTTTGTCTGTTTTATTCTGTTAGTCACCGCTGCCCTGTTCTGGTCTGCGTTTGAACAGAAACCAACGTCCTTCAACCTGTTTGCGAAGGATTACACTGACCGTAACCTGTTCGGTTTTGAAATCCCGACCGTCTGGTTCCAGTCCATCAACGCCCTGTTTATCATTCTGCTGGCTCCGGTGTTCAGCTGGTTATGGCCTGCCCTGGCGCGCCGTAATATGAACCTGAGCAGTATCACCAAATTTATGTTCGGTGTCCTGTTCGCAGCAGGTGGTTTTGCGGTGATGATGATGGCGTCCGAGCGCGTGATTGAAAGCAGCGCCGGTGTCTCCCCAATGTGGCTGACCTTCAGTATCCTGCTGCTGACCCTGGGTGAGCTGTGCTTAAGCCCGATTGGTCTGGCAACCATGACACTGCTGGCGCCGATGAAAATGCGCGGTCAGGTGATGGGTCTGTGGTTCTGTGCCAGTGCGCTGGGTAACCTCGCAGCCGGTATCATGGGCGGTAATGTCCGTCCGGATCAGCTGATGAACCTGCCGGGCTTCTTCTCACACGTTTCTGTTGCCCTGCTTATCTGTGCCGCCGTTCTGTGTGTGCTGATCGTCCCGGTGCGCAAAATGCTGCAAAGCGCAGACAGCAAATCTGCCTGACAGCAGTAATATATCAAAGCAAAAAGGGTGAGCGACAGCTCACCCTTTTTTTATGCGCAGATTGCCGGGTGTCTCACCGTAAAAACGCCGGAAAGCACTGGTCAGGGAGGATTGGGTACTGTAACCGCAGCGCAGGGCTATGTCCGGCAGTGTCAGCGGAGTATGGCAGATAAGGTGATGCGCCCGGCGCAGACGTATTTCTGTCAGAAAAACCACCGGGGTTTTACCGGTGGCCGCCAGCAGGCGGCGCTGGAGGGTACTGGCCGATAATGCACAGCACGATGCCATCTCACTGACCGTCCACGGGTAATCAGGACGTGCGGTCAGCTGTTGTTTCAGTGTATACAGCCAGCGCCTGTCCGGCTGTAACTGCACCGCAAGCTGCTCAGCCAGCAGCATGTGTGTGCTTTCAGGGTGCTGGTCAATCATCTGCGGATAACGGATAAGCCAGTCCGCATAAGCACGGGTGGCATCCGGCAGCACTGACCACAGGGAATCAGGGGATGTGAGGAAAAAGCTGTCAGCAGGCAGTTCCAGTACCAGCTGGCAGTTATGCCCGGTGCCGCAGAAACGGTGATGATACCCCGGCGGGATCGCCGCCATCCGCCCCTGCTCCACTGAACCGCTGTCACTGCCGACAGTCAGTTCCATTGCACCACTGCCGCCCAGCACCAGCTGCCACCTGTCATCATGACGGTGTTCCAGGGTCTCCTGCTGATAGCTGCGTAATGAGATAACAGGTCGTTTCATGGCATGCCCCTGTGAGTACGGAAAACGACAGGCGCAGGGTGTTACATCAGGCGGTGACCGGCAGGTACCGGCAGGGAAAACTCCGCGAGAACGATATCCCCGTCCGCGTTGGCGGCACCGGTGATCAGCACTTCTGATTTCACACCGGCCACCCGTTTCGGGGCAAAATTACACACACATAATACCTGACGCCCGATTAATTCTTCCGGTTTATATAATGCGGTAACCTGCGCGCTGGATGTTTTCACGCCAAACTCACCAAAATCCACCGTAAAGATATAAGCGGGTTTGCGGGCTTTCGGATTAAGCTCTGCAGTCAGTACCACACCGACCCGCAGTTCCACTTTTTCAAAATCCGCCCATTCAATTTCTGCTGATGTCATTGGTCTCTCTGTCTGCTGTACAGTGGTTAATCAGGGTAATATTCCGTATCATTATACCGGTGATCAGCCACCGCCGCTGTTGCCGGACAGTCAGATTTTATCGCCGGACAGGCAACTCAGCGGTAAGCCTCTGAGCCCGGCAGTGATTCGCGGGTCAGCCCGAGGGAGCGCATCATCTCCTCAACCTCTTCATCCAGACGGCTGAGATGCAGCACACGATCCACAATAATATCTTTTTTATCATTATTCAGCAGAACCACCGGTACCGCGCGGTAGCTGTTGATCATCTCAATCGCTTCTGACAGCGGAATATTATCCAGCATCAGTGAGCCCGATAACCAGTCGATATCGGTATATGTGCGCTGAAATACTTTCGCCCGGCCTTCCGGCAGAATTTCCAGACGCTGTCCCGGTCCCACCGTTTCGGTTTTGCCGTTAAAAAAGGTGGTCACCGTTTGATCCAGCGGACAGACCGAGACTTTGTTATCCTCAATATCGACCACAAAGTTACCATTACCGGATTCCACCCGCACACCATTAGCGGTGACCCGGAACGGGCGCAACTCCTCCCGGTTATCACTGACGGCAAAACGCGCCCGTCCGGACAGTAATTTTACCGCCCGGCTGCCGTTATCATAGGCCACCACAGCACGTGACTCCGTATCCAGCTTCAGCAGGCTGCCGTCACGCAGAGAATATTGTTTAATCTCCCCGCGGTGTGTGTAGTGTTCCTCAACGCCTTTTGCTTTCATCCGGATAGCGTTGTATACCCCGTAGCCTGCGAGGATAACAAGGAAGACACATAACGCGGTGAGCAAACGGCGGCGCCGTTGTCTGAAAAATAGGTGTTTCAACTGCATTCTCCTGCGGATAGTGAACGCCGTAATCTGTATTTCCGGCGTCACATATATCGTCCGGCAACCGGACGGCTCCGGTCATCGGTTGATAAGAAATCTCGATTAATCACTGCGGTTATTGTCGCTGATTACCGGTGTCAGGCTGTTGTTATTAGTTATCCGCAGAAACCACGCACACAGTGATAAGTATCAGATAATTATCATTTACAATTAAAAATAAGTTCGCAGATATCCGGCGATATCCACAACAAAAATAAGGCCAAAAGTAAAATATCATCTTTTAATTCAGTTAATTAATCGATGATACGGTAATATTGGTGCAGCTGAGTATAATACACTTTCCCGGATGTAAAGCCGTGCTTTTACGTTTTGTTACACTATCTGCCATCCGGAAACACTCTTTTGAGGTGTGTTCTTTTTGCCTCTGTTTTTTTCAGCCGGCCAAATAATGACACGAGTAATTCATTATAAATATTAAACAAGTTTATATGATTCAGTAAATCAATATGCGCGTATAAATAACCGGTAAAAATGTCATTTGCCAGCAGATCATACTTAATGGCATTATATCCGCCATAATATAACGTTTTCCCTGACTGCGGAGGGCTGTCACATGCTGGATATTATCCATTACCCACTGTTTTTACTGTCTGTTTTTATCTTTGCAGTAACACCGGGGCCGGATATTGCCTATGTACTGGGACAAAGCCTGGCCAACGGCCGCAAAGCCGGTATTTTGTCCGCACTGGGGGTGATGCTCGGCAGCAGCGTGCATGCCATTGCAGGGGCGGTCGGGCTGGGGGCGATTATTGCCGCGTCACCGACACTGTTTACCGTGATTAAATATCTCGGCGCACTCTATCTCGCATTTCTCGGTGCCAAAATGATCCTCGGCACATTCAGAAAGCGCGGACAAACGGCTGATGATAATGACGAAATCGTGATTCAGAAGACAGCAGCAAAACCGATTCTGATCCGGGGGTTTATCACCACACTGACCAATCCGAAAGTACTGCTGTTTTTTATCGCTTTTTTCCCGCAGTTTATTGCTGCAGGCGGCAGTTATTATGCGGAATCTTTCCTGCTGCTCGGCGCAACTTATGCCCTGCTCGGGTTCTGTACCGATACCGCGCTGGCACTGATTGCGGGCACACTGGCGGCACGGATTTCCGGCAGCCAGAAAGCGCATTGCTGGATTGACCGCCTCGTCGGCACCACCTTTATCGCACTCGGTCTGCGTCTGGCGTCAGTGGCCCGCTGAGGGCTGCTGCATAACGGAAAAGACCGGCACCGCACTGAGTTTTACACAACGGTGCCGGTTATCAGATTCAGCGGAAGAAATTATCTCCCTGTGACATCAGGGTGGATTCTGTTGCTTCCAGTAATTCCAGCATATTTGCCATATGTGCTTTAATTTCACAGCTCGCCGCATCCAGCAGCGTGCACATATTGGTGACCTTTTCGACATAATGCAGGCTTTCATGAAAACTCATTGCCAGATCCGTCAGTTCTCCCCGGATCATGGATAAATCATGGCTGCCGAGATGGTTGTGGCTGTGCGCATTTACCTGATCGATCCGCTGTTGTGTGCTCTGCCCCCGGCTCTGTAATACCACCACGGACTGTTTCAGCTTATACAGATTGCGCTGTAAATCACCGCCGAGCTTACTGAGGGTTTTGCAACTCCATTTGGCGGATTTGCGCTGCGCTTCAGTCTCACCGATTTCTGCAGCGACGTCGTTCTTATCCTGAATATAATGCCTGATCTTGCGCATACGGCGTACCGCTTTCCCCTGTGCCATCACTGTCAGGGCACAGGATGCGACCATTTTGCTGATCCCGCCGTCCGGAATAAAAGCCAGCGGTGCGGTCAGCCCTGAGGCCAGATTCCGTTTCAGCTGCGCGCGCCCGATATCTGCTGCTTTACGCATAAACTGGTAAGAGAGATTACCGCGGCCTTTTTCATAATAATCCGCTGTTTCCGACAGCAGATTTTTGCCGCCGATAACCTCTCTGTCGAGGTGTGTGCGCTGTGTGCAGTCCGTACCGACCATCACCGCAGTATGTGTTCTGGTGCTCAGTGCCTGAGAAATATAGGTCGCATACATTTTCTTTACCGACTGCGCAATTTTGGTGCGTTCTGCGGCCATGATCTTTTCATCCAGAATGGCCAGTCCGCCATTCAGTGCACCGCTTCCGGCGATAGTATTCACGTATCCGAGACCGGTTTTGACCTCTGCTCCTGATATTGCCATAAAATTCCCTTTTTATTGTTGAAATCAGATTATCCGCCGATCAGTACTGACGGCAGACCGGTGACAATGGTGCCGCCGTGCGCCGTACTGTCGCCCAGCCGGGCGGCGGGTTTGTTGTTGATAAACACCGTCATACTGCCGGTGATGATGCTATCCGGCACACCAATACACAGACACATCTGTCCCAGCGTGGCTGCCGGTAAGCCGCCAATCAGCACTGTCGCCGGGGCGGGCAGTACCGGGCCGCCGGCATGCGGCACCGGTACAGGTGGTGTCTGGGCCGGGCACAGATGCATATCGCCGCTTCTGGCTGCCGGTTTCATTGTTTATCCCCCCGGGCCACGGCCAGCCCGTGTGCCAGGAATGTCCGGTAATGTTCTGCAATGTGCGCACCGTCCGGCATCACTGCCATCAGGTTTATTGCACCGCTCAGTGCCTGCGCATATAAAAACGGCGGTGCCGGTAACGGGGGCTGTCCGGCATCCAGCATGCTGCCGGTACTCCAGAACACCGCCTGTGCCAGCCAGCCCGCTGCCGAGGATAATCCCTGCTGCTTTGCCGCATCACCACAGGCACGGCGCTCTGATTCACCGGATCGGGTTATCCAGTCCCTGACGATTTCCAGCACACGCCGCTCCTGGTCACTCCATTCTGTCAGTTGCTGCGCACAGTGATATCCCCACCAGAGCGCCTCTTTCAGCGGCAGACCGTGCGCCAGAAAAAGCACGGCATCCCCGTAATGCGCCTGCTGCTGCGCGGCGATCAGAAAATCCGCCGGTGCCGGATATTGTGCCGCCAGCGCTGCGGCTTCCCCGGAAGGGGTATAATTTTTCATCACCAGCATTGCGCTGCTGTAAGGCATTTTGTTCAGCATCGCCGTTCCTCAGTTAATTTTTGTCAGCGCACCGCTGATTTGCACCATCGCCCCGGCTTTGACTTCTGTCATTGCCGAGCCGCTGATTTCCACCAGCGCACCGCTCAGCCGGGCTTTTGCCTGTGCTGTCATCTCCAGCACCGCACTTTCCAGGCCGATTTTGCCGTTCCCTTTCAGGGTAATTTGCGGCGCCTGTAATGTGATGCCGGAAGCAGACAGCTCGATTTTGCTGCCGCCCGCCGTCAGTGTCAGTGTCTGTGATGCGGATAAGGTGATCGTTTTCGCGTCTGCGGAGAGTGCGCCGTCCGCCTGTAATGTCAGGTTTCTCCCGCTGTTCTGGGCGATCCCTTCCGCTGCTTTCAGCTGCCACTGTTTATCACTCAGATGCTGCGTGTTTTCTTTGCTGCTGATGGTCAGGTCTTTTTCTGTTTCACAGCGGATATTGCCTTTAATCAGGGTTATCCAGTCATTATTGGCGCTGATGGTTAAATCCTTCTGTGCCGCCAGCGCCAGACACTCCTCATCCCGTTTATCCTCGAAACGCAGCTGATTGCCATCCCCCTTTGCACCTGCCGGGGAGGAACGGCTGTATATACCGCCTGTCAGCGGATCGGCGAAAGGCCGGGCGTGATTCTGATGCCAGAGTGCGCCGGTCACCACCGGTTTATCCGGGTCACCATTGAGAAACTGCACCACCACCGCATCCCCGGCACGCGGCAGAAACTGAATTCCCGCCCCGGCACCCGCGCTGTGTGAAAGCACCGGCAGCCAGGCCTGAGATAACCCGCTGTCCTGATTATCCTCTTCCCAGTGAAAACGGACTTTCACCCGCCCCTGTGCGTCATAACAGGTTTCGTCTCCGTCACGGGCAACGACTGTCGCCGCCTGAATGCCGTCATAACGGGGAGCAGCAACCGGCGGCAGACGAAAGGGGGTGCGGGACTGATGACAACGGAACGTGTTGCTGTATCCGGGGCTGCCGCTGCTTTCACTGCAGTCAATGGCGTGTGTAATCTCACTGATATAATATTCGCTGTTATATTCCGCCGCCGGATGATCATTCAGCCGGAAACGCATACCGGCACACAGTGCCATCACCGCCGACCCTGCCTCATAGTATTGCGCGGCAGCCGCTTCAGCCTCACAGGCAAACCGCGCTGTGGCAGGCTGTCCGTCATAATAGTGCGTCTGTTGTGTGGTGCCGCTGCAGGAGAGCGTCTGCTGCTCAGTACGGCTGTGATGCTGTTCCTGTGACCAGCTTTCTGCGGAAAATGCCCCGCTGCTGACCCGGCGGCAGGCACGGAACGGGGTGATAAGGCGGGCGGAGATCTCTCCGGCAGACGGGGCATGCTGTAATCCGTCAGTGATTGTCCACTGTGCGGCATTGTCCGGATTACGCAGGCAGAACCAGCCCTGTCCCGCCATTATCCGGCGGATCATGGCGCTGTCGCTTTCATCCATCTGACACACACAGGGACGGGTTTCACCTTCGCCGCTGAGGGAAAAACGGATAAACGCCGTCAGCTGATGCAGACTGAGGAGTGTGCTGATCTGCCCCCTGCTGTTCTGATTCTGAAATAAGCGGCGCTGCCGCCCGTGACGGAGAAACGTCAGCGGATCCACCGCCGTAATGCGGTAAAAATAGAGCTGTTTATCCGGATGAAAACCGTCACATTCAATCTGTTGTGCCAGCCCGGCAAAGGTCCGCCCATGACAGGTCACCACCACCATTTTGCCCGGCAGCGCCTGACCCGGCGGTGACGGGCTGAGAAAGTGTACTTCCAGCCATGTGCCGTCTGATAACGACTCCTTTGCATTCAGACGGGTCGCCACATACGGTGCACTGTTATCCAGTGTTACGGTAAGCGGACGGGGCTGATCGGCATAGTTTTCCATAACATCATACTCATTATTCAGCCTGACAGAACATACAGTGTGCCACGGTGCGGCAGAACACTGCCTTCACCGGTCAGCGGAATTTTGTCGATTTTCAGCGGGATTTCCCCGGCTGAGCAGTGACGGCGGCAGACGGTAACCTGCAAACAGCGCTGCCGGTGACAGTACCGGTCTGCCGTTGATTCTGCTGCGGAAGCGGAATATATAACCGTTCTCCGTGACCACACTTTCCGGTGAGGCAGCGCGTCCCTGAGACTGCGCCGTCAGCAGCCAGCGCAGCAATCCCCACTCCCCAGGATAAGAGGCCGAGTAAACCGGTTTGCCGTGACGGAAATAGTCCGCCGTCAGCGGCTCTGCATCGGTTGCGGGCGGCCAGTAAAAATCCTGCCAGACCGCCGGGCCGTGCTGATAAATCAGCGCATCATTGCCCTGTGCCAGCCGGATCCCCGACAGTTGCGGCGTCAGTGCCACCGGACGCAGTGAGATCCGCATATTCAGTGCTGTGCGGCTATCAGCATAAAACAGCTGCCTCAGTTGTTCTGTCTGAATTTCCGGCTGACTCAGTGCCGCATACAACGGGTCGCTGTGATGATCCGGCGGCAGAGCCTGCATAAAGCTATCCATGACACCACCGGGGGCCAGAAAGGCATGCAGATCATCCGGTTTTACCCCCTGTGCATTGTGGCTGAACGGATAATAAGGGGCGAGACGATCCCGCCAGAACGGATACACCGTTGTCTGCCACTGTTTATCGAGATAGCGGGCAGCCAGACCAGCCTGCAATTGTGCTGTGGTCTGCTGCCACTGCCGCAGCAGGGTCTCCGGAAGCGGCGGAATATTTCCCGGCCCGTTCTCCGGCAGCTCTCCGCCGTGCATGGACTGCTGATACCCCCATTCCTGCGGGTCAGCGGATGCCATTCCCTGCTGCCAGTGCTGCCGGAGTGATACCACTGACTGCTGCCATGCGGACAGTGCCGGTGACGGTGTCCCTTCCGCTGTCAGTAAGGTGTGCCAGGCAGAAAAAGCGCGGTTAATATGTATTCCTGCCGGTTCATCCGCTTTTTTATATTTACCGAAGGCGGATTGCAGCCGCCCTGCTTTTTTCATTTTGCTGCTGATTTTACTCAGTCCGAGCAAAGAGGCCGTCTGCTGCCCGGATTTCAGATCCGGCCCCGTTTCCGCTTTCGCCGCCGCAAAGGTGGTATTACTGCGGATCCCCCGCACCAGCGCCATCACCGGATCACTGAACGGCTGCTCTGTCAGCTGCAGTGCGGCGATCAGGGCTTCCGGTGAACCGGCGCGGTGCGGTGTCAGCGATGACAGAAATTGCTGCCAGTAGCGGATATATTCCTCGTCATACTGCCGGTTGATTTGCACAATGACTCTTTCCGGTGCCGGTTGTGCATTGTCCGGCCAATGCGCCATAAGTACAGCAAACTGCGTCTGAAAATCCGCATCCTCCCACTGCGCCTGCCAGGCGGTATAGCCTGCTTTGGTCATGGTGTACGGAACCGATAAAAAGCGGTTATCCGCCTGAAACAGCGGGGTAATATCCGCCGGGAACAACGTTGCCAGCGGCACTGTGGCATGCTTACGGAGAAACTGCTCCCGCAGCACCGGATAGAGATGCCGGACAGGATCTGACGCCGCGACTTTCTGCCGCGCCTGTGCCACCAGCCCGGCATGGTATAAACGGCGCTCCTCCGCTGTCAGTGGCTGAACCGGATAGTCATCCAGCAGGGAAATAATGTCATCGCCGCTGTCTGCATCACCAATATTCTCCCCCCGGTGGTTATCGGTAAACAGCTGCCGGTAATCGTCAATAGCCTGTAATAACTGCGGGGATGATTCTTTCAGCGCCCGCTGCAGACGCTGTTCCCGCTGTTTTACCAGCAGCGGAAAAAGTGTCTTGCGGATCTGCTGCTGATAATCCCGGTACAGCGGCAGCAAAGAGGATGAAAACCAGCGGCGGTGATATTCACGGCGGATTTCCGTAATCACCGGCTGTAAGAGATGCAGGCGGTAAACCCGCTCTCCGGCCGGTGCTGCCGCAACACGCGACAGGTAATCCATCTGCCCGTTCAGTGAATCCTTCTGTTCCTAAAAACTGCGCCATTGTGAAACCCCGGCGGCAGCGGTACCCGCCAGACATAACATCACGGCCAGGCAATAGCCGATCAGTCTGCGCCGTTCCCGTGCCTGACAAATAACGTCATCACGGCCATGAATGACCCGTTCAAACAACGGCGTGGCGACATGCTGATGCGCGCATTCCGCCGCACACAATAATGCCGACGACAGCACCAGATGTGTGCCTGCTGTGCACTGGTGCTGTAACGCAGCCACATAGCGCGTCCGCGGGTGAAGATGTGCCGCCAGTTGTGCGGGAAATGATAACACCGCCGCATTATGCGCAGTCTGTTCTGCTGTCAGCGCGGTGAATTGTTCCTGCTGTAATGACAGCATTAAATCAGCGGTAAACTGTGCAAACGGGGCATCCGGCAAGACCTTCCGCTCGCGGCTGAAATCCGTGCTGTAACAAAACTGCGCCCGCTGCGGATCGGCAAACCAGCGGCGCAGTGCAGGCACACTGCCGAGCCCCGGAAGCATCAGATGCAGCGGCGGACGGCACCCGAGCAGAACAGAAAACCCGGTACAGGCCGCATGATGCTGCTGACCGGCCTGTATCGCCTGTTCTTCACTGAGTGCGGCAAATGCAGGAGCCGGAGACAGTAAAATAAACCCGTTCAGCGGCTGAGACGGATTCAGGCGCACCAGCTGCCGGGCACTTTCCCGGCCGCCGTCACCGGTGAGCCACGCCGGTGTGCTGACGCGGACTACCCTATTACCCGCCTGATAGCAGAACGGCTCCTGCTCCAGCGCCACCGGGGTAAATCCGTGCTGACGCATACAGGACTGTGCCTGCGGCAGATCCTCACACAACAACCAGTAAGTGCTGATCCGGGAGGGATCCCGCCGGGACACACCACCGCTGCGCCGCAGACGGCGGCAGGTCTGTTTCAGATAGCGGCGCAGTTCACAGCGCTGTTGCTGCCGTTGTAACTGCTGCACATCCGGCTCTGCCCGCCATGTGGTTTTTATCAGCCCGTAAACCGCCAGACACAGGCTCAGCAGAGAAACAAACACCGGTAACAGCACACTGCCGCCCTGTGTCAGCCAGTAATACCAGGCGGTCGCGGTCAGTCCGGCAAGCAGCAGGATAACCAGCGCGTACAGCATTGCGGTTCTGATTTTCATCACCAATCTCCGTTGTTCAGAACAGGGCCGTCAGCGTGTCACTCAGTTGCCGTAATAACTGCTGATAACTGAGATCTGCTGCCACCCGGCATGCCGCACACAGCAGCAGTGAGCCGGAGAAAATCAGCGACAGCGGGATCCGTTTCACCGGACGATTCCGGTCCGTGCAGCGGCTTTGTGGTGCGGACAGTATTTCCGGCCTGCTGTTCATCAGAATATGACGCAACCGGGTATAACAGGCAGCCAGTGCTTCCGGCTGTGTGCGATACTCCCCCCGGAAGCCGAGTGATAACAGATAAAACTGTAATTCGAGAAAATCCCGAAGCGGAACAGGGTTATGTACCGCCAGGTGCAGATAGCGGAAAAATGCCTCGCCGCCGCGCCGGTTCTGAAACACCGCGCCGGCCAGGGTATGTTCCTGCCAGACCGATTCCGCTCCCCACGATGTGCTCAGTACCGCCTCATCCAGCGCGGCACACCAGACAAATGCACTTTTCCCGGTCAGAGAAGGATGGAGCTGACGGGCGGTGCAAATCCGGTAAAACCGGCTCACGCCCTGTAACATCTGCTGACGGAACAGGGGGAGATCCGGCGGTGTTCCCCCCTGCGCCAGCATAATCAGTGCCTGAAGCAGCGGCTGCCCGGCGCTGATCAGCACATTGTGTCCGGAATCCGTTTCCATGATTGATTACCTCCGTGTGATCAGAACAGCATTCAGCCGGGCATGCGGCAACTGGCCGTCAATATGTAATGCCAGAACCGGATCATCCGCTGTCCACAGCGGGCTGCAGGTATCCGGCTCAAAGTAAATCGCCCCGGGATGTGGCGTGATCCCGTCCGGGACACTGTCCGGTGACAGCAGCGGAATGCCGGTCAGCCCGTTATTGACACAGGCCGCTATCTGGTTGTTTCCGGCCAGCTTCAGCAGACGGGCTGTACGGGCCGCATCCGGCGGTCCGCCGCTGTCATCACGGTATTCAAGGATCAGACGGCTCTGCTGCGCAAAAGCGGATTCCGGCAAAACCAGCCGCAGTAAACGCCTGGAAGCCAGCAGCCGGGTATCCCAGTTCAGCAGCTGCACATGCTGCCGCGTCTGCGGGGCAAGAAGCTGTTTCAGTGACTGAATACAGGGGGAGAACACCCCGGCGTGATCCTCATTACGCCACGGCTGCGGTTCCGGCGGCGGCGCACCGGTCAGCGCACACAGTACGGATTGCAGATGCAGGCAGAAACGGTAAAAATCCCGGCTGGTAATGCGATCCCCTGCCGTCAGGCTTTGCAGCTGAGTCAGCAGCGGCTGTAAATGAAGGCAGGCCGTTTCCCCGTCCGGCGTGCTGTAAAGCCGCTGCAACCGCTGCGCCAGCAGCAGCCGCACATCCTCCGCCCGGCGGCTCAGCCACGGATTGTCCTGCACAAACAGATACGGCGCACAAAATTCCGGCGCCGGCAGCGGGTACCCGGCGCCATCCCGGCAATGCAGACGGGCGACCGCCAGCCCGGTTTCATCGTCACGGCACTGTGACAGACATTTCAGTTGCAGATTCAGATACGCGGCACTGATCATCACCGGTTCACGGGTCTGCCCCACCCGGTTTTCACTCACGCTGAGCGGTTTTGCGGTAAAGCGATCCGGTGCACTGCTCAGCGGCAGTGCCAGCAAAAAGGTCATATCCCCGGACAGCCCGTCCAGACTGATACTCAGCGGGACATCCGTAACAAACGGTGTACCGTCCGGCATCACTCCGTGCGCCTGTAACAACGTCAGTTTTCCGGCTCCGGTCAGCGATTCATCCGTCACCAGCCGGGAAAATCCGGCCATTCCGCCGCTCAGCTGCTGTGTCACATCCCGCAGACAATCGCTGTGCAGACGGCTCTCACAGATAAAATGTGCCGGCCGGAGAAACAACCCCTCCTGCCACCAGACACCGGCGGTTTCATGATTCATCGTCTGCCCCCGCCGTGAGTGACAACGTTTGTCCGTCCAGGAACAGTGATACCTGCATCAGCGGCAGCGGTAACACCGCAATCACCTGCTTATTTTTCGCCTGCGCCGCCGCAGAGAAACCGGCCAGCACGCCGATATGTGTTGTACCGGACTGTAATTGCAGCAACAGTGTTTCACGGCTGCCGGGATAGACCGGCTCCGTCACTTTCCGGGCCAGAAGCTGTTCTTTGAGCAGCGCCTGATCCTGCTGCCACAGCGGCATAAAACGCTCACGCTGAAAAATTTCGTCACTGCTGAGCTGATAGATCCTCAGCACAACCGGTGCGGGCTGATTGTCGGCATTCGGGTTACTGTTTTCTTCTGCCCGGATCAGCACCCGTAACATGCCGGTTTCCGGCAATGTTCCGAACTGACAGGACACCGGGCCGAGAAACAAAAAAATAAACATCAACAAAGGAATACGGTGTTTCATGATGACTGAATAATCCGGGGGTATAATTCACTGCGGAAATAATCCGTCAGCTTGTTTTTCAGATGGTCATCCGCAATCTGCTGACCGAAAAACCGCTTATAGGTCTGCCAGTAATCAATTTTCCCGGCAATTTTCTGGTCACGGTGCAGTGCTTCCAGGTGCTGCGGAGAGATATCGCGGATGATTTTTTCCGCTGCCGCGCTCAGTGCCTGACTGATTTCCGGCAGCAGTGATTGCAGCAGCGCCAGTTTGTCACCGGTCAGTGCCGGCGGCAGCGGCGGTTCCGGCGGTAAAATAACCGGAGGCGGTGCGGTGATCACCGGCACAATCTCCGGTTGCGGTATAGTCTCCGGTTGCGCAACAGGTTCCGGTGCGGGCGCCGGACTGCCGTAAGGCCGTGCCACTGCCGAAAAACGATAGCGGATATCATACGGTGCCGGTTTTTGCACCGGTGCGGTGGCGAGGAACGGGTCATCATCAAAACAGGTATTATCATCCGCCGGTGTAAACAAACTGCGCAGTGCTGTTTCCTCTTCGGTGGTATTCAGCGGCTGCGGCGCACAGCTCAGCGGGGAAAAGCAGGACACCAGCAGCCGGAACGCCCCGATGCCGAGCATATCACCGTCCTGCAGCAGATAGCCGGTACCGTGCCCGAGTGCTTCAGGCCGGTTATTGATAAAAACCCCGTCACGGCTGGTATCTGTCAGGATATAACCGCCGGTCGTGCAGCGGAATGTGGCGTGTGTATCCTCAATACGGGAATGCGGGTCATCCAGCACTATATCGGCCTGTGCGTCACGCCCGATGGTGCCGTCTCTGCCGTCAAAGCAGTATTGCGGCAGCGTGTTGCTGTGCTCCGGTGCGCTTACTATCCGAATCGTCAATGACATAACGGTGTTCCTGATGTTAATCAATAGAAACAGCAGGGTTATTATCCGTGACTGATAATAAAACCCGGGTAATGGCTGCCTGCTGTCTGCGTTTTTCAATACAGGCTTCGGCAATCTGCGGCAGAAGTTTACCCGTTACCCCCTGCTCAATGGCTCTTGCGCCGGTTTCTGCTGAATAAGGCAGTGATAACAGATAACTAATTAATTCATCTGAATAACCGAACTCACACTGATAGGTTTCATGAATACGTTTACCCACTCTTTCCAGTGACAGCCGGGCAATTGCCGCCCTTTCCGTTTCACTGAGCGGGTAATACGGAATAATGGTGGTGCGTCCGAGAAACGATGGCCGGAAATGACGTAACAGCGCCGGGAAAATCAGCGGCACCAGTTCTGCCACCCCGAGACGCTGATCACAGCAGTGTGCGGTTATTTCATGTTCTGCCGCATTACTGGTCATAATGATGATCGTGTGACGAAAATCGACCTCCCGCCCTTCGCTGTCTGTAATACGGCCTTTGTCGAAAATCTGATAAAACACGTCATGAATGGCCGGATGGGCTTTTTCCATCTCATCGAGCAGTAAAATAGTGTACGGGTTGCGGCGCACCGCTTCAGTCAGCACCCCGCCTTTGCCGTAACCGGTGTAGCCCGCCGGGGCACCCAGCAGCATGGATACTTTATGCGGCTCTTTAAATTCGGTCATATTGAGCGTCACCATCCGCCGCTCGTCACCACAGAGGGCTTCACACAGTGCCAGCGCGGTTTCGGTTTTTCCGGTACCGCCCGGGCCGCACATCAGGAAAACACCCTGTGGCCGCTGCGGGTTATTCAGTCCGCTGCGGGCGATACGGATAGCCTGAGCCAGCGCCGCCACCGGTGCGGTCTGGCCGATCACCCGCTCCGCGACCTTGGCTTCCAGGTTGCTGAGGCGGGAAATATCATCCGCCGCCAGATGCCCGGCCGGAATGCCGGTCCACAGCGCAATCACTGCCGCAATATGGTTGTCATCCACCGCCTCTGCCGCACTGTCCGGGGTCACCGACTGCGAAACCGATAATCCGGCACAGGCGGTATCCAGCAGGCTGATGGCTTTATCGGGCAGATGCCGTTCCGGCAGATAGCGGACCGAGAACCGCACCGCCGCCTCACAGGCCGCGTCCGTCACCGGCAGGCCGTGATGCTGCGCCAGTACCGGTTTCAGGGTACGGAGAATGGTCAGGGTGGTGGCTTCATCCGGGGGGGCGATTTTTACCGGCTGGAAACGCCGGGTCAGCGCCGGATCCGGTTCGATAAACTGTTTGTATTCAGACCAGGTGGTGGCCGCCAGGGCTCTGAATTCCCCTCTTGCCAGCGCCGGTTTGAGAATATTGGCTGCATCCCCCTGTCCTGCCGTACCGCCTGCACCGATCAGGGTGTGCGCCTCATCAATAAAGATGATTTTTTCTGCGCTGCCGGAACGGATCTCCGCCAGCAGGTTTTTCAGGCGCTGCTCAAATTCCCCTTTCATAGCCGCTCCCGCCTGTAATGCGGTCAGATCCAGTTCCCACACTTCACAGCCGCGCAGACGTTCCGGCACATTGCCGTCACAAATCGCCTGAGCCAGCCCTTCGGCAATCGCGGTTTTTCCCACCCCGGCCTCACCGACCATAATCGGGCTGTTCTGGCGGCGGCGGCAGAAGATATCGAGGATCTGACGGATTTCACTGTCACGGCCAATCACCGGATCCAGTTTTCCAGCCCGCGCCAGGGCAGTCAGGTCGCGGGCATACGCGGAAAGCAGTGTCTCACCACCGGTACTGCCCGGAGCCGGCGGAGCAGATGCCTGCGGCAGTGCGGCTATCTGCTGTGCCAGCCATTGTGTATCCAGCGATTGCGCCCATGCCGTCACCGCAGGCGGGATACCGCTGCATGCCGTCTGGCGCAGAAGCTGTAAAATATGGATCTCACTGATGTGCTGTCCGCCCTGATTCAGCGAGACATGCAGCCAGAGCTGTTTCAGCAGTTCTGTCAGTTCCGGCGCAAACACCGGGGAGGCATCCGCCGCCTGCGGCAGCAGCGCCAGCGCATCATTCAGGCTGTATTGCAGTGCACTGTTATCCGCCGGTGCCCCACACCAGGCAAGCTCACGGCAGCCCGCTATCACCAGCAGCCAGTGCAGTGGTGTGACCGCGCGGTGACGGCGGCGGACGCATTCCTGTGCCGCATCCTCCAGTGCCGTCATCAGCGGCGGTGTTAAGCGGCGGATAAGTTGATGCAAATCGATAGTCAGCATAGTCATTCCTTGTCAGAGGCGGGTATTTCGTCCCAGCCGTGATGTCATGGCGGCGAGTTGCACGGGTATCATGCGGGTGTCATCCGTCCGGAAAATGACAGTAAACGTCAGCGGACGGCGGAAGAAAGTGCGGATAAACTGCCCGAGGTAATGATGATATTCCCCGCCCGGCTGCCAGTGGTCACGGGGTTGCAGCGGATCAGCAAACACCTGCACACGCAGATGCACTGCCCGCAGATAACAGTGTGTGCCAATCATGGCACCGCCGCCGAGGCAATTTTCTTTTCCGGCGGGCGGGTGATACGGCATACGGACCGGCGGGGCATACTGAAATTCCGTGCGGCAGGCAAAAAAGGCGGAAGCCGCCCTGCTCAGTACCCGCAGCCGGGTATTTCCGCCCCATACCTGTGCTGCCGCCGGATAACAGAGTGCCGGTTCCGGCAGCAGTGTCTTCATCAGCCCTGTCAGCGGTAAGTCAGCAGCAGATTTCCCGGCCTGCTGCTTGTCTGCCGCCTGCTGTAACCGGCGGCAGACAGTATCAAAAACCAGAAAAAAATCCTGCGGGGCGGTCTGCTGATGAGCCTGTGCATATTCCGCCACCGTTCCGGTGATATAACGCGGCAGCACTCCGCCGGTACCGAGCAGGCCGGGCCGGTCAGAACGGTTCATCGGCTATGCTCAGCGGACCGTGATACAGCGCCCCGCAGTCATGACGGCGGTGGAGTGTGAGCTGAATAAATTCATGGTCATCACTCAGCGCCGTGAAAACCGCCTCCAGCAGCGCGGCAAAAAAAGCGGTTCCGGCCACCGGGGTATGCTGTGCCAGTGTGACAGTGATATGCTGCCCCGGAATGGTCAGCGGCAGGTGATGATAAAAACGCACCGTGACGCCGGGCGAGGATGCGATCGCTTCAACAGCGGCAATCAGCCCGGAAATCACCGGCGAGTTCTGCCGGTCATACAGCGACAACAGTGCCTTCAGCACTTCCGGAGAATCAGTAAGATCAGATAACCGGGTCTGCCGGAGCCGCAAAAAGAGCGCGCACGGATCCTGTTGTACCGGCAGCGGCAGCCGCATTGCCCGCTGAGCGGCAACCGCATGATACATCAGCGGATCAGCCTGCTGCGGTGTCACGGTTTCTCCGGCAGCGGCCACCGCCCGATCACCCTGAATTCCGCGCCCGTGTATCACCCAGAGCCGGACAGGTTCCGGTTCCGCCGCTTCGCCGGACAGCAGACAGTTAAGATGTGTCACCCCGCCCGCTGTACCGCACACCGGCTGCCAGCAGCAGGCGGAATGCGGTGTGATCAGCGGGTGATACAGCTGCGGCACCGGCTGTGCAGGCAATGCGGTGATATCTGTCACCGCCTCAGCAGAATGCAGAAGCACATCAGATTGGGTATCCGCACATACCGGGTGCGGATTGCTGTCCGGCGATACCCGCAGCGGTTCACTCTGATGGGCAAAACAGTTTGTCAGCACAGTGCGGAACAGTGCAATGCTGTCCTGACGGGCGAAACGCGCCGGATGCGGCGGCATGTCGCGGAAGAAAAATGTCAGTGTGAAGGTCTGTCCGTTGCAGTTCCTCAGCAGATCCGACAGTGAGATCACCGCCCCGGCCGCCTGTTCCGGATACCACAGTGCGTCATACAGCAGCATCTGTGCATCATCCTCAGCTTCTGCACGATACGTCAGCGGCAGCCGCTGACACACATCCGGCGGCAGAAAGATCCCCGTTTCCCCGGCATTCAGCCGGATGGCAGCACACTGCCGGTGTACAGCTTCATCCGTCAGCCAGGGGAGATCTCCGTCACCGGTAAAATACAGTGTCAGTGATGTCAGGTTCAGCTCTGACAGGGAAACGCCCGGCACGGTCACCGAAAATGTCAGTTGCAGGGAACAGGCAGCGGTACGGGATTCTTCCTGCTCCGTATAGCCTGCCGCCTGCGGGACAAATTGCTGTGTCGTGATCGCCAGCGGCATCAGTGTCAGCGGGTGCTGTGTGCACCAGTGAATGGTTTCCCCGGCAGCCGTGTGTGTGGTGAACGGTGTCTCTGCCGCCAGGATCTGCGTTTGTGCCGCCGCCTGCGGCGTAAATACCACCGGCAGCAGCGCCGGTACCGGACGCAGATAATCAGGAAATACCATGCGGACCAGCGTTTCCGTCAGCTGCGGTGCGGTCAGAGCCAGTTGCTGAGCAGTCAGCCCGGTCAGATAGGCCACGCCGTCGAGCAGTGCCCGCAACTGCGGATCGCTTATCCTCTGCCCGCTGATCCCCAGTAACTGCGCCTGATGCGGATGCTGACGGCGGAAGGCTTCCAGCCCGTCCAGCAGCAACTGCCGCTGCTGCTCAAAATAGTACAGTGTGCTGTCATGCACCGGTGGCCTCCGGGTTTATCAGTTGTCCGGCATTAAAATCCAGGCAGACCGGCAGACACACTTCGTGATCGCCGCACAACGCCGCTATTTCAAAATGAATCTGATGCTGCCGGTATGAGTGCGGCACAATGGTGACATTTACCTGCTGTAACCGCGGTTCATAGCAGCGGATCAGGCTTTCAATTTCCTGAGTGATCGCGGTGAGATGAAATTTTCCCTGCGCCCGCAGCAGATGGCTCTGGCCGAACCCGGCGATACCGCTGCTTTTTCTGCCGCCTGCCCAGACCGGCGCACGGGCATTGATGAGCCGGTACAGATGTGCCGTAACCGCATGCTCTGTGCAGGGCTGATACGGCGGTGCATCCGCCTCGTGGCACAATCTTTCCAGCAGGCTCATGACAACACCTCTCCCTGCGGCCGCGAAAACCAGAGTGTGAGATCCACATTTGCCTCGCTGATATCGTACTGATATTGCGGCTGCAGGCAGATACGGCACTGATAGCGGGTCGGATCCGCCGGGTCCGCACTCATCACCACCGCCGCGCGGCGCAGCGGATAATCAGCCATAATGGCATCCTCGCCGTAATCCACATCACTCACATAGCGTTTCAGCCACTTTTCAATGCTGCGCTGACAGGCAGACAGAGAATCAAAATTACCGATTTTGTCGCGGATTTGTATCCGGATAGCATGAGCAAACCGGCACGCCATCAGATTCACCGGCAGCATCGTCAGTTGCCGCCAGCGCGGCTCCGGCGGTTGCCAGACACTGTAATAACTGAAAAAACCGGACTGCCCGCTGAGATACAGCGAAGTGCAGGCCGTCAGCCCCTGTTCTGCCCAGAAATTATCCTGCTCACAGGCCAGATTGGTTTCCGTGATAATCTCCGGCGGCGTAAGGCTGTCCCCGCCTGTCAGTGCAGCCACAATCGCACCCTGTGTACCGCTGCTGTTATAGCTGCGCAGAAAACCGAACCAGCTGATCCGCTCAAATTCACGGATAACATTTATCACCACCAGCCAGGCAGCATTACCCCATAACTCCCCGCCGCAGTGATTGTCCGGCTGATAAACAAAGCCGCAGCGTGGTGTTTTATGCGGATAACGCAGCAAAAAACGCGGCAGTGCGAGATATAAAAAGCGCGCCTGTTCGTGACAACGTAACTTTTGCCACAGACAGTAATCCGGACTGCTCAAAATCCGGGCAATTCTGTTTTGATCTGCCGAAAACCAGTGCAGGTCATCCCCGGTGAAATGCGGGTCAGTCCCGGTGATCACCGGACATAACGATACCTCGCCCAGTTCCGCCAGCCGGGTGGCGGTATAGAGTTCGTCATACTCACCGCCGCCGGTAAACACCATCTGGTGATCCACCAGCAGCAGCCCGAACGGCAGTCCCCCCGCCGTATTCAGCTCACGCTGATACAGCAGGCGGTACAATAGTGTATGGCGGATATCAAACGCGGTATTCAGCTCCCGGGCCAGTGACGGCCAGGCGAGATCCAGCAGGCGGATAATCACCCGCCGGGATGATGAAACCCCGGCAGTGAGATGACGCAGACTGCGCCAGCGGGCTTCCAGCGCACAAAAGTCCGGGTGATGCAGCACCTGTTGCAGCTGTGTACTGCACAACCGGTCGATACCGTGAATACAGTGATTTATCAATGCACAAAACTGACTGTGATCCTGCCGGGCCGCTGCCTGATGCAGTGCGGTCTGAACATCTGCCATCCGTGACATTCCTCATTACCCGCCCGGGATATCCGCCACCATCCGCAGCGAGGCAGTAAGGGCTTCCATCTGTAACCACGGACGGATCCATGCCACCGCCGCATACATCCCGGGGCGGCCCGGTAAATCCGTCACCGTGACTCTGGCTTCCGCCAGCGGGTGAGTCGCTTTGGCTTCATTGCCGATAGCATTGGGATTGACATACTGATGCAGCCAGCGGTCGAGGGATTTTTCCACATCCGCCGCCGAGAGGTTTGATCCGACGCGGTCACGCCCTATCACCTTCAGATACTGCGCAATACGGCTGCTTGCCATCACATAGGGGAGTCTGGCGGAAATTGCCGCATTAGCGGTCGCCGCCGGGTCGGTATAGATTTTCGGTTTATGTACCGTCTGTGCGCCCATAAACACGCCGTGAGCCGCATTTTTGTAATGCACCAGCGGCAGGAAGCCAAGGTCACTCAGCTCTTTTTCCCGCTCATCGGTGAGATTGACCTGTGCCGGACACAGCTGGACCGCATCACGGGCATCATTGCGGTAGATATAATTCGGCAGATTATCCACTTTGCCGCCATTCTCCGCCCCGCGCACCGCCGTACACCAGCCGAAGCGGCGGTATGCCTGTGTCAGCAGCAGCCCGTAGGCATACGCGGCATTGCTCCAGACAAACTGATCCTGTGACGACACCTGTGCAGAGCCGTCCGCCCGCTGCGGCAATTCCTCAAATTCAAACCCGCTGATACTTTTACCGCCGGTGCCGTAAGGCTGACGCGCCAGGGTTTTCGGCAGTGTCAGTGCGACATAGCGCGACTCATCGGCGGCACGGAACGCATTCCACGAGGCATATGCCGGGGCATCAAACCCGGCGGCGACCGGTTTGCCGTCAGCAAACTGCGTTACCGACTGGAAATCAAACATCGACTGCCCGGCCGCCGCCACAAACGGCGCATGGGAGGCACTGGCCACTTCGCCGATGTAACGCAGCAGCGCCACGTCTTCATCACCGTAACCAAACTCAAAATCCCCGAGCAGCACGCCGTACGGCTGACCGCCTGCGGTACCGAATTCTGCCTGATACACACAGTTAAAAAACGGGCTGCGGTCAATCGCGGGGGCATTTTCGAACTGTTGCAGCAGCTCGCTTTTGGTGTAATCCGCCATGCGGATTTTCAGATCCGCTCCCGGGTCACTCTCCCTGACCAGTTTATGCAATCCCAGCCAGCTGCCTTCCAGCCGCCGAAAATCCGGGGCGGTCATCACTTCAGATAACTGAGCTGAAATCTGTTTATCAATCAGTGTGATAGCCTTACGTAAAGTCAGCGTCAGGTTTTTATCCCAGCTTACCGTACCCGCCATTGCCTGACGGGTCAGTGCGGTCATCAGGTCACGGGTAGTATCCGGCGGCGTCTGCACGGTGGCCTGTACCGCGCGATCGAGAAAACTGAGTTCCGCCGTGCCCTGCGGTACCGCCGCCTGCTGCTGCGAAGTGTCACTCATCAGCCCGCCTCCGGCACAGCCAGTTCCGCATTCAGGGAACTGAGTGCCTCTGTATTCTGCAGAATTTCTTTGAGCAGCTGCTCGAGGTCGCGGGAACGATCGGCTTTACTGAGCAGGGTTTTCAGCTGATTACGGGTTTCAACAAGGGATTTGAGCGGTGCTATCTGGTTCACCAGATTTTCCGGGTGAAAATCCGCCATCGATGTGAAAGAGAGTTCCACCGGAAACTCGCTGTCGTCATCACTGAGGGTATTGGTGACGTTAAAGGTCAGTTCCGGGTTTATCTGCGCCATCACATCATTAAAATTGTCATTATCAATGCCGGTAAATTCCCGATCTTCCGGCGCACATTTTTTATCCGCCGGTTTATGCCCGGAAAAATCCCCGACCACCCCGACGACAAACGGCAGCTCCCGGTTTTCTGATTCACCGTTGACTTCAACATCATACGTAATACTGACGCGGTTTTTATTCACCCGCTTGTGCTGTGCATTCATTGCCATAACCATTTTCCTGCGGTTATCAAAAAAGCGGGAAGCCCGAAGGCTTCCCGTCAGGTATTATTTCGCGCCGGACAGCAATTTGCCCTGCGGCAGGTTGTAAGTGACAATACCACCCTCTTTCAGCTCACCGCCTTCCAGTTCATAGGAATGTTTCTGAGAAATTTCCACATAGGAAAAGGTGATCATTTCATGCGGCTGTGCACCGTCATAACCGCTGACGTTATAGCCGGTCAGGCGGGCATGAGAGAGCTTGATCTGAAAATAAACAGATGCCCCCGAGCCGTCCGCTTCCGGTTTGGTGAAGGCGATTTCCACGGTTTTGCCTTCTTTGCCCGGATTAAACAGGAAAGAGAGCAGATCTTCCGATGCGCCGTCAATCTGCTTTGCCACACTGACCGGCTGAATCGCGACCATACCGGAGTCGGCGTTATTACCGTTACCGATATCCATCGCCACATTACGGGAGCCGCCCCAGCTGTAGGAGTCCACCGCAAACCAGTTCGCGCCGTCCAGGCCGATAACCGTTGCGCCGCCTTTAATATCAACGCCATCAATTCGCATATAAATACTTGCCATAACTATCCTTATTATGTGTGTGTAATGATTACCAGCGCAGCGCGGTATTGCCGTGCTCTGCCGGTAAGGTCGGGTTTTCATCTGCGGATGCCGGGCCGCTTTCCGGCACCGGCAATTCTGTCATCTGCATATCATTCAGACCGGTCAGTGAAAAAATCCGGTCCAGCAGTGTGCTGTTGTCTTCCAGTAATATTTCCTGCCACAACCCGGCCAGAGACATTTGCCCCCAGCGGATGGCTTTTTCCAGCAGGTAGGAGATCGGACTGTGCGGTTCACTGTCCCTGAAATAACGTGAAATTTCGCGCAGCTGCCGCAGTGCGGTATCACGGTTGTGGTGATTACGCCGGCTGAGTGCCGGGAAATCCGGCCGTCCTGAGGGTTCCGTAACCGGAGAGGCCGTTTTCTCCGGCGGATGCTCCGGCTGTGCCGCCGTAACCGGTGGCGCGGAGAGTGCTACCCCGCTGACAGCCATCACCGCATTGCGGTAACCGGTCAGTAATTCCGTAAAAAAGACGGGTGATACCGTGCCGCCCGCGCCCCGTTCCGCAAAAAATGCCGTCAGCGGCTGTAAGTGCGCCAGGCACTGTGTCAGCACATCAATGCGCTGCCGGGCGTCCGCCTGTGATTGCGCAGAGTGCGACGGGCTGTCCGGCAGCACTCCCCGGTGCTGACATTGCAGATAGTGGTAATACGGGATGTCATCCGCCACCGGTAACAGCAATACCGCACTGTAAAACAAACAATTTTCGGTAGCGGAGCCAAGAATCAGACTCAGCTCCTGTAATTTTATCTGCTCCGCCTGCGGGTCTGTTTCATGCTGGGGGGGCAGTTGTTCCCAGTGTTGAGTCATCTGAACAGAGAACCAGGCAAGCGACTGCTCAAGGGCGCACAGTGACGGATCCTGTAATATCTGACACCAGAGATACCAGCCGGAAAGACTGATATCACGTGCCGTGTCTGTCAGGACAGGTAGCAGCGCATCTGCCAGCGCAGTCTGATCGGCGAGCATCTGCTGCCGGTGCTGTGCTCTGCTTTCATCATCCGTCTGCTGTAACAGACGGCGCAGCGAGGACTGGGCAATATTGAACAGATTACGCAGCGGCCGGTAACGGGCATCATCTGCCTTTAAATATTCCCCCTGCGGCTGTCTTTCACAGACAGGTAACCACAGTGTTTTCTGCTCATCCTGAGACAATGGCATACCTTTCCCTTTGCGTTCCGCCGCTGTTTTCCGATGCGGCAAGTAAACCACATTGAAAGTACCGCCACTGTCAGCAGCCTCATTAATTTTTTTAGCTTTACGCCGGACCATGGCAGCATATCGTGCAGGGAGGGATAACCGGAGGTATTTTTACTTTATCTTTTAAAAACAGAAATATACCCGCATTTACTGCAAATTATGCCGGGCATCTTTCATTAGTTGGCTTATTATTTTAATTTTGTTCATTATTTTGTGATCCCGTGCTGTATATTTTTATTGAATTTAAGCGGCAAAATAAAAATAATAATCCGTCCTGTCTGATTATTCAGGACAAAAACCCGGTGAGCGGTGAGGTTATCACCGCGTTTGCATAATGTGGTTAACTATCATGAGCAATGTAATTGCGTTTACTGATGCGGACACCAATCCCTGCATGCAATGCGGGGCATGCTGTGCCTATTTCCGGGTCTCGTTTTATCACGGGGAAACGGACAGCACGGGCGGCGTGGTGCCGGCAGAGATGACAGAGAAAGTGAATGATTTTATGGCCTGTATGAAAGGCACTGATCAGCCATCCCCGCGCTGTGTCAACCTTCAGGGGGAAGTCGGTCAGTGTGTGGCATGCAGCGCTTACGCACAACGCCCGTCCCCGTGCCGCGAGTTTGAACAATCGTGGGTCAGCGGTATACACAATGCCGCCTGTGACCGGGCAAGAGCCGCACACGGCCTGCCGCCGCTCGGACCACCGTCCCGCCATAATGATCACGCGGCCTGATCACCGCCGTTTTGCACTAACGTTTTTACGGCTGTTCAGGTAGGATAACCGCATTACTATCAGACTGAATAAGGACAGCCGTATGAGCGATTACGCACAGAGTGTTGCTGACGTGGAAAAAGCCATTGAGAGTAACAGTATCACTGAAATGAATGAGCTGATGGTCAGCCTGGGTGACAGTAACCCGCTGCCGTATGAACAGCGTTATGAATTACAGCAGCGCCTCCGTCAGGCGATAATGGATCACGGAAAAATACATCACTAGTTAATTCTAATTCCGTACCGGCTTATTTCCGGAATAATATACCGGTACGGAGTGTCATGTTTATTGCGTTAATGTCAGCTTTTGCAAAAATCGCAGTCATTCCTGTACTAACCGTCTTTTAATCCGCTATGCTTTCCCTGTCAGCTATCTCGTTCATCTGATTATTATTTATAACAAATCAATCTTATCTGCCTGTTAATTAAAAATTGCAAACAAAACACCCTATTTAATTGTTTTATATGACAGTTTTATGAATTTTTTAATTTTTTCACCGGATGAACAATTCTTTATTTATCGGTAGAGGAAAGAGAATAATCGGCATATGATATTGAATACGTTTCACTGACGTGACTATTTACACGTGCGTTGTATCCGGGTTTGTAAGGAATGCTTATTATGGAAGTATCAAACTATTCACCGTTACTGAGCTATTACGCGTACATTAAAAAATTTATTGTATCGCCGGCCACGATGGGTACCATCACGCCCTCATCACGCTGGTTGTGCCGTGCCATGGTCCGTCACGTCGACTGGAGCGGTGAGCAGCATTTCGCTGAGCTGGGCGCCGGTACCGGGGTGATTACCCGCCAGATTCTGGATCAGATGGATCCGCAGGCTAAACTGGATGCCTATGAAATTGACCCCTATTTTGTCAGCCTGCTGAATAAATTTCAGGATAACCGGCTGGGGATTTTTTCTGACTCGGCAGAGAAACTGAGCCGTCCGTATAATGTGATTTTTTCCGGGCTGCCGTTCCTGTCAATTGACCGCCGCACCGGGCTGCGTATTCTGAAAGCGGTGCGTGACAATATTGAACTCAGTGACGGGCAGTTTATTCTGTTCCAGTACACCACCAAATTTGAGAAATACCTGCGCCGTTATTTCCATTTCCGTAAAGAGCGTGTATTGTTCAACGTTCCGCCGGCCTGGGTATATATCTGTACCCCGAAGAGACGTTATACCAATAACTGATCACCCGCAGCGTGTCCCGGAATGCCGGGACACCGGCCATTCTCTGTATCCTCTGTTTACGGATTTCTTTATGTTAATTATCGCCCCTGCCAAACCGGATCATTTCCCGCGTCTGGTTGCTATCTGGGAATCATCCGTCCGTGCCACACACGATTTTTTATGTGAGGCTGATATTGAAAAACTGCGCCCGCTGCTGCTCAATACCTATCTGCCGAACCTGAATGTGGTGGTGGCGCAGGATGAAAACGGTGAGATTCACGGTTTTCTCGGCACAGACGCGAACCGGATTGAGATGCTGTTCGTGGAGGCGGAAATCCGCGGCAAAGGCACCGGTAAATTCCTGCTGAATTATGCGGTTGAGCAATTACAGGCGGATGAGCTGGATGTGAATGAACAGAACCCGCAGGGCGCTGGTTTTTACCGCCATATGGGCTTTACACAGACAGGCCGTTCTGAACTGGATGGGGAGGGAAATCCGTTCCCGCTGCTGCACATGAAATACACCGGCAAAACAGCGGGATAATGTCTCAGCCGAAAACGCCGGTTGAGAGATAACGGTCGCCGCGATCGCAGATTACGGCGACAATCACCGCCCCCGGGTTCGCTTTTGCAATTCTCAGTGCACCGGCCACGGCACCGCCGGAACTGACCCCGCAGAAAATGCCTTCCTGCTGCGCCAGCTGACGCATGGTATCTTCTGCTTCCTGCTGTGTGATATCCAGAATATCATCCACCAGCTGAGGCTGAAAAATCCCCGGCAGATAGCCCGGTGACCAGCGGCGGATCCCCGGAATCTGACTGTTTTCCGCCGGTTGCAGACCGGCAATACTGACCTGCGGTGAAACTTCTTTCAGGTAGCGCGCCACGCCGGTTATCGTACCGGTGGTGCCCATGGCTGAGACAAAGTGCGTGATACGCCCGTCCGTCTGCTGCCAGATTTCCGGGCCGGTTGTCCGGTAATGAGCCAGCGGGTTATCGGGGTTATTAAACTGGTCAAGCACATAACCTTCCCCGTCCGCTGCCATCTGCTGCGCCAGATCCCGCGCCCCTTCCATACCCTGCGCCCGGCTGACCAGCACCAGTTCCGCACCGTAAGCTTTCATGGCAGCCTGACGTTCGGCACTCATATTTTCCGGCATCAGCAATTTTAATTTATAACCGCGAATCGCTGCGATCATCGCCAGCGCAATGCCGGTATTGCCGCTGGTGGCTTCAATCAGCGTATCCCCGGGACGGATTTCCCCGCGCTGTTCAGCACCTTCAATCATACTTTTCGCCGCGCGATCTTTTACCGAGCCGCCGGGGTTATTGCCTTCCGGTTTGACCCAAATTTCTGCGCCGCTGCCCTCACCCAGCCGTGCAAGCCGGAAAAGCGGGGTATTGCCGATGCCATTACTGATAGATGCCACGTTGTTCTGCCTCCTGAGCCGTAAACGGAAACCATACCGCCGCCGCAAGGCAGTATGCAACCGGAATTATTTTCATCTTTATGCGCACTGTGCCTGCGGCAGCAGCGCCAGTTCATCTTCGCCGCGAAACAGCCGCAGTTCCCTGATTGTCAGCCAGACAGAATCACCGGCGGCGGCACGGGTGTCCGGCGGTAATATTACCGTCACTTCATCTTCAGCCGCTTCCGTGGTCACCACCGCAGTGCGGTAATGCCCGTGTGAACGGAGGGTCACAACCCGGGCGGCAACCGCATCGGCAGAAAAGGTATGCTGCAATGTCAGCGACCAGGGGCGCACAAATACCGATACCGGCCCGGAACCGGCAGTCAGTGCGGCAACCGGCTGGCGCACACCGCCAATCCTCACCCCGCCATCCGCACCGATATCACCGCGGAAAATATTGATCTGACCGAGGAATTCGGTCACGAAGCGGTTGCTGTCATCATTCCCCAGGCTTTCGGGTGCCGCGATCTGCTCGATATGTCCGCCGCGCATCACCACGATGCGGTCAGCCACTTCCAGTGCCTCTTCCTGATCGTGTGTCACGAACACAGCGGTAAATCCCAGTGACTGATGCAGCTGACGCAGCCAGCGGCGCAGTTCGGTTCTCACCCCTGCATCCAGGGCACCGAACGGTTCATCCAGCAACAGGATCTGCGGCTCTGCCGCCAGCGCTCTGGCCAGGGCCACCCGCTGTTGTTGTCCGCCGGAAAGCTGTGCCGGGTAACGATCCGCCAGGTGTGGCATCTGAATCTTTTCCAGCAATGACATCACTTTCACGCGGATTTCTTTTTTTGACGGACGTGTTTTGCGCGGCAGTACCGTCAGCCCGAATGCAATGTTGTCAAACACCGTCATATGCCGGAACAGCGCATAGTGCTGAAAGACAAACCCGGCACGGCGCTCCCCTGCCGCCAGCCCGGAGACCTCTTTCCCGCTGATATACAATTCTCCGGCGGTATGCGGCGTCAGCCCGGCAATAATCCGCAGCAGTGTGGTTTTTCCGGAGCCGGACGGTCCCAGCAGCGCCACCATTTCGCCGTCCGCCACCGACAGCGAGATATCCTGTAATACCGGCTCCGCACCGAAATGGTGTGTCAGATGACGGATTTCAATGCTCATATTTCCTCCGGGAGCCCTGATAAGCCATCACGCCGTGACGGATGCACAGGGTCACAACAGCCATCAGCGCCAGCAGACCGGATGCGGTAAATGCCGCCACGGTCTGATAATCCTGGTGTAATAATTCAACCTGCAACGGTAAGGTGAAGGTTTCCCCGCGAATTGCGCCGGAAACCACCGACACCGCCCCAAACTCCCCGATAGCCCGGGCGTTGGTCAGGATCACACCGTAAAACAGCGGCCAGCGGATATTCGGCAGCGTTACCCGCCACCAAATCTGCCACGCACGGGCTCCCAGCAGTACAGCGGCCTCTTCTTCCTGCGCCCCCTGACTGAGCATCACCGGTACCAGCTCCCGCACCACATAGGGACAGGTCACGAAAATCGTCACCAGCACAATTCCCGGCAGCGCAAACATGATTTGGGTGTCCAGCGAGCTTTCGAGAAAGCCCCCCGGCCAGCTGTTTGAGCCGTACAGCAGCAGATACAGCAGCCCGGCGATCACCGGCGATACGGCAAACGGCAGATCTGCCAGAGTCAGCAATAACTGGCGGCCGGGAAAACGAAACCGCGTTACCAGCCACGCCAGCAGTGTGCCGAAAATCAGATTCACCGGTACGGTGATCAGCGCCACGATCACTGTCAGCCAGATAGCGTGCAGCATATCCGCCTCCGCCAGTGCACGGACAACACCGCCGATGCCATCAGACAGCGCGGTGACAAAAATCCACACCAGCGGAATCACCAGGATGAAAAATGTCAGCAGCAGGCCCGCAGTGATCAGCAACCACTTCTGCCACGGGAAACGTCTGCGGCGCAGAGAATCAGCCATGTGACCTGCCTGTGCGCAATCCGGCGCGGCTCTGAATAATATTAACCGCCAGCAATAACACCAGCGAGGTCATCAGCACCACCGAGGCAATCGCTGCAGCCGCAGGGTATTCAAATTCCTGCAGACGGACAAAAATCAGAAATGACACCACTTCTGTCTGCCACGCGAGGTTACCGGCGATAAAAATCACCGCGCCGAACTCGCCGAGGCTGCGGGTAAAGGACAAAACCGTTCCCGCCAGCGCGGCCGGGGCGATTTCCGGCCAAATCACACGGCAGAATATCTGAAAGCGTGAAGCCCCCAGCGTTTCTGCCGCTTCCTCATATTCCGGTTTCAGGGTTTCCAGCACCGGCTGTACCGTGCGGACCACAAACGGGATACTGGTAAACATCATCGCAACCGCAATACCAATCCAGGTATTCACCACGGTGATATTAAACGAATCAAAAAAACGGCCGTACCAGCCGTTCGGGGCAAAGAGAGTGGCGAGTGTCAGTCCCGCAACTGCCGTAGGCAGGGCAAAGGGTAAATCCATCAGGCCGTCAAGAATACGGTGGCCGGGAAAGCGGTAGCGGGTCAGGATCCAGGCCATCAGCACACCAAACACCGCATTAAACAGACTGGCGGCAAGCGCGGCGAGCAGTGTGACTTTATAGGCGGCGACCACCTGCGGCCCGGTAATGACCTGCCAGTACTGTGCCCAGCTCATCTGCGCCAGCTGTAATACCAGTGCCGTGAGGGGCAGCAGCAGGATCAGCCCGCTGTAGAGCAGCGTAAACCCGAGGGACAGGCCGAATCCCGGCAACACCCGCCTTGCCATATCAGCGTCCCTGAGCCATCAGAGTGTCAAATTCACCGCCTGAATTAAACCGGCTTGCCATCACTTCAGACCATGAGCCGAACTGATCTTCCACTTTAAACAGGGTGACAGGCGGAAACTGCCCTTTGGTCGCCGCCATCACATCCGGGTCAGTCACGCGGTAATTAAACTGTGTCATTTTGGCCTGTGCCGCCGGGCTGTAAAGGAAAGTCAGATACGCATCGGCAACAGCCTGTGTGCCGTTCTTTTCCGTGTTTTTATCCACCCGCGCCACCGGGAATTCCGCCAGAATATTGGATGCCGGGACGATAACGTCATAATCATCCGCGCCATATTCATTACGGATATTATTCACTTCTGATTCAAAACTGATCAGCACATCCCCCAGCCCGCGATCAATAAATGATGTGGTGGCGCCCCGGCCGCCGGTATCAAATACCGCAACATTACTGAGGAATTTTTTCATCTGTTCCTGTGTTCTGGCGCTGTTTTTACCGTTTTTCTGCTGCCAGAAACCTTCTGCCGCCAGATAGGTGTAACGGCCGTTACCGGAGGTTTTCGGGTTCGGGAACACAATTTTCACATCATCACGCAGCAGGGAATCCCAGTCTTTGATCTGTTTCGGATTGCCTTTGCGTACCAGGAAAGCCATGGTGGAATAATACGGCGAGCTGTTATTCGGCAGACGCGCCTGCCAGTCCGCTGCCAGCAGATTGCCTTTGTCATGCAGAACCTGCACATCGGTCACCTGGTTATAAGTGACCACATCCGCCCGCAGTCCCTGTAATATCGCCAGCGCCTGTTTTGAGGAGCCGCCGTGAGACTGGCGGATAGTCAGCGGATCGTCCGGGTGTTCCGCATTCCACTGTTTTTCAAACAGCGGGTTGATTTCCGTGAACAGCTCACGGGCAATATCATAGGAGCTGTTCAGCAGCTGAGCAGCACCGGCAGCACCGCTCCATACAGCAGAAAGGAGCAGCAGACCGGCAGGTAATACAGCGTTGACAGATAGTTTCACGGCGGAGAACCTCATTATAATGATGCGTTTCAGGTAACTCCGGTCAGTGTGCATATATCAGTAAAGTGATACAAGCCATTTACTTATACCATTATGGAATTATATATAGTGATTATTTCCTTCTGAATATTATGCATCGATCTGTTCAGTCACTTCCTGTGTCGTGTATATATACACGCAGGACAGACGTTACGCTCAGGGGAAGGTACAGCGGAATAAGGATAAAAACAGACACAAAAATGTGCATCACTGCGGGAAAAGTATGACGGTGATAACGGGTAAAAGAAACGAAAAGTATGCGCGCCACGGATGGCGCGCCTGAGCTTACAGGGATGTATTCACAGCGACTTTTCGTTTTTGCCCGTTATCAGCCGGTTCCGGGCTTAAAGTGACACCCTCCTGCAACGCGATCAGCTGTGCCAGCGACGGCGCATAATAATAAGCCCCGGTTTTCGGTTTACTGAACCGCAGCAGATCATCAAATTTACCGTCGGTTTCGCCGAACATACTCAGCAATTGCTGCTCAATATTATGCAAACGACCGCAGTACGCGATAAAGAACAGGCCGTGCTCACCACCGGCAGTACCGTACGGCAGGCTCTGGCGCAGAATGGAAAGCTCTTCACCCTCCTCCTCAATCACCACACGCGAGACATGAGAGGTTACATTGCGCACATTTTCATCCAGCTCGGTGCTGTCTGCTTTGGTGCGGCCAATCATCTTTTCCTGCTGCTCTTCAGAAAAACGGGTCCATTTATTCAGGCTGTGTGCCCAGCGCTGAGTCAGGATATAACTGCCGCCCGCATCTTCCCCTTCCGCGATCAGTGCCACGTCCGGACGCTCATCCCCTTCCGGGTTTTCAGTGCCGTCGATAAAGCCGCTCAGATCGCGCTCTTCCGTCCAGCGGAAACCGTGAATTTCGCCCTGAATCTCAACCGCACCCGCAAATGCCGCCACCGCTGCCTGTGCCAGTGAAAAGTTAATATCGTGACGCTGAGAATGAATGTGGATCAGTAAATCATACTGTGTGGCCGGCGCCAGGCCGCGCCCCAGTTCACGGAAATTTTTCAGCTCCGGTGCACTGCTCTGACTGCCCAGCTGACGCCACAGGTCGTGACCGAATGCTACCGTGGCACTCAGCTGTTCAGCCGGAAACTGAGTCTGTAACTTTTTCAGTGCTGCCAGAAAAACCTGACAACCGCGCCGGATCGCCGGTAAATCACCTTTGGTGTTTGCTTCAATAAAAATACCGAAACGGCAGTGTTCCGGCAGAATACCGCTTTGTGCTTGTGACATGTTGCTCCCTTTGCATCGTCAGTCTGATCAGGAAATGGCCTTATCATAAATCACTGACGCGGAATTACGTTGTTATTCCTCAAGTTCATTTATTATTCCGGGTTATTTATTGGCCCAGACGATATAACTGACAGTCCAGTTCTTCAGAATATCATCGGACGGCATCAGTGTTTCAGGACCAAACCAGGTTCCGCGGAAAACATAAGAAACACGCGGGGTTTGCGGTGAACGGCAGATAACCTGTGCGCTGTCATCAAATTCAGTGGTCAGGGTGCAGGCACCGGCAACGGCCTGCGGATAGATGTCCGAAAAGAGAGTTCCGGTTTTGGTGTCCCATTCTGTACGGATATCCGCATCATTGGCGACAATACGCTGCACAGTACCATTTTCCGGCCCGGACAGGCGGATAACTGTTTTATTGTCTTTCCGGCCTTCAAAAATTTTAACGATCTGCCCCTGCTCGGTCTGCATACCACCGCGCAGTGTGTATTTATCGTCCAGTCCCTGACTGATCGCCGCTTCGGTCATGGCTGTCCGGTTATTCACACCGCCGACACCCTGTGCCGTTACCGTCAGCGCACTGCTGCTGAACCAGCTTACCGGCGATAATGATGACCACGAAAATGAACTGCACCCGTTCAGCATCAGTACGGCACCGGCCACGGCGGCCAGCTTCATTGCCTGATAACACTTCATTTATTGCTCCTTTGCATTCGGTTCAGATATCAGACTCCGGAATTGACAAAACATTCATTCTGAATTATTACATCAAATAACTTTAACAAAATACGTATATTTACGAATTCAGTAACGTAACATTTCCGATAAGATATCTCCCGGCATATCACCGACATTCTCATTTACCGGCGACATAAGCTATGGCTAAAATGACATTCACATCATCGTCTTTTTACCTGTTTTCAGCGGTTGTGCTGGCAGGTACATTCTGGTTTCAGTCTGCTGCTGCCCTGCCGTCCTTTTCTGCCTATGAGTATCATCAAAGCACAGTGAAATGTGAAACACCACAGCGTTTTATCATCAAGCAGCTGCCCTATCTGCAGGATAACAGCCGGGTGATTCTGGAAGGCAATATTCAGTCTCAGATTTCAGCGGAGCACTATCTGCTGGGGGATTACAGCGGTATCGTCGAAATAAAAATTCCCGCGGATTTATGGGGGAAAAAGATTATCACCCCTAATGATACCGTCCGTATTGAAGGCGGAATGGAAAAAGACCGCCATGAGATTGTCGTGACCGCAGATTCGCTCAGTGTGGTAAACCCCGGCAGTTAATATTCCGGGTCGGTGATCAGCCGCTTCGTGTAGGTCAGGCTGTCCTGCTGACATTCGTCGTAGGCCAGTTTGTCAAACATACTCAGTGTGGCGGTATTATCATCCGGAATTGTCAGCAGCAGCTGCGGACATCCCCGCGCCAGCAGCTTTTTCTCAAGTCTCGCCACCATAGCATTGGCAATTCCCCGGCCCTGAAACTCCGGATGTACCGCCAGATAATAGGCATAGCCCCGGTATCCGTCATAACCGCCCAGCAGCGTACCCACCACCTCGCCGTTGACTTCTGCCACCAGAAACAGTGCCGGGTCGTGTGCCATTTTCCGCTCAATCACGGTTTCCGGGTCATCCGGGGGAGTGACCAGATCACAACGCTCCCAGAGCGCAACAACCTCTTCAAAATCACCTTGCTGGAATGTGCGAATGTCCATACCGTTACCTGCCTGCCGGTTGTCTGCCCGTGTCCGTGAGGAGACGGGTGTGATATCTTATAAAAACAAAATGATATACTAAAGTTTATCCGCAGCTCAATGGTCGTGATGTAATGAATATCCCTGATAGTGACAGTGTTAAAGATTTTTTTCTCCGGTTACAGGATTCCCTGTGCGGACAACTCGCCGCCTGCGACGGCGGTGCTGAGTTTACTGAAGATAAGTGGCAGCGGGAGTCCGGCGGCGGCGGACGCAGCCGGGTACTGAAATCCGGCGCGCTGTTTGAACAGGCCGGTGTTAATTTTTCACATATCAGCGGGGACAGCCTGCCGCCGTCAGCCACGGCACACCGCCCGGAACTGGCCGGGCGTCACTATCAGGCCATGGGTGTTTCCCTGGTGCTTCATCCGCATAATCCGTATGTCCCGGCCGCACACGCTAATGTACGCTTTTTTATTGCCGAAAAAACCGGCTGTGACCCGGTCTGGTGGTTCGGTGGCGGTTTTGATCTGACCCCTTTTTATCCTTTCACTGAAGATGCCGTACACTGGCACAGTGTCGCCCGGGATATCTGTACTCCGCTGGGCGAAGATGCCTGGCCGCGTTATAAAAAATGGTGCGACGACTATTTTTATCTGAAACACCGCAGCGAAGCGCGCGGTATCGGCGGCCTGTTCTTTGATGATCTGAATAAACCCGGTTTTGAGGAATGCTTTGCCTTCACACAGGCTGTCGGCAACGGTTTTACCCGGGCTTATCTGCCGATCACGGAAAAACGCCGTTCTATTCCCTATGGTGAACGCGAACGGCAGTTTCAGCTCTACCGGCGCGGCCGTTACGTGGAGTTCAATCTGGTGTGGGATCGCGGCACACTTTTCGGTTTACAGAGCGGCGGGCGGACTGAATCCATCCTGATGTCAATGCCGCCGCTGGTGCGCTGGGAATACGACTATCAGCCGCAGGCCGGTTCCCCGGAAGCCGCACTGAATGATTTTCTTATCCCCCGCGACTGGATCTGATAACTCTTCACAGTGTGCTGACTGAAAAGCAGGCTGATAGTCTGCTGCGGTGAGTATTTTTCTCCGCGAAGATGGTGGCTCCAACAACAGGAGAACCGCCTATGTCAGCACATGCCCCGCGTTATTCATTTTTACCGCCCTGGATCCTGAAAAAACGCCTGCTTCATGAGGGGGATCACGAAGAGACCCGGTTATGTTATCAGCATATGCAGCGCTTGCTGAGTTACCACCGCGTGCCGGAAGCAGAAACGATATCTCTCAGTTATGCCGCCCTGCCGGACACCGGGTGCCATTCTCCGGCACACCGCCGGGTGATGCATCTGAAAAACCTGACCATCGTTCCGGATCTGTATTACCGTGAAGACCGGAAAGCGGAAAATACTCAGCCGCATATGGCTGTCCGGCAGGATACCGATACCGACAATATGTTTGAATATCTTGATATCATTTACGGCTTTTTTGATAATGTGTTTGATTACAAATCCTTTAATGACAGCAATGCCACCATTTCCGCCATGACACATTACGGACGCGGCTACTGCAATGCCTTCTGGAACGGCGCACATCTGGTATTTGGTGCCGGGGATGCCGGAATGAGCGTGACTCCCCTGTTTCTGAGTTTTGCCCAGCTGGATATCGCCACGCACGAATTTTCCCATGCCGTGATTGATCACCTTTCTCCGCTGACTTACAGCCATCAGTCCGGAGCCCTGAATGAATCTGTCTGTGATGTGTTTACCGTCATGCTGGGTCATTACCGCAGCCGCCACGCCAGCCATCAGGGGGACTGGCATATCGGCAGAACATTGTTTAATCAACAAAGCGGAATTAAAGCACTGCGTTCCCTTTCATCACCGGGAAATGCCTATAACCATCCGGTGATCGGCAAAGATAAACAGGTGGCACATATGAAGGATTATATTGCACTGCCGGATGACCCTGAGAATGATAATGGCGGTGTGCATTGCTACTCCGGTATCCCGAATCATGCATTTTACCATTTCGCTTCCGCCCTCGGCGGATACAGCTGGGAAGTGGCCGGGCAAATCTGGTTCGACACGCTGCGCAGAGGCAACCTGCCGCCGGAATGTGATTTCCTTACCTTCGCCCGCGAAACCCTGCTCGTTGCGGATGAAAATTATGATGAGGAAGTTGCGGCCGTGCTGCTGAACGCCTGGAAAGCCGTCGGGCTGGAGCCGTGATAACGCTCAGATATAAAAAAACCCGCATTAAAACGCGGGTTTTCCTGATTAACGCCCTTTCTTAATATGGGACATCAGACGTTTACGTTTCCGCAGCTGGGTGGCTGTCAGCACGTTTTTCTTATCCGCAAACGGGTTTTCACCCTCTTTAAACTGGATGCGGATAGGGGTTCCCATCACTTTCAGTGACTGACGGAAATAGTTCATCAGGTAACGTTTATAGCCATCCGGTAAATCTGACACCTGGTTACCGTGGATAACAATAATCGGCGGGTTATAACCCCCTGCGTGCGCATATTTCAGTTTGACGCGACGACCGCGAACCAGCGGCGGCTGATGGTCATCAGCTGCCATTTTCATAATGCGGGTCACCAGTGCGGTACTGACGCGGCGGGTTGCGCAGTCATACGCTTCCTGTACCGAGTCAAACAGGTTACCGACACCGCTGCCGTGCAGCGCGGAGATAAAGTGGATACGGGCGAAATCGACAAAGCCGAGACGCAGTTCCAGCATATCTTTGACGTGATCACGATCCTCTGCGGTCATACCGTCCCATTTGTTGACAGCGATAACCAGGGAACGACCGGCATTGAGGATAAAGCCCAGCAGTGACAGATCCTGGTCTGAAATCCCTTCTCGGGCATCAATCACCAGCAGTACCACGTTCGCATCTTCAATCGCCTGCAGTGTTTTGATAACAGAGAACTTTTCAACCGTTTCAGTGACTTTCCCGCGTTTACGCACACCGGCGGTATCAATGATAATATATTCGCGCCCGTCGCGTTCCATCGGGATATAGATACTGTCACGGGTGGTACCCGGCATATCGTAAACCACCACACGCTCTTCACCGAGGATACGGTTGGTCAGCGTGGATTTCCCGACATTCGGACGCCCGACAATCGCCATTTTAATCGGCTGGTCAATCGGGTTGAAATCATCTTCCTCTTCACCGTCTTCCGTTTCTGCTGTCTGAGCCAGGGCTTCCTGCTCTGCCCAGTACGCGGCGTTAGCCTCTTCTTCGGTTAACTCGCGATCATCATCCTCACTTTCCGGCTCGCCGTAGAACGGTACCAGTGCGCGGGTGATCAACTGACTGACACCACGTCCGTGCGAGGCGGCGATAGGCACCACTTCACCCAGACCCAGGCTGTAGAATTCACCCAGCGCCAGATCCTGATCAATACCATCGATTTTGTTCGCCACCACAAAGGTGGTTTTGTTATCGCGGCTGCGCAGATGTTTGGCGATACCGCTGTCCGCCGGCATCAGACCCGCGCGGGCATCCACCATAAACAGCACGATATCGGCTTCTTCAATCGCCAGCAGTGATTGTGCGGCCATATGGGTTTCAACACCCTCTTCCGTGCCGTCAATACCGCCGGTATCGATAATAATAAATTCCTGTCCCTCAACCTCTGCACGACCGTACTTACGATCCCGCGTCAGGCCGGGGAAATCAGCAACCAACGCATCGCGCGTACGCGTTAAGCGGTTGAATAATGTGGACTTCCCGACATTGGGACGCCCGACCAGAGCAACGACAGGTATCATGCTTTTACTGCCTCATAACACTGAAAAAATCCCCTGCACCATACAGGAGATTAAAGACGAAACGGCCCCTGTCATTCAGGAGCCGTTAATGAAACCACCCCGCAGTCAGCTGCCCTGCCGGAGTGATGCCGGAAACAGCGGTTTACTGTCAGCGGCGGAGCAGATACAGGCGTCCGTCACGGGCCTGCACCATCAGTTTATCACCGGCAATCGACGGACGACTGAGAATGCCGGAACTGTTGAGCTTATTCTGTGCCACAAACTGTCCGTTGGACGTATCCAGCCAGTGGAGATAACCTTCGCCGTCACCGACCACCAGATAGCCGTTAAAGAGTTCCGGTGCGGACAGATTGCGGTGCAGCAGTTTATCCTGTGACCACATGGTAACGCCGTCTGCGGCACGCAGACCATAGATGTTATCATTCTGATCAACAACATAGAGGGATTCACCATCCAGCACCAGTTCGTTGACTGAGCCGAAATCACGTTTCCACAGGATTTGGCCGCTGCGCATATCCATCGCCACCAGATTGCCGTTATAGGCGATAGCGTAAACACGACCATCCGCAACAACCGGGGTCATATCCACGTCATTCAGACGGCTGATTTCGGTGGTACCGGTTGTCTGGGAAATACGCTGCTGCCAGATAATCTGACCTTGTCCGAGCATAACCGCACTGACACGGCCATTATCACCACCGACAAATGCCGCGCCCATGGCCACGGCCGGTGCGGATTCACCACGGACTGACAGGCTCGGGGTATCCAGGTTCAGGCTCCAGCGCTGTTCGCCGGACGCAGTATCAAATGCCTGTAACAGGCCGTTACCGGTATGCACCAGCACCAGACCGTCACTGACTTCCGGACGGGACAGCACTTCACCACCGGCGTTAGCGGTCCATGCGATTTCACCGTCATTCGCGTTCAGGGCGATCAGCGTACCGCGCTCTGTACCCACATAAACGTGTTCACCGGAAACGGTCAGGCCGCCGGATAACATCGCCGGGATATTGGCGGATAAGAAGCCGGTTTTTTCCGCCAGATTCACTGACCAGATTTCAACACCGGAGTCGGCATCCAAGGCTTTGACCAGGCCATTGCGGTCAGCCGCATAGACACTGGATCCTTCCCATGCCGGGGAAAGGTGAGAATAATATTTACCGATACCGTCACCGACAGATTTATCCCACACGGTTTCCGGGGTGAACTGACTTGTCACTTCCGGCAGTGGTGACATCACGATAGTATCCTGTTCACTTGAACAGCCGGCCAGCAGCACAGAGGCGACTAATCCTACCAGCAGTGTTTTACGCAGTTGCATTATCGAGAGTCCCCTCACCCGGCTAAGTTATCGAGTTTGAATGTCATAACGGATTTGATAGTCCCGGCACCTTCACTCTGAATACCGGTGGTGTAGGCTTCCTGCGCGCCTTTCACATCCCCTTTCTGTAACAGGGCATCACCGCGGATATCCTGTGCGTAAGCCGCCCAGCCTTTCCCTTTCACTGCCGCAACGGTTGCCAGCGCGGCATCCGGTTTTTTCTGTCCCAGTTGTACACGGGCCAGACGGGTATTAATCAGATCTTTTAAATCTTCATTATCAGTTTTTGTCAGCGCCTGGCTCAGGGCATTTTCTGCCGCCGGAAGGTCGTTGCTGTCAACCGCTTTCATCGCCAGATCAAGACCGGCGATAGCACCGTAATTGTTATTGGCTTCTTTCGCAAACGCCTGCAGACGGGCTGTCTGCTCCGCCGGGGTGCCTTTCGCTGCGATCGCCGTTTCATAGGCAATCGCCGCATCCTGTAATTTGGTGACCTGGTGAGACTGATAGTAGTTCCAGCCGGCAATACCGCCGATACCGATGATCAAACCTGCCGCGATTGCTTTGCCGTTTTCAACAAAGAAATTCTTCAGCGCTGATACCTGTTCATTTTCTGTGGTATAGACTTCCACACGTCTCTCCTTAACCTAAAAGTTCGCTCAGACGAGCGGAAAGCCCGCTCTGTGCCAGCGTCTGCTGCTCACCGCTGGCCAGTTCTTTGACAGTGACTGTCCCGTTGGCAATTTCATCCTCACCTAAAATCAGGGCGATGCGCGCACCGTTTTTATCCGCACGGCTCAGCTGGCGCTTAAAGTTACCGCCGCCGTAGTTGGTCATGATACGCACATCCGGCAGGCTGTCACGGATCTGTTCCGCCAGCATCATTGCCGCGACCTGGCTGCCTTCACCGAAGGAGGCCAGATAAATATCGGTCACTGCGGTTTCGTTCACAAAGTCAGGATTGACGGACTGAACCAGCAGTACCATACGCTCCAGACCCATGGCAAAACCCACCGCCGGGGTATTATGACCGCCGAGCTGTTCAACCAGCCCGTCATAACGGCCGCCCGCGCAGACTGTCCCCTGCGAACCCAGTGCGGTGGTCACCCACTCAAACACGGTGCGGTTATAGTAATCCAGACCACGGACCAGACGCTGGTTGATGCGGTACTGAATACCGGCGGCATCCAGGATGGCGCACAGGCCGTCAAAGTGGACTTTTGATTCTTCATCAAGATAATCAAACAGTGCCGGTGCATCATTCAGGAGTTCCTGAACAACTCTGTCTTTGGAATCCAGCACGCGCAGCGGGTTGGTGTACATCCGGCGTTTGCAGTCTTCATCCAGTTTATCTTTGTGCTGCTCCAGGAAGGCCACCAGCGCTTCGCGGTAGTTTGCGCGCGCCTGTAACGAACCGATTGAGTTCAGTTCCAGCGTGACATGTTCCGCAATGCCCAGCTCACGCCACCAGCGGGCGGTCATCATAATCAGTTCGGCATCGATATCCGGCCCGCTCAGGCCGAAAATTTCCGCACCCAGCTGATGGAACTGACGATAGCGCCCTTTCTGCGGACGCTCGTGGCGGAACATCGGTCCGATATACCAGAGGCGCTGTTCCTGATTATACAGTAAGCCTCTTTCAATCCCGGCACGAACACAGCCCGCTGTTCCTTCCGGCCGCAGTGTTAAACTCACATTTTCTTCGCGGTCCTGAAAAGAGTACATTTCCTTTTCAACAACATCGGTCACTTCGCCGATGGCGCGCTGAAACAGGGGGGTATGCTCGACAATCGGTGTACGGATTTCACTGATCCCGTAGCTTGTCAGAATGCGTTTAAGCGTGTTTTCAATACGCTGCCATACAGCAGTATCAGCCGGCAGATAATCATTCATACCACGAACAGATTGGATTTTTGTCGCCACGTTAATTCTCTTAACTCAATGAAATATGTTTCCGATTATAAAAGCGACCCGGTGCGGGTGCAATATCGGGAGGCGGATATATCGTCCTAAAACCGCATATCCGCCAAAACAGACAATACCGGCCCGTTAATCATGAGCCGGTCCGTGATTATTCTTTCTCAACCAGACTGATATCAATCCGGTTATTCTGATCCAGCATGGCCGCCTTGGCACGGATTTTCGCTTCTAACTGATCGATCATATCCGTGTTATCCAGACGCTCTTTCTGACGGACTCCGTCTTCGTAGAACCCGCTGCGGGTTTTCGCCCCGGTCACGCCCAGTGTGGAAACCTCCGCCTCACCCGGACCGTTGACCACACAGCCGATAATCGACACATCCATCGGTGTGATGATATCTTCCAGCCGCTGTTCCAGCGCATTCACGGTGCCAATCACATCGAACTCCTGACGGGAGCAGGTCGGACAGGCGATAAAGTTAATGCCGCGCGAACGGATACGCAGGGATTTCAGGATATCAAACCCGACTTTCACCTCTTCCACCGGATCAGCCGCCAGCGAGATACGCAGCGTATCACCAATCCCTTCCGACAGCAGCATACCTAACCCGATCGCTGATTTTACAGAACCGGCACGGGCGCCGCCCGCTTCGGTGATCCCCAGATGCAGCGGCTGATCAATTTTCTGCGCCAGCAGACGGTAAGCACCGACCGCCAGGAAGACATCAGACGCTTTAACACTGACTTTAAACTGGTCAAAATTCAGGCGATCGAGAATATCCACATGGCGCATGGCGGATTCCACCAGCGCTTCCGGGGTCGGTTCGCCGTATTTTTCCTGGATATCTTTTTCCAGCGAGCCGCCGTTCACCCCGATACGGATAGGGATATTATAATGACGGGCGCAATCCACTACCTGACGGATGCGCTCCTCACTGCCGATATTGCCCGGGTTGATACGCAGACAATCCACACCGTACTCCGCCACTTTCAGCGCAATACGGTAATCAAAATGAATGTCCGCCACCAGCGGTACAGAGACCTGCTGTTTAATCAGTTTAAAGGCTTCCGCCGCATCCATGGTCGGCACTGACACGCGGACAATATCCACGCCGACACGTTCCAGGGATTTAATTTGTCTGACGGTCGCCTCAACATCCGTTGTCCGGGTGTTTGTCATTGATTGCACGGCGATAGGTGCACCATCACCGACCGGCACATTTCCCACGTAAATTCGGGTGGACTTGCGTCTTTTTATCGGGGATTCATTATGCATATGTCTTTCTCCGGAACATCCTTGTGTCCTTAATCATTGCTGTGTTTATTGTGTAGTAAAGATTTAATTTAAAAACCAATTATTCACCGGCTTTCGGCACACTCAGGTTTGCAACCCGGTTTGCCTTAACAAAATGGCTCAGATCCACACTCTGACCTTTGAACTGCACATCCACGGCAGCCGGTGCGCCGATTTTCAGACGGTAAGGTTCTGCGCCCGCAAATTCCAGGGTATCCCCTTTTTGTTTGGTGCCGCTGAAAATTTTAGTTCCTTTGTTATCGGTCACTTCCAGCCAGCAGGTGTTTTTGAAGGTCAGAACCAGACCATCCTGTGTCTGTGTGGTGGTCGGCAGTGTGCCGCCTTCGCTGTCCACGGCGCGGTTAACAACCGCCGGTACACGATCACTGCCCGGCAGCGGCACAATCTTGCTGCTGTCAATTTCCTGATCCTGCGGGGTGGCTGCCGATAATTCCAGTGCAGCGGTATTGGTATTGCCCGCCGGTACGGCATCCGGTGTTCCTGCCGGGGCATTCAGTGTCTGCGGCGCATCACTGTCTGCCGGATCGGTACCCGGCGCATCTGCCGCGGCATTCACGGTGACATCATTCTGCTGTGCCAGTGAGGCAATATCGGCCTGTTGTGCCTGATACTGCTGCCACCACCACACCCCCACCAGCGCCAGAACCACCAGCAGCACCAGCCAGGTGAATTTCATCAGCCAGCCTTCGCGTTTTTTACGCTGACGGCCGAGCGTCACACTTTTCATCGGCTGGACTTTGGTCATCTGAGCGGGCGCGATGTTATCAAGATAAGGCATGATTGCAGATTCAGGGAGCTGCAGCAGCTTGGCATAGGTGCGGACATAACCGCGGATAAAGGTCGGGTTGGCTTCTTTCAGTGCATCTTCTTCGATTTCACGCACTGTAGTCAGTTTAAGACAAAGTCTGTCGGCGACTGTTTCCCGTGATAACTGAAGTTGTTCCCGACGTTGTGTTAAGAATTGGCCAAGAGTGAGTTGGAGATTATCTTGAGATTGAGAGTTATTCATGAGTTTCAGGACACAAACAGTTCTGGTTACGAGAAAGCGCGGAGATCTGCCTTTCCGCGCACCGAAGTTCCGTATTCCGGCATACAGCATGCCACCCGTAATAATAAAATAACCCTGAAAACAACATCACTTTTATATTGTTTTACAGACTCTTATCCGGCGGACACTCATAAGCCAAAATGTACTTTACCACACTATCACTGCCTGACGGGGAATTCACGGCTAAATTCAGGTATTTTTCCGCAATTTCAGGCTGCTGATCGCATTTTGCACTCAGCGCCGCGCCTGTCAGCGCACCGGTATGCTGCGGCTGTGCTTTCAGTATCCGGTCAAAATGATACCGCGCGGCATCATACTGACCGGCCTGAAGATAAGCCTCACCCAGTGCAAGACGGGTACCGGTCGCAGCCGGTACTGTCTGTGTCACAGGGGCTGTCCGGCATCCTGCCAGCAGCATTACTGCAATTAAGCCCGGGGAATACGTCCTTATCATACTGCCTCCTTGTCTGTAAGGCAGGTATATTAACGTAAAGTGTCACCCGGGAGTGTTACTTAATATTACTGTCAGACTGCTTTGACAGCGATTGGTTCACCGGCCATACGTTTTTTCAGTGTCCGTTTGGTCCGGTCGATAACATCCCCGGCCAGCTGTCCGCAGGCAGCGTCAATATCATCACCCCGTGTCTTGCGGACAATGGTGGTGAAACCGTATTCCATCAGAACCTTGGCAAAGCGGTCAATCCGGCTGTTTGAGCTGCGCCCGTAAGGGGCGCCCGGGAACGGGTTCCACGGGATCAGGTTGATTTTGCTTGGTGTGTCTTTCAGACAGGCCGCCAGCTGATGTGCCTGATCAGTACTGTCATTAATATGATCCAGCATGACGTATTCCACGGTGACACGGCCGCCGTTCGCATTGGATTTTCCGAGATAACGGCGCACAGATGCCAGGAATGTCTCAATGTTGTATTTTTTGTTGATCGGCACGATTTCATCACGCACATCATCGGTCGGTGCGTGCAGGGAAATGGCGAGCGCCACATCGATCATATCGCCGAGTTTATCCAGCGCCGGAACCACGCCGGAGGTGGAAATCGTCACGCGGCGTTTGGAGAGCCCGAAACCGAAGTCATCCAGCATGATTTCCATCGCCGGAACAACATGGGTCAGGTTCAGCAGCGGTTCACCCATCCCCATCATCACCACGTTGGTGATCGGACGGCGGCCGCTGGATTTCAGGGAGCCGATGATTTTCGCGGCACGCCAGACCTGGCCGATAATTTCAGATACCCGCAGGTTGCGGTTAAAGCCCTGCTGCGCGGTTGAGCAGAATTTGCATTCCAGCGCACAACCGACCTGGGAAGAGACACACAGGGTGGCGCGATCTTCTTCCGGGATATAGACAGTTTCCACTTCCTGGTCGCCGACACGGATAGCCCACTTGATGGTGCCGTCCGCAGAACGCTGTTCTTCTGACACTTCAGGGGCACGGATTTCCGCCACCGCTTTCAGTTTGGTGCGCAGCACTTTGTTGATATCGGTCATCAGATCGAAATCATCATAGCAATAGTGGTAAATCCACTTCATCACCTGATCAGCACGGAAAGGTTTCTCACCCATATCGGCGAAAAACTGGCGCATCTCTTTGCGGGTCAGATCGAGTAAATTAATTTTTCCGTTGATTTTTTCAGGAGCAATCGGTGCGGAGCCTGTTGCACAGGCGTCCCGGGTGGTCAGTTCTGACATTGTTAACATTGCCTCGTTGTTACACTTTCGGCGGTGACACGCAGCGCGCATCACAGATACAGGAATAAGGATAGCCGCTGAAACGGACTGCGTCACGGATACGGCGGAAATATAAAAGCCCCGTATCATAACGGGGCGCGGCATTGTACAAATATTAATGGTGATATGGCAAATGAAAAAACCGGATACCGCATTTCAGTAATAAGATAATAAATTATCCCACTCTTTACTGATCCGGGATCGGTTTGAATCCGTTATTTTTTCAAACTGCGGGTCACCGTGGCGGTAGCTTATTTTATAAAAATCACCGCCGATATGACAAACCACGATATTGTTCAGATAACATTGCTGATCTGCCGTTACCGGAATATCCGCAGCGGTTGACACGGCAACATTATCATCGGAAAACAGATATAACGCTCCGGTCTTACTGCCTTTTTTCAGGGTAAAACAGCTGTTATCGTCAACAGCACGGTTCCCCCTTAATACGATCCCGCTCATCACGGTTTTCCAGTTCACTGACACCGGGATAATACGGATATCGGTCAGGTCATCCCATGATTCATCGGCTATTTTCCGGTAATCGAGATACAGATGCTGATTATCGGTGTACAGTTTTTCCGGCAGCTTTTTATCCGGATTGCCCGTGATCACACGGCGGAATGTGGCAGGATCCGCATCGTCCGAACGGTAAAAGCCATTGAAATAAACATGTTCTTTATCATACGCATAATTGTAATAGCGTGTATTTTCGGGGAATAACCTGAAACTGTCCGCGTCCTCACTGACCAGGTCCAGCCGGATATTATATTCACGGATATTATCACCAAACCAGCAACGCGGTGTAACCAGCGGCGTAATTGAAAAATCCCCGCTGCTGCCCTGACAATCCGGGTCACGCAATGTGTCCATCGCGACATGATAAACCTTGCCGTTCTCTGCCAGAAAATGAACCATGGTATTTTCGCTGAAAAAGAAATCGTTTAAATCCGCTTTGTCGTATTTTACTTTTCTGACAGCGTCATTATCCGCAGATTGCCCGGCATTCTGCTCCCACAAAATAACATCTTCTTTCGGTGTGCATATTTTTCTGACGTTATTACCGTAATCTTCAATACAGTCCGGCCCGCCGGTCATCTGTGCGATAAAAAAAATACTGACGAGCAGTATACCGGCAATATAACAATATTTTTTCATACGGGTTCCCTGACAGCATAAAATATCCACATTAATTTTAATGTTTATAACACAGACTCAGCGGAACAAAAATATAAGAGAGGACAGGGACGGGAGCAGCCGGAACCTGCGGGAGGCTCCGGCTGAAATGCGTGATCAGCGCGGGCAGATTTCATCTTCAGTGAAAAAATACGCGATTTCACGGGCGGCGGACGCTTCCGCATCAGAGCCGTGTACGGCGTTTTCAGTGAAGCTGTCGGCGTAATCCGCACGGAGTGTACCGGCCAGGGCGTTATCCGGATTGGTGGCGCCCATCAGGTCACGGTGACGCTGCACGGCATTTTCCCCTTCCAGCACCTGTACCATAATCGGGCCGGAGGTCATAAATTCCACCAGACCATCAAAGAACGGACGGCCTTTGTGCTCAGCGTAGAATCCTTCCGCCTGTTCGCGGGTCAGGTGCAGCATTTTGGCGGCGATAATACGGAAACCGGCGCTTTCAAAACGGTGATAAATGTCCCCGATAGCATTTTTCTTTACGGCGTTTGGCTTGATGATTGAAAATGTGCGTTGTACAGACATGAATTGACCTCATTGTGCGCTTGTGCGCTGTTGTCATTGTTATTTGCGGCTGACGGCAGACCGGTCCACACCTTGTGGTAAGGCGATGATTATACGGGCTCACCTCTGTTTCGCCTACAGTTACGCAACATTTTTGCAAAGTATTCCGCATGACAGATCACAGATTTTCCGTCTGTATCACACTTTTTCCGCTGCTGCTCCCGCCGTTTCTGCTATTTCAGGGTAAAACTGACTGAACTGACCTGTCCGCTGAGATCCAGCACTGTCAGCTGATAACGTCCCGGGGTATCCAGGGTCAGTAACAGCGGGTCACCGGATTCTGTACTGCCGGCCTGGTCACCGTTGAGAAACCACCACTGAGTGCCCTCTCCGCCCTGCGTCACGACCCGCAGATCAAGGGTTTTCGCCAGCGGCAGACGGCGAAGCACATCCCCTTCGCGGATCCCGGAAATCAGCAGCGGCGCGGCTTCCACCCGCAGCGGCGGACAGATTTTACTCACCGGCGGCAGGCGGTGGCTGCGGCGTTCACCCGGCGGCAGCCAGCTCTCCAGTGCAATCGGCCACAGCGCCACGGTTTTCTCCTGTGCATCCGGACAATTCGGAGACACCCGTTCCCCCTGCCCGTTAACCCAGATCACGGCATTGGTGCCGGACAGGCTTTCCTGCCCTGCGGACGGCAGTGTCGGCGGCACAGTATTATCCAGCACCAGCGCTATCCGCTGCTGACGGCAATTCGGATCCTGCTTATCCGCCACCAGTCCTGACGGCCAGCAAATCATTTTACTGCTGACACTGATGGGTTTCGGATCCGGTAATTTTTTGCCACCGCGTGCCCGCAGATAACTGTCCACCTGATACAGAATCGGGATCGCGGTTGCGAACCCGGCCTGTCCGGCCACCGGCGTGCCGTCCGGTCGTCCGACCCACACCCCGATGGTGTAACGGTTATTCACCCCCAGCGCCCAGGCATCACGGTAACCGTAACTGGTGCCGGTTTTCCATGCCAGCGGCACGTCCTGAGCCAGCCGGTCATCCGCCAGCGGCCGCGTCTCTCCGGCCATCACCCGTCGTGTGATCCACGCCGCGCCCGGGGAGATCAGCTGCCGCTCTGCCAGCGGATCCTCCGGACGAAAACGCACCGGTGCCACTTTGCCCTGACGGGCAAACGCGCTGTAGGCGGCGATCAGCTGATCCATCCGTGCCCCTGTCCCGCCCAGGATCAGCGACAGATTCGGATCACTGCCGAGCGGAAAGCGCAGCTCCAGGCCGACATTGCGCAGTTTGGCACTGAACCGTTTCGGACCGTACACATCCAGCAACTGAACCACCGGCAGATTCAGAGAGCGGCGCAGTGCCTCACTGACACTCACCGGCCCGCTGAATCCGGTATCAAAGTTACCCGGCCGGTAATCATTAAAGCGGCGCGGTACATCCTGTAACAGGGATTCACTGTGGATCAGCCCCTCATCCATCGCCAGGGCATATAAAAACGGTTTCAGTGTGGAACCGGGCGAACGCCAGGCGCTGTTCACATCCACATGCCCGAAACGGGTGTCATCAGAGAAATCGATAGAGCCGACATAGCCCTTCACACTCATATCGCGGTTATCCACCACCATAATGCCGAGTGAGGTTTTTTCCGGCAGCTGGTATTTGCGGTTACGGGCCATCTCCTCCAGCTGACGCTGAATGGCGGGATTGACAGTGGTGCGTATCACCGGATCTTTCACCCCCTGCGCCACACGCCGTGCCAGCAGCGGTGCGGAATGCGGCACCTGGCGCGGTGCCAGCCAGATACTCTCCTGCTTTAAATCGTCCACTTTTGCCTGCGGCCACACCTCAAATTCGGCCAGCCGGTCAAGCACCTTATTACGGGCCGCTTCCGCGCGCTGCGGATAACGATCCGGGCGCAGACGGCTCGGTGCCTGCGGCAGGACCGCCAGCAGTGCCGCTTCCCCGGCGGTCAGTTCCGACGGTGGTTTACCGAGATACATCCAGCTCGCCGCACCAATACCTTCTACCGTGCCGCCGTACGGAGCGCGGTTAAGATACATCTCCAGAATATCATCTTTGGAATAGTGCCATTCCAGCTGAATGGTGCGGAAAACCTGTTTCAGTTTGCCGGTCAGCGTGCGGTCATGGGGGTCGAGCAGACGGGCGACCTGCATGGAGAGCGTGCTGCCGCCGGAGACAATGCGTCCGGAGGTCAGATCCTGCAACGCCGCACGGCCGATAGCCACCGGGTTGATGCCCGGGTGCTGATAGAAATAGCGATCTTCGTATGTCAGAAGCGCTTCAATAAATTCCGGTGATACATCCTTCAGTGTGACCGGGTAGCGCCACACACCGTTACTGTCGGCAAAACGCCACAGCGGTGATCCGTCCTCAGCCGTAACCGTACGTGCCATCACCACTTCATCCAGCGGTAACGGCCAGATTTTATCAGCCAGCCAGAGCAGCGGCGGTGTCAGAACAATTGTTATCAGGCCGGTCAGCGCGAGACGTTTAAACCACACTTTCATGTATCAAACCGCATTATCAGAATTCTTAAGATAAGATGCCCTTATAACAGATTATAAGGGCATCAGGTCGTTGACAAACCCGCAGGGATTGGCGACGACCGGCAGGAGTTGTAAAAATAAACCAGGAAAATCAATTTATTGATTTTCGGCTGATAACACAAAGCAGGAAAAACCACGTTTTATCCTGCTTTGTATACAATTTCATGCCCTTATAACAGACTATAAGGGCATAAAACCTATTTTGCTGCCGCAGCCCGGAGGCTGCGGACAACAAGCTGTACTGTTAACGAACCACTTCCAGTGTTGCCGGTGTCACACCGGTGGCGCGCCAGGACGGAATATACATCGATTCCACCTGTGGTGCCGGCACACTGTATTTACCCGGAGTGACCGCGCGGGCCAGATAGACCAGCGTCACCGGACGGTACTCTTCCACCGCCACCTGGGAGACAAAGCGATCATCACGGTATTCGGTATGGCGGATATTGGCCTGCTGCATATCCTGGATAGCTTCGGCCAGGTTCGGCGCGCTGTCCGCCAGACTTGCACTGGCTGCCGCCAGGTTCTGGTTTTCCAGCTCCAGACCGGCCGGTAACAGATCCACCACCAGCGCATCCGGTACGTTGCGGTCAGCCTGAATATCCAGACGGACAGCCACCAGATCACCGCTGCTCAGGCGGTCAATACTGATCGGATTACCGTTCAGATCCATATACGTCCGCTTGATCTTCAGCACTTCCGATGACGGAGCCGGTGCCTGTAACGGATAACCGGTGATATTCACACGACCAAACAGCTCTGCATCCCCGCGGTTCGCGACACTGATGCCGTTATTCAGCTGTGCCGCTGTGAGAGTCTCACGCAGCGCGCTGTCACGGCTGACTGCCGGGGCCTGCCCGTTGATCAGGGCAGACCACGGTTTTTCGCTCTGATTAATGTACTGACGACCTGCCAGATACAGAGCGTTGCTCTCCTGAGTGGAGAAGTAACGGTTATTCTGTATCTCCGCAGAGAGTGCCTGCAACTTCCCGTAACGCTGATCCGCATTGGAATCCGCCTCACTCAGCAGGGCAATAATCATGGCATCATCACGGATAGTGCTGCCGTAATCGCCGGTGTAGACACTGTCACGGTTCTTCATCACACCCAGACGGATGGCTTCATTACCGCGATCCGCATCCCCCATTTTCTTCAGGGCGATACCCAGCTGTACCAGTGCCAGCCCGCTTGCGGCATCGTCACGGCGCTGATAGACCTGACGCAGTGCGCCGAGCGGTGCTTTCTGCTGCTGTGCCAGCACATAACCGGCATACGCCTGTACCGCAAAGCGCATCTGGTCGCTGTTGCCGTAATAGTTGCTGCTGATCACCGAGCGATCCTGCAGATAGCGCAGCAGGCGGTTATTGGCGTTGCTCAGAGCATCCGCCGGAACGTCAAACCCGCGCTGTCCGGCACGGAACAGGAAATCTGTCGCGTAAGCGGTCAGCCACGGCTCTTCCGCGCCGCTGTTATCCCACAGGGAGAAACTGCCGTCACTGCGCTGCATGCCGAGCAGATGCGGGATACCGGTCATCACCGCCTGACGGCGTCCGGCATCAGTCTGGGTTTTAATGCCCAGTTTTTTCAGTTCCGCTTCAGAGGAGTACAGGGACGGATACAGCCCGCTCACCGTCTGTTCCAGACAGCCGTACGGATAGGCATAGAGTTCACGGATGTAACGCGAGATATCCAGCGGCGGACGGCTGGTCAGCGTCATTTCACCGGACACGGTACCGGCATCCAGATAGCCGATCTGATCTGCCGGTAATGCCCATTCCCCGCCATTGCCGAGTGACATCGAGTAAGAAACGGTTTCAGCCGGATACGCCGGACGGACACCGATTTTCCAGCTGTTTTTGTAGGTGTTGCTGCTGTCATCAGGCAGTTTCAGTCCTTTGACCGTCATAAACACCTCGCCCTGACCAAAGCCGTTGGCGGCTTCAACCGGGACATTCACAGAGGTGCGCTGACCTTTCGCCAGGGTGATTTCTTTCTCTGCCGCCCCTTTGAGATGCACCATGCCGTCCGCGCTGAAATTCACGGTCAGATTCTGTGTTTCATCGGTCAGGTTGGTCAGATCCAGTGTCAGCTGCGAACGGTCACCGCCGGCCATAAAGCGCGGCAGCGCCATCTGGCTGATCACCGGTGCGGCAACAATGACTTTATTCTGCGCATGACCGAAATCTTCATCCGTCCAGGCCTGAGCCATCAGGCGCAGTTCGCCGTTGAAATCCGGAATTGACAGAGTCACCGTTCCTTCGCCCTGCGCATTCAGTTCCACCGGTGCCGCCTGCTGTGCGACAATCTGCACTTCGGTCAGCGGTTTCAGGCCGCCGCGATCGAGGTCATCACCGCCGTCGCCCCCGAACCTCAGTGTGCCGAGACGACCACTGCCCTCAATCAGCTGACCATAGACATCATACTGATCCACGCTGTAGCGCTTGCGGCCAAAGAAGGCATCATACGGATCCGGTGTTTTGTAATCGGTGATATTGAGCACACCGGTGTCCACGGCGGAAATCAGTACATTCACTTTTTCCGGTGCCGCTTTGCCGTCCTGTGCTTTCGCGTTGATTTTAACGGTCAGATCCTGATTCGGACGGATGCGGGCCGGGGTATCCAGTGTCACATCAATCTTACGGGCCGGATCAGCCATCGGAATATGCAGAATGCCGACCGCGCGTTTGACGGTAGCCTGACGGGAGCTGTCACCCGGACGGACAACCACCGCTGTCGCATACAGGTCGTGACGTGTCCACTCTTTGTTCAGCGGGATTTCCACATCGGTGCCGCCTTCCGGCACATCCACTTCCTGCCACCATAACGGGCCGTCACTGGATTCCAGCAGCACATAACCTTTACCGGCCTGCGGTGCGGTCACATTCAGTTTTACTTTATCACCGGCGTGATAATTTGGTTTATCCAGTTTCAGTTTCACCTGGTCCGGGCGAACCGCACCGGTGCCACCGGTGTTATCCTGCCAGGAATAACCCGCCCAGAAACGCACACTGCTGGTCAGCCCGGTGGACGGATCCACCACTTCCAGACGGTATGCACCCCAGGAGACCGGGACGGTCACTTTTGCCGTGCCGTCTTTGGCAATACTGATTTTGTCATCAGACATCACGAGGTCTTTCTGATCATACCCGGATGACCAGCCTTCGGAGTCAGACCAGCGCCAGTAATAATCACGGCGCTCATAAATCAGACGCGCATTCAGGTCATCTGCTTTTAACTTATTCCCCTGACGATCGGTATAGACAATTTCAAATTCAGCCAGTGAATCTTCATCCATACTGTACTGCGACACATATTTGTCAGTGCGGTAATCGTAAACCTCTTTTTTGGCGAAGAGCGGACGGATACCGGCCATTTTCGCAGCAGGCCATACCGCAACATCCGCGCGGCGGGTCACCGGACGGCCGCCGGTTTCCATCAGGCTTGCCTGGAGGATCAATTTAAACGGCGATTTCACCTCTTTCCAGTAATCATTACTGATGGTGAATGCCAGCTCGCCGCCGTCATCCATGGTTTCGTCGAACTCATCCAGAGTGCGGGTCAGGCTCGCTTCCTGAATATCACCGAATTCAAAGCCCGGCAGTTTGGCGGACGCTTCGCGATCCGGACGCATAAACAGCTGTCCGGTCAGCTGGTTACCGGCTGCCGGTGCACCATAAAGATAATGACCTTCAATCTCAAAGTCGGCGGACTGCTGTGTGGTGATCGGCTGTTTATCAGTTTTGATTTCCATTGCCATGCGCTCAGGCATGAAATCTTCCACATTGACGCTGTAGAAGCGCGGCGTGTTATCCCCGAGATCAAAACGCAGTGTCAGCTTACCGGTCTCGATATTTTCCGGAATCGCATACTGATACTGATAAAGACCGTTTTCCGGCTGCCAGACGAAAGTGGAGGCCACCTGACCGTCGTTTTTCAGCACATCCACTTTGACAGGCTGATCTTTAACCGGATGACCGTCACCGTCACGCAGCAGGCCGTTGATCACCAGAGTTTCCCCCGGACGGTACAGATCACGCGGACCAAAGACGAAGAATTGTTTTGCATAGCCCTGCGGACCGGCGATATCAAACTCTGCCAGGTCAAGCGCCGGGTTTTTCAGGTCGATCATACTGGTCTGGCCGTTGTTAATCGCCAGTAACAGCGCGGCATCCGCCCCGCGATCCAGTCTGGCATGACCGCTGCTGTCGGTTTCTGCTTTGCTGAGAAGCTGGCCTTTACTGTCGAGTAAACGGATTTCCACGCCTTTCAGCGCGCTGCCTTTCGCCAGCGACTGGGTAAAGACATCCAGCTCATTCAGGTAGCTGTGCATGGACACGCCGATATCACTCAGGGTAAAGAGTGTGGCAGGCATGGTGTAGCTGTAGCGCCCGGCCTGCTGCATCACCGCCAGATACACGCCTTCTTCCTGTAACGGCTTGATATCCTTCAGCGGGATCTGCATATTTTCGCGGGTGTTTTTCTGCGGATTGAGATCAAAACGCCCGGTATAGACCAGATCGGTATTATTCAGCAGATCATCCGAATTCCAGTACTGGAGATTGTTGCCGTACTGCCAGCTTGCGAGGAAAGACGCCAGGGAATCCGGTTTGATGCGGTAGAAATTGACATCAATACTGTCCACGTTCAGCGCGAATACCGGCAGTCCCTGTAAGACATCTGCCGGGAACAGTGAACCGCGGCTGGCAAAGCCGACACTCGGCACCACATCCGCAGTGGTCAGTTTTAAATCGTAACCGTTAACCAGTGTGCGCTCATTGATACCGCGCACGCCGCGATCGATACTCAGCTGCAATTCCCGTGACGGCGGCAGATGGCGCATACGCAGTTCCATCAGATTATCCGACAGCTCCCAGGCCCCTTCCAGCTTACCGTTTTTCACGTCCACCAGACGGGCAAACTGACTGAAATCCTGGTTCGGATCCAGCGGAACGGAGAAGGTCACCACCATCGCATTTGCACCATCAAGCTGGATCTCAGAGGCGTCGATGATAGTCACATCTTTCCCGGCATAGCGCTTGCTCAGCTCTGCCAGTGATGCGGTGTCCTGTGTTTTTTTCGCAGACGGGGAGGAAACAGATGAGGAAGACGGGTTTTCTTTATTATTGGCTGACGCGCTGTCATTACTGCCCGCAGCCGTGGTGTTACTGCCGGTGTCATCACAACCCATGAGCGCCAGCGCTGATGCAAGAAGCACTGCAATGCAGCGTTTTTTGCCGGGAGCCTGTCCTGCAATCGGAGAACGCATAATCAATCCTTTCTGGTGAGCCCGGAAAACGGGCACTTGTTCGGTATTATTTCACGAAGTGTAAACAAAGCCTAAACAAGCGTATAGTGCATTATTCTGAATATCTGCACTATACATATTCACCATCCGGATAAATTGTTGTTATGCTTCTGTTACCGGAATGGCATTGCGCAGCCAGCCACCAAGGCGGCGCTGATAAAATGCCTGAATGTGTTGTGTAAGGAAGTGTGTCAGTCCGTCATTCTCATCCGGATTTAACAGACAAAAATCAATATGTTCCCCGTCAGCGAGGTGATCCATCGCTGCCTCTGCCGCCTGACGGATCACGGTATCCGCGTCCTGTTCTTCACTCAGTTCCAGCACAATCAGCAATACCGGTTCATCCGGGACAGTGTTGTTTTTTTCGGCTGCCATTACCCAAAATGCACGGCGCACCGGTTTGTGCTGTTTAAACACACCGGTCAGCGCATCAAGCACCGCATCCGGTTTGTTCTCCGGCACACTCAGCAGCAGTGCGCTGCCCTGTTCAATCATCACTTCCTGCACCGGGAGTGTATCCGACATTACAGAACTCCTTATTTCAGTCTCTGTCTTCGTAAATGTCACAGAAAAACGGCCACATATGATGTGACCGTTTTACAGCAGAATCAGCAGGGCAATGCCCGGTTACTGTCCGGCTTTTTTCAGCAGCAGTGCCGCCACGGTGCGCACACCATAGCCGGTGGCTCCCGCAGACCATAAGTCTGACGGCGCTTTGCGGTAAGTGGCTGCACAGTCAATGTGCAGCCAGTTTTTGCGGTAATCTTCCACAAAGTGAGACAGGAATGCCGCTGCGGTACTTGCCCCGGCAGTATTCGGTGCCCCGGTGTTGCTCAGATCAGCAAAGGAGGACGGTATCTGACGACGGTGGAATTCTGCCAGCGGCAGGCGCCAGAACATCTCTTTTTCCTGATCAGCGGCTGACATCAGTTCATTGTACAGCGCGTCATCAAAGCTCATCACCGCGTGATAGTCGTTACCGACGGCCGTTTTCGCCGCCCCGGTCAGGGTCGCTGCATCGATGATAAACCCGGCGTTATCTTTGTCCGCTTCAATCAGACCATCGGCCAGTACCAGGCGGCCTTCAGCATCAGTATTCATGATTTCAACAGATTTACCGTTGCTGTAACGGATAATATCACCCAGTTTGAAGGCATTGCCGCTCACCAGGTTATCCGCGATACACAGATACAGTTTGACGCGCTTTTGCAGGCCGCGGCTGATAGCCATTGCCAGTGCGCCGGTCAGGGTGGCAGCGCCGCCCATATCGGATTTCATGGAGTCCATGGAAGAAGACGGTTTCAGGCTGTAGCCGCCGGAATCAAAAGTGATCCCTTTACCGACCAGGCTGGCAAACACCGGTGCGTTTTCCTGTTTGCCCGGATTGTAATCCAGCGCCAGCAGTACCGGCGGACGCACAGAGCCGCGACCGACTGTGTGGATCCCCATATAGCCCTGCTCGCGTAAATCGTCCCCTTTGATGATACGGTAACCGACAGAATTGCAGGAAACGCCGCACAGCAGATCAACCGCACGTTGCGCCAGCTGTTCCGGGCTCAGTTCTTCCGCAGGGGTATTGATGATATCGCGTACCCAGTCGATGATACGGATACGGTGTTCCAGTTCGGTTTTATCCGCTTCCGGTAATTCCGGCCATTCAATCGAGCGTGCGCCTTTCGGACCACGGAAGCCCTGCCAGAATGCCCAGCTGGTTTCCAGATCCCAGTTGCTGCCGCTCAGCACCACATTGCGGATGCCCTGACCGTCGATTTTGCGGCCTGCGCTCTGCACGGCGCACAGCATCCCTTTGCGGCTTAAATGAACGGTCATTCCTTTGTCAGTCGCGCTGACCAGGGCTTTCTCTCCCCACGCCGGAGAAGCAGGTTCATACGATAAGGTTACAGGCATGATGAGTTGCGTCATTTCGTTCTCTCTTTTAACTTTTAGACTGCCGTAACAGTCAGATTTTTTTGAGGAATGCACGGCGTGCCGGTCTGCACAGGAGGCGGTAACAGCATACGCGCATCAGAGACCGCACGCTAACACAATTGTGCGGCCTGATGCGCGTAACAAAAGACATCATTCAAATTCGCTGAGCCAGACTAACAAAATTGCTTCTAACACTTTTTCGTTAGATTTTTCAGGTGCATCGTCAAATTCTTCCAGTTCGCAGATCCACTGGTGCATATCCGTGAAACGCACGGTTTTCGGGTCCGTGTCCGGGTACAGATCATACAGTGCTTCGCCGATTTCACGGCTGTCCTGCCATTTCAGTCCCATTTCAGGCTCCTTTATCAGTGCTCACGCGCGTGGTTGATGGTGTATTTCGGAATTTCCACCACCAGGTCTTCATCCGCGACTTTCGCCTGGCAGCTCAGACGGCTTTCCGGCTCGAGACCCCAGGCTTTGTCCAGCATGTCATCTTCCAGCTCACTGCTCTCTCCGAGGGAGTCAAACCCTTCGCGGACGATACAGTGACAGGTTGTGCAGGCACATGATTTCTCACAGGCATGTTCAATTTCGATACCGTTACGCAGGGCAACATCCAGAATTGACTCACCTTCATTTGCGTCGTATACCGCACCTTCAGGGCATAATGACTCATGCGGTAAAAAAACAATCTTAGGCATAATCTTCCCGTTATATCTCATCCACAGAGTGACCCGCGAGTGCCTTGCGGACAGAATTGTCCATCCGGCGCGCCGCGAATACCTGTGTTTGCTTGTCCAGTTGTTTAATTGCGTTTTCAATGGCGGCTGGTGAGTCGCCTTCAACGCTCTCAATAAGCACACCGACTGCCGCATCAATAGCAGCATTTTCGTCGTCGCTCAGTAAATTGCCATCCTCTGAAAGCGCCTGAGTCAGGCTTTCCAGCAGGCGGGCAGCTTCCACTTTTTGTTCCGCCAGACGGCGGGTGGATAAATCATTTTCTGCGTTTTCGAGCGAATCTTTGATCATCCCTGCGATATCGGTATCGCTCAGGCCGTAAGACGGTTTGATCTGGACGGAGGCCTGCACGCCGGTTGATTTCTCCAGTGCGCTGACACTCAGCAGCCCGTCCGCATCCACCTGGAAGGTGACACGGATATGGGCGTTACCGGCGGCCATCGGCGGGATACCGCGCAGGGTGAAACGCGCCAGGGAACGGCAGTCGCTGACCATTTCCCGCTCGCCCTGCAGCACATGAATGGTCATGGCGGTCTGGCCGTCTTTAAAGGTGGTAAATTCCTGGGCACGGGCTGCCGGAATGGTGGTGTTGCGCGGAATGACTTTTTCCACCAGGCCGCCCATGGTTTCCAGCCCCAGCGAGAGCGGGATCACATCCAGCAGCAGCATGTCGCTGTCCGGTTTGTTACCGGCCAGAATGTCCGCCTGAATCGCGGCACCGATAGCAACCACTTTGTCCGGGTCAATCGAGGTCAGCGGCTCTTTGCTGAAGAACTCACCGACCAGCTCACGCACCAGCGGTACGCGGGTTGATCCGCCGACCATCACCACCTCGCGGACTTCATCCTGATCCGTCCCCGCATCTTTCAGGGCACGGCGGCAGGTCATCAGGGTTTTTCTGACCAGCGGACGAATGAGTTCCTCAAAGGTCTCGCGGGTCAGCACACCCTGCCAGCCATCCAGGGAGAGGGTGGTTTGTGCGGCATCAGACAGTGCGATTTTGGCTTCCGCCGCCGCATTTAATACTTCGCGGTGCTGCGAATGCCCCTGTGACTGAATGCCGCGCTGCTTATAAATCCAGTCTGCAATCAGATTATCGAAATCATCACCGCCAAGCGCGGTATCACCGCCGGTGGCCAGCACTTCAAATACACCACGGCTCAGACGCAGCACAGAGATATCAAACGTACCGCCGCCGAGGTCATAAACCGCAATCACCCCTTCCTGACCGGAATCCAGTCCGTAGGCGATAGCTGCCGCTGTCGGCTCATTCAGCAGACGCAACACGTGTAATCCGGCAAGACGGGCAGCATCTTTGGTGCCCTGACGCTGCGCGTCATCAAAATAGGCAGGGACGGTGATCACCACGCCATCCAGCTCACCGCCGAGGGTTTCCTGCGCGCGCTGTGCCAGCACGGACAGAATATCCGCCGAAACACGGACAGGATCTGTCAATCCGGCTGCGGTGCGGATGATTGGCAGGCCGTTTTCGCCCGCCTGTAACTGATACGGTAAATCAGGGTAGCGCTGCGTGATATCGGTCAGTGAGCGTCCCATCATGCGTTTGACAGAGATAATGGTATTCTGAGGATCTGCCGCTGCGTTTGCACGGGCATCCCAGCCGACCAGGCGGCTGTCCGCACTGTACTGCACCACGGATGGCAGTAAATAACGCCCTTCGTGGTCGGGCAGTACATCGGTTTCACCACTGCGTACAGTGGCGACCAGTGAATGGGTGGTGCCTAAATCAATACCCGCAGCAAGGCGGCGCTGATGCGGGGCGGGAGCCTGTCCCGGTTCGCTGATTTGTAACAGTGCCATATTTTCCCCTAGAAACTGTCGAGCAAACGTTCTTCAAGATTTTCAATTTGTTGCGTCAGTTTACTTAAAAATCGTAATTTACGCACGCTGTCCGCCGCAGCGGCCCACTCTTCGTCATCCAGCTGACGAATCATCTCTGCCATCCGGGTTTTTGTCATTTTAGTGATAGTGGCAGCAAAACCGGCCAGTGCATCACTGTCCTGTTTTTGTTCAATGATATCGAGGGCTTCGCGCAGCTCCAGCTGCTCCATCAGAAATGCGGTATCATGCATTGTATGCTGTTCATTATTGATATCAATATCATGTAACAGCAGCATGTATTCCGCGCGTTTCAGGGGATGTTTCAGGGACTGGTAGGCGTCATTGATGGTCGCGGCCATCGTCAGTGCCTGCGCTTGTTCTTTCGCATCACCGGCAGCAAATCTGTCCGGGTGATACTGGCGCTGCAAATCCTGATAACGACCGGCAAGTACCTGTGTGTCAAGGTCATAACGCACAGGCAGGCTGAACAGGGAAAAATAGTTCATCGTATTCTCTTCGCGGATAAATGGATCAGTTAAACGTGGAAACTCTCGCCGCAGCCGCATTCGCTGTTGACGTTCGGGTTATTGAATTTAAACCCTTCGTTTAACCCTTCCTTCACGAAATCCACTTCCGTACCGTCAAGATACACAATACTTTTTCCGTCGATGATCACTTTTACGCCGTGATCTTCAAAGACGACATCATCTTCATTAATGACATCGGCAAATTCAAGTACGTAAGCCATACCAGAGCAACCGGAGGTTCTCACGCCTAACCGCAGACCTACTCCTTTACCACGGTTTGCCAGAAAACTGGTGACCCGGTTTGCCGCACTTTCTGTAAGAGAAACGGACATTACACACCTCGCTCTATAAACCAGTATGGCGGATGACCGATGAGATCAGTATCCGCCATTATTTTATTGTTTTACCTGCTGCACACCGGCAGCGGCGGGCTATTAGTTGCCCCGGCGTTTACTTTTGTAATCCGCAATTGCTGCTTTGATCGCATCTTCAGCCAGAATCGAGCAGTGAATTTTCACCGGCGGTAATTCCAGTTCTTCCGCAATCGCGGTATTTTTGATGGCTTCCGCTTCATCCAGGGTCTTCCCTTTCATCCACTCAGTCACCAGTGAGCTTGACGCAATCGCCGAGCCGCAGCCGTAGGTTTTGAAACGCGCGTCTTCAATCACGCCGTTGTCATCCACTTTGATCTGTAACTTCATTACGTCACCACAGGCCGGCGCACCCACCATGCCGCTGCCGACAGTCGGATCTTCGTTGTCGAATGAACCGACATTGCGCGGGTTTTCGTAGTGATCGATTACTTTATCGCTATAAGCCATTGTTTATACTCCTGAAACCGTCTGATTAGTGGTGTGACCATTCAATGCTGTTAATATCAACACCTTGCTTGTGCATTTCCCACAGCGGGGAAAGATCGCGCAGGCGGCCAATTGCGTTATGGATAAGTTTGATAGCATAGTCAATCTCTTCCTCCGTCGTGAAACGACCCAGAGAGAAGCGGATTGAGCTGTGCGCCAGTTCGTCGGTCATACCCAGGGCGCGCAGAACATATGACGGCTCCAGGCTGGCAGACGTACAGGCAGAACCGGATGATACCGCGAGATCTTTCAGCGCCATCATCAGGGATTCACCTTCAACATAGTTGAAACTGACGTTAAGAATATTCGGTGCGGAATGCTCCGGGCAACCGTTCAGATAGGTTTCTTCGATATCTTTGATACCGTTCCACAGACGCATACGCAGTGCGGACAGACGCTCAGCTTCCGCTGCCATCTCTTCTTTGGCGATACGGTAAGCTTCACCCATACCGACAATCTGATGCACTGCCAGAGTACCTGAACGCATACCGCGCTCGTGACCACCGCCGTGCATCTGCGCTTCAATGCGGATACGCGGTTTGCGGCGGACATACAGTGCACCGATACCCATCGGGCCGTAAATCTTATGGCCGGAGAAGGACATCAGATCCACTTTCAGTTTGCTTAAATCAACCGGCACTTTACCGACGCTCTGGGTGGCATCCACATGGAAAATGATCCCTTTGCTGCGGCACAGTTCACCGATTGCTTCGATATCCTGAATCACACCGATTTCGTTATTCACATGCATGATGGAAACTAAAATGGTGTCCTCACGCATTGCGGCTTCGAGTTCAGCCAGGTCGATCAGGCCATTACGCTGCGGCGCAAGATAGGTCACTTCAAACCCTTCGCGCTCTAACTGACGGCAGGTATCGAGTACCGCTTTGTGCTCAGTTTTGCAGGTAATAATGTGCTTGCCTTTTTTCTCATAGAATTTGGCTGCACCTTTAATCGCCAGGTTGTCAGACTCGGTGGCACCGGAAGTGAACACGATTTCACGCGGATCAGCACCGACCAGATCAGCAATCTGGTTACGGGCAATATCGACGGCCTCTTCGGCCTGCCAGCCAAAACGGTGGGAACGTGAGGCCGGGTTGCCGAAGATGCCGTCCATTGTGAGGCATTGCATCATTTTTTCAGCAACACGCGGATCAACCGGGGTGGTTGCTGAGTAATCTAAATAAATCGGTAATTTCATCGCTCAATTGCTCCATGAACTACGGTTGCGTTGTTAACGCAGGTTTCTGCTTATGCTTGCAGATTGATAATCGTTTCGTTAATTGCCAGATTATGTGCACGACGTTTATCATCCTGGCGATCAGCAACATCAATCACTTCTTTATGATTTACTAACTCTTCCAGACTGATACTGCTTAAAAAATCAGTAATACGGTCACTCAGGTCACGCCACAGCGCGTGTGTCAGACAGCGGTCACCGCCCTGACAGCCTTCCTGAGTTCCCTGACAGCGGGTCGCATCAACGGATTCATCGACGGCCGAGATGACCTGAGCAATGAAAATCTCACCGGCACCGCGTGCCAGCAGATACCCGCCGCCCGGCCCGCGAACGCTGGAAACCAGCTCGTTTTTACGCAGACGGGAGAAGAGTTGCTCAAGATAAGAGAGGGAGATACCCTGACGTTCAGAAATGTCAGCCAGTGGTACGGGCCCCTCATGGGAGTGCAGCGCTACGTCGAGCATAGCGGTTACCGCATAGCGCCCTTTTGATGTCAGTCTCATAACCGGATCCCCGTGATAAATGGTGAAGAAATTGTGTCATTCCTGAGTAATTTAGTCAACTATTTAACCCAGTAATTTACTCAACTATTTTTTCGCCCATTTCTCAACAGAAGTCAGGATACCACGCAGGATATTCAGCTCCTGTGTTTCCGGATGCGCGCGGGTAAATAAGCGGCGCAGACGGTTCATAATCTGACCCGGGTGTGCTTTGCGGATAAAACCGGATTCATTGAGAACCGATTCCAGATGCGTGTAAAACCGCTCCATATCATCCGCCGGCGGATAGTGTACCTCATCTGCCTCATCATTATTTGCCGGTTCGCTCTCATTCTGAGAGGCAAGAAATGCCATCCGGATCTCATAACTGACCAGCTGCACCGCCATCGCCAGGTTCAGCGAGCCGTATTCCGGGTTGGTCGGGATATAAAGATGATAATTACACTTCTGTAATTCGTCGTTGGTCAGCCCGACACGTTCACGGCCGAAAATAATCGCAACCGGTGCGCTCTGTGCGATTTTAACACTTTTTTCCCCGCATTCACGCGGTTCAACCATCGGCCACGGCAGTGTGCGTGACCGGGCACTGGTGCCGATCACCAGTTCACAACCGGCAATCGCCTCATCCAGGGTACTGACAATCTTTGCATTGCCGATAACGTCACTGGCACCGGCAGACAGCGCGATGGCGTGAGAGTCCGGCTGTACCTGCGGATTGACCAGATAAAGGCTGGATAACCCCATTGTTTTCATCGCCCGCGCAGCGGAGCCCATATTGCCTGTATGTGAGGTTTCCACCAGGACGATTCGGATATTTTCGGACATAACACACTTTCTTTGAGAAATTATCGCAATATCTTAACACAAGAATAGTCAGATTGACGATCACCTGTTATACTCCGCCGCGTTTATTTTCGTTCTTTAACATCCCGGTGGACAACCCCATGCATCCGATGCTTACCATCGCCATACGTGCTGCACGTAAGGCCGGCAACCTGATTGCCAAACACTATGAAATGCCTGACACTGTTGAGACTACTCAGAAAGGTTCCAATGACTTTGTGACCAACGTGGATCGCGAAGCCGAGCAGATGATTATCGAGATCATCCGCAAATCTTATCCGAAGCACACTATTATCTCCGAAGAGTGCGGTGAGTTACCCGGTGAAGAATATGATATGCAATGGGTGATTGATCCCCTGGATGGCACCACCAACTTCGTCAAACGTCTCCCGCACTTCGCGGTATCTATCGCATTCCGTATCAAAGGCCGCACTGAAGTGGCGGTTGTTTACGATCCGATGCGTAACGAATTATTCTCTGCTGTCCGTGGTCAGGGCGCGCAATTAAACGGCTACCGTCTGCGCGGTGCCACCGCCCGTGATCTTGACGGTGCGGTACTGGCGACCGGCTTCCCGTTCAAAGCCAAACACCACGCTGATACCTATATCAAAATGCTCGGCAAACTGTTCACCCGCTGCTCAGATTTCCGCCGTACCGGCTCTGCCGCGCTGGATCTGGCGTATCTCGCTGCCGGCCGTGTGGACGGTTTCTTCGAAATCGGCCTGAAACCGTGGGATTTCCTCGGTGGTGAACTGCTGGTCCGTGAAGCGGGCGGTATCGTCACTGACTTCACCGGTGACCACCGTTATATCGACAGCGGTAACATCGTTGCAGGCAGCCCGCGTGTGGTCCGCGAACTGCTGGCAGAACTGCGTGATGAGCTGACTGAGTCACTGAAACGCTGATTCTGTTCCGCCAGATGTAAAAAAGGGTGATGACTTTCGTCATCACCCTTTTTTATTATGCGTTTTCCGGGGTCTGCGGCCGGACTTTCGGCCTCAGGAACAGAGCCGGAAGCACCGTCAGTGCCATCAGATAAAAGATGCCGCCGTGGATATCCTCATACAGATACCCCGCCACCAGCGTCATCACCGCAATCGCCCCGCCCATTGCCAGCGCGGAATACGCCGCCTGCAACGGAATAATTTCCGCGGATTTGCGGGCACCGATAAAGCGCATCGCCGCCAGATGGCACACGGTATAGGTGCCGCTGTGCAGAATTTGCGCCACAATCAGCACCGGCAGTGCCGCCGACATGCCCAGCAGTGACCAGCGCAGAATACCGCAGATACCGGAAAGCAGTAACAGGCTGGCCGCACTCCAGCGGCGGAACAGTTTATTACTGAAGGTAAAGACAATCACTTCCGCCACCACACCCAGTGACCAGAGATAACCGATCGCGGCATCAGAATACCCCACCTTCTGCCAGTAAATCACACTGAAGCCGTAATAGGCGGCGTGTGCCCCCTGTAACAGACTCACACACAGCAGAAAACGAACAACGGCATTATCTTTCAGCAGAACACGGAAACTCACCTGCGGCCCGCGCTGTTTCATTTCCCCGGACGGCATAATGCGCGGACGCAGCAGCGATGTCAGCAGCAGTGAGCCGGTACTGACCACTAATGCTGCCAGGATCACCTCATGCTTCCAGATATCCATCAGCATCCCGGTAACCGAGGTGGCGATGATAAATGCCACCGATCCCCAGACACGGATCGAGCCGTAATCCATCGGGAACTGTTTTTGCCAGGTTGCGGCAAGGGAATCCCCCAGCGGGATCATCGGCGAGAAAAAGAGGTTGAATCCGGCCATGACAAAAAAGAGCCATAGCCAGTGCGAGCCGAAATAAAACGCCACCGCGAACAGAAAAGCGCAGAGTGCCATCAGTCTCAGGGCAAAAATCAGCCGTGACGGGTCTTTAAACAGCGGCGTGATAAACAGACTGCCGATGAACCGCGCCACCAGCCCCACACTGAGCAACATACCGACCGTTGCCACATCATGCCCTTCACCTTTCAGCCATGCGCCCCAGTAGGGAAGAAAAATCCCGTAGGAAAAGAAATACGTAAAATAATCAAGCGCCAGCCAGAGCGATGACGGAACAAACATCTGCCTCTCCTTTCAGGAATACAAAAAACCCGCTCGCGGCGAACGAAGCGGGTTTTGGTTACATCAGATTGGTAACGCGATTATGCGTAAACCGGATATTTCGCGCAGATAGCCAGAACTTTTTGTTTCACAGCTTCAATGGTCGCTTCATCATTGAGGTTATCTAACACGTCACACATCCAGCCGGCCAGTTCACGGGCTTCTGCTTCTTTGAAGCCGCGGCGGGTAATCGCCGGGGAACCGACACGGATACCGGAGGTCACAAACGGGCTCTTCGGATCGTTCGGCACACTGTTTTTGTTGACAGTGATGTTAGCACGGCCCAGTGCCGCATCCGCATCTTTACCGGTGATGTCTTTATCGACCAGATCCACCAGGAACAGATGGTTCTCAGTACCGCCGGACACCACTTTATAACCACGGTTCAGGAAGACTTCAACCATTGCTTTGGCATTTTTCACAACCTGAACCTGATTTGCTTTAAATTCAGGCTCCATTGCTTCTTTTAACGCCACCGCTTTACCGGCGATAACGTGCATCAGCGGGCCACCCTGGTTGCCCGGGAATACGGCTGAGTTCAGTTTTTTGTACAGATCTTCATCACCGCCTTTCGCGAGGATCATCCCGCCGCGCGGACCCGCCAGGGTTTTGTGCGTGGTGGTGGTGACAACGTGAGCATGCGGAACCGGGTTAGGATAAACACCTGCGGCAACCAGACCGGCAACGTGGGCCATATCAACAAACAGGTAAGCACCGATGCTGTCAGCGATTTCGCGCATTTTCGCCCAGTCAACCACACCGGAGTAAGCAGAGAAGCCGCCGATGATCATTTTCGGCTGATGTTTTTTCGCCTGTTCAGCGACATCGTCATAATCGATTTTACCGGCAGAATCGATACCGTAAGGGACGATATTGTACAGTTTACCGGAGAAGTTTACCGGAGAGCCGTGAGTCAGGTGACCGCCTTCCGCTAAATTCATCCCTAATACGGTATCGCCCGGTGACAGCAGTGCGGAGTACACTGCAACGTTAGCCTGGGAGCCTGAGTGCGGCTGAACGTTGGCATAATCTGCGCCGAACAGTTCTTTTGCACGGTCAATCGCCAGTTGTTCCACGATATCCACATATTCGCAGCCGCCGTAGTAGCGTTTGCCCGGATATCCTTCCGCATATTTGTTGGTGAGCTGGGAGCCCTGAGCTTCCATAACGCGCGGGCTGGTATAGTTTTCAGAGGCAATTAATTCAATGTGCTCTTCCTGACGACGATCTTCGTCTTTCATCGCCTGCCAGAGTTGTGGGTCGTAATCTGCAATATTCATTTCACGCTTTAACATTCGCTTCTCCTGACTCGCCTGATGCCGATAAAAAAACACCCCTTTCCGGGGACGAATGCCCTACAGTGTAAACCCTTTTTCTGAATTGAGATAGCCCCGGAAACAAAAAATACGCAAACGATTGCATGCCGGTAAAATCAGGTAATTACCGCACTTATTATTTCATAAGAATATCCTGTCCATCGGACACAATACCGGATTTGTGATCCCCCCTTACCCACGCTCACTGATCAATTTCGCTATTTTCAGCGGATTTTCAGAAACAGCAGAAAAATTTGCGCTTTACAAATTCTGCCCTGTATTATAAGTTGCATAAAAAATACATGTTATAAATTTCACACTGATGTGATGCTTTTTCAGGAGCCCTGCTATGCTCGATGCACAAACTATCGCCACCGTAAAATCCACTGCCCCGCTGATTGCCGCCACCGGCCCGAAACTGACTGCTCATTTTTATGACCGCATGTTTCGTCAGCATCCGGAATTAAAAGATATCTTCACCATGAGCCACCAGCAGAACGGTGCGCAGCGTGAAGCGTTGTTTAATGCGGTCTGCGCCTATGCCATGAATATTGATAACCTCGGTGCGCTGGGTGCGGCAGTGGAAAAAATTGCCAATAAACATGCCAGTCTGATGATTAGACCTGAGCATTACCCGATTGTCGGGGAAAACCTGCTGGCCACCATTGAAGAGTTGCTCAATCCGGGTGAGGAAGTCCTTACCGCCTGGGGGAAAGCATACGGCGTGCTGGCGGATATCTTTATTCAGCGCGAAGCCGGACTGTATCAGGAAAAAGCGGCGTCACAGGGCGGATGGGAAGGACTGCGTGAATTCCGTGTGATCCGCAAACAGCCGCAGAGTGAACTTATCACCAGTTTTGAACTGGCACCGGTTGATGGCAGGCCTGTCGCGGATTACCGTCCGGGGCAGTATATCAGTGTCTATATCAGTGATGAGGCGCTTGAAAACCAGGAGATCCGCCAGTACTCCCTGACACAGGCACCGGACGGTAAAACCTACCGGATTGCGGTCAAACGTGAGGATAAAGGTACAATTTCCGGCTGGCTGCACGCCAATGTGCAGGAAGGTGATGTGGTCAGACTGACGCCGCCGCTGGGGGATTTCTTCCTGGAGGCAGAAAAAGAAACGCCGGTGGTTCTGATTTCCGCCGGTGTCGGCTTAACACCAATGATGGCTATGCTGCAAACACTCGCAGCGCAACAGCATCCGGCAGACGTGACCTGGCTGCATGCGGCAGAGCACGGCGGTGTGCATGCCTTTGCGGATGAAGTAAACCGGTTTGGTGCTCAGCTGCCGGCGTTCAGCCAGACCGTCTGGTACAGAGAGCCGCGTGCAGATGAAGCGCATCCGCACCTGACCGGGCTGATGGATTTAACCGCTCAGCAGGATGTCCTGCTCAGTAAAACCCGCCATTATTACCTGTGCGGCCCGGTGGCCTTTATGCAGCACATTGCACGTCAGCTGACGGCCATGGGCGTCAGTGCAGACCAGATCCATTATGAATGTTTCGGTCCGCACAAAATTTTATAATCGCGACAGAATAACAATAACAACACGCTGAGTATTCAGCGTATGTGCTGAAGTAAATGCACATTTGAGTAACAGTGACATAACCGCCGAATTTATATCTATCCCATCCTTTCGCCCGGTTTGCTGTTACTCTTTTTTTTGCCCGTCAGTTTTTATACCGCGCCCGGTTCACACATTTTTTGACTGCCTGTGAGAAGTACATCACCTTGGCTGAATGAATACACGTTTCCAGCTCGTCACGTTCTTCTTTATTTAAATTCATTCCGGAAACCTGCGCAAACAGCGCCGGTAATTCATGCTGACCGGGGTCTTTCAGTACTGACTGCAGGATAATAATACCGGCCATAACCAGAATAATCACCACAGCACATACCGCAACGATCCATTGTATTACCCGCACATGTATTGCCCGCACAGTCTTCTCCTTTTACTGACAGATAAAAAAATCCGGCGGTATCAGAAATGACAGCCGCCGGATAAGAATGATTTGCAGGGATGCTCAGCAGGACTCAGATAGCATCTTCATCCTGTTCCCCGGTACGGATCCGGACAACCTGTGCCACATCAAACACAAAGATTTTACCGTCACCGATTTTACCGGTCTGCGCCGTCTGCATAATGGTTTCCACACAGGTTTCGAGAATGTCATCGGCGACAACAATTTCAATTTTCACCTTCGGCAGAAAATCCACCATATATTCCGCGCCGCGGTACAGTTCGGTATGCCCTTTCTGACGACCGAACCCCTTCACTTCTGTTACGGTCATCCCGGTGATCCCCACTTCAGCCAGAGCTTCGCGGACATCATCGAGTTTAAACGGCTTAATAATTGCCTCAATCTTTTTCATTGTCAGATCCTGTTACCAATTTTTGCGGCCAAACCCGGATGTAATCGGGTAACGGCGATCTTTGCCAAAGTTCCGGGCGGTAATGCGCGGTCCCACCGGTGACTGGCGGCGTTTGTATTCATTGATATCCACCAGCCGGATAACCTTGCGGACCACCGCTTCATCAAACCCGGCGGCGATCAGTTCACCGGCGGACATGTCTTTTTCAACATACCCGGCCAGCAGAGCGTCAAGGATGTCATACGGCGGCAGACTGTCCTGATCCAGCTGACCCGGCGCCAGTTCTGCTGACGGCGGACGGGTAATAACCCGCTCCGGAATCGCCGGAGAGAGCGTGTTGCGGTATCTTGCCAGTTCAAACACCATGGTTTTCGGCACATCTTTCAGAACGTTAAAGCCCCCGGCCATATCCCCGTACAGTGTGGAGTAACCCACCGCACACTCGCTTTTATTACTGGTGGTCAGCACAATGCGGCGGCATTTATTGGACATCGCCATCAGGATCACCGCCCGGCAACGCGCCTGTAAATTCTCTTCGGTGGTATCAACCGGCGTTCCGGCGAATTTCGGCGCCAGTTCGTGCATAAAGGCGTCAAACATCGGCTCAATCGACACCACATCAAATTCCACACCCAGCAGCTCTGCCTGCTCACGGGCATCGTGGATACTGATATCCGAGGTGTAACGGAACGGCATCATCACCGCCTGCACTTTGTCTTTACCCAGCGCATCAGCGGCAATGGCGACCGTCAGGCCGGAATCGATCCCGCCGGACAGACCCAGCAGCGCTCCCTGAAAACCATTTTTGCGGACATAATCCCGTGTTGCCAGCACCAGCCCCTGATAAACCTGAGCCAGAACAGACAATGACGGTGCCGGATCCGCCATCGGCGTGATGGTTAAATCGGTAAACTGACACTGCGCAATTTGCTCTGAAAACGCTGCAAGACGATGCGTTACGCTGCCATCTGCGGCGAAAACAGCAGAATCACCATCAAAAATCAGCTCATCCTGCCCGCCGACCTGGTTGAGATAGACCAGCGGCAGCCCGGTACGGCGGCAGTGCGCCTGTATCAGTACATCCCGGGTATCAATTTTATCAGTGGAATACGGTGACGCATTCAGTGTCAGAATGATTTCCGCACCAGCCGCTTTCAGGGCATCCACCGGGCCGTCAGTCCAGATATCCTCACAAATGAGTAACCCGAGGCGATAACCGCGAAAATCAATCACACAGGTTTCTGTCCCTGCCGTAAACCAGCGTTTTTCATCGAACACACCGTAGTTCGGCAGTTCCTGTTTGAAATAGCGGGCGCGGAGTGCCCCTTTCTCAAAGAACGAGAGGGCATTATAGATGTGACCGTTTTCCTGCCACGGGTGCCCCACCAGCACAGCACAGTCACCGCTGGCCTGTTGGATCCGGGTGAGGCTCTGCACTATCCGCTGATGAAAATCAGGACGGAAAACCAGGTCTTCCGGTGAATACCCGGACAATGCCAGTTCGGAAAACATGACCAGATCAGCCCCTGCCGCCTGCTGCTCCGCCATGGTTTTCAGAATACGTTCACCATTGCCTTCGATATCTCCGACCAGAAAATTCAGTTGAGCCAGGGCGATATTAAGTGTACGACGCATAAAATCCTGTTCTCCCGGGATAGATCTCACCGTATGTAAAAATTAATAATAAAACAGCTAATAATGAAGATGATAGCAAAATGTGCCGGTTCGCACCGATTCTTTGCTTATTCTTTAAAGTCGGCCGCATCCAGCTCATGCCGGGACAGTAATTTATAGAACTCTGTCCGGTTACGCCCCGCCAGACGGGCCGCATTGGTCACGTTACCTTTGGTCATCTGGAGAAGTTTACGTAAATAGTTGAGTTCAAACTGGTTACGGGCTTCCGCAAAGGTCGGCAATGCCGTGTTTTCCCCTTCCAGCGCCTGAGCCACCAGCGACTCACTGATCACCGGTACGGTAGACAGCGCCACGCACTGCTCGATAACGTTAAGCAGCTGACGGACGTTGCCCGGCCAGCTCGCACCCATCAGGCATTTCATGGCATCCGGAGAGAAGCTGCGGACAAACGGCTTATGTTTTTTCGCCGCTTCGCGCAGAATATGATTGGCCAGCAGCGGGATATCTTCAGCCCGCTCATGGAGTGTCGGAATTTTCAGGTTAACCACATTGAGGCGGTAGTAGAGATCTTCACGGAATTCGTGTTTTTCCATCGCCTTGGGTAAATCGCGGTGTGTCGCGGAAATGACGCGGACATCAATATCAATGTCGCGGTTACTGCCGAGCGGGCGCACTTTGCGCTCCTGGAGAACACGCAGCAGCTTGACCTGCAGCGGCATCGGCATATCTCCGATTTCGTCGAGGAACAGTGTGCCGCTCTCTGCCGCCTGAAACAGCCCTTCCCGGCTGCTCACCGCACCGGTAAAAGCCCCTTTGGCATGACCGAACAGCTCTGATTCCAGCAGCTGTTCCGGCAGTGCGCCGCAGTTAATGGCAATAAAGGGCTTTTTCGCTCTCGGGCTGGCTTTGTGAATGGCCTGTGCCAGTACCTCTTTCCCGGTACCGCTCTGGCCGTTGATCAGCACACTGACGTCGGATTGCGCCACCATACGTGCCTGCTCCAGCAGACGCAGCATCAGCGGGCTGCGGGTAACAATGCTCTCACACCAGGATTCATCACTGACCGTGGTGGTGGAGAGTGCCAGCGCATCGTCAATCGCTTTATATAACGCATCACGATCCACCGGTTTGGTCAGGAAGCTGAACACCCCCTCACGGGTGGCAGCCACCGCATCCGGAATGGAGCCATGGGCCGTCAGGATGATTACCGGCATACCGGAATGGGTTTTCTGGATCTCGGCAAACAGCGCCATACCGTCCATTTCATCCATCCGCAGGTCACTGATAACCAGATCGATTTTTTCTTTATTGAGTACCTTCAGCGCGTCAGGGCCGCTTTCTGCCGTTGATACCCGGAAACCTTCACTGCTCAGGCGCATCCCCAGCAGTTTCAGTAAGCCCGGATCATCATCAACCAATAATAAGTTTGCGCTGCGGCGTACTGTCATGCCGGGGTTACTCCTTTTTATCCTGTGCCGGTTTGGTTTCTGCGGCTTTCGGTTCTGCCGGTTTGGCTTCTGCCGGTTTAACATCAGCAGGTTTTGCTTCCGCCGGTTTCGGCTCTGCCGTACCTGCTGCCTCTTCTAATGCTTCGCGGCGCTCTTCGAGGGCACTTTCCAGTTCCGTATCGGCTTTGGTCGGTTGTTTACGACCGGCCAGCTGGCGCTCGATGTTGCTCAGATTTTCCAGCTTGCGGGTGGTATTCTGCAGTTCAAACTGCAGCCGGGCATTGACCGCACGCAGCTGATCAATCCGGCCGTCAGTATCACTCTGCAGGCGGCGGTAACGCTGGCGTTCATCACTCAATGTAATCGCCTGTTTCAGCTGAGCACGCCACAGGGTCATCAGCGGGCGCAGTGATACCGGGAACCGGGTACTGTAAGTATTCAGGGTCTCAAGCACCTTACGTTTATCATTGGCCGGGCTGCCGGTGTTATTGAGTAAAATACTCTGGCGCAGCGCGGAATCCCAGCTGTCAGGGGTGATTTTTCCTGCCATAATGCGGGCTGTATCACTGCTGAGCAAATCAGCGCAATCCATCATCCGCAGCCAGTAAAGCGCATTTTCTGTCGCAGCCGCAGAGTTGAGTTCCCAGATAGCGTGACAATCCGCAATCCGGTAATCTGTTGTCCGCTCCTGCGGCAGGACGACAGACGCCAGCGCGGAAAGATCCGGCGGCGTTGCGGTTTTTACACAACCGGCCAGCAACAGCGGGACGGCGGCAATCAGGGACTTAAATGTCATTTTCAAGTTAATGCTGACCTGTTATTCCAGTAAGGTGTGGAACGGAAGCTGAATACGGAAGCACACATCCGCACCTTCAGAACCGACTAATATCAGTTCGCCGCCCATCCGGTTAATACAATCCCGGGCAATACTCAGCCCCAGCCCGCTGCCTTTGACCGCACCTTTGCGCTGCAGAGAACCCTGGTAGAACGGTTCGAAGATCATTTCCTGTTCTTCTTCCGGGATCGGCGTACCGGTATTGGCGACATCTATCTGTATATGCTGACCGGCTTTCCGGCTGGTTATCCGGATCTTACCCGATTCAGCGCCATAGTGTACCGCATTTGAGTACAGATTATCGAGTACACGTGTTAATAAGACCGGTTCAGCCCAGACACTGGTTTCATCCAGCCCGACTTCCGTCGTGATTTCTTTGCTTCTCGCCGGTAAGCTGTGGGCGCTGACCACCTCGTGTACTACCGTATCGAGATTAACCCATTTGGCTTCTGTCGGGCTGTCCACCAGGGTGCGGTTATACTCCAGCAGCTGTTCAATCAGTACCTGTAAATGGCGGCTGCTTTCACTCAGTATAGATACCACCTCTTTCTGATCCGCCGTCAGCGGTCCCGCCACTTCATCTGCCAGCAGTTCAGTACCTTCCCGCATACTGGCCAGCGGTGTTTTCAGTTCATGGGAAATATGGCGCAAAAATTCGTGACGCTGGGATTCCAGCCAGTCAAGACGCTCACTCAGCCAGACAATCCGCAGCGCCAGCGAACGCAGTTCTCTCGGGCCGTTAAAATTATCAAGGCGGTGTATCAGGTTGCGCCCTTCTCCCAGACGGTTAACCATCCGTTCAATCACCTTCACCGGCCCGATAATCATACGGGTAAACAGAATAATCAGTCCGGTGCTCAGAACAAATACCAGCAGGCTCTGCCAGCCGAATGACTGACCTTTGCGCGCGATAGCATTCTGGAGTTCCTCACCGCGCCGGAAATTCGCCTCACGGATAGCCTGCACCAGGTCAGCATTACTGCGGGCAAAGGCTTCCAGGTGGGTGGTCATGGCGGCAACCGGCTCACCATTTTCACACTGCAGGACAGATAACTGTCCGAGACTGCCGGCGATGTCATCAGTATAGCGCGGATCGGGGGTGGATTGTTTCTGGCGGGCGAGATAGTCCTCATAGCGGAGATACTGTTTGTGCCAGACATTTTTCAGGGTTTCATTTCCCAGCACACAATACTGACGGTAGCTGCGCTCCATTTCCAGCGCCAGGCTCGACATTTCCTCACTGCGCCGCGCATCCTGTACGGTTGAGATACTGATTTGCGCCGCCTGATTACTCAGTTCATCAAGACTCTGATACGCCTGCCACGCCAGTCCCAGCAACGGCAGCAATACCAGACAGAATGCCACCACGACCAGCTGACGCAGCGAACGCGGAAATAATCGCCATTTTTTCAAGATTGTCATCTCTTAACCTGTTGTCATGTGCATGATGCTAACCGGTTCCGGGATAAGAGAAAAGTCTCAGCATGCATCAGTGCGAAAAAGAGAACAGAAAAGACGCAGGAAGGTATAAAATGATGACGGGACGACAGTTTCCTGCCGTCCCGTCAGTGAGATTAAGGTGGTGCCTCACTCAACGTGTCGCCCTGTGTCTGATAAAGCTTGCGCAGTTATCGGTATTAACGGACGGTAGGCACCTTACTCTGGCATCATTCCCGGGCTTATGTGGCATGTTTCCGCCTTATTTGCGGGCCGACATAAAAAATTGAATGAGCAACTGAAGAAGATATTGCAACTGCTGTGCCAACTTTTTAAAATAAAAACCAAGACATTGTTATTAAAGTAAAAATATTTTCAAAGATAGCTTTAATCTTTTCAGGATACGGCCATAACCACATAAGAACCCGGCTTTGCCCCTATTTTATGAAAAACCGTCTCTGATTTGCGACAGTCTTTTTTGTTCTTTTTTACCTCTTTAAATATCAATGTGTTGCATGTCTCTTTTTGGCGACATTAAAAATACCGACTGTCGTTATTTTATGACAAAGACGATTTTTTATACCGGAACAGACAAACAAACACGCTGTTTACTTAATAAAATCCACCGTCAGGACAATGCTTTTGTCTAATCCCGGCGGAGGGATCCCCACCGGCTGATATTGACTGACCGCACCGAGGGCAATTTTATCCAGTATCCGGTTCCCCGAACTTCTGATCACCACTGGATCAGAAAGTGCGCCGGTTGCGGAAATACTGACATTAATATCAACAGCCGCGCTGATCTTTCTGATTCTGGCGGGATAATAAATATACCGCAGGATTTCTCTGCGCATTTTTTCCCGGTATAACCACAGCTCGTCGTCACTCTGCTGCCCGGCAACGGTATCGGCTGCTGTCAGGTTATGATTTCCGGCCGACAGAGATGACTGTAAACCGGTATCCGGAACCTCTGCCGGTTTATGCGCATCGTTATCATGCCGCGGTGCGGTAACCGGCTTTTTAATTTTCTGCCGCGGTTTATTCCCGCGTTTTTTTCTGTTTTTTTCCGCCTGCCATTCTGATTTTTTATCCGCTGCCGGGCTTATCACCGGTAACGGACTTTCCGTGCTCTGTTCCGGTATATCCGGAGAATGTTCATCCGCCTTTTCCGGCGCAGGCAGCAATAACATGGCATTGCGGTTATCTGTCCGGATATTGCCGTTCTCCGCGTAATCAGGCTGGCTCACAGAGAATAAAAAAATAAGCAGTCCGCCGTGAAGACACAGAGAAAAGAATAAACCGGCCGGGTTGCAGCGATTCATTGATTACTCCGCAGGCAGTAATACCGCATGGAATTTTCCGGCATGACGTAAAAAGTCCTGTAAAACGACTTCAGTCTCTTCCGGTGAGGCCTTTTCATTTGCCCGCAGTGAAGCACCGATTAATAACGGCCCCCCGGTCAGCATATAACTGCGTTCAATATCTTCCAGTATGCCGGTCACCGAATTACCGGTTCGTTCAAGAATATCGCGGCTCTGAACGATTTTATTTCTGAATACCTGCCGATCAATTCCTTTCTGCTCAAATTCCGTCAGCACACGTTCACTCAGGGTAATCAGTTCATCCACCCGTTCCGGCGCACAGGTGAACATGATCCGTCCCTCATCCTGTATTTCAGACGGGTTGTGCCAGAACCATGCGGTGACACTGTAGACACCCGATGCCTCCTCACGTAATTTTTCACGCAGTTTTTCCTGAATCAGCTCGCCGCCGATCTCCAGATAATAGGCATTATCCGGCCGCCAGCCATTTTTGCGGACAAGATAAATTTCCACCTCTGCCCTCGGCTCCTGCAATCCTCTGACAATTAATGGTGTTTCCGGTGTTCCGGCTTCAATTGCAACGGGTTCTCTGCCATCATTTTTTACATCAACAGATGCCAGATATTTCTCTGCGATTTTTTCCGCATCGCGGGGCTGAATATCACCGGCAATGAAATAGGTAAAATCGGTTTTATTACTGATATAACGTTCATACAATTGCGTCAGTTTTTCCGCACTCAGTGTATCAAGATCCTGCCGGGTGACATCATATATGGTATGTTTTTCCGGATAACGCAGTGATGATATTTTCTGCATAAAGAGATGCTGACTGTCTTTATTATTCTCCGCCAGCTGTTTATCCATTTCTGATTTATATTTACGCCATACTTTTTCCGTTACCCGGCTTTCATTTAATTTCAAATGAAAAAGCGTCAGAATTTTTTCAAGATTATCCGCCTCTGCCCAGCCGGAAAAACCCTGCTGATGCTCATCCAGTAATGTTGACATCACCACCGGACTTTTATTAAAAACAGCCTGTAACGCGGACAGCGGATAACGGCCAAAACCGGTTTCATCCGTCAGGCTGACAGCAATCCGCAGCGCATGATAATCGTCATCCGGTACTGACCGTAATCCGCCGGGTGTCAGCGCTTTAAAGAACACTTTTCCCGGATTATCATTATTGTACTGATAGATTAACCGGCTGCCGTTACTCAGCTGATATTCCCTGATATTATATTCTTCAACCGTTCTGATAAGTTTCACACTGCCGGCCGTGACATTAATATCCGGTAGTTCTGTTATTTGTTCTGCGGCCGGGTCCCATTTTTTCTGTGGTAACCTGTGGCTTTCAATCCAGTTTTTTTCCAGTGTTGCCGTATCCATGACCTGCGGCTGTATTTTCTCCGGATGCGTTATCATCACCAGCCGGGATTTTACGGCAGTCATCGTATGAAATGCGCTGTTCACATCGGCTAAGGTAATATTTTTCAGGTAATAGCGATTGAGCAGAAATTTATCATTCTGCCCTGCAAGGAGCTGATGGCTGGCTGCTGCCGTCATCATGTCCGCCGCAAGATCAATACTGTAAATGGTTTTATCTTTCTGCTTTTCATTAAGCCGGGTTAACCGCTCAAGCTCTTCATCCAGCTCAGCCTGCGTAAAACCCTGCTGCTCAGCAGCGGCAAGAAAATTAAAAATACTCAGCGTGGCTTCATCATATTTTTCATCGGATAATTGCAGGGAAAATACCGATTGTATGGTTTCCCTTCCGGTCGCTGAAGAGTAATAATTTGCGGTACTGATAAATTCATCATTCTCTTTTTCCAGATACTGTAACCGGATATTTATCAGCCGGGTCATAATCTGATTAACCAGATCATCCTTATAACGGGTCAGTGAATAATCTTCCTGATAAGGGCTGAAAAAACTGATTTCCACCGCCGGTGTCCGGATTTCATCCTCATGAACAAAAGCCGCGCGCCAGTGTTCCGGCAACGGTACTGAATAATCAATCATCTCAGGCGGATCTTTTCTGACCGGAAGCATTGTTAATTTTGTTTTCAGCAGAGACAGAATGTGTTGTTTATTAATATCCCCGGCAACCACCAGCGACATATTATCCGGTCTGTACCAGCGATAATAAAAATCAGCCACCCGTTTACGGCTGACATATTGTATTGTTTCCGCATCCCCGATAGGGTCGCGTAATGCATAACGCGATCCCGCCATCTCAATGGCGCTCTTTTTATCTCCCAGCCGCAGCATTGCACCCAGTCTGGCGCGCCACTCTTCCAGAACAACACCCCTTTCTGCATCCAGATCCGCCTGACTGATGGTGACCCGCCCTGCCCAGTCAGCAACAATATCCAGTGCAAGGTTAATTTTTGCCGGATCATTATCCGGCAGATTTAATGTGTAGACGGTATTTTCAAAGTCCGTGAATGCATTAATATCAATACCGAATTTTAATCCCGCTTTTTCCAGGTCACGGATCAGCTGATTACCGGGGAAATGTGTTGTGCCGTTAAATGCCATATGTTCGACAATATGCGCGACACCTCTCTGGTCATCATCCTCATTCATTGACCCGGCATTAACAACCAGCCGGATATACACTTTTTTCTCCGGTGTGCTGTTTTCGGCCAGAAAATAACGGAATCCGTTATTCAGCGTGCCGGTTTCTATTGCCGGGTCATACCGAAGTGTTTTCATTTTCAGCAGATCATTAACCTGTGTCTGCTGACCGGAACAGGCGGCAAGAATAAATAACATACCGGTTAGCAGTAGTATTCTTTTCATAAAATCAACCCGGGCTTATCATTTCTCACGTCTTCCCTGTGAGATATTTCAATAATATGACTGTGAGCCAGTTTTTCCCTGAGTAACCGGCTCAGTGTTTTATAATTTTCCTCATCGAGTTCAGATAAAGCCTCATCAAGAAACAGCCAGTCCGGTTTTTGTATCAGACACCGTGCCAACATTATTTTCTGGAGTTCTCCGCCGGATAATGTGTGCTGCCAGTTTTTCCCGGTATCCAGTTCAGGAATAAAATGGCTGAGTCCCACATCTGTTAATGCACCGGCCAGCAATGCATCGTCATATTCCCCGTGAATATGGGGATATATTAAAATTTCCCGCAATGTGGCTTCCGGTAAATACGGTTTCTGGGGAATAAACATGCAGTTATTATCCGGAGGCATGGATAATGAACCTTTATAATGCGGCCATAACCCGGCGAGTGTGCGCAGGAATGTACTTTTTCCGCATCCCGACGGGCCTGTAATTGCGCTGCTGTCCGGAAAGGTGCCGGACATATTTTCCTGAACCGGGCGGTTATCCGGTAAAAATACCGATAACTCAGACCATTCGGGAGAATCAGACTGACGGATTGTGCCGCTGCCGGTAATCGAATCCAGCTGCGCGCTGAATGTCACCAGACGCCCGGTGACTGCCCGCCAGTTTGCCACTGACTCATAAGAATCGACAAACCAGCTGAATGCTTCCTGTACCCGGTAAAATCCGGTTGCGGTCTGCATCATATCCCCGAGCTGCAGACTGCCGCTCATCAGTCGCGGCGATGCCACCAGATACGGGAAAATGCGGGCGACCTCATTATATCCGCTGTTAAAGGCCTGATATTTCATTTTCATTCCGGTCAGATATTGCCAGTTCTGCCATATTTTTCCGAATAACCGTTTTGATGAGGATAATTCCGCCTTTTCACCGCGCAGAAAACTGATCGACTCCGCGTATTCTTTTACCCGCATCAGGTGAAAACGAAAGTCGGCTTCGCATTTTTCCTGCTGAAATGTCAGCGGGATCAGTTTTCTGGTAATTTTATGGGTGAGCCATGTACCGATAACGGAATACAGTATTGCCACCCACACCATATATCCCGGTATTACCCATGTCATTCCGCCCAGCTCAAATGTCAGTGTTCCGGAAAGATTCCATAAAATAACGGTAAAAGACACCAGGCTGGTGACTGTCCGCAGTAATCCCAGCCCCAGCTGTAATGTCTGGTCACAAAATTCTTTTATATCCTGAGCAATACGCTGATCCGGGTTATCACTCTCTTTATACAAAAGCGGATGCCGGTAAATACGCTTATGGCTCAGCCACTGCGTAAGAAACCGCTCTGTCAGCCAGCCCCGCCAGCGGATACGTAATGTCCGGCGCAAATACTCTTCAATTAGATCGACTGAAGAATAAACCGCCATAATCAGAACAAACTGACTCAGCATCGGCCAGAAATTATCCCAGTCCTTATTTTGCATCAGATTAAAGAAATCACGGTTCCAGTCGCTGTATTTCACCGCAATTTCAACAACAATATAATTAAGTGCAATGACAGACATAATCAGCGGCCAGGCTATTTTCCATTCCCGGCTTTTCCAGTACGGACAGGCCAGACTCCAGACCTGTTTGATAAATTTATTCTTATTTAATTCTGATTCACTATTCATACAATTATTTGCCATTGACCTGCCGGCAGAAAACAACATTTTCCGCCGGCAGTTGCTTATGTCTTAATTAAAATTCATAACCGACTTCAAGCCAGAATTCACGTCCCGGGGTGTAAATTCCGTATTCATTTGAACTGTACCCTTTATTCTCCATTTTCCTGACCTGATTCAGTACATTAAGCACTTCAGCACGGAAATAGAGCTGATGTGAACCGTAAATAGCCGGCTGCCAGCTCAGGCTGGTATCCCACTGAGTATGTGTTCCGAAGTTTTGTGTTTTATAAACAGTGATATCATCCGTACTGTTGGTTTCTGCGTAAGAATGGATCGGTGCTTTAATATAAAATTTATTCGACCAGGTAATGTTATTATCCGGGATCTTCATATCAACCCCCAGACGTACCATCCACTCCTCTTCATTATTATTGACTTCTTTTTCCATCTGAGCGCGGGACATCAGACGACCATCGAGAATAACCGCCTCATCCGGATCTAATGTTTTTTCAAGATCCGCCCTGCCGGTATTCAGCCAGTCAGCACCTAATGTGGTATTCCACTCTGTTGCACCAAGAGTCCACGGTGTTTTATTGGTTATTTGCAGTGTATAAATCTGCGCATTAAAATCATCGCCGTTGGTGAATGAATCAACTTTCTTATCATCCTGAGTACTGCGCTTAACCACAATCCGCTGTTTATACTTTCTGTATGTATAATCCGCGGAAATACGCCAGTTATTCCAGTCCTGATTAACCCCGAAGTTTAATTCATCTGAATGCGGCGTACTTAAATGTGTCAGTGAACGGTAATCACGGGTACGATCCTGATTCAGTTCCAGTATTTTCCCGGATAACTTCATCGTGGCAAATGAACGTCCGTAATAACGGTTAAGTCCGAACGTAAACCGGGTATCCGGTAATGCCTGCCAGTAAGCCGTAAAACGGGGAGCAATATTTGTGTTACTTAAATAATTATCCCGTTCCAGACGTAAACCCGGGCGGAATGTGAAATCACCGGTTTTAATCGTGTCCTGAGCATAAAGTGCATAATTCTGATAAGAGGTATTTACGGTTCCTTTTGACGCGGTCAGTTCACTTAAAAGAACATCCCGGCCGCTGCTGTCAATCAATGATACCGTTGAGTGAACATCGTCATCCCGCTTAAACGCATATGCCGTATGCCGGTAATCGGCCCCGGTATTGAAAACGTGCTCTGTATTTCCGAAGAAGACGGGGTCAGCATTATAATCGATAATTAAATTGATATTTTCCTGCGTCAGCTGGCTGTTACCATAGCCGCCTTCCTCGAAATCAAGGCCGGTATCCAGGTCAGTCACCACACTGGCTTCGGTACTGTTGGAACGGCGTTTATCGGAAAACTTATCATACGCCGCCGTTGATGTCAGTTTACCGCCCGGCACAGACTGAATATACCGGATTGTTGTACCGTAGGCCTGATGGGTATCATTGACGTTATTATCAATATTATTGGCGTAAAATTTACCCTCTTTATAATCTGACATGCGGAACCCGGCTTCCAGCGTCCGGCCGGTATCCGGTGTCCAGTTAAAATTGGCCAGCATATTGTCGGAGCGGCGGGTGTGATTACGGTTATCTGTCTCTCCTTCCGGATTCAGCATCCGGGTCTGACGGATATCAGAATCACGGCGGCTGAAGCCGAATACCATACCGGTATTCTCCGTTAATCCGTATTCTGCCGTCAGATTAAAAAATTCTTTTTTATAAACGGGCTGAAATTCCGCATTCATCCCGTTGGGAACTTTTTTGTCCAGCGCTTCTTTTACGGCTTCATCCGCTTTTAATGATGCCCAGGAAGACCGGGTGGTACGGTAGCTGACTGATGCACGATTTTCCCCGCTGTACTGACGGGTTTCCGCCACAACTGCCCCGCCGGTAAATCCGCCCAGATTTGCCGGAACGTTATTACTGTAAACCGTTATTCCCGAAAGTAATTTCGCATCAAAGAAATAGGCCTGTTCTGAACTCTTATTCGGATTGACGCCCATGGTGCCATCAAACAAAGCGGATGCCGGGTCGATATCATTATTAATATTCACCCCGTCTATCATATAGGCCGTCTGTTCTGAAGGCGCACCGTTAATAGAAACAGAAAGCGGTTTAATTTCACCATTGGTAAATCCTGTTTCTGATTTGCTCTCCACACGGGCACCCGGGACAGCTTTCAAATAATCACTCAGGTTACTGTTAGATGATGGTGAATCCTTTATTTCCTGCTCTGTTATTGTTTTAGCCGATAAAGGATCGTCTGTCTCTGAATGTGCATCCGATTTAACCGCAACCTTAATATGGTTATCGGGGTTATATTGAGCTGCATGTGTATAAAAACTACAAAATGAACTGCCGGTAATGGCGGCAATAAGTAACTTATCTCTGTTTTTCATTGGGTTAACTTTACCTGAAAGCTAATGATATTTATTCGCATTATCATTATTGTTTGCAGATGCTAGCATGATGAAACTGCGTATTCAACGAAAATAATAATAATGAAATCATGTTTCATCACATTATTGATAAAGTAATTATTGAATAATATTGGATGGTAATACCGATACAGCGGAATTTAAAACTGGCCAAGATAAGATTTTCAAAAAAATTATCTTAATATTTGTGTTTGTATTCAGACAGGAACTCATTAATAACAATTATCAATGTTGTTCAGCAACTGACAGAAGCAGAAAGGATTTATTATTGCAGCAATATTATTGTGGTAAGTAAAAAAAGCGGGCAGAACTAAAAAGTCATACCCGCGTATTTATCAGCCGAATTGTTGACGGGCATTGCGGAAGATCCGCAGCCACGGTCCGTCCTCGCCCCAGTTTTCCGGATGCCATGAGTTGCTGACCGTACGGAAGACACGCTCCGGATGCGGCATCATAATGGTCGCGCGTCCGTCATCGGTGGTGACTGCCGTGATACCGGCCGGTGAACCGTTCGGGTTGGCCGGATAACGTTCGGTGATCTGCCCGTAGTTATCCACATATTGCAACGCGACCAGGCCGCGTTCCGTCAGCGCCTGCTGATGTGCCGCATCACGGAATTCCGCCAGCCCTTCGCCGTGAGACACCGCAATCGGCATCCGCGAACCGGCCATGCCCCCCAGCAGCAGTGACGGGCTTTGTGCCACTTCGACCAGACTGAAACGCGCTTCAAAACGTTCAGAGCGGTTGCGGGTAAAGCGCGGCCATAAATCCGCCCCCGGGATCAGATCCCGCAGGTTTGACATCATCTGACAGCCGTTACAGACCCCGAGTGATAAGGTGTCCGGGCGCGCAAAGAACTGTGCAAATTCATCCCGTACCTGCGGATTGAACAGAATCGATTTCGCCCAGCCTTCACCGGCACCCAGCACGTCTCCGTAAGAGAAGCCGCCGCAGGCAACCAGCGCCTGAAAATTGTCCAGCGGAAGATGCCCGTTCAGCAGATCACTCATATGCACATCAATAGCATCAAAACCGGCACGGTGGAAAGCAGCCGCCATTTCCACATGGGAGTTAACCCCCTGCTCACGCAGCACCGCGATACGCGGACGCACGCCTTTTGCAATATACGGCGCAGCGATATCCTCATTCTGATCGAACGTCAGTACAACGTTGAGGCCCGGGTCTGTCAGATCCTGTTTCGCTTCGTGCTCTTCATCGGCACAGGCCGGGTTATCACGCTGACGCTGCATCTGCCAGGTGGTTTCCGCCCACATGATCCGCAGTTCACGGCAGGACTGGTGATAGACTTCAGTATTATGGCTGCGGACAATGAAATCATCCCCCGGCACAGCTTCACCGAGAACATGCAGCATATCTGCCAGCCCGGCATCGGTGAAGGCCTGCACTACGCCATCCAGATCCGCTTCACGCACCTGAAGCACCGCGCCCGGCTCTTCGGTAAACAGTGCGCCGAGGATATCCTCATCAAATGCACTGATATCCGCATTCACACCACAATGTCCGGCAAACGCCATTTCCGCCAGGGTGACAAACAGACCGCCGTCCGAGCGGTCATGATACGCCAGCAGTTTTTCATCCCGTACCAGCGTCTGCATGGTATCAAAGAATGCACGCAGCGCCTGCGGATTGCGCAGATCTGCCCCTTTTTGTCCCAGCTGACGATACACCTGAGCCAGCGCAGTCGCACCGAGGGTATTACGTCCCTCTCCCAGATCCACCAGCAGCAGACGGTTCGGCACATCCGCACGCAGTTGCGGTGTGACAGTCCGGCGTACATCATCCACGCGGGCAAACGCGGTGATCACCAGCGACAGCGGCGAGGTCATCTCACGCTCTTCGCCCTGCTCATTCCAGCGGGTTTTCATCGACATCGAGTCTTTACCGACCGGGATAGTCAGGCCGAGCGCCGGACATAACTCCTCACCCACCGCTTTCACCGCCGCATATAACCCGGCATCTTCGCCCGGATGTCCGGCGGCAGCCATCCAGTTAGCGGATAATTTAATCCGCTTAATATCACCAATCTGCACACCGGCAATGTTCAGCAGCGCTTCCGCCACCGCCATCCGCGCTGAAGCGGCAAAATCAAGCAGTGCGACCGGCGCACGTTCACCGATGGACATTGCCTCACCGTAATAGCTGTCGAGGCTGGCAGTAGTCACCGCACAATCCGCCACCGGGATCTGCCACGGGCCGACCATCTGATCACGGGAAACCATGCCGGTCACCGTGCGGTCACCAATGGTGATCAGGAAGGTTTTTTCCGCCACCGCCGGTAAGTGCAGCACACGTTTTACCGCTTCATGCAGATTGATATCACGGCGGTCAATCGGTGTGCCTTCCGCAGTCAGTGTAGTGACATCACGGCGCATTTTCGGGGTTTTACCCAGCAGGATATCCAGCGGCATATCAATCGGCTGATTATCAAAATGGCGGTCATTCAGGATCAGGTCACGTTTTTCTGTCGCCTCACCAATCACCGCATACGGCGCGCGCTCGCGCTGACAGAGTGCTTCAAACAACGGCAGCTGTTCAGGCGAAACTGCCAGCACATAACGTTCCTGGGATTCGTTACACCAGATTTCCAGCGGACTCATGCCCGGCTCGTCACTGAGAATATCACGCAGCTCAAAACGTCCGCCGCGCCCGCCGTCACTGACCAGCTCCGGCATGGCGTTGGAGAGGCCGCCTGCGCCGACATCGTGGATAAACAGAATCGGGTTGTTATCCCCCAGCTGCCAGCAGGCATCGATCACTTCCTGGCAGCGGCGTTCCATTTCCGGGTTATCACGCTGCACAGAGGCAAAATCCAGATCCGCATCCGACTGACCGGATGTCATGGAGGAAGCCGCACCGCCGCCCAGACCGATATTCATCGACGGGCCGCCTAATACAATCAGTTTCGCGCCCGGCGGGATCTCCCCTTTCTGCACGTGGTCAGCACGGATATTACCGATACCGCCCGCCAGCATAATCGGTTTATGGTAACCGCGCAGTTCCCCGCCGTTGTGGCTGCTGACTTTCTCTTCATAGGTCCGGAAATAGCCGAGCAGTGCCGGGCGGCCGAATTCGTTATTAAATGCCGCGCCGCCGAGCGGGCCTTCGGTCATGATGTCATACGCGCTGACAATGCGATCCGGTCTGCCGAAATCCTGCTCCCACGGCTGGGTAAAGCCCGGGATGCGCAGATTGGAGACAGAAAACCCGGTTAATCCCGCCTTCGGTTTGGCACCGCGCCCGGTCGCACCTTCGTCACGGATTTCACCGCCGGAACCGGTTGCCGCACCCGGCCACGGGGAAATGGCGGTCGGGTGGTTGTGGGTTTCCACTTTCATCAGGATATGGGTCTCTTCCTGATGATACTGATAACTGCGCGCTTCCCCTTCAGGGAAAAAACGCCCGGCAGAAGAACCTTCCATCACCGCTGCGTTATCTTTATAGGCAGACAGTACATGATCCGGTGTCTGTTCAAAGGTGTTTTTAATCATCTTAAACAGGGATTTCGGCTGCTCTTCGCCGTCAATCACCCAGTCGGCATTAAAAATCTTGTGGCGGCAGTGTTCAGAGTTTGCCTGGGCAAACATATAGAGTTCCGCATCGGACGGATTACGGCCGAGTCTGGTGAATGCATCCGCCAGATAATCGATTTCATCTTCCGCCAGCGCCAGCCCCAGCGAAATATTGGCTTTTTCCAGTGCCGCACGTCCCTGACCGGACAGATCGATCACGGTCAGCGGTGCCGGTTCATGTCGGGCAAACAGCGCCTGAGCCTGTGACAGCTCACTGAAAACTGTTTCTGTCATGCGGTCATGCAGCAGCACACTCAGTTGCTGTCGTTCATTCTCTGTCAGCCCCGTGGCAGTGATATAGTAGGCGATCCCCCGCTCCAGCCGGGTAACGGCTGACAGACCGCAGTTATGCGCGATATCCGTGGCTTTCGATGACCAGGGAGACAGTGTCCCCGGGCGCGGCGTGACAAGAAACAGGATCCCTTCCGGCGCATGTTCCGCCAGCGACGGACCGTAGCGGAGCAGCTGCTGTAATTTGGTGTGCTCATCGTCGGTCAGGGGTGCGGAAAGATCAGCAAAATGCACATATTCCGCATAGATGTTGGTCACCGGCAGGTGGTGTTCAGTGAACGCGCTGATAAATTTTGATACGCGAAACGCAGATAACACAGGTGAGCCACGCAAAATTTCCATAGTTGTCAGTTCTCTCTTTTTAACACGCAGAGCCATCGGCCCGGAGGGGAAACGGGCACATTATAGAGCAATACTGGCGCCGACGAAACCGTTTGCGTGACGTTTTTTCCCGGCGGGATTTTTTCCGGATTTCCGCCCCTGAAAACGGAATAAAGTTGCACAGCGACAAAATGTTGAGCAAAATGTCCGATTACTGGAAATATAACCATGGTAATTTATGCCTCAGAATGAATTTTTTTTGTGTAACCGGTGAGACACGCCTTTGGTACATAAAAAACTAAATTACGTCGTCATCGTCGTCGTCGCGCTGTTCGCTGCGGCGCTGATCGCTATCAATATCAGCTGGCCATCACAGCAGCCGCAGCTCAACCGTATTCTCGCGCGGGGGGAGCTGCGTGTCAGCGCGATGGCATCACCGCTTATCAGCTTTAATAAGCAGGGACAGGCCAGCGGGTTTGATTACGAACTAGCGCAGCGTTTCGCGGACTATCTCGGTGTAAAACTGGTGGTGCGGGAACGCAGCGGCGTTAATGATCTGTTCAGCGACCTTGACAATAACGATGCCGACCTGCTCGCCGCCGGGCTTATCTATAATGAAGACCGCCTGGACACTGCGCTGAGCGGCCCGACTTACTACACCGTGGCACAGCAGCTTCTCTACCGCATGGGTAACAAACGTCCGCGGGATTTGGGCGATCTCGGCTCCCCGGTCTGGGTCACGGCCGGCAGTGCTCACGCGCGTCTGCTCCGCCAGCTTAAAGCAGATAAATATCCGGATCTGGACATCCGCGAGGTTACCGATAAAAACAGCAGCCACCTGCTCCAGCGGCTGGCAAAAGGTGAAATTGATTATGTCGTCAGCGATTCTGTCAGCGTGGCGCAGGAGCAGCATATTCACCCGAATGTCACGGTCGCCTTTGAGATCACCGAAAATCAGCCGCTGACCTGGTATCTGAAACGCAGCGAAGACAGCAGCCTGAACGCTGCCCTGCTCGATTTTTTCAACCAGACACGGGAAACCGACACTCTGGCACGCCTGGAAGAGAAGTATTTCAGCCACATGAACCAGTTTAATTATGTGGATACCAAAACCTTTATTAATGCCATCAATACCCAGCTGGCGACTTACCGTCCGCTGTTTGAAAAGTACGCCGGAAAAATGGACTGGCAGATCCTGGCGGCGATTGCCTGGCAGGAATCACACTGGAACCCGACCGCCACCTCACCGACCGGCGTGCGCGGCATTATGATGCTGACACGACCGACTGCGGATTTCTTCGGGATTGAGGATCGCCTTGACCCCGAACAGAGCATCAAGGGCGGCGGAACGTATATTAATTATCTGATGGATAAACTGCCGGACTCTATCCCGGAGGATGAAAAAATCTGGTTTGCCCTGGCGGCTTATAATATGGGCTACGGCCATATGCTGGATGTCCGCAAACTGACCGAAATGCAGGGAGCGAACCCGGACAGCTGGCTGGATGTGAAATCCCGTCTGCCGCTGCTGAGCAAAAAAGCCTATTATCAGTCTCTGCCATACGGCTATGCGCGCGGTCATGAAGCTTACCGCTATGTGGAAGGGGTACGCCGTTACCAGCTCAGTTTGCAGGGCTATCTCGATTTACATCAGGAAGAGCTGCGGTTACAGCAGCCGCAGGAAGAAACGGCAGAGATTCTGACCTCTGCCGCACCATACTGATCACTCACCTTCTGTCTGCGGATTGTCCGTATTCTGTTTTTTCAGGGCTTTTTTCTCCGCACGGCGGCGGCGGAAAAATTCACTGAGCATTGCCGAACACTCCTCCCCCAGCACGCCTCCCGTCACTTCCATATAATGATTGAGACGCGGTAAGGTCAGCAAATCAATAAATGACCCCGCAGCGCCTGTTTTCGGCTCTGCCGCGCCGTACACCAGACGTTTGATCCGGCTGTGAATCAGCGCTCCGGCACACATCATGCAGGGTTCGAGGGTGACATACAGTGTGGCATCGGTCAGCCGGTAATTTTCCAGCACCGCCCCGGCCCCGCGCAGCGTGACAATTTCAGCGTGGGCAGTCGGGTCATGGCTGAGGATCGGCTGATTAAAGCCACCGGCAATGCGCTGATTATCTTTTACCAGCACCGCCCCGACCGGGATCTCCCCGGCCAGTGCCGCCTCTTCCGCCAGCGCCAGCGCCTGCCTCATCCAGAATTCATCATTATTATAAGGTGTTGTACTGTCAGTCACGTGAATACCTGCTTGTTTAAAATCAGGCACAGTATAGCGTCACTTTTAGCAGACAGGCAGTGTCTTTACGCCGTAAACAGCGCCAGTTTGGCGGCAAATCCCATGAAAAACAGCCCGATGGTACTGTTACCCGCTTTTGCCGCCTGTTTTTTGTGGCGGAAAAACTGCGATAACTTAGTGCCGCTGTAAATTAAAAAGGAGAGATACAAAAAGCTGACCGTTTCCAGAATCAGCGCCAGTACGCCATAGCTCACCGCCGGATGGGTATAATTAAAATCAATAAACTGGATAAAGAAAGAGACATAAAACAGAATTGCTTTCGGGTTTGTCAGGCTCAGGATCAGCGCTTTATTAAAGGCATTTTCCGCTTTCAGCGGTTTATCCTCATGACGCCCCTTCTTCTGCATAAACGTGGCATAGAGGATTTTCAGTCCCAGATACAATAAATACGCGGCACCGAGGTAACGCACGGCGGTAAATAATGCCGGAGAGGCTTTAATCACTGAGGCCACGCCCAGAAATGACAACATGATCAGTACCGCATCACCGGTAAATACGCCCAGTGCAGCCTGGTAACCCTTTTTGTACCCGAATGTCGCGCTGGATTTAAGGACATACAGTGAGTTCGGCCCCGGCACAAGGATAATAAAAATAACACCGATAATATACGTGCCGATATTCAGTATGCCCAGATTTTCAAACATAACGCCTCCGTGGTGTGTGCCTATTTACAGCTGTTTTTTATTATTTTGAGTTCAGATTAATAAATCACAAAATACACGCCACGGATATACCCTCTCTGTTATAAGGTTATTTTCCCGTTTTCCTGCGGCATTTTGCGGCGGCGGGGATAAAATATCAGGATAAATACCCATACTGCCGATAATGCTGCGCCTGCCATTGCCAGATTAAACCCGCCCGCAAAGGCTTCATAAACCGTATTCTGCACTGTGGCTGTCAGTTCTCCGCTCTGTACGCCGGTGATAAGCTGCTCTGCTGACGGCAGCTGACGGTGCTGCGCAATACGGACCGCCCGCTGTATCATCAGGGTGCCGAGCAGTGCCACCCCCAGCGTCATACCGGTCTGGCGCATCATATTCAGTGTCGCCGATGCCACACCGGAACGCGCCGGGTCAGCGGCATGCATAATCAGCGCCCCGGTGGCGGGAATCGATAACCCCATACCGGTACCGAGCATAAACAGCATCAGCCCTGTCAGCGGATACGGCGTATACGGCGTCAGCAGTGTCATCAGCCCGCAGGCTGCCGCCGTCAGCAGCAGACCGGTACCGAGGATCAGCCGGATACTCAGTTTGCGGGCGATCCGCCCGAAAGAGAATGCAAACAGCGCCATGGCGATAAATTCCGGCGACATCCGCCATCCTGCTTCAAGGGCATTCCAGCCCTGTGCTTTCTGTAAAAACAGGGCAATAAAAAACACATTAGTGTAGGCCGCAAAACCGATTACAAACGAGGCCAGATTATAGTGCAGATACTCGCGGCGCCTGAAATCCGCCAGCGGCAACAGCGGTTTTGTCACCCGGTTTTCGGTGTACAGAAATAATAAAAGAAAAATAATCCCGCCAGTGACAGTGAACAGCGTCAGCGGATGCAGCCAGCCATAAATACCCGCCTCTGTCAGCCCGTACGTCACACACCCCAGTGCTGCGATACTCAGCAGCTGCCCTGCCGGGTCAAATGCCGCTTTCTCCGGGTCGGCACTTTCGCGGATACCATACTGCCCGAGCAAGAACGTGATTATACCGACCGGAATATTGATCAGAAAAATGCCTTCCCAGCCGGTGGTATGCACCAGCACGCCGCCGAGGATCGGCCCGGTAATCAGTGACAGCGCACTGACCGATGACCAGATACCAATCACCCGGATACGCTGCTGATTATCCGCAAAGGTATGTGTGATCAGCGACAATGCGCCGGGGATCAGCAGCGCCGCCGCGATTCCCTGTACCACCCGCCCCGCCAGCAACAGCGGCAGCGTGTCCGCCAGGGCACAAAGCAATGAGCCGAGGGTAAAAATCAGCACACCCGCCAGCCACATCTTTTTGCGCCCGTAACGATCACTCAGCGGACCGGCGGACAGGATAAGGGCAGATAAACACAAGGCATAAGCATCTATCAGCCACTGCAATGACACCATCGGTGCATCCAAATCATGCTGAATGGCCGGCAGTGCCACATTCACAATACTGATATCCAGCGTTGCCATAAAAGTACCCAGGCAAATCGCGGTGGTAACGGCAAAATAACGAAGTCTGTTCATCGTGTTCTCCTTTCATAACGGCAGAATACACACTGACCGACCGACGGTCAATCGAAGTGAGAACGTATTTCATTTGCGCGTTTTTTTCGCCTTCCTGCCCCGTAAATGGCATAATCAGGGTTTTCCGTTATACAAGGCGCGTTTATGACTCAGTCAGCAGAACACAAACCCCGTTTTAAACCTGCCGATGTCCGGATCAATGAACTGATGGATGCCGCCGAATCACTGTTTCTCGAAAAGGGATTTGATGCCACCACCGTCAGTGACATTGTGGCGCGGGCCGGTGTCGCCAAAGGAACCTATTATCACTACTTTGCCGCCAAACCGGATATTTACGAGGCATTGCGACACCGCTATATGGACTGGTTCCTGTCACAGACTCAGCAGGCAATGGATGCCTGTGCGGCAGGTGATGCGGATGCCAGACTGGCAGCCTGGTGTGACCGTTCTGTCACCGCTTATACAGAGAAACAGGAGCTGCATGATGTCCTGTTCCATCAGGGGTTTCACCAGCAGGGTAATGACCATGAAAATGCCGTGCTGAATCAGCTGCTTGCCCTGATTGCGGAAGGTGAGAAGCACAGTCACTGGCAGGTGGCACATCCGGATATCACGGCAATGATTATTTATCACGGCATGCATGCGGCGGTGGATACGCTGCCGCAGTCCGGACACCACACCGCACAAACGCTGGGCGGCGTACTGTATGAACAGTTTCTGCGCTTTGTCAAAGGCTGACCAGCCCTGACAAAAAAAGCCCGGTCGCAGCCGGGCTTTTCACACTCTGTTGTTTATACAGACAAAAATCAGCGTAATGTTTCATCCGCACGCAGAGTTAACACTTCATAGCCGGTCGCAGTCACCAGAATGGTGTGCTCGGACTGTGCGGATAATTTTTTATCCCGCGTCACCACTGTCCAGCCATCTTTTTTGGTTTTGATTTTCGCACCGCCCTGGTTAATCATCGGCTCGATGGTGAAGGTCATCCCCTCTTTCAGTTCCGTCCCTTTACCGCGCACACCATAGTGCAGCACCTGCGGGGCTTCATGCATCTCACGGCCGATGCCGTGACCACAATACTCACGCACCACGCTGTAACCGCGTGACTCGGCATAATGCTGAATAGCAGAGCCGATATCGCCCAGCGTCGCGCCCGGTTTCACCTGCTGAATACCTTCCCACATGGCGTCATAGGTGGTTTTCACCAGTTTACGTGCCAGCGGGGATGCTTCCGGCATCACATACATTTTACTGGAATCCGCAATAAAGCCGTTCTTTTCCAGTGTGATATCCACGTTAATGATATCTTTGTCTTTCACCAGTTCGTCCGCTTTCGGGACACCGTGGCACACCACTTCATTCAGCGAGGTATTCAGCACATACTGAAACCCGTACTGCCCTTTACTGGCAGGACGTGACTGAAGGGTATTCACAATATAATCTTCAACTTTGTCATTAATCGCCAGCGTGGACACGCCCGGTTTAATGAAGTCGTCCAGCATGGCAAAAACGCTTGCCAGCAGACGGCCTGATTCCCGCATCAGCTCAATTTCTTCCGGTTTTTTTATAACGATACTACTCATGCTGTTCTCCTTTCCGGCTGACAGATTCTTTTTCCAGCATTTCGCTGACAAGCATTGTGAAGGTTTTATCCGGATTCATTTCAGCCTGCATTCCGATTTTGATCCAGAATTCTGCCTGAGCATTGATAGAGCGCGACATCACTGTACTCGCACGGCGCAGATATTCATGTAATTCATCGGAGATTTTAACAATACCCACGTAAAATCCTTAACTGATAAACCATATATAAAACAGATATGGTTCGTATAATAGACCTCACGCAAACGGGAATCAATCGCATCCTGCCAAATCCGCATGTTCTGTCAATCAGAAGAGCAATAACCCCATTCCCCGTTTCACCCGATCTAGCGTCTGCTGTGTCACTTCCCGCGCTTTTTCTGTTCCGCTGCGGATCACCGAGAGCAGATAAGGTTTATCCGCCATCAGCCGCGCCCGCTCCTCACGGACAGGTGCCAGCAGCGCCTGCAGGCACTCATTCAGCACGGCTTTGCACTCTCTGTCCCCTAACCCGCCCGCCTGATAACGGGCTTTCATCTCAGCAACAAGAGTCGTATCCGGATGAAACGCATCCAGATACGCAAACACCACATTGCCCTCAATCCGGCCGGGGTCGGACACCCGCAGGTGCTGCGGATCGGTAAACATTGCATTAACGGCGCGCGTCAGTTCATCGGCACTGACAGAGAGATTAATCGCATTGCCCAGTGATTTTGACATTTTCCCGTTACCGTCAATCCCCGGCAGGCGTCCGGTTTTACCGACTTCAGCACGACAATGAACCAGTAATTCCTGCCCGGTAATATGATTGATTTTGCTGACAATCTCATTAGTCTGTTCAATCATCGGCAGCTGATCTTCCCCGACCGGTACCAGATCAGCGTTAAACGCGGTGATATCTGCCGCCTGGCTGACCGGATAAATCAGAAACCCGGCAGGCAGTGTACGGGAGAACTGCTTCTGAATGATTTCCTGTTTAACCGTCGGATTACGCTCCAGCCGGGAAACGGTCACCAGATTAAGATACAGCAGCGTCAGTTCAGCCAGTGCAGGCAGCGCAGATTGCAGACAAATCACTGAACGGGCAGGATCGATACCTGCCGCCAGGTAATCCGCCGCCACATCATAAAAATAACGGTTTACGTTTTCCGGTTGCGCGCCGTTATCCGTCAGTCCCTGCATATCCGCCATCAGAATATACTGCACGGCAGAATGCTGAAGTCTGACCCGCTGCTGCAGCGAGCCGGTATAGTGCCCGAGGTGCAGCGGCCCGGTGATACGGTCACCGGTCAGAATAACGGATTGCGTGTGATGAACAGACATAGGATTTCCTCTTTTATTATGATCAGAGGCCGCCGGGGTGAATGCAATATGTCTGAAATGAAATCGCCGCACTCCGGCGGCGATTTTTGCAATTAAAACTGAATAACAAAACCGGCGCCGCACGTTGTGCGCCACCAGAAAGCATGGTGTGATAAGCAGACTGCCATTTTATTATTCATCATGCTGACAATGTACAACCTTTATGGTTTATTACCACTCTTTTTTTGGCTGCGACGGATAGATGATCTTTCTGAACGCGAATAAGGCAATCACATGATTTCGGCTTCGATGTAATCAGGGTAGTTTGTCAATCTGGATATCACTGAGTCATAGGGTAAGTAAATATGTCTTTGGTTATAGGTAACGGTTGCTTTCCGTGTATTATTGATATTTATAAAGTCTTAGATGCATTTAAGTATACTGCTCACCCTACCCTGAGTATCTGGGAGAAAATTAAGGAGTTTTTCTGCCGTACTCATCAGACAGAGGCAATGTCATACTTTCATAAATTATGCCATCCTGATCCTGCCACAACCCAAGCTGAAACAAAGGCACTCTTCAGAAAATTAACTTTGTTAGCGCATCCCGGCTTTACAGGTTCTTTTTTAACTACTGAATATAATGGAATACTTAATTTACGCATTACGAATGCGGAAGGTGGCAACTTGCTGAAAATACGTATCTTAAATGACTATTATGTCCAGTGGAACGATAGTGTGGATCATTTTTATCCACTCGGTCAGTCAGACTGAATTTAATTATGGTTTCCATAGCGGACCGGCTTAAAACATGCCCGGTTTCGTATCATGTTCAGGATGCCGTACAATCGCTATCGCGTTACGCGCTACCGTCAGGAGATTCACATAAATACATCTGCTATTACACTGACAGACACGATGATCGGGGAATACCCTTTTATTTACATACGTTATTCTTTGTCAGCACGAGCGGGGGTAAAAATGACAAATCATGACAATAAATCAGTTTTCTTTCATTGAGTTAACGTCTTTATCCGGTAGAATCAGTCAATGAAAACACATTATGATTTATCACCTCTTCCGGAGAATATTTATCGGACCAGATTAAAGTTACGTTAAGGAGAATATATGTTTTTACTGACACTCGGATTTATTATCTTATCCTGTCTGTTTGCCACCGTCATGAGCCCGAAATGGGATGATTAAATGAACGCAGCATTATCTCTCTGAACGCCTTTCAGTATTATACCAACACTGAAAGGCGTTTTATTTACGATGTTGTACAATACCGTATTCTCCCTTACCTTCACGGCAAAACACACTTTTTGACCAATCATCTTTTGACTAATTCATATAACTTAACTATCTTAGACGTGTTACCAAGCTGAAAGTAACACCTGACGCCTCTGAACCGGTTTCGTTTGTTCAGAGGCTTTTTTATTTCCTGCGGGAAATTCTGACCGATACCCTGACAGTATATTGTATTTACTGAATAAATTACGCCATGACACATACACCCGGCCTGATACAAACCACTACGTGCAAATACTGAAAATAACTGCGGATACATTTTTATACTGTACATCTTCCATACAGTGATTATATTGATAAGTGGTTTTAATTAATTGATATTCACATTACTGACCTGCTCCTGACTGTGCAGGTACTCTTTCTGACATGATTTACCCGCATACTGACCTGTGCGGGTATTTTTTTATTCCCCTGATTTTGATGTGACGTCGTATAAAATAACATCTGCCCGCCGGCTTTCCGGTTACGGCCTTATGTTGTCCTTTTGTTTAGATTACTCCCTTTATTATACACATATGAACTTTCCATTCTGTTCATACCTATATCGTTTCCGCCCGGCCACGTTTTGTGTCTGGGCTTTTTTTTGTTCTTTTCTCTTGCCTCCGGGCACAAAAAAGGCCACCGAAGTGGCCTTAACTATTTTCCTTGTATCAGCGGGGAATTTTGATGATCCCGCCGATAAAGACACCGATGATAAACGGGAATACCCCAAAGCCGAGGCCGATTCCCCCGCCGATAATCAGCTTACCTCCGGATTTTTCCGGTGTTACCGGAGAGGAAACATTGCCGGTTCCCGGCCGGAGGAAATCAGCGATTCCGCTGCCGCTGACGGCTTCACATTCACGGACAGATAATTCTTTCATATGGATATCCTTATCAATAAAAAGTCACATGCGACATACCGGTTTGCAGGTAATGCGGTGATATGTGCATTTGTATACTCTATACCCTTTAAGTCTGAATCAGGAAATCCTTTTTTAATAACATAAAAAAACTGAAGACTGTCAGTATATCCCTGTATTCATGTTAATTAGTCTGCCGTCTTTTTTCTTAATTCCCGCTGACACCGTCTTTCTTATCTCGTTATAATATTTTGATACAGCCTGTCTGATTTTTATTATTGTTATATTAGATTTTATTAACAATGAGGGTTTTCACTATTTTAGCCTGTCTTTATTATCTTATATTCATAGAATCAGAACAATAAACTAAAATACCAAATGAACGGTTTTTGACTAAAATCAATAAAAAAATACCGAACACTATGAATACTAACACTTATTTACTATTTCACCAATATACTACTTATTTATTATACTTCAGCCATTTATATTGTACCCACATTACGACTATTGCATTAACAATTACCGTGCGTAGAATATACATCGTCGTCACACAGACAGATTAGTTATATTAGTCAGGCATGATACATTAATTAAATTACTTTTATTATCATTATTCCAGGATACCATTTTTATCTGCATATAAGGCTCTTATTTATGCCCGTTAATAACAAACGAAATTCCGCTGTCATTAATCAGGCAGCTGGTGCTGTTATTCGTTCATTACGGAAAGAAAAAAATTTATCAGGCTATGATTTAGGTTGTTTAACCGGATTAAGTCAGCAGCAGATCTCCCGCTATGAGCGTGGCAGCAACCATCTGACACTCAACCTGCTCATTACGATATTACTTGCTCTGGATACGACACCGGAGGATTTTTTATACCAGATGAACATTCATTGCGGCTTTACTGACAGTAAAAATATGCTGTCAGTATTCAGAAAGGATCGTTCATCATTTAATGATGATGAAACTGTATTCTACAGCTGATATTTACCACTTAGTACCGGAAATATTATATTTATTGTGTTAATCTTCAATATAATTAAACAAAAAACGGTGACAATAAACTATCTTATTCATTAAGAATAACTGATAACTATTCAGTCACAAATACACTTTTATTTTTTATTACTATTCGCAGGAATTCAATAACCGCTCAGTGGGTAACTCCGTGGCGCCGAAACAGAACACCCGCAGTGTCCCGTTCGGTACCATTGCCACCCTGCCCGGCAATAATGCCGGTGAGACGATCACCGGCATTATGACATCGTGTATTATTCACGCAGATGAAGGTGTGTGTTTCAATACATCCCTTTATTTTTTTGCTGAAGAACAAAAATAAATTCCGGATATAATTAATACACCGCTCAAAAAATGATAACTGTGTAATTTTTCACTGAGGAAAAGAACCCCGAAGAAACCGCCACTCAGCGGGATCAGATGAGAGAAAATCTCCCCTCTTGTTGCACCGATAGTCAGTATGCCTTTATTCCACAGCAGATATGAGAGCCATGACGGAAAAATAACCAGATAGGCAAGCCCGGAGATAAACAGCGGTGAGGCATAATTGCCTGTATTGCTGATCTGAACATCATGTAAAAACAGATAAATAATCAGTACCGGTAACATCATCAGACTGCCGGTTACCGAGCTGATAGCCACAAAGGCATTACCGTTTACCTTACGGGGTTTCAGTCTCAGAAAAGCACAATACAATGCCCAGCTGATAGCGGATCCCAGTGCCCACAAATCCCCTTGATTTAAATGACTGATGACTTTTGTAAAATTAAGGTCACCTTTAAATATCAGATAAATCACACCTAACGTACTCAGTAATACGCCGATATAATTTCTTTTTTGAATTTTTTCTTTAAATATCATCGCATTAATCAGCAAAACAATGGAGGGTGTTGCTGACATATAAATAGCGGCATTAAGCGCCGTGGTATATTGCAAACCGATATACAGCGTAACCGGGAATAAAACCTGTCCGCATAATGACAGAAACAGGATTATCCCTTTTGCCTTTTTCATAAACGCCCACTGCTGTTTAACCTGACTGAAATACAGTGTCATCAGCAAAACAGCCGTCACCAGCCAGCGCAGCTGCGATAAAATCACCGGGTCAGCTTCAGATACCAAAAGATGCCCGACAACATAGTTCCCGCCCCAGAAACACGCCGCCAGCGTTAAGAATAAATAAGGCATATCCCGCCCCCGCCTGGTCAATATTTATCCGACCGTAACATGATGCCCCCGGAGCAGGTTTGTTATTTATCAAAATAGTTATGGATTTTAAAATAATTTTTAAGATGTATAACTCAGAGTGCCGGGCTGGTTATCACTGCTGCTGTTACAGACATAATGCAGAGTCCGATCAGCCGGGGTAAAGCATCCATCTGCATCTCTCGGAATAATCCACTTGCGCATGAATTTTTGAAAAGGCAGGATGTTAATCCTAAACTAAATTGATAACGAATATCGATTCAGACTAAAAATTCATCAATAGCAGATCAGGCATTTAACAAAAAACCAGTCAAGAAGAAAAAATATCAGTAAAACAAGGCATTGCCGCTATTCTGCGTCACGATCCAAAAAATTAAAAAAGGTAACAGGATACTACCACCACTATCTGATTGATATTTATCAAAAAAATAACACCACCAGAGAAAACAATATATATAAAACGATAATATTCCGGTTTTATCGCAATGTTATTTTCTAATATCCGAAATATAATATCGCTTATCGCCCGATAACTTCATCCTCTTCTTCTTTACCCGCCAATACTGCCCTATTCTGTTTGCAGAATTTGTCTGAAAATCGTTTTTCATCATGAAAAATGTTTCCATTTATTAGTAAACCGAATTTACGCAATATACATAAGCACATGCCAAAATTTCTGCGGTTTTTTTTATAAATTAAAAAATACACATATAACTACTTATGATTTCATTAACAAATGTAAAATAATATTTCACTGTTTAAATAGATACTTTCGCTCACAGAGCTGGTTAAGTTTTACTCAGTGTGATTATCATACAGTTACTGCATTGATTATTTAATATGCTTCAATTGCCTTCTCTATATTTTTCTTTATTTTCAATCACCCCCTGACTGACTACTATTCACATGCGTAATCAATAAGACATTTCACTAATTAAAAACACAATTAATTTAACATTTTTATATCACCTGACTAACACACCCGGTTTATTAGTAAAATAATTTTATTGATTGACAGGGGCGTACCGCAGGCGATAACTTCTGCGCTAACGTATTTCACGACCCGAACTTAATCCAAATATTTTAATTAACACAAAATACAACTAATTACATAGATTACGTGTATTCATCCGGTGACACAGCCCGGTAACAGCAATCACTTATCTTATGTATCTGTACGGGACAGTTAATTCCCTCTCAAAAATTCATAAGGACAGTCAATGAGTAAAAATGACCTTGGCAGCGTTGCGCCGAAAGAACGTATTAATATTAAATACACACCTCATGACGGCGGAAGCCAGGCAGAAATTGAATTACCTCATCATTTGCTGGTCATTGGTGACTTCAAAAACAAAGAAGAAGATACACCGATTGAAGAACGTAAAACCGTTTCTGTCGATCAGAATAACTTTAATTCAGTGATGGAGAATTCAGGTATTAACCTGACATTTGCTGTTAAAAATCACCTTGAAGAAGAAAGTGATTCAGAAATTCCTGTCAATCTTGATATTAAATCTCTGCGTGATTTTTCCCCTGACAATATTGCGAAAAATGTTCCGGAATTAAATAAGTTACTTGAATTACGGGAAGCATTAGTTGCGCTGAAAGGGCCGATGGGAAATATCCCTGCATTCCGTAAACAGCTTCAGGCTCTGCTGGATAATGAATCCACCCGTGAGCAACTGTTAAAAGAACTGGATATCGTCAGTAATAAATAATTGATGGGAATTGTGTTATGTCTACAGCAACAGAAAGTGTAAAACAGGAAGCAGGCCAAATCCCTGCCGGGACATCCCTGCTTGATGAAATTATGTCGCAGTCGCGGATGACCCCGGAAACCGAAGCCTACGATATTGCAAAACAGGGTGTGGCCGCCTTTATCAGTAATATTCTGGCCAGTGATTCAAAAGAAGAGCCGGTCAATAAGTTACTGATTGATAAGATGCTGGTCGAACTGGACAAAAAACTCAGCACCCAGATGGATGAAATTCTGCATAACCCGCAGTTTCAGGAAGTGGAGTCCTCCTGGCGTTCCCTGAAGTTACTCGTGGATCGCACTGATTTCCGTGAAAATATTAAAATTAATATTATTCATGCCACCAAATCCGAACTGCTGGAAGATTTCGAATTTTCACCGGAAATCGTCCAGTCCGGTTTCTATAAGCATGTCTATTCCGCCGGTTATGGTCAGTTTGGTGGTGAGCCGGTTGCCGCGATCGTCGGGAACTATGCTTTCAGCAATACCACACCGGATATGAAACTGCTTCAGTACGTCAGTGCTGTCGGTGCCATGGCTCATGCCCCGTTCCTGTCATCCGTTTCACCTGAGTTTTTCGGTGTGAGCAGCTATACCGAATTACCGGCGATTAAAGATCTGAAATCTGTTTTTGAAGGTCCGGCACACACCAAATGGCGTTCTCTGCGTGAAGCGGAAGATTCCCGTTATCTCGGTCTGACCGCGCCGCGTTTCCTGCTGCGTCTTCCTTACGACATGGTTGAAAACCCGATTAAAAACTTCAACTACCGTGAAAGTGTCAAGCAAGACCACGACCACTATCTGTGGGGTAACACCGCATTTCTGCTGGCAGCCGGGATCAACAACAGTTTCGCCAAATACCGCTGGTGTCCGAACATCATCGGGCCGCAGAGCGGGGGTGCCGTCAGCGATCTGCCGGTTCACTGCTTTGAGGCGCTGGGCGAACTGCAGACCAAAATCCCGACAGAAGTGCTTATCACTGACCGCCGTGAATTCGAACTGGCAGAAGAAGGCTTCATTACCCTGACTATGCGTAAGGGCAGTGATAACGCCGCATTCTTCTCCGCCAACTCGGTACAGAAACCAAAACATTACCCGAACACCCGTGAAGGTAAGATGGCAGAAACCAACTACAAACTGGGTACCCAGCTGCCATACATGTTCATTATCAACCGCCTGGCACACTATATCAAAGTGTTACAGCGCGAGCAGATCGGTGCATGGAAAGAGCGCCAGGATCTGGAGCGTGAGCTGAATATCTGGCTGAAGCAGTATATTGCCGATCAGGAAAACCCGCCGTCAGATGTCCGCAGTAAGCGCCCTCTGCGTTCCGCACAGATTCAGGTACTGGATGTCGAAGGGGATCCGGGCTGGTATCAGGTGGCTATCCAGGTGCGTCCGCACTTCAAATACATGGGTGCCAGTTTCGAACTGTCACTGGTTGGCCGTCTCGATAAGGAATAACCGTCATGGGGGCGTATTATCATCGTCAGTCTTCACAACCGGTACGCCTTTTTGAACGGATAAGAGGGAAGCACGCCGGTGCTTCCCGTCAGTCCCGTGCTGCCGCTCTGATTAATTCGGTCAAATCGCACCTGACACTGGTGCTGAATACCCGGCCGGACACCTGTCAGAGCAGCAGTGAACTGGGTGTGACGGATCTCAATGATGCCACCGCAACAGCGGTGGACTTCCGTGCCAGTCTGGAAACGTCCATCAGAGACTGCATTCTGCGCTATGAGCCGCGGATCAGTGATGTCGCGGTGGAAGGTGTCATTGATGAACATAACCCGCTGCTTCTGGAGTTCCGGATCACCGCACTGGTGTTACTGGAAAATCAGTCTCAGCTGATTGAATTTAATATGCAGATGGACAGTCACCGGCATTACAGACTGAAGCAGGCCTGACAAAATGCCACGTAATCCCCGTTTTTCTGATGAACTTGAATATCTGCAACTGCTGGAAGATACCGTTGCGCGCCACAAGCCGCATCTGGTTAATTTTCTGGCGGAGAAGAGCACTGACCCGGATGTGCTGCGCCTGCTGGAAGGATTCGCTTATCTGTCCGCCTCTCTGCGCAGTCAGATTGAACGCCAGTTTCCGGAATTATCAAACAGCCTGGTCACCATGCTGTGGCCCAGTTATGCCCGGCCGTTTCCGTCAATGACAGTGATGCAGTTCGTGCCGTCCTCTTCCCTGAGCCGGCCTGTTTCGGTACCGGCGGGAACACGGTTTGAGAGTCAGCCCGTCACACTGGATGAAAGTGATGCGGAGGAAGATATTCTGCATCAGATGACCTGCCATTTCACACAGAGCCGTGATCTGCGGGTGATGCCGTTTACCGTCTCCTCTGTCACCGCTGACAGACAGTCAGTCACGGTTTCGTTTTCACTGCCGCAACCAATCCGGTTAGCGGATGCCGGTCTGGCGGAGTTACAGATTTATCTCGGCGGGGATGATTACACCTCGCAGGAACTCTATTTTTTGCTGAATCACGCGGTATCCGGCGCAACACTGGCCACCGGAAAGCATACGTATCAGCCGGAAAACATGACCGTATCACCGGTCGGGTTCAGCCGTGAGGATGCACTGCTGCCCTACCCCAAAAATAGTTATGAAGGGCATCGCCTGCTGCAGGAATACTTCAGTTTCCCGCGTGCTTTTCTGTTTCTGAATATTGAGGGGCTTAATGATATTCCGGCGGTGATGTCCGGTGATCATTTTTCCCTGACCATTCACTTTTCCCGTCCGCTGCCGCCGGCTGCGGATATTAACAATGACAGTATCCGGATTAACTGTGTACCGGCGGCTAACCTGTTCCCGATGGAAAGTGAAGCCATTGAGCTGGACGGCAGACAAAGTGAGTACCCGCTCAGTCCGGGCTTTGCTCATCCCGGCAGCTACGATATTTTTTCTGTCACCCGGGTGGACGGACTGCGCCGCTGTGCCGGACAACCGGCAAAAATGACACATTACACGCAGTTTGAAAGTTTCCACCATCAGGAGCCGGTCAATAAAGGTGATGACGAGCTGTATTACCGCCTGCACACGCTGCCGTCACCGGATGACGGCGGGTTCCGCCACCGGATGTCTTTTGTCCGCAGTAATGAACCGGCACTGGTCGGTTGTGATGAAACCATTTCCGTTTCCCTGCTCTGCACCAACCGGGATGTGGCCGGTTACCTGCGGGCCGGTTCCGTTACCCGCAGCACGGCACCACTGCCGGATATTGCCGCAGTCAGCAATATCATGAAACCGACACAAACATTGCGGCCGTTGCTCGACCACTCGCTGCACTGGTCTGTGCTGACGAATATGTCGCTGAATTATCAGTCACTGCTGAGTCTGGATGCATTACGGCAACTGTTACAGCTTTATGATCTGACCTCTGTTTTCCACCAGCAGACGGCCCGTCAGACACAGAAATGCCTTGATGCCCTGGTGAGCATGACCACGCAGCCCGCTGAATACCTGTACCGGGGATTGCCGGTGCGCGGGCTGAAATCCACCTTATCTGTTCATCAGAGTGCGTTCTCATCCGAGGGCGGGCTCTATTTGTTTTGTTCCGTTATTGCTCATTTTTTCGGGCTCTATACCAGCGTGAATACCTTTCATGAGCTGGAAGTGATCAATATGGATAACCGGGAAGTGTATGTATGGCCGGCGAAAGTCAATCACACCGTTCTGCGCTGACATCCTCCGCCGGCGATGGTACTGCCGCCATGACGGAGTATGACTTTTATCAGCTGGCAGAGTTACTGATTAAATCCGTGACAGCGGCCGGAAAGTCCGCACAGGAGAGTATCCGTTTCTCGGCAAGTGCCGGCATCGCCTTTCCGACACGGGATGTAACCGATGTCACCCGCCGTGAGGACGGCAGCTATGATGTCAAAGTGGCGTTTCTGGGCCTGCACGGCAGCCAGTCTCCGCTGCCGGGCTATTACCTCGACAGCCTGGCGTGGGAAGAAGCCCAGCAGACCGAAAGCGTCACAGATTTTCTCAATCTGTTTAATCACCGCTTTGTCACACTGCTGCACCGGATCTGGCGGAAATACCGCTATTACATTTCGTTTGAGCCGGACGGACGTGATCCGTTTTCCCGCTACATGTTCACGCTGCTCGGGCTGGGCAGCGAAAGTAACCGCAGCCGGATCCGGATCAATCACAACAAAATGCTGGCCTATGCCGGATTACTGGCAAGCCCCGGGCGCTCAGCGGATGTGATATGCAGCCTGATTTCCCACTGTTTTGATCTGGACCATGTGGAGCTGTCAGGCTGGGAAAGCCGCCGGGTGCCGATTGCGGACGATCAGCAGAACCGGCTGGGTGAAATTCTGTACAGCGCAAGCCGGACCGCGCAGCCGCGTTCCCTGCTGGGTGAAAATTTCAGTCTCGGCTCCCGTATTGAAGACTGTAACGGAAAATGCACTATTGAAATCAGTGAATTACCACTGAGCCGTTACATGCGTTTCTTACCGAACGGCCCGGATTATCTGCCGCTGGTCGCCTTTGTGTCTTACATCATGCACGAGCAGCTGGCCTGGGATCTGCGGCTGCGGATGGCGGAAAAACAGGTCGGCGGGATGGTTCTCGGCGAAAACGATAACAATCAACTGGGCTGGCGGAGTTTTATCGGGCAACCGGAACTGAAGCCTTGTGTGACGATTTCAGTATTGGAATAACATCATGGATAAACCACAACTTAATTTTCATTTGGTGAACAGTAACCGGCTGGAAAGCGGCCGGGCTGCAACTGCGCAGTTTTCCTCTCAGGGCGGCACTATCGGCAGCAACGCCGACTGTACCTGGTCACTCCAGGACAGCCTCGGCAAAGTCGCCGGGGTTCAGTGCCGCATTGTCTGGCAGGATCAGACATTCTGCCTGAAAACCCTGACCGAGCAGGTCCGCCTCAATCAGACGGCGATCCCCCGCCACGCGGGTGCTGTCCGTCTGTCACAGGGCGATATCGTTGAGATCGGCGAACTGCAGTTTAAAACCCATCTTGCCATGACCGATGAACCTTACCGCGACCCGATGGCTGTGGCGCCCCAGGATATCGTGTCCGCCGGCAGTAATCCGCTGGATAACCTGATGGATACCCGCACCACACAGGATAACATCCTGCATCTGGGCGATGATACCGCGCCGGTTGTTTTGGGTTCACGCACCCGTGACCCGTTACAGGCACTGGAAAATGAAAGCCTGACCGGCGGCGGTGCGCAGATAAAAAACGACATCTCCGGTCTGCTGGCCGATAACTATCCGGCCTCATCCGCCGCTATGCCGCTCTCCGATAACAGAGGGAACACCATTGTGCAGGAATATATGGATCTGCCGACACTGTCCGCCACCGATCGCACTGATGATCTGCTGCCGCTCACCGATGCAGATCATATTGCGGTAAATCCGCTGATGCGCGGGCTGGAAGCGCATTTACCGATGCACAATTCCCGTCAGGCCAATGATTTTCTGACCGAGATCGGCCGGACACTCAAAGCCGCTATTGAAGGGCTTCTCGCACTGCAGAAAACCCAGGATAACCTGCGCGACAAACAATTGCGCCCGATCGAGGATAACCCGCTGCGTCTGAATGTGGATTACCGGGAAGCTCTGCACCTGCTGTTCGGTGATGAACGCAGCCCGGTACACCTGTCCCCGACAGCCGCCGTCAGCGAGAGCCTGGCCAATATGCAGCTTCATTATCAGGCCAATCTCGAAGCGATTTCCGTGGCACTGGATACCATGCTCGATGCCTTCTCACCGGAGCGGCTGCTGGCGCGTTTTTCCCGGTATCAGCGGGCGGGCGAAGAGAGCAGCGCAGATCCGGCATGGGCATGGCAGATGTATGTCAGCTACTACCGTGAGCTGAAATCCTGCCGCCAGCAGGGGTTTGAAAAACTCTTTTATGAAGTTTACACCCATGCCTATGACCGGGCATTACGTAAAAGTTTATAAGGGACATCCATCATGAGTGTGAAACTGCGATACGGATTGTTGCTGCTGATCCTGATATTAAGCGGATGCAGCAAATCCTGGGAAGCGACCAAAAAAGTCGGCAAGGTGCTGTGGGATCCGGATACGCCTGTGGGCAAAGCGAGCCAGCAACCTTCTGAAATTGCTATCACACTTCTGGCGGAACCCGATATCAACCCGAATCCGGATGGTGAGCCGTCTCCGGTGGAGATGCAGCTTGTCTATCTCAGCGAGGACTCCCGCTTTGAATCGATGGATTTCGATCAGCTGGATGAAAAACCGCTGCCGGATGTGCTCGGTAAAAACTATATCGATCACCAGGATTACACACTGACACCGGATCAGTACAAACCGCTGGCATTACTGCGGACCACCGGTGAAAACCGCTATCTGGGTGTGATCGTCCGTTACTCGGATCCCAATGTTACCGAATGGAAAAAAATCATCAAATTAAACGGAATCGGACGGCAGTATTACCTGCTGGTTCATGTCAGGGCAAATGAAGTGGAATTGCGCAAAGAGGAAGAAGAATAATATGTCGATGAAAAACCGGGTTATCTGGCGCGAAGGTCTGTTTATCAAGCCCCAGCATTTCCAGCAGCAGCAGCGCCACCAGGATTATGTGACAGAGAGCCTGCTTTCTGCATTCTTCGGTCATCATGCCGGGTTTACCTCGCTGGTAATCAACGAAGATATTCTGCGGCTGGGCCGGATCGGCATTTCAGAGGCAACCGGTGTGATGCCGGACGGCACCCTGTTCTCCATGCCATCGCAGGATGAACTGCCGCCGCCGATTGATATCGCACCGATCAATGATACCGGCAACAACATTATCTATCTTGCCCTGCCGCTGCACAGTGCCACTGTCAATGAAATTGCGGCCGGGCATAACAACCACCTGACGGCGCGCTATAAAGAGTTCAGCCTGGATGTCCGTGATCTGCACACCGAAAGCGGTGATGTCAGTATGCTGAATGTGGCAAAACTCAGCCCGGTCCTGAAACAGGGTGCAACAGAGCTGAATGCCTATGTGTCTGTGCCTGTCTGCCGTATCAGTGAACAGACAGCAGACGGCGGGCTGATCCTCGACGATACCTTTATTCCGTCCTGCCTGAATATTCGTTTATCGCCATCACTGACAGGATTTCTCGATGAACTGAGCGGCACACTGGCCGAGCGCGCCCGGCAACTGGCCGGACGGATCGGTTCACCGGGGCAGCAGGGTATCGCCGATGTGGCGGAATTTATGATGTTACAGCTTCTCAACCGTGCATCCCCGCGTTTTGCGCACTTTGCTGCCCAGGATGTGCTGCATCCGGAGCCGTTATTCTGCGAACTGCGCTCATTGTGCGGTGAACTGCATACCTTTACCGATCAGTCACGGCTGGCAGGGCAACTGCCGAAATATAACCATCAGGCTCTGGCGGAGTGCTATCCGCCGCTGATGCGGGCACTGCGCCTGGCACTGAGTGTGGTACTGACACCACGTGCTATTGCGATTCACCTTCAGGAACAGGAACACGGCATCCGTGTGGCGACAATCCAGGATCCGCAACTGTTGCAGCAGGCCGAGTTTATCGTGGCGATCCGCGCTCAGATGCCGCAGGAACAGCTGCGCCGCCAGTTCACCCAGCAGACCAAAGTCACCTCCATCAACCGCATCCGCGATCTGGTCAGTGTCCAGCTGCCGGGGGTATCACTGATTTCCCTGTCTGCCGCTCCGCGCCAGCTGCCGTATCATGCGGGTTACACCTATTTCCGGCTGGATCGCCAGGGTACTGCCTGGCAGGAAATTCAGCAGAGCGGCTCTGTCGCCTTCCACGTTGCCGGTAATTTCCCGGAGCTGGATATTCAGTTCTGGGCCATCCGTAACGGGGGCGATTTATGACCGATGATTTACTGACCGGCAGCCTGTATGAGGATACCTCTGAGGATGCACAGTATCTGCGCCAGCGGAGGCATAAGCAGTACCGGATCCCGCTGCGCGGTGAAAATATTAACCCGATGATTGATGCGGCCACCCCGCTGCTCGGTATGGTTATGCGGATGCATACGATGTCCGGTTCGCCGCTGCCGGACAAGCTTTATCAGCAGGTGGTGACAGATATTCAGGCTATCGAGCAGCAGCTGCAGTCTCAGGGCTATGAACCGGGCGCGATTGTCTCGTTTCGCTACGTGCTTTGCACCTTTATTGATGAAACCGCGCTGGGCCTCGGCTGGAATGCGGATAACGGCTGGGTGAAAAAATCCCTGCTGGTGCATTTCCACAATGAATCCTGGGGCGGCGAAAAAGTGTTCATTCTGATCGAGCGCCTGCTCGGTGAGCCGAAACGCTATCTGGATCTGATTGAATTTATCTGGCTGTGTCTGTGCCTCGGTTACCGGGGCCGTTATAAAGTCACCCAGGGCCATAACGATGAATTCAACCGTCTGCTGCGCCGCCTGCAAAAACAGATCCGCCAGCTGCGTCCCGAACAGGGCGCTGTTGTGCTGTATGAAAATACCACCGCGGATCCCCACCGCTACCGGCTGGGAAAACGTCTGCGGCTCAAATATATCTTTATCGCCGGCGTACTGGTGGCCGCCGGTATTTACGGCCTGTATCTGTCACAGCTCAATAATCAGACACACCATATTTTGGAACAACTTACTCCGTTACTGAGTCAGGGTATACACTGATGATAAATATCGATCTTTCTACACTCGTTAACCGCCTCGATCCTGTGGCAAAACATGCACTGGAAAATGCTGCCGCCCGCAGCGTCAGTGAACAGCAGCCGGAAATCACTGCCGCGCTGTTTTTAGGCTGCCTGCTGGAAACTCCGTTAACCGATGTGCGGGTAATCTGCCAGCGCGCCGGTATTGATCACAGCGAGCTGGCGGACATGACCGCAGCGCTGATCCCGCCGCATCAGGCACTGACCCAGGGGTATCCGGGGTTTTCCCCGCTGCTGACTGAGCTGCTGAAAGACAGCTGGCTGGTCGCTTCCGCCGAATATCAGCATACCACGCTGCGCTCCGGTATTATCCTGCTGGTGCTGCTGCAGATGCCGCAGCGTTACCTGCCGCAGCAGGCCTGCACACTGCTCAGTAACATAAACCGTGAACAATTAAAGCAGCAGTTTGATGAGTGGACAGCGGGTTCGGCAGAAAGCCAGTCCGGTGATTTCAGCACTCAGCCTGCGGGCAGTAATACCCCGGCGGCTGACAGCCTGCTCGCCCGTTTCACTCAGAATATGTCAGAGCTGGCACGGCAGAATAAGCTGGATCCGGTTCTGTGCCGTGATAACGAAATCGACCTGATGATCGATATCCTCTGCCGCCGCCGCAAAAATAACCCGGTGGTTGTCGGTGGGCCCGGTGTCGGGAAAAGCGCACTGATTGAAGGCCTGGCACTGCGTATTGAGGCTGGTGAGGTACCGGAAAAACTGCGCCGCTGTCAGCTGCATGTGCTGGATCTGGGCGCTATCCAGGCCGGTGCCGCCGTCAAAGGGGAATTTGAAAAACGGTTCAAAGGGCTGATTCAGGAAGTCACCGGTTCCGCCACCCCGATCATTCTGTTTATTGATGAGGCGCATACCCTGATCGGTGCCGGTAACCAGCAGGGCGGCACCGATGTCGCCAACCTCCTCAAGCCGGCGCTGGCACGGGGGGAGCTCTGCACTATCGCGGCAACCACCTGGAGTGAATACAAAAAGTATTTTGAGAAAGATGCGGCACTGGCGCGGCGCTTCCAGTTAGTTCAGGTCAAAGAACCGACGGCGGCGGAAGCGGTGATTATCATGCGCGGCCTGCGCACAGCCTATGAGTCCGCCCATCAGGTCTTTATTGATGATGATGCGCTGCGTGCCTCAGCTGAGCTGAGTGACCGCTATCTGTCCGGTCGTCAGTTACCGGATAAAGCCATTGATGTGCTGGATACGGCCTGTGCGCGGACCGCGATTAATCTGACGTCTCCGCCGAAACAGATTTCCGCCCTGAAAACACAGTTACACCAGATCAGTACGGAGCGGGATGTGCTGGCGCGCGAAGCCCTGCTCGGACTGGTGGATCACACTGACCGTCTGGCCGCGCTGCAACAGCAGTCTGAACAATTACAGCAGTCACTGGATCAGTTACAGACTGACTGGCAGGCACAGCAGGCATTAGTCCGCGATATCATCCGCCTGCGGGCGAAACTGCTTGGCAGCGCAGAACAACACGCAGAGACAAATGATACAGCGGCAGAGACCGGTGAAACCGCTGAACCGGAAACCACAGAAAGCATCCGCGAACAGTTACAGACACTGAATGCAGAACTGGAAACCCGCCAGAAGCTCTCCTCCCTGGTGTCCCCGCATGTCGGCAAAAAACAGATTGCTGAAGTGATCGCCGAATGGACCGGTGTTCCGCTCAACCGTCTGTCACAGGATGCCCTTGCCGTGGTCACCGGATTACCGGCTTATCTTGGGGAATCCATCAAAGGTCAGGATCTGGCGATTGCACATCTGCATAAACACCTGCTGACCGCCCGTGCCGACCTGCGGCGTCCCGGCCGTCCGCTGGGGGCTTTCCTGCTGGCCGGGCCGAGCGGTGTGGGAAAAACCGAAACGGTATTGCAGATAGCGCAGCTGATGTTCGGCGGCACACAATATCTCACTACCATCAACATGTCCGAGTTCCAGGAAAAACACACAATTTCCCGCCTGATCGGTTCCCCGCCGGGGTATGTCGGTTACGGCGAAGGCGGTGTGCTGACGGAAGCCATCCGCCGCAAGCCTTACTCCGTTGTGTTGCTGGATGAAGTGGAAAAAGCCCATCCGGATGTGCTGAATCTCTTTTATCAGGCTTTTGACAAAGGGGAAGTGGCTGACGGCGAAGGCCGGGTGATTGACTGCAAAAATATCGCCTTTTTCCTGACCTCAAACCTGGGTGACAGCACGATTGTCGCTTATGAAAACCGCCCTGATGAACTGCTGGATGCGCTGTATCCGGAACTGACCACGTTCTTCAGACCGGCACTGCTTGCCAGGATGGAAGTGATCCCGTATCTGCCGCTCAATGACGAAACGCTGACACGGATCATCCGCTCCAAACTCAGCCAGCTGGAAGCGCGTCTGGTACAGCGTTTCGGCGCACAGGTCACTATCAGTGATGCCGTTTATAACGCCATTATTCAGCGCGCAAACCGGGCTGAAAACGGTGCCCGTATTCTGGAATCTGTCATCGACGGTCACTTACTGCCACCGCTTTCCCTGCTGCTGCTCAAACACACGGCAGCCGGAAAAACCATCCGCCATATCACGCTGTCAGCCACTGATGACAAATTCACCGCTGAGGTGGATGCGGAATAATGAAGAACCGACTGAAAAATGCGCTGTCACTGATGGACTGCCCGACAACCGAATCACTGATAACGCAGTTTCTGCCGCACTGTTTTTTCCGCAGCTCCCTGAGCGCACTGGCTGTGGTGGTACTCAGCCCGCGGGATAACCGGCTGCTCAGTTACTCGGTCGATTATTCACAACCACAGGTCACCGCCGGTCTGCTGGACACCGATGCGTCTGATATCAGTCAGCCGCTGGTACAGGTAACCTTTAACCGGACACCGCTCTGCTGGACAAACCTGTCACAGGGCAGCCATCTCGAGGAAAGCAGTCTGAAAACGTTTATCCGAGGATTACCGGCAAACAGCGGTATCCACGGATTTCCGTTCTGCGATCACGAAGGCAAACCCGCCGGGGCTATCTGCCGTCTCGGTACCGGTCTGACCCGCAAAGAACACGAACGGGGCATGACGGCGATCTACTACCGGATTTTTTGTCATCACTTCAGCTCGCTGACCCGCCGGATGCAGATCCGGACACAGAATCAGCAACTGCGCGGGCTGCTTCAGCTGGCTCAGGAGAAGGAGCGCAGGCTGGAAACGATGATGACACAAACCATGGTGACCCCCGCACTGCCACCGTCATCCGATCCGGATATGTCCGGTATCAGAGACCTTACCTCCGCTCTCGACCGGTATGAATCCGGCATTCTGAACTACCGGATGCAGGCGGATAACCACGACCTGAATGAAACCGCAGTGAACCTGAATATCTCCAAACGTGCCCTGGTGTACAAATTAAAAAAATACGGATACATGTCATGACCAAAAGGATGCTTCAGAGCGTGACCGCCCTGCTGATACTGACACCGCTGTGGAGCCCGGCACAACCGGTTCCCGTACTTTCCGGTGATATATCAGCACGGCTGGACACCTGCCGTAAAGAGTCGTCACCGCTGGTACGGCTGGACTGCTATGACAACATCGGCAGGGACAACGCCGTGCCGCAGACGGCCCCGGCGGCGAAAGGCGAGATCCGGCGCCGGGCGGCAGACAATGAAGAGAAACGGACAGAACATACCGTGACCTTCATCACCACCCAGCCCCGTGAAGGTACCTGGCCTGTGGTCATGACCGCACCGGCGATCGGCACACAACCGCCCCGCCCGATCCTGATGCTCAGCTGCATCGATAACATTACACGGATGCAGCTGGTCATGAACGCCCCGGTGACAGTACATGCTGTCCGTTTATCCACCCCGGAAACCTCATTCAGCAGTGACTGGTTTATCCGCGAGAGCGGTTATGTGCTGGAATCCAGCCGGGGTCTGGCCGGGATCGGTGAAATCAAACGCATTATGACCGGCGGCTCACTGACCATCACGCCGGAAAACGGGGAACCGGTGACTTTTGATCTGTCTCAGCTGACAGAAAGTATCAAACCTTTACGCGCGGCCTGCCGCTGGTGAATAGCATGATAGCAACACGTTTTAACTGGTCTGAACAACTGCTCGCCCCGCTTGATCCCGGGCAGATAAGCAGTATGGTCAGTGACAGCAACCCGGACTGGGAATATATCGACGGTGAAATGATTAAATTCGGCTCCCTGACGCATGCCTCTCTGGATATTGAGGCCATTCAGTCACGGATCCTCACTCTGCTGTCTGCCACCACAAAAGATCTCCGCCTGGTGGTACACCTGCTGCGCACCCTGCAGCATGCCGGAAATGCAGAGGAAATCACGCTGGGCGCGCAACTGTTTTCCCTGTTCTGCCGTCAGTTCTGGCACGACTGTTATCCTGACAATATCAGACTGAAAGTCCGTCTGACACAACAGGTTTTACAGCGTTTTGAGCTGGCACAGGATAATTTTACCCGTCAGGCCACCGCTGCACAGCGGGATAATGTCCTCGGGGATTTTGCCGGGCTGGCGCAGTTCTGGAGTGAAAGCCACCAGGTCCTGTCACAAAAACTGGATGATCTGAGCCGGGGTTACCGCCGCATTGAGAACAGCGCACCGGAAACTGTCACGCCCTCCGTCCGTCCGGCGGCAGACACCGCCGCAACCACAGCGCCTGCAGATCCTGCACCGCGTAGTCTGCCTGCCGCCGAAACCGGAACGGATGCCGGTTTTCCGGTCGCTGACCTTGACAGCGGAAATGACCGTACCCGCAAATCGGCTCTGCTGAATGCCGCAGATGCCCTTTGCCGCAGCGCCCCGGAAAATGCCATCGGCTATCAGCTGCGCCGTTATGCTGTCTGGCACACTATTCAGTCAGTACCGTCCGCCGATGCCACCGGAAAAACCCCGCTGGCAGCCGTTGCTGCCGATCGGGTTACCGCCTACCGCAAACAGCTGACACAGGCTGATCCGGTATTACTGGCTGATATTGAACAAAGTCTCAGCCTCGCGCCTTACTGGCTGGACGGTCATTATCTGGCCGCACAGGCCGCGCAGCAGCTGGGACTGGATACCGTTGCACAAGCCATTCGCCGCTGTGTATCGGAGTTTGTCGCCCGTCTGCCGCAGCTGACCACCCTGAGTTTCTCCGATAAAACCCCGTACGCCGGTGCAGACACACTGGCCTGGCTGACCGCAGCGGATTCCGCCGGGACAACCGGGGCCAGCAGCGCCGGGGCAGACACGGATGAGATCACCCGCTGCTATCAGGAAAACGGTCTGGATGCGGCGCTGCAAAAGATTGACGCCGCCATAAACCGAGCTGAACAGCTGCGTGACCGCGTCTGCCTGCAACTTCTGGCAGCATCACTGTTTGAGCAGTCAGGCATGACAGGACTTGCTCAGGCTCAGTATCAGCAACTGCATGACATCGTATCACGCAGCACAGTAACGCAGTGGGAGCCCGCTTTACTGCAACAGCTTACCGGAAAACTTCCGGAGTCCGATTTCAGAAGGAATAACGTTTAATGAAAAAACCATCCTTATCATCCGCGGATGCACAGGGTCTGATCAGAAAATGGTTTAAAGCCGATAAACCCAGACTTAAATCGGCATGGGCTGTTTTTCTGGCCATCATTCCGGCGCTGATCCTTATCTGGATTTGGATCTGGGGAGCGGATTTCAGCTTCCGTGATGACTATCCGCTGCGCCCGGTCAGCGCCCGCTGGCTGGCAACATTCGGGCTGTTCCTGATTGTTATCGGCTGGGTGGGATACACCGCCCGGCGGCGTGTCCGCGAACTGGAAAAACTGAAGCTGGATGTTGAACTGACCGTTTCAGACCCGGTCCGCAAAGATCTTGAATTTCAGAACCGCTATCTCAGCCGCTGGCTCAGCGAACTGCGCCGCCACCTCGGCGACAGTCGTCATTCGCTCTATCAGCGCCCGTGGTATCTGGTGCTCGGCGCGGAAAACAGCGGCAAACATACCCTGTTTTCCGCTAATCTCGGCCTGCTGGATCTGGTCCCGCAGGACAGAATCGTCTCAGAAGACGGTATCGCCCTGCATGTCCGCTGCTCACTGACAGATAAAGCTGTGCTGCTGATGCCGCGCGGGCATCTGATCACGCAACCGCATGATGACAGTGAAAAACCGCAGCTGTATCACCGCCTGTGGAACAGCCTGCTCGGGCGCATGGCACAGGAGCGTACCCGCCAGCCGCTGAACGGTATCATTCTGACCATCGACACCGCCCGGCTGATGACCGAAGACAAAGAAGCCGGCAGCCGTTATTTTGCCGATATTCATATGCGGTTGCAGGATATCCGCCTTGCCTTTAACACCCGTCCCCCGGTGTATATCGTGCTGACCAAACTGGATCTGTTACAGGGTTTCAGTGCCATGTTCCAGTCACTGGATGTGGCAGAACAGGAATCCGTTCTCGGCGTCACATTTACCCGGGACGATCAGCACAACTGGATCAGTGAACTCACCACCTTCTGGGAGAAATGGATCAGTCAGCTCAACGCCGCTCTGCCGGAAATGATGCTGAACCGGGTCGATGACAGCCAGCGCAGCGAGCTGTTCAGCTTTATCCGCCAGATGGTCGGGCTGCAGAACCGGGTGACAGAACTGACAGAACAACTTATCGGCAGCAATGATGACGATATCCCGCTGATCCGCGGTATTTATCTGACATCTTCCGCCCAGCGCGGTCAGATCGACGATATCTTCACTCAGAGCGCCGCCATGCAGTACAACCTGCCGCCCGCGCCGACACATACCTGGCCGGTCAGTGAAAGCCAGCCCTGGTTTACCGGTCAGCTGTTCCGTGATGTGCTGTTCTCAGAACCGAATCTGGCGGCAGAAAACCGTTTCTGGTTACGCCGCCATCACCACAACGTCTTTTTTGCCTCGCTGGCAACGGCGGCAGGGATTATTGCCCTCTGGGTCGGCTGGCATCATTATTATGACCAGAACTACCTGGCAGGTAAAAACGTGCTCTCCGAAGTCAGCGCATTCAGCAGTGTGACGGCGGATAACCAGCAGGACACCACCGGCGTGCGTCAGTTGCCTATCCTCAATCCGCTGTCGGAAGCAACGCTGGCTTACGGCAATTACCGCGAGAAAAACGGTATCCTGACCGATCTTGGTCTGTATCAGGGGAAAAAAGTCGGCCCGTATGTGGAAAAAAGTTATCTGCAACTGCTGATCGAACGTTTTCTGCCGGCCATCATGGCCGGATTACAGCAGGATCTGGCCCGTGCGCCGGAAAACAGCGAGGAAAAACTCACTATTCTGCGTGTCATGCGCATGCTGGAAGACAAAAGCGGCCGTAATAATGCGATTGTCAAAGATTACCTGCGCAAACGCTGGAGCCGTGAATTCACCGGGCAAAACGAAATTCAGTCACAGCTGATGGCGCACCTGGATTATGCCCTTGAGCATACCGACTGGGCAGCAGACCGCGAGCGCGGAGATACGTTAGCCGGTCAGGCCTTCCTGCCGTTTGCCCCGGCTATCCGTAACGCCCAGAAAGAGCTGAGCCGCCTTTCGCTCTATCAGCGGGTGTATCAGACACTGCGCCTGAAGGGCCTCAATGAGCTGTCGTCACCACTGGATCTGCGCCATATGATCGGGCCGAGTTTCAGCCATGTTTTCGTCTCACTGGATGATGAAAAACTGGAAGTGCCGCAGTTCCTGACCCGCAACGGACTGATCAATTACTTTATCCGGCAGAATGAGGCACTGGTGGATCTGACCGCACTGGATGCCTGGGTACTGAATCTGTCACAGGATGTCCGTTACAGCGAAAGCGACCGCCAGGAAATTCAGCATCAGATCAGCGAACAGTACCTCGGTGATTATGCCGCAAACTGGCGGGCAGCGATGAGCAACCTGGAAGTCCGTGAGTTTGAAACCATTCAGGATGAAATCAGTGCACTGGAGCAAATTATCAGCGGTGAACAGCCGTTACGCCGTGCCCTGCAAATCCTGCGGGATAACACCAGTCTGCCTGCCGTGGACAACAACCTGACAGAAAAAGAAAAACAGGCCCTTATGACCCGGGGTGAGTACCGGTTACTCGGACGGATCAGCCGCGAATTTTCGCCGCAGACAGAAATACTGGTCAGTAACAACGGCGAAAACCTGCAAAACGTCAACCAGAAACTGAATGATCTGCACCGTTACCTGCTCAGTATCGCAAATGCGCCGGTGCCGGGCAAAGCCGCACTGAAAGCCGTTTTTCTGCGTCTGGAAGAAAATAACCGCGATGCCATTTTTGAAGTCAGCCAGATGGCGAAAACCATGCCGGAACCTCTCGGCCGCTGGATTGGTGAACTGGCTGATCAGGCGTGGATTGTGGTGCAGAAAGAGGCGATCCGTTATCTCGAAGTGGAATGGAATGAATCCGTGGTCAAACAGTACAACAGCTACATTGCCGGCCGTTATCCGTTTGATCCGCAATCAAACCGCGATGTGCCGCTGAGTGAATTTGAGCGCTTCTTCAAACCGGGCGGGACACTGGATGCTTTCTGGCAGCAGAATCTGCGGCCGTTTGCTGAGAACAACCTGCTGGTGAATGAGGACGGGCAGTCACTGATCCGCCCGGATGTGCTGGAACAGATTGAAACAGCCAACCGCATCCGTAATACCTTCTTTACCCCGCAGGGTAACCTTGAAACTCAGTTTGCCATTGAACCGGTTCAGTTGTCCGGAAACAAACGGCGCAGTGTGCTGAATCTTGACGGACAAATTCTCGATTATGCGCACGGACGCAGCAACACCGTTCATATGATCTGGCCTAACTCCATGCGTTCCGGCGGAGAAAGTAAGCTGACCCTGGTTTCCGGCTCCACCGGCAAATCACCACGTGCGATTGTCCGTAATGGCCCGTGGGCACTCATCCGGCTGATTCAGTCCGGTAAACTGACCAATGTGAACGCCGACAGTTTCGATGTCCGCTTTACGGTAGATGACGGGGAAATGACCTACCGCATCTCTGTTGATGAGTCGGATAATCCATTCTCCGGCAATCTGTTTTCCCGTTTCAGCCTGCCTGAAACCCTGTATTAATGACGGAGAAAAATATGGACGGCATTGTTATCCGGACAGGCACTTCCCCGCTGGATTTACCGGCATTCGCGGAAATCCGGGAAGAAATAAATAAACTCAGTCACCCGTCCCAGCCGGAAGTCAGCTGGTCGCGGGTGGAGGCCAAATCCCTGGAACTGTTCAGACAAAACGGCGTGGATTTGCAGACGGCGGTTTACTACACCCTTGCCCGTCTGCACCGCGGCGGTCTGGCGGGGCTGACGGAAGGCTGTGAGCTGATTGCCATGATGATGGTTCATGACTGGGATGCGGTATGGCCGCCGCAAATCAATCACCGTATTGAGATTCTTAACTGGTTTATCACACGGGCCATGGCAACCGTACGCCGTCTCGCCTTCCGCCGTGATGACCTGCGCCTGCTCTACCGGGCAGAGCGGGCGTTACAGCTGATCACCGGACGGCTGTCGCAGGCACCGTCCGGCAAAATGCCGATCACGGATAATCTGCAGTTTTACTTCCGTAATGCCGCCAAAGAACTTGAGCAACTCTCACCGGCGGCAGGCGGTGAAGTGCCGCCGGTAACCGTCGCTCCGCTGATCTATATCGCGGAAGAGAGCCCGGCAGGCTCCGGAAGCCATGCGGCGTCTGACGGCAATTCCGGTCACAGCACCGTCCGTTTTGTGCAGATGGTGCCGGAACCGCCGCCACCCCGCAAAACCTTTCCGTTTGCCGGATTTGCGGCGGGTCTGGTCACCGGACTGATTCTGATCGCCGTGTTGTTCTTCACTGTCTACAAACCGGTGAAAGATGAACTGGACAGCTTCGCCGCACAGCCCGGCAGTGCGCCGGTTCTGTGGTTTGCCAACCCGCAGCTGGCGACTTACGGACAGTTTCTGGCCGATGCGGAACAACAATCTCCGGTTGCCCCGCTGCTGCTGACCGAAAAGATGACCGACATTGCCCGTCAGCGCTGGCCGAACGACCCGGATCAGGCGTATGCCACCCGCCGCTGGCAGGACATTCTGCAGATGCGGATTGCTGATGCGGAACCCACGGACAGCTGGTATCTCACCAATGAACGGTTACAGGCACTGTCCGACACCATTGTTGAACGGGAAAAAAAACGCGGCAGTTTTACCCTGTCGTATCTGAAAACGGAAATCTACAACATCCGGCAGGCTCATTCAAAAACAGTCCCGGCAGAAGAATATCTGCGGGCCTTGTCTGACGACATCCGCAACGGCCGTCCGGTTTCAGCCGCACAGCTGCACCGGATTAACCAGCAGCTTAACGGCCTGATTGCGCTTTATGCGGATTTACAAAAACAGGCGGAACAGGCGGGTCTGAAACCCGGCAGCGGCAAACAGGAATAAGGAAAACCATTATGGCGAATATGATCTATTTACATCTCAGCGGAAACCAGCAGGGCAATATTTCACAGGGTTGCGGCAGTCCTGATTCTATCGGTAATAAATATCAGCTGGGCCATGAAAATGAAATATTTGTACTCCATCTGAATAATATGTTCAGTCGTACCCAGAACCTGACATTCAGCCCGGTGAATTTTGTTAAGCTGCTGGATAAATCCACCCCGCTGCTGGCAAATGCGATTGCCAATAATGAAGTGATGGAAATGGTATTCAGTTTTTACCGGACGTCACAAAACGGCTCACAGGAAAAGTATTTCACCGTCACATTACGTCAGGCATCCATTGTCAATATTAACAGTAATTATCCGCACTCTGCGGATAATAATGACGCGCAGCCGGAGGAAACCGTCAGTGTGAAATACAAAGATATTATTTTCCAGCATGTTATGGCAGGAACATCCGGCTATTGCTGCCAGGAAGAGATCACACGTTAATTCTCCGTACACTAAATACTGATTACCGGCAGCGGCAGAGTCACTCATGAGCGAAATTAAATTTTTACAGGAACAACATTATTTACAGCAACTCAGCCGCAGGTTTATCCGCGACTATCCGCATCTTGCTGATGTGCTCGACCCGGATGATGAACAAAGCGGCAGCCTGCTGGAAGGATTTGCATTTCTCAGCGCCCGGCTGCAGGAAAAAGTGGATGATGCCTTTCCTGAAATTACCCTGCCGCTGTTACAGCGCCTGCAATCCCGTGCGATAAAGGGTATCCCGGCCACTTCGGTTGTCCGTTTTGATGGTCAGGAGCAGATTGATTTTCCGCTGCCTATCCCCGCCGGTACCGAGGTAAAAGGCGCGTCTGAGGAAATCTTCACAACCTGTAACCCGGTACTGATGCAGCCTTACACCTTATTACGCCGCTATGTGACGCACCATCCGTCCAAAAGCTGTCTGTCACTGGAATTCAGATACCGCGGCAGCCGCAAAAAGCCGGAAACCGCACAGCTCAGCTGTTTTCTTGATCCCGCAGTTTCTTCCGCCGGTATTTTATTATTGTGGCTGAGTCAGTATTTTGACCATATTGAACTGGCTCACAACAATACGCTGTATCACGGTGATGAAACCCGGTTCAGCTTTATTCCGCAGATCGGAAAACATAACACCGTATTATCCGGCGCGGATGAAAAACCGAACTGGCCGCAAAAATTGCTGGAAGGACTATATATCGATCATGTCCATCACTTTATCAGCATTGATATTCCGGCAATTGTTCCGGTGCTGGACTGGGTATCCGCAGACACCTTCACACTGAATATCTATTTCAGTAAACAGTTGCCATTGCGTAATGATCAGCTGACAAACAGCTTTCTGCTTAATTGTGCCGCTGTTGTAAACCAGGAAAAAGAAAACGAAGTCATCCTGGATTTCCGTGAAAATGAAGCGGTTTATCGCCTGCCGGTGGATGACGGATATTATATTACGGAGCTTAAGCATATTCAGCTGTCTTTTGAGCCGCATGAGGAATCCCGGGGCATTGTCGCCGATTTCCATCCGGTGATTCACCTCGCTCCCGCTTCCCGGCTGCTGCCGCAATATCAGGATGCCTGGTTCTATGCACTCAGTATCGATAAAACCATCACCGGTCAGAATCATTATTATATCCATTTTTATGATAATCACGGTAAAGCGCTCACCATCCCGCCGGGGCCGCATTTCCGCTGTACTTACCGGTGTATTATCAGTGCACCGCAAAGCCGGGCTGCGGATATCTGCCATCTCAGCCCGCAGCTGCCGGATTTGCTGACTGCCTCCGGTGTCACACAATGTACACCGTGCTATCCGCCGATAACGGATAACCACGCTTACTGGAATCTGCTGTCACATTACAGTGCCAACAGCTTTATGCTGTCATCTGTTGATTCAGTAAAACAGCTGATCAGCGACTATGTGTTATACCGGGAAACAGACCGGCAGCGCTGCAAACAGATAAACCAGCTGCTGAGTGGCATTCATGCGGTTGATTCGGTACTGGAAGACCGTCTTGTCCGCGGAAAACCATACCGCTGTCTGGATCTGACAATGACACTCGATGCACACAAATATGATAATCCCGGCGATGCCTTTATGTTTGTTATGCATTTATATCATTTCTTTCCGTTCTGCCTGTCAGAAAATATGCTGCTGAAAATGAATGTACAATTCACCGATAATGATACGGTCTGGCATTTATCACCTTATTTACTGAACGGATATAAATCGCTGATTTAAATCAGCACCCGGAAGGTTGTCACTGAAATAAACAGGCAGTTATCAGAGATAAACTGCCCGTTTTCAAAGAAGGGGTTAACCGCGTATTTATTCGTCAACAGGACAGCGATACATTAAATTTTATCGTCATCATTATCTGTACTGTGATTGACGTGATTATTCCGGACATCTGTCAGCATTTTTCCCCGGGCAAAATCTTCTTCTAATGCATTCATGCAATAGTTAATATAGAAGTATTGAAAGAGAAATGTCAGGAGTCCGTTAAGATGTAATGATATACCGAACTCTCTTTCTGCATAATTCTCCAAAGCACGCTTCATTTTGAATGACCAGATAATCCAGAAAACAGTTACCGAAATTGTAAATCCATCGCCTAGTATGTCATATATGTTTTTTGAATCGACAATATAGCCGTAATGATATACATCACTCATTGTACTGAACATTTCCATATATAAAGATAAACCCATTGCAATTGCAAGATAAATAAATATCGTACCATCAAATGGCTTTACTTCCAGTTCTGAATTAAATGCATCAGTATTCTTCCAGGCCCACATTACCGGATAAATACCCGCTGTTAACATACTGATCAATACAAACCGACCTGTACCCTGATTTGTGATTGACTTTAATGTATTAATATCTTTCATTATATATCCGCTGCATTGATTAAATAATACACAGGAATTTCCTGTTCTGTTGATTAATATATCTGTAAATTACATTCTTCATTTTCTGCTGCTATCGCATAATGTAAACACGATCACCAAAAAATTTAATGTTGATATATTACAGTTTTACAGATAAATCATAAATTCTTTAACATTAATTTGGCGTTAAAATTCAAAAAATAAGATAAATAAGAAATTTTTGACCAAAGTAATCCAGTGATGATGATTATCTTATCAAAATACACTGCGGCAGAATTCATATTTAATCTGAACATAACAGTTTCAATAAAATAGTCACTCAAATACGCATACTGAGTGTTTATACGAGCGGTGCCACAAATAGTGAGCGATGATAATTCGCCTGTCTGTGACCATTATTAATCAGACAAAAAACACACGACTGCTCCGGAGACCTTAACGCAGCACAATAAATATTTTTATTTTTCACTATGATTATATTAAAATTACTTTTTTCAGGTAAATGAACAGGTTAATAAATGACATCGATAGACAGAGTACAACACAGTTTAGTCTGTGCTGTTTTTTTTGCAGGTTGGTTCTTAATTCAGTTTGCGATACTGGCGTTCCCCGGAGTGACCACCAGCAACGGCGTCTTTGCGGCCTGGCCGGTATTTATGATCTTATTTGTTCTGCCTTATTCTCTGTTTTCCCGGGCATTTTACCAGAAACGAACCGGGCTGATGCCTTTCGGTACAATACGATTATCAAATCTCCGGTTACCGATAATCGCGATGTTGATATTATCTGTTGCAACCCAGTTTTTCGGCGAAGATGAAACGTGGATACTGCGGATATTTACCCTGTCCCCTTTGCACCAGTTTATGATGGTCGCAGCTATTATTTTCGCTGCACCGGTGATTGAAGAGATTATTTTCAGAGGCTTTCTGCTGAATGCAGGAATAGGATATGGCCCGAAGGGTAAACACATAGCCATTCTTATCACCTCACTCTTATTTGCATTAGTACACTCTCAGTATCATTCCCCCGTCACATTCATTATGATTTTTGTGATATCCGTTATTTTTTGTCTGGTCAGAATTAAGACGAACTCCCTTATAGCACCGATTGTTTTACATGCTCTGTATAATGGCATACAAATGCTGCTGTTTTTTCTTCTGACAGATGTCAGCTAAATGAGAGTCAGGATCTGCTTTTGTAAACCAAAGAATCGACAAATGAAAAAACTATTAATTTCCATGCTGTTCACAGTATCAATTCAATCCGGGTTCGCCACTGAAAACACTCCCGGTAACAAAAACACAAATAACCGGCACGCGGATATTTCAGAAAAATCATCTCCGCTGAATAGTCATGTTTTAAAAATCCGCTCAGCGGTTCAATCCAAATTTTATAATTACGATAAATTTTCAGGCAGGAAGTGCAGCATAAAAATCCGTATTGCAAAAGATGGCAGGCTTGAATCCATATCAGATATCACCGGAGACCCCGATTATGTGATGCGGTGAAAAAGGTCATGGACAACGTTACACTGCCACGCCCTGACTCTGACGATATATGGTTACAAACAAATAATGTCATTTTACGTTTCGAACCCTGATGGTTTTGTATTTACCGGCAACGTAATCATCACGTTGTTGTTTTATTGCTGTTCTGTTTCTTGATATAGATCTCATTTTATTTTCCACTGACATAATTAACTTAACCAGGTTTTTATATTAAAAATCACTATCAGTATAGATTATAACTCATAAAAACACTCATTACAGAGGTGAATATGAAAAAGATACTTTGTTCCCTTTTTACTGCTGTGATTGTTTTTTCTTCTGCACCTGCGTTTTCCTGTGTCATGTGGGGTCAGCATACATGCAATCAGGATTATAAAGATATGCCCGCATGGCTGTATCCGATATGTATATATGGCGGCACTTATACACATTAATAAAGATGCATTAAAAAAGCCTGCTCAGTGAGCAGGCTTTTTGAGGGATTTTCGGTTAACCGCCATTAACCTGCGAACGTATTTTCTTCACCTTTTTTCAGATATTTAATATAGTTTCGGGAAAACATACGTAAATATAATCGCTTATCCATAACAGGACTTTCCAGTAACATTACTGCGCTGGCTCCCGCATTGTCACTGAGACTCGCTGCGATTTCAAAACGGGTTTCATCAAAGTTATAACGGTTCGCAAGTTCAATCGCCGTATTAAGATCCGCAGAATCAGAATTCATCACTTTTCCGAACGTTAGTGTGTAAATTTCCACACCATGATCAAAATACATATCGATACGGGGTTCCCCCGTAAACGGGTCGAGGTCATTATAGATATCCGCTTTCCATGCTTCTTCATCCGCAAACGTTTTAATCCTGAATCCCATCAGGTCAATAATGGTATGCCTGTCATACACCTTATCGCCTAATTCAAAGTCAGATTCAAAAACATTACGGGCGCGGTTTATATACGCCACAATCTTCTTACCATTGATCTCACGGATGGGCTCAACAAGATAATCTTCCGGTTTTGTACCATCATACATTGCCGCCAGGCGTTCTGCTGTTTCAATATCACCCGCTTCCTGAGCCGCCGCTTTACGCTCAGCCACACGATCCATAATAGACAGAAACACAGGGGTAAATTTAGGGGCAGTACCAAGATTGACTGACATAATACATCCTTATGTGTTAATAAAGTCGCTCAACATTAAGCTGTATTAATATACAGTGCATGAGTACTTATCCTATAATCACCTCCGGAAGCCGGAGACCACCTGATACATTGCACTTAGTGACGTATCGTTTAGGATGCATTTAACTTAAGTATGTATAATTACCTAATAGTATCCTTCGTAATTGTGTGTTTATGGTTTACTTCCCGGCTTGCCCCGTTCCTTGGTTACGGGGCTTTTTTTTGCCCTCCGTTTCAGTCTCCCGTATTGTCTGCTTACCTTGTTTGTCGTCAGCTGTCCTGCACAGCCGGGGCGATTTATATCTCTTTTTATTAAAATCTGCATTAAGTAACATATGCTACTACCCTTTTCAGATGATTTAAAAACGTATCATTTATCCGAAAATCACAGAGTAATAAGTGTACGCTTTACATTTTACAGAACCAGCCAAAGCACGCAGCCGGAAAAATTTTTTCTTTCGTACTTTGCTCAGCGCGATTTTTTGAGATAATTAAGACAGTGACGGCAGGAGTAAAGGCTTGTGTTGCTGATTTGTGTTCCTGAAACAGGAAAACCAAGGTTATAATACTGGTTATATTTACAGAAACCGGTCAGAGAGTAACGTATAAGTGCAAGATATAAGTTACTGAATTTTAAATAATTTATATGGTGATAGCGACTATGGCGTTACTGATTACCGAACGTTGCATAAATTGTGATATGTGCGAACCCGAGTGCCCTAATGAAGCAATTTCAATGGGGGATTCTATCTATGAAATTAATCCTGATTTATGTACTGAGTGTGTCGGGCATTATGATAAACCGACCTGCCAGTCAGTCTGTCCGATTACCAACACGATTATTATCGATCCTGAGCATACCGAGACACAGGAAATGTTGTGGGATAAATTTGTGCTGATGTACCACGCCGATAAGATTTAAGCGCAATGATGCGCCCGCAGCCGGGCGCATCTGTCAGGTGTTTGTTTCGAGAATAACCGTTGCACAAGCGTAATGACGCTCGTCAGCGATAGAGACATGGTAGTGTGTGACTTCACGGGCGGCAGCCAGTTCCCCGGCATAGCCGAGAAAGGTCAGGTTAGGTTTGCCGAGTAAATCATTACTGACTTCAAACTGGTTAAATGCCAGCCCCCGGCGGATCCCGGTGCCCAGTGCTTTGGATGCTGCTTCTTTAACCGCAAACCGCTTGGCCAGAAAACGCACCGGCTGTTTATGCTGCCGGTAAACGTCCCACTCCGCCTCACTGAGTATCCGTTTTGCAAAGCGGTCACCGGAACGCCCGATAACCGCTTCAATACGACTTATTTCAACAATATCCGTACCGATACCGACAATAGCCATTAACGACGGGCTTCCCGCAGCAGGGTTTTCATATCCGCAACGGCTGCAGCCAGTCCGCTGAAGACCGCCCGGCCAATAATAGCGTGGCCGATATTCAGCTCATAAATAGCAGGCAGTGCTGCCACGCGCTGAACATTGTGATAGTTCAGGCCGTGTCCGGCATTCACTTTCAGGCCCTTACCAGCCGCATAGGCAACCGCATCTTTGATACGGATAAATTCTTTGTCTTCTTCCTGAGATGTTTCCGCATCCGCATAAGCACCGGTGTGGATCTCAATAAACGGCGCACCGACATCATCCGCCGCGTCAATCTGGGTATGGTCAGGGTCAATAAACAGGGAAACTTTGATCCCGGCTTCAGTCAGACGTTTCACCGCTCGGGCGATTTTTTCTTTCTGACCGGCGACATCCAGCCCGCCTTCCGTGGTAACTTCCTGACGTTTTTCCGGCACCAGACAGCAGAACGCCGGTTTGATACGGCAGGCGATATCTACCATCTCATCGGTGACCGCCATTTCCAGATTCATTCGGGTCTGAATGGTTTGTCTCAGCAGTTCCGCATCACGATCGGTGATATGACGGCGATCTTCGCGCAGATGCACAGTGATACCTTCCGCACCCGCCTGCTCTGCGACAAATGCCGCCTGAACCGGATCCGGATAGCTGGTGCCGCGTGCATTACGGACAGTGGCAATGTGGTCAATGTTTACACCCAATAAAACTTCACTCATTTTTTATCATCCTCCGGGTAACTTTTGTTATTCAGTTTAACCTTTTTCAGACGAAGAGGAACCACTGCGGTCATTTTCTTTTGAAACCAACGGCGGGCGCACAAATTGACGAAATAATTCGCGGCTTTTCAATGGCTTTCCACCGAGATAGGGTTTTAAGGCGATGCGGGTGAAGCGTTTGGCGGCACGTAAAGTTTCCGCATCCGGGAATTCCCGGGCGGCAAGGGCTTTCAGTTCGCGACCGGTGAAACTGCTGTTATCCACCACCAGGCTGGCGATAAAGCCTTTTTCCTCGCGGTAGCGGTAGGTCATGGTGTCAGAGACTTCCTGCCCGCTGCCCGCGCAGTGGAGAAAGTCCACGCCGTAACCGATATGATGCAGCAGTGCCAGTTCAAACTGACGCAGTGCCTGCTCCGGCGTGGTATCACTGGCCGCGAGATACTGAAGGCAGCGCAGGTAATCAAAAAACAGTGCGGAATAGGTGACGCCGTTAGCCAGCACACGGGAGAGCAGCTCATTAATATACAGGCCGCTGTAAAGGACGGTACCACTCAGGGGTAATGCGAGGGAGATAGGATCCGCATCACGCAGGGTTTTCAGTTCCCCGCGCCCGCCCCAGCGGATCAGAAGCGGCGTAAAGGGCTGTAATGCCCCTTTGAGACCGGAACGGCGGCGGCGTGCCCCTTTCGCCAGCAGGCGCTGCCGCCCTTCCTGTTCAGTGAACACATCCAGCATCAGACTGGTTTCACTGTAAGGGCGACTATGGAGTACAAATGCGCGCTGCCAGCCGTCCATTATTACGTTACTTCAGGTCGTCAACATAACCCAGGCTGCGCAGTGCACGTTCATCATCTGCCCAGCCGGCTTTGACTTTCACCCACAGTTCGAGGTGAACACGGGCATCAAACAGGCGTTCCATATCAATACGGGATTCAGTCCCGATGGTTTTGATACGGCTGCCTTTGTTGCCGATAACCATTTTTTTCTGACCTTCGCGCTCAACGAGGATCAGACCGTTGATCTGAAATACGCCGTTGTCCTGCACAACAAACTGTTCGATTTCCACAGTCACCGAGTACGGCAGTTCATCGCCGAGGAAACGCATCAGTTTTTCACGGATGATTTCAGAGGCCATAAAACGCTGTGAGCGGTCAGTGATGTAATCTTCCGGGAAGTGGAACGGCGCCTGCGGAATGTGCTGACGCACGATGTTCGCAATGGTATCGACATTCATTTTTTTCTCGGCACTGAGCGGCACCACGTCAAGAAAATCCATCTGCTGGCTGAGGAACGCAATATGCGGCAGCAGTTTGGTTTTGTCTTCCACGTTGTCCACTTTGTTGATGGCCAGCAGCACCGGGCAGCGCAGAGAACGGACTTTATTCAGTACCATCTCATCATCCGGTGTCCAGTTAGTGCCTTCAACCATAAAAATCACCAGTTCAACGTCACCGATAGAACTGCTGGCCGCACGGTTCATCAGGCGGTTGATTGCCCGTTTCTCCTCAATATGCAGCCCCGGGGTATCCACATAAATAATCTGATAATTATCCTGTGTATCGATCCCCATAATACGGTGCCGCGTGGTCTGCGGTTTCCGCGAGGTAATAGAGACTTTCTGCCCCAGTAACTGGTTCAGTAAGGTGGATTTGCCCACATTGGGACGTCCGACTATCGCGACAAAGCCGCAATAGGTGTTTTCTTCGCTCATTCAAGCTCCAACAAAATTAATGCTTGTTCCGCTGCGGCCTGTTCGGCTTTCCGGCGGCTGGAACCGGTTCCTTTTACCGGCTGTTCAACACCGCTGATTTGGCAGTGAATGGTGAACTCCTGATCGTGAGCTTCACCTTTTACCTGAACAACCAGGTAGTTCGGCAGAGGCAGATGCCGCCCCTGAAGGTATTCCTGTAACCGGGTTTTCGGGTCTTTTTGTTTATCCCCGGGCGAGATTTCGTTCAGTCTGGATTCATACCAGCTGAGGATAATCCGCTCAATTGTCTGAATATCACTGTCGAGAAAAATCCCGCCAATCAGGGCTTCAACAGTATCCGCGAGGATCGATTCACGGCGGCTGCCGCCGCTTTTCAGCTCTCCGGGTCCCAGGCGCAGACATTCGCCGAGGTTAAATTCACGGGCCAGTTCCGCCAGGGTATTTCCGCGCACCAGTGTGGCGCGCATCCGGCTCATATCCCCTTCATCCACTTTCGGGAAGCGGTGATATAAATCATTGGCAATAACAAAACTTAAAATAGAATCGCCGAGAAATTCCAGGCGTTCATTATGTTTGCTGCTGGCACTGCGGTGAGTGAGTGCCTGCATTAATAAGTCCTGACGGGTAAAAGTATAGCCGAGTTTTCGCTGCAGCTGGTTTATCACTATCGGGTTCATGTGCGACCAAAAATTAGGATGTTTATAAAACGCACACGCAACAGACCTGTAGCCGCAAAAAACCGCGATACAAAACTGTTGCGTTTGCACTGGCTCCCCGGAAACCGGGGAGCCAATCATTTTGCGGGGCATATTCTACACTGTGATGACAGGTAATGCTCAGCAAATTCTGTTTTTTCTATTCTATCCGCCCGAAACGGCTCAGGCGCAGACCGGTAGGCCATTCACCTTCCTGTTTTTCAAGGCTTAACCAGATAAAGCTGGCACGACCGACCAGGTTTTGTTCAGGTACAAATCCCCAGACACGGCTGTCCGCACTGTTATCACGGTTATCACCCATCATAAAGTAATGCCCTTCCGGCACCACCCAGGTGTACTCCGGTAATCCCGGCTGACGGAACAGGCGCTGCCCGCTGATGCTGTCCGGGGTGATTTCCGGGACGGTCAGAATATGGTGAGCCACCGGTCCCAGATTTTCAATCCGTTCCGCCTGACGGCGATAACCGACTTCCATATCATCTTCGATCGGGAACTGACGGGCGCCGCCGCTCATAAAGGAGCCGCCCAGCGGAGATTTTTCCCAGCGGATAGCCCATTCGCTTTCATATTCCTGACCATAAGTGACCGGCAGGGTTTCACAGCTGCTCTGGTCTTTGGTACAGCCCGGATAGACCTGTAACTCTTTGGCATACGGGTCATAAACGACTTTATCGCCCGGCAGGCCAATCACACGCTTGACATAATCGACACGCGGATCTTCCGGATATTTAAACACGGCAATATCACCGCGCTTCGGCTCCCCGGTTTTAATCAGGGTGGTCTGCGTGATCGGGTCTTTTAACCCGTAAGCGTATTTTTCCACCAGCATAAAATCGCCGATGAGCAGTGTCGGCATCATGGATCCGGACGGGATCTGGAACGGCTCATAAATAAATGAGCGCACGATCAAAACAATCGCCAGCACCGGGAACAGGGATGCCGTACCTTCCACCCAGCCCGGTTTGGCTACTGTTTCAGCCAGATGTGCCTGATCCATGGTTCCTTCTGTCAGTTCGGCCATGCGCGCCAGTTTTTTCTTACGGGCCGGCTGAATTTTAAATTTATTCACCACCCAGATGATCCCGGTAACCAACGTTGCCAGGGTCAGGATCAGCGCAAAAGTGTTCGCCATTATGTCTCCTTACAACCTGCTGAATAATTAATCTTTGCCGACATGGAGAATGGCTAAAAACGCTTCCTGTGGTAACTCAACGTTACCGACCTGTTTCATGCGTTTCTTACCGTCTTTCTGTTTCTGCAACAGTTTTTTCTTACGGCTGACGTCACCGCCGTAGCATTTCGCCAGGACGTTTTTACGCAGCTGTTTCACTGTTGAACGCGCAATAATATGGGTGCCGATAGCCGCCTGAATCGCGATATCAAACTGCTGACGCGGGATCAGATCTTTCATCTTCTCTACCAGCTCACGACCGCGGTACATGGAATTATCACGGTGAGTGATAAGTGCCAGCGCATCCACACGATCGCCGTTGATAAGCACATCCACGCGCACCATATCAGACGCCTGGAAGCGTTTGAAGTTGTAATCCAGTGACGCATACCCGCGTGAGGTGGATTTCAGGCGATCGAAGAAATCGAGCACCACTTCCGCCATCGGGATTTCATAGGTCAGTGCGACCTGGTTGCCGTGATAAACCATATTGGTCTGCACACCGCGTTTTTCGATACACAGGGTGATCACGTTACCGAGGTACTGCTGCGGCAGCAGCATATGACATTCCGCGATCGGTTCGCGCAGCTCTTCAATATTATTGAGCGGCGGGAGTTTGGACGGGCTGTCAACATAGACGATTTCACCGCCGGTGGTTTCCACTTCATAGACAACCGTTGGTGCGGTGGTGATCAGATCGAGATCATATTCACGCTCCAGACGCTCCTGGATAATCTCCATATGCAGAAGACCCAGGAAACCGCAGCGGAAACCGAAGCCCAGCGCGGTAGAGCTTTCCGGCTCATAGAACAGGGACGCATCGTTAAGGCTCAGTTTACCGAGCGCGTCACGGAAGCCTTCATAGTCATCAGAGCTGACCGGGAACAGACCTGCGTAGACCTGAGGTTTGACTTTCTTAAAGCCCGGCAGCGGTTTATCCGCCGGTGCGCGTGCACCGGTTAAGGTATCCCCGACCGGTGCCCCGAGAATGTCTTTAATCGCACAGACCAGCCAGCCCACTTCACCGCATCGGAGGATATCTTTATCCACCTGTTTTGGTGTGAAGATCCCCAGACGGTCAGCGTTATACACCTGGCCGGTACTCATGACTTTGATTTTATCGCCTTTGCGCAGTGTGCCGTTTTTGATACGGATCAGTGACACAACCCCTAAATAGTTATCAAACCAGGAGTCAATAATCAGTGCCTGTAACGGTGCATCCGGGTCACCTTCCGGCGGCGGGATATCGCGCACCAGGCGTTCGATCACATCAGTCACGCCCACGCCGGTTTTCGCCGAGCAGCGCACAGCATCTGCCGCCTCAATCCCGACGATATCTTCAATTTCTTCCGCCACCCGCTCCGGGTCGGCGGCAGGCAGGTCAATTTTGTTCAGAACCGGCACCACTTCCAGGTTCATTTCCAGTGCGGTATAGCAGTTTGCCAGCGTCTGCGCCTCAACACCCTGCCCCGCATCTACCACCAGCAGCGCCCCTTCACAGGCTGCCAGTGAACGGGAGACTTCATAGGAGAAGTCAACGTGCCCCGGGGTGTCGATAAAGTTGAGCTGGTACGTGTCCCCGCTCTGCGTGGTGTAATCCAGTGTCACACTCTGGGCTTTGATGGTAATGCCGCGTTCGCGTTCCAGATCCATTGAGTCCAGAACCTGCGCCGCCATTTCACGGTCGGATAAGCCGCCGCAAATCTGAATAATGCGATCCGATAAGGTGGATTTACCATGATCGATATGAGCAATAATGGAAAAATTTCGGATATGGTTAATTTTCAAGATAAAATTCTTCTTTGTAATGCCCTATAAAACTAGCTTTGGACACCTGTAAGGACTCAAAGCCAACACTCTATATTGCTGGTTAATAGACTTATTGCCAGCATTCTACATGCTACAGACACTCAACTCAAAGAAACGTTCATTTTACCGCAGAAAAAACACCGCTCTGCAAGAACGGTACAGACCATTATTTTTTATTCATACTGCAGGCGGGTAACCTTCCCGGGCGTGCAGTCAAAATGGATCGCACAGGCGATAGCCCGTCCCTGCACCTCAGAAAATACCCGGTTATAACAGTATGCAATCTGAGCAGTATAAAAAATACAGGGATCACTGACATTCCCGCGGTAAAAAAAATGCCGGTCAAATCATGACCGGCATACTTTATAACGGGGGAGCAGGATAAATCAGGACTCACACATATCAATACTGAGTTCTGACGGCGGCAGGCCGATTTGCAGGATGACCGGTTCATAATCCTCAGAGCCGCTCCAGTGACGGGCAATTTTACGCGCCAGCAGGAACCCTGCAGCGCCGCCCAGCAGGCCACCCGCGAGAACCGCAGACTGGCTTTCCGCCAGTGCCTGCACCAGCCCCGCACCGGTAAATAAACCCAGCAGCGGCGTGAGATACACCAGCATTGCCGAGCGCAGCAGGCTTCCTTCGGGGATCCCGACTTCCACTTTCTGGCCGGTCACCAGCGGCTCACTGACCGGAATTTCAAGCTGATGCTCTGCTTCCGGCCCCAGTTTATTCAGCAGATAAGAGCCGCATGCCGCCCGGGCTTTGCAACTGCCGCATCCGGCAGATGACCCGTAACGCAGCACCGCGCGCCCGTTCTGCCAGCGCACCACGGTTGCCCACTCTCTGACCATATTAACCTCCGCTGAATGTCACACCGTCAGCTATCTGCCGGGCTGTCGCCGGAGGCAGTTCGCCAAAGACAGTGATCTCATTATCACCTTTACGTATGGTGTAGAGCGTACGCGAACCCTGGCGCATTGTCTGTTGATTTTCTGCTGTCTTAACCGCTTTGGCGACGTTCACGGAGAATGAGAACAGGCCGTCACTGAACATCACGGTTTCAACCCATTCCTGCTCACCCACCTGACGGCGGTTGCGGGTCATTTCTTTGAACCCGTTAGGCAGACGCATCACATCCCAGTCAAATTTGACCTTTTCCGGCTGCGGAATAGCCAGTACCGGCGGCATAGTGACAGACTGCACCGCTTTCAGGGCTTCTGTCACATTACTGTTATTCACGGAAGCAGAAACCACGCGGAACTGTTCGAGTGAGACATTATTCTGATCCAGCAGATCCACCTGTAACGGCAAGCCGGTTTCTTCATCCGCGACAACAATATAATTGTAACGTGAATTATCTTTTGAAGTGATGCGTACGACCCGGCCCGGATGATCACCGATGTGGATCCGCCCGACATCAATAAAATTGTAATAGGCTTTCAGTGCATTGAAGTCCGCGAAAATAATCGACGGCAGATAATCAACAATGTGATTACCGCTCAGGCTGAATGAGTCCAGCCCCGGCTCATAGTAGCTGATCTCCTGACCACGCTGGACAATTTCCCGGCGGGAGCTGTCCATCTGCATAATCTGCGCGACAGGCTGACCATCCATAACCGCATAGCGGTAACGAACCGGTGTGATACCTTTCGGGGAGATGGTGATAAAAGAGAGTTCATAACTGAGTGTGCGGGAAGCGTTACCCATATTCTGCAGCAGTGCCTCAGCACTTTGTTGTGCTGAGGCCGGTGCTGCGAGTAACAGGCTGCCCGTCAGAAAAGCAACGGATAACCAGATTCGTTTCATTACTACTGCTGTGGTTGTGAAGACGTGCGACCCTGTTCCGGGGTGGCTGTCTGTTTAACTTCAGGCTGACCATCCGTGTGTACACGGCGATCCAGTTCATACTGCTGGAAAATCGCATTCAGACGCGCACCGCGCTCCTGATCAAAACGGGTCTGCGGAGCAAGACCGGCGCCGTTTTTCAGATCCAGGCTGACAGGTGAGGCACTGCCCATAAACGGAACGGTATTGAATGCAGATGCATCACCGCTGACCACGCTCTCTGTGCCGTCAGTATTATAGTGCTGAACACCGATAATCACGGCCAGTGACACACAGGCTGCCATACCGATTTGTGTTAGCTGACTGGCCCACGGGCGCAGTTTTGTCACAAATCCGTAATCACGCCATGTTTTCGGTTCAGGCTGAGACTCAGGGATCGCCTGAGGTGCGATATAAACCGGCTCCTGCGCCAGTGCTTCAGCTACCCGTGACGCAATATCAAAATGCATAACATCCGGCAGATCGCCGCGCATGGTATCACGGATAAGGTGATAACCGGCCCATTCTGCCTGCAGATCTGCATCCTGTGTCAGTGCGGTAACCACTTCACTGTCAAGAGTTTCTCCGTCCATCAGTGCGGAAAGTGTCTCTTTTTGCATGCCTACGTTCCCTTCAGTGTGATTTAAGTGCTCACTGATTTTGTATCAGTGGCTGAACTTTATTATCGATGGCTTCGCGTGCGCGGAAGATACGGGAACGAACCGTACCGACCGGACAATCCATAATCTCAGCTATTTCTTCATAGCTCAGACCATCGAGCTCACGCAATGTAATCGCCGTTTTCAGATCCTCGGGTAAGGAATCGATCGTGCGGAAAACCACCGCTCTTAATTCTTCAGACAACATTAAGTTCTCAGGGTTCGAAATTTCTTTTAACGCCCCTGAGGATTCAAAATTCTCAGCATCACCGGCATCCACATCACTGGACGGCGGACGGCGCCCCTGAGCAACCAGGTAATTCTTTGCTGTGTTGACCGCAATACGGTACAGCCAGGTATAAAATGCACTGTCACCGCGAAATGACCCTACTGCGCGGTACGCCTTAATAAAGGACTCCTGCGCCACATCCGGAACATCACTCTGCGGAACATAGCGGGATACCAGACTTGCCACCTTGTGCTGATAACGTACCACCAGCATATTAAAGGCTTTCTGATCCCCTTTCTGTACCCGATCAACCAGCATTTGATCCGTTAACTGCTCGCTCATTCGCAGTGTTATCTCCCGAAGCTCAGCTTCACCATTCTCTTTCCTGTTTCGCTTCACTTCATCATGAGCAAGCGATACTTTGAGTCAGCTAAAATAGCGAAGTTCATTTTTCTTTTAAAAAAATTACAAAAAAGGATCCTTTTTGTGATCCTTGCTGCATATTTTTCGGATAAGTCCTGTGTATTTACCCTCACACTCTCTTTCCGGTAATTAACGTTACAGATTACCACGTTTTTGCCGGTAATCCCTCTGATAATCGCAGAAAATTGCCTCATGGCAGTACAAATATCCTGTTTAATGTATTTTTCTCTGAAAAAAGCACCGTTACTGTCATCACAACGGCGTAATTCAGTATTTCAGATAAAACCCGGTAATAAATGATTTAAAATCAGCGCTATAACTGCCTTCTTCCGTTTTAATACTCATCGTCCGGTGCAGCGCACTGACCGGGCGGCGTGATAAGGCGATCAATGTCCGGTGAAAAGGGGTATCCGGTTTATCTGATACAGCAATCTGCGTGTGCAGAAACCAGTTCTGCTCACCGGCGGCGGTGATAAAATCCTGTCCGGTGGTGTACGGCAGCACCACACAGAACAAACCGTCCGGCGTGATAAGTTTTGCCGCATGCCGCAAAAGCTGCGGATGTTCCAGTGATGTGGTGTAACGGGCGGTTTCCCGCGCACTGTCACGGCAGGCAACAGCCGGGGCGAAATACGGCGGATTACTGACGATAAGATCATAACGAAATTCCGGACAGGTACGGATAAACTCACCGATATCCTGATGAAACACCCGCAACCGGTCTCCCCACGGTGACGTCAGAAAATTTTCCGCAGCCTGGGCCGCTGCGCCGGCATCAATATCCACCGCGTCAATCTGCGTATCCGGCAATGAACGCTGCGCCAGCATCAGTGCCACCAGCCCGCTGCCGGTGCCGATATCCAGAATATGGCGGGCATTTTCGCACGGTGCCCAGCCGCCGAGCAGCACCCCGTCGGTACCGACTTTCATGGCACAGCGGTCATGGGCCACAAAAAATTGTTTGCAGGCAAAACCACGGCGGCGCGGAGGTTGTTTTTCATTTGTCATCATCACGGAACTGTTTGTCTGTTAAAATAAAGAAATCCCGGCGACAGGATACGGACTTCTGCCCGCAGAAGAAAGTCCCGCACGCTGACAACTATTTTTGATGAAGATCCTGTCCAAGCCGTTTATAATCAGCGGTCCAAACAGAGGTATATAATGACTGCAACTACTTTTTCTGAACTCGAACTGAACGATGAACTGATCCGCGCACTGGATGCCAAGGGCTATGAGCGCCCGACCGCCATTCAGGAAGCCACTATTCCGGCTGCGCTGGATAATCGTGATATTCTGGGTTCAGCCCCGACCGGCACCGGCAAAACTGCCGCTTATCTGCTGCCGGCCATTCAGCACCTGTCTGATTTCCCGCGTAAAAAATCCGGGCCGCCGCGCGTGCTTATCCTGACCCCGACCCGCGAACTGGCTATGCAGGTGGCGGATCAGGCCAGAGAATTCTGTCAGTTCACCCATCACGATGTCGCCACGATCACCGGCGGTGTGGCTTATATGAACCACGCCGAAGTGTTCAGTGAGAACCAGGATATTGTTGTCGCGACCACCGGGCGTCTGCTGCAGTATATAAAAGAAGAAAACTTTGACTGCCGTGCGGTTGAGATCCTGATCCTCGATGAAGCCGACCGCATGCTGGACATGGGCTTTGCCAACGACATCGAAACTATCGCCGGTGAAACCCGCTGGCGCACACAAACCATGCTGTTCTCTGCCACCCTCGAAGGTCAGGCTATCCGCGATTTCGCCAAACGGATCCTGAACGAACCGGTTGAGATCGAAGCAGATCCGTCACGCCGTGAGCGCAAAAAGATCCAGCAGTTCTATCTTCGTGCCGATGACCTCGATCACAAGAAAGCCCTGCTCGCACATTTGCTGAAACAGCCGGATGTCACCAAAACGGTGGTGTTTGTCCGTAAACGTGAGCGCGTGCGTGAACTGTCTGACTGGCTGCGCACACAGGATATTGTTTCCTGTTATCTTGAAGGTGAGATGGTTCAGGCGAAACGCAACGAAGCCATCAGCCGTATGACTGACGGGCGCGCCACGGTGCTGATCGCCACCGATGTGGCCTCCCGCGGGATCGATATCGAAGATATCAGCCACGTGTTTAACTTTGACCTGCCGCGCACCGCAGATGTCTATCTGCACCGTATCGGGCGCACCGCCCGTGCCGGACGCAAAGGTGTGGCCATTTCGCTGGTGGAATCTCACGATCAACCACTGCTCGGCAAAATCATCCGTTATGTTGAGGAACCGGTTAAAATGCGGGTGATTGATGAATTACGGCCGAAAACCCGTGCGCCATCGGAGAAAGCGACGTACAAGCCGTCGAAAAAAGTGCTCGCCAAGCGCAAAGAGCAGAAAGCCGCTGAAACTGAGAAGAAGAAAAAAACCAAAATCCGTCACCGCGTCAGTAAAAATATCGGAAAACGACGCAAGCCAGGCGCAGATCATACGGAGCAAACTCCTGCGGCCGCTGAACCACAGGAATAAGCGGAATTCCTTCTCTCTGATAAAAGAAAACGGACTGTCACAGTCCGTTTTTTTATGCTTACTCCCGGGTTTCATCCATCTGTTCCATCGCGGTAACCACCTGCGACAGGGTATGCGCTTTCACACCGAGAACCAGTTTCTGCAAAACGGAATGCGCATGCTGCGGCGGATAATAATCCAGCGCTATCCGCTGCCCCAGCGCTTTCGGGATATCCAGTCCGTCCTGAATATGCGTAAGCCAGTCATGTTCCAGCACATAATGGCGGATAAGTTCGGCCCCGCGCGCGTGCGCCGTCACCAGAGACACCCCCTCTTCCGCCAGCGTATTTTCCGCTAACCCTGCGGCATTAAATATCACCGCCGGCTGCTGAAGTACCACCGCACAGAATGAAGCCAGACCGCCGCCGAGAGAATGCCCGACAAACAGCCACGGACACACGGATTGCGACAACAGATGTGCTGCCAGTGACACGGCCTCCTGATACTGCCGGGCCGGTAATCCGCGCCCCTGGCGGATATTGGTCATCATATCCGGCATATCATTACTGCCCGCAAATGCCAGAATACCGGTATCGCGATAATGATAAATCATGCTTTGCAGGCCGGACGGGCTGCTCAGCTGATCTTCTGTCAGTGAGAGTGAGGCCAGTGTCTGCGCATCAGAACGGCTGACACCGCCGATATCACGGCAGCCGGGCTGATAACTGTCAGAACACAACCGGGCCAGGGTAATATCATCGGGAAAACCATCCTGCCGGATCACGGCAGGTACCGGCAGCAGTAAATTCGCTGCGGTCAGATACTGCCGCTGTAAAAGTGCCTGACAATGCGGCGTGGATGAGAAAGCCAGTAACTGCGAAAAATAGTGTTCGATCAACATAAGTACGCCTCCTTGGACACTGAAGGCTTCACTTAACGCTATTCATCAGTCTGTAACAATATCATTTTTTATCAGTGAGTTACCGGCATCTCTATCTGTCAGACATAAAAAAACCACGCCGGAGCGTGGTTTTCGGAACACGAATTGTTGCCGGAACAATTACAGGCTGGCAGTAAAAGTACGGGCAATAACGTCGCGCTGCTGTTCAGGTGTCAGTGAGTTGAAACGCACTGCATAACCGGAAACACGGATAGTTAACTGCGGGTATTTTTCCGGATGGTTAACAGCGTCTTCCAGAGTTTCACGACGCAGAACGTTCACGTTCAGGTGCTGGCCACCCTCAACACGGACGGTAGGCTGAACCTGTAAATTCACTTCACGGTACTCGAAAGGACCTAATGCGGCACGGGAAACAACATCACCGTCTGCATATTGTTCTTTTGCACAGATGCAGCGTACTTCGTCTTTGCTGTCATCCAGCAGCCAGAAAGAGTTAACCAGTGCAGCGTTTTCGGATTTAGTAATTTGAATACCAGTAACCATGATGACCTCCGGGTGATTCGTTATCAATTTATTGATTGTCATTTAACTTGGAATATTGGTCTAACCAATGTCTCTGTATCTTATATACCAATAATACAGGGCTGATTCTTTGACATATATCAATAAAAATCATATCAATTTTTAACCATCATGATAAAAGCCTGTTTTAAATCAAAATTTCATTTTGACTATTTTCAGATTTTTTTGCAAAAAATCAGCCATTTTCGCCCTGCCGTTGTGGATATCAGAACCGGACCCGCAAAAAAATCCCTTCTTATTTCCTAACAACGGATAAGTCAGGTAAGCTGAATGCAACTCTTGTAATAAATGAAGGATAACGACACGATGTCTGCATCACTGACCTGGCATGATGTCATCGGCCATGAGAAAACCCAGCCCTATTTCATTGAAACACTCCGTGTTGTCGCCCATGAGCGAGAAATTGGTAAGACCATTTACCCACCACAGAAAGATGTCTTCAACGCATTCCGTTATACGGCGCTGTCTGATGTGCGGGTGGTGATTCTGGGACAGGATCCGTACCACGGACCAAATCAGGCACACGGCCTCTCTTTCTCTGTGCTGCCGGGTATTCAGCCGCCGCCGTCACTCGTGAATATGTATAAGGAACTGGAAGCGGATATCCCCGGATTTACCCGGCCAAATCACGGCTGCCTCGTCAGCTGGGCACAACAGGGGGTGCTGCTGCTTAATACCGTGCTGACCGTTGAACGCGGGCAGGCACACTCTCACGCCAAACTGGGCTGGGAAACCTTTACTGATAATGTGATTGCGGCAGTCAATGCCCATTGCGAAGGTGTGATTTTCCTTCTCTGGGGCGCACATGCCCAGCGGAAAGGCCAGTATATTGATCAGCAAAAGCATGTGATACTGAAAGCACCGCACCCGTCACCGCTGTCCGCACACCGGGGTTTTCTGGGCTGCGGTCACTTCTCAAAAACCAACGCCATACTGACAGAGCGTGGTCAGGCACCTGTCGACTGGCAGCCGGTCATCCCGGCAGAGCTTCAGTCCGGCGCATAGTACAAAAACAAAAATGCCGCCTCTGCGGCGGCATTCCGTTGCGGATCAAAAATCCTTATTTGGAGACCATCACCATCGCCGGACGCAGCAGGCGGCCGTTTAAGGTGTAGCCTTTCTGCATCACGTTCACCACATGGTTGGACTCGTGATCTGCAGCATCCACCATACTGATGGCCTGATGCACATCCGGATTGAACGGCACTTTTGTCTCTTCAACCACTTCGATGCCGAATTTTTTCACGGCATCCAGGAAGGATTTCAGTGTCAGTTCCAGCCCTTCCAGCATACTTTTCTGTGCTTCATCTTCCGGATTCACCGCACTCAGTGCGCGCTCCAGGTTATCAATCACAGGTAATAATTCATTAGAAAAACGTTCTAATGCAAACTTATGGGCTTTTTCAACATCCTGTTCCATACGGCGGCGGTTGTTTTCAATCTCCGCTTTGGCGCGCAGCATAGCTTCGCGTTCCGTTTTGCGGGACTCTTCCAGTTCATGCTCCAGCTCCGCAATACGGGCCTGCGCCGCTGCGGCAGCATCCGCCTGCGCCGTTTCCGGCTGCTCTGCTGCCGTGTTCAGGGTCTCCGCTGCATCTGCAACAGGTTCTTCGTGCGTTTTTTGTTCGTGACTACTCATAAAATCTCCGCGTATTTCGCAATAATCCTGATTCTTGTTTATTATGGGGATCAAACTCAGAGATTCAAGGGAATGGCGATTAAGTGAGGCTAAAACGCACATGCTGACGGACAATACCGCAAAAAACAAATCATTCCGCTGTATCGGAATTGTCGGCCATCCGCGCCATCCTGAAGCGCTGGCAACCCACGAGCTGCTTTATCGCTGGCTGCTGAAAAAAGGTCTGCGTGTGATTGTGGAAAGTGATGTTGCCGCTGAAATGCGGCTGACCGATGCCGTCACCGGCACGCTGCCGGATATCGGACAACAGGCCGACCTGGTGATTGTGATCGGCGGGGACGGCAATATGCTCGGTGCCGCCCGGGTGCTCTCCCGCTATGGTGCGGATGTGATCGGCGTGAACCGGGGAAACCTCGGCTTTCTGACTGACCTCGCGCCGGACAATGCACTTCAGCAGCTCGACCGCGTACTGACCGGGGAATATCACGTCGAAAAACGGTTTCTGCTGGATGCCGGCGTACTCAGCCCAAACGGTAAACTGCGCCGCAGCACCGCGCTCAACGAAGTGGTGCTGCACCCGGGAAAAGTCGCACATATGATTGATTTTGAGGTCTATATCGATGAACGCTTTGCTTTTTCCCAGCGTTCCGACGGCCTGATCATCACCACCCCGACCGGCTCCACCGCCTATTCGCTTTCTGCGGGCGGGCCGATCCTGACACCGAATCTTGATGCTATCGCCCTGGTGCCGATGTTCCCGCACACCCTCTCCTCGCGGCCGCTGGTCATCAGCAGTCACAGCACCATTACCCTGAAATTCCCGCAGACCAACATTGATTATGAAGTCAGCTGCGACAGCCAGATAGCGCTGCCGATACAGGAAGGGGATGTGGTCAGGATAAAACGCAGCAGCAAAACACTCGATCTCATACACCCGATTGATTATAACTATTTCAATACGTTAAGCACGAAACTCGGCTGGTCTAAAAAAATGTTCTGATTTTTTTCATTCCGCCTCTTTACCGGATACAAATCCTGATTATACTGTATGAAAAAACAGGCATGTGTATATCCACAGGAGAGGCGGCATGTTAACCCAGCTCACCATCAGTCAGTTTGCTATTGTCCGCGAGTTAGAAATAGACTTCCGCGCCGGTATGTCTGCCATCACAGGTGAAACCGGTGCCGGTAAATCCATTGCCATTGATGCACTGGGGTTGTGCCTCGGCAACCGCGCGGATGCCAATATGGTGCGCCCCGGCGCTAACCGTGCTGATATCTGCGCCCGCTTCTCCCTGAAAGATACCCCTGCCGCCCGTCTCTGGCTGGAAGAACATCAGCTGGATGATAACCAGGAATGCCTGCTGCGCCGCACTATCAACAGCGACGGACGTTCCCGTGGTTTTATCAACGGCACGGCTGTACCGCTGTCACAACTGCGCGAGCTCGGCACACTGCTGATCCAAATCCACGGCCAGCATGCCCATCAGCATCTGCTGGAAAGCAGCCACCAGAAAATCCTGCTTGATACCTACGCTAACCAGGGCTTACTGCTCGGTGAAATGAAAAAAGCCTGGCAACAATGGCACAACGCCTGTCAGGCACTGGCGCTCTATCAGCAGCAGGCACTGGAACGGGAAGCCCGTCAGCAGCTGGTTGATTATCACCTGAAAGAACTCGGTGAATTTGAACCCCGTGAAGGGGAATTTCCGGATATTGATGCGGAATATAAACGCCTCGCCAACGCCGGTCAGTTTCTGAGCCTGAGTCAGGGCACCTTAAACATTCTCAGTGAACATGATGAAAACAACATCATCAGCATGCTCAATCATGCCCGTCATGAACTCAGCGAACTGATCTCCCTGGATGAAAGCCTGTCTCCGCTACTGACCATGCTGGAAGAAGCCGCCATTCAGGTGGATGAAGTCAGCAATGAACTGCGCCACTACAGTAACCGGGTGGATTTGGATCCGAACCGGCTGTATGAACTTGAGCAACGAATCTCCCGTTACATCAGCCTGAGCCGTAAACACCACACCACACCGGAAGAGTTATATGTCCTGTATGCACAGTTGCAGGAAGAGCAGCAGATACAGCATGAAAGTGAACAGCACAGCGAAGAACTGAGCCGCGAAGCGGAACAGTATTATCAGCAGGCGCTGACAATAGCACAGCAGTTACATATGGTCAGAGAACACTACGCCGCTGAGCTGAGTGAGCTCATCACACAAAGCATGCACCATTTATCGATGCCGCACGGCCGCTTTACCGCCGATGTGATTTTCACCCCGGAACAACTGAGTATTGATGGTGCGAGCAAAGTTGAATTTAATGTCACCACCAACCCGGGACAGCCTCATCAGGCACTGGCGAAAGTGGCATCCGGCGGGGAGTTATCCCGTATTGCGCTGGCCATTCAGGTGATCACCGCGAAGAAAATGGACACGCCGGCACTGATTTTCGATGAAGTGGATGTGGGGATCAGCGGTCCGACAGCCGCTATCGTCGGGAAACTGCTGCGCGAGCTGGGTGAATCCACGCAGGTTATGTGTGTGACTCACCTGCCGCAGGTTGCGGGTTGCGGACATCAGCACTACTTTGTCAGCAAGCACACCAACGGCACGGAAACCGAAACCGCCATGCAGCTGCTGGATAAAAAAGCGCGGGTACAGGAACTGGCCCGGTTACTTGCCGGTGCCGCCGTCACCAAAAATACCCTTGCCAGCGCAAAAGAATTGCTGGCGGCATAACAAACAAGCTGATTTCATCTAACTTTTATGCGATCCTGCGGTCATAGAAAAATGTAAAGGTTTTCAATTTGATTATTGTCGATTATCATCGTCACAAAGAATCCTAAAGGAATGAAATCACCATGCGTTGTAAATTGCTGATTGCCGCAACGACATCTTTGTTGCTGTTAACTGCCGGTTGTTCCACTCTGGAGCGTGTTGTTTACCGCCCGGATATCAACCAGGGTAACTACCTGACACCGGCAGACGTGGCGAAGATCCAGAAAGGAATGACCCAACAGCAAGTCGCCTACACACTCGGTACCCCGATGTTACGTGACCCGTTCGGAACACAGACCTGGTACTATGTCTTCCGCCGTGAACCGGGCCATGAGCCGGTGAAACAGGAAACACTGACACTGGTCTTTGACTCAGCCGGTACACTGAGCCAAATCACGAACACCGATTACAAACCGGATGGCGGTGACGAAACAGCAAGTGAAATCGCCAGTCAGACTGTCACTGACTGATTCTCTGTTGTCACGCTGAAACAACGTGTGGTTAGTAACAAAAACCCGCTGATACATTATGGATTAGCGGGTTTTGTTCATTTATCTGTTCCGGTTTGGTGCCACAAGCTTATTGTTATATCTCGTGCCCGCAACCCCCAACCCATTCGTTAAATTTATAACGAATAATTATTCATCACCATGATTTATCACTCTCTGCTATTTTCGCTGTTCCGCCCTGGTAATAATCATGATACTCAAACATTACTTTGCTTATATTTCCGTAAATTAGCCCGAGATATATTACTTTTCAGGGTAGTCACATTAAAAAAGGGATATAAATCATTAATATAATTAACTTTTCAGAAATATCTCACTGACCGATAGTATCGTGCTAGTATTCACGATTATTTCATTTTCACGCATGTTTATAAGTAAGGTTAATGACATGTCTAATCGCTTAAAGCTACAGGACGGAAAAACGCTGACTCTTGCGTCTTTGGGTGGTGCGCTGGAATTTTACGACTTTATCGTCTTCCTCACCTTCGCGCCCTTTTTGCAGACACTCTTCTTCCCGAGTGACTCACCGCTGCTTTCGAGCATCATGACCTATCTGACCTACGCGGTCGCTTATTTTGTCCGCCCGCTCAGCGGCGTAATAATGGCACATTTCGGCGACCTGATTGGCCGCAAAAAAATGTTTATGCTCTCCCTGTTCCTGATGGCGATCCCGACTCTGCTGATAGGCCTGTTGCCGACCTATGAGCAGATTGGCTATGCCGCACCGGTACTGCTGCTGCTGATGCGTCTGTTGCAGGGTATCGCATTAGGCGGGGAAGTACCGAGTGCCCACGTCTTTGTCACCGAACATGTCCCGCAGAACCGTATCGGTCTGGCGAACAGTATGATTGCCAGCGGCCTGACATTCGGTGTGGTTATCGGTCACTTTGCGGCTTACCTGATTTACACCAATTTCAGCAATGACCAGATCTTAAGTTTCGCATGGCGTTATCCGTTTATCTGCGGCGGGGTTTTAGGTCTGATTGCCGTGTATTTACGCCGGTATCTGCGTGAAACACCGGTATTCCTGGAAATGAAAAAGCGCAAAGAACTGATTGATATGCCAATCAAAGAGGTATTAAAGAGCTATAAACCGGCCACTATGATCTCTATTCTTGCCACCTGGCTGCTGACCACCGGTGTGGTTCTGGTTGTCCTGGCACCAAACCTGATGAAATCCGATATCTTTAAAATCGACCCGGAATTTGTCAGTAAAATTGCGATCCTCGCCACCGTCATGAATATGGCCGGCAGTATTATCGCGGGGATTGTGTCCGACAAACTCGGCATCCGTAAAACCGTTGTGATATACAGCATCCTGCTGGCTGCAACCAGCTACGCCTTCTTTAATTCCCTGGGCAGCGGTGACCACACCACTATCGGCTTCCTGTATTCCCTGGCCGCCCTGTTCTTAGGTCTGGTAGCCTGTGTACCGATTATTATCATCAAACTGTTCCCGGCCAATATCCGCTTAAGCGGCATCGGGTTCTCTTATAACATCGGTAATGCCCTGTTCGCCGGGCTGACCACCTTCACCGTACCGGTCATTGCCGAACACGTTAACCCGATGTTTATCGCCTATTATATTCTGTTCCTCTGTGCTCTCGGCCTGTTTATCAGTTTCTGCCTCGGCAAAAAATCCATGAAGTTTTATATCTGATAACCATATCTGATAACAACGCACAGCAATAAAAAAACGGGGAATATTCCCCGTTTTTTTATTTACCTGTATGGCAATACGCTTTTTATAAATCCAGTGACCGCTTCCACAACAGAAAATCAAACTGCTCCAGACGGTCTGCTTTCACCTTATATTCCCCGCCCGCCGTTTCAATCACCCGCTCAAACAGCCCTTTGCTGATTTCCGGTAATGGCACACCGTCTATTACCGGCCCGCAGTCGTAATCGATCATGTCTGACAGGCGCTGCGCGATGGCACTGTTGGTGGAAATCTTGACTACCGGCACGATAGGGTTTCCCGTTGGCGTCCCCAATCCCGTCGAAAAAATAACGATGTTGCACCCGGCAGCCACCAGACCGGTCACGGCATCCACATCGTTTCCCGGTGTACAGACCAGAGACAAACCGTGATCCGGCATCGGTTCCGCATAATCACATACCGCAGTGATTGGTGATTTTCCGCCTTTTTTCGCGGCACCGGTTGATTTAATTGCATCGGTAATTAATCCGTCGGCAATATTTCCGGGACTCGGATTATCCGCGATAGTGGTATTAAAGAAGTTCGCGGTTTTCTCATATTGCCCCATCAGATCGAGGAATTTCTTCTTATCCTCAAAGCGGATGCAGCGCTTTACCATATCCCCTTCCGCACCACACAATTCCGGGAATTCCGCCAGACCGGATGCGCCGCCGAGCGTCACCAGCCAGTCCGACACCAGCCCCATCGCCGGATTGCCGGAAATACCCGAGAACCCGTCAGATGCCCCGCACTTCACTCCGAGCTTAAGATAAGACAGCGGTACATCCGTGCGGCTCTGAGGTTTCACCGCCTTCATGCACTCATAGGTTTGCTTCAGCGCCGTCTGCATCATCTCCTCTTCGCTGTTCCATTCCTGCTGCCGGAAATAAAGCGCCGGTTTATCAAACGCCGGATTACGTGCCGCCAGTGACTCTTTAAACATCCTGCGCTGCGCTTTTTCACACCCCAGACTAAACACGGTAATACCGATCACATTCGGGTGATCCGCATACGCCGCCAGCACATCACACATGGTTTTACTGTCAGAAGTGGCACCACCGCAGCCGCTGGTCACCGTAATACAGCGCACACCTTCAATATGCGGAAACAACTTAGGTTTTGTGGTCTGTACCTGCTCACCGGCGGTCAGATCCAGGGCGAAACTTTTCAGGCTGTTATTGGTATAGCCCAGAGCCTCATTCAGGGCATCTGTCAGTTTGGTGACATTGCGGTTTTCACAGAACACCAGCGGGAAAATCAGCCAGTAGTTAGCTGTTCCGACCCGGCCGTCATCACGGACATAACCTTTAAATGTCCGCTCCTTCCAGGCCGATACATCCGGGATCTGCCATTCATAATTTCCGTTCTCCTCCAGTGACACCGGGGCGGCATAATGGCGGATATTATCCACGGTAATCACTTCCCCGCAGGCAATCGGTTTTGTTGCTTTTCCGACAGCGGTTCCGTACATGGAAACAATACCGCCTTCCGGTACCGCTTCCAGAGCAAACTTGTGTTTGGCTTTCACATCTGTGACCAGGGTGATTGATTCATCACCCCACTGACAGACCTCACCGGCATATAAATCCTTCAGTGCCACGATTAAATTATCAGTTTCATCAATACGTAATATCTTTTGCATAACTCACCTTCCGGTTATTACCGCCAAAATAACGGCAATGAATCAGGGTTATCTTTGTGTGTTCTTTTTCAGTAAGGCAATCAGGAGCGCACAGCCGACCGTGATCACCGCAAGTGTGATAATCCCCGCCGTATTACTGTTCATCAGTTTATCCATTTCCACACGGATAATCGGTGCAAGGAAAGAACAGAATGCTCCCATGGTGGTACAGAACCCGATACCGGCAGCCAGCGCCGGGCCGCTCAGTAACTGCGGCGGGAATGTCCAGAATACCGGCTGCACCGACAGGAAACCGACGGCGCTGAGACACAGCGCGGCAATCGCAAAAACCGGACTGGCAAAGGCGGATAATGCCAGGCCAACTGCCGCCGCCAGCATACACATCACGGAGATAGCCACACGGCGGGACGGATTTTTATCCGCCAGGCGCGGGATGTAATACACACCGAACGCCGAGCATGCCCACGGAATAGCCGCCACCAGAGACGCTTTAAACCCGAGACTCTGTCCCATCAGGGAAGCGACCTGTGACGGCAGGAAAAACATCAGCCCGTAGACCGAAATCTGGATGGCGCCGTAGATAAGTGCCAGATGCCAGACCCTGATATTTTTCAGCGCGGACAACACTGACGTGGTTTCTGTTTTCGCATTCTCACTGGCCAGTTGCTCTGTCAGCGCTTTCTTCTCTTCCGCTGTCAGGAAGCGGGCTTTCTCCGGGCTGTCATCCAGCCAGAAAAAGGCGAAGATCCCGATAACAACCGCCGGTAAACCTTCAATCACAAACATCCAGAACCAGCCCGGACGCCCCATCCAGCCGTGCAATTCCAGCAATGCGCCGGATAACGGCGAACCAAGTGTCAGCGCCAGCGGTACGCCGAGGACAAAAATACCAATTACGGAGCCACGCACCTTATTCGGGAAATAGATAGAGGCCAGCAATAAAATCCCCGGATAAAAACCCGCCTCACCCAGTCCCAGCAGGAAACGCAGCACAATAAATTGCGTCTCATTAGTCACGAACCCGGTCATTGCGGATAACACACCCCAGATAACCGTTGTCATACTCAGCCACTTTTGTGCGCCGATTTTATTGAGGATCAGGTTCGCCGGGATCCCGAACAGTGCATAAGCAGCGAAGAAAATCCCCGCCCCCAGTGCAAAGGCGGAATCGGACAGCCCGATATCCAGTTGCATGGCATCTTTTGCAAAGCCCACATTCACACGGTCAATAAATGCCACAAAGTACAAAATAAACATCAGGGGTACTAAACGCTTCCACGATTTTTTAATCGCGGAATTTAAAGCAGGATTGTCATAAGCTGTGATAGTCGCCATGATAATATTCCCTGTCGGTAAGATGTTCTGTCGTTATAATCAGGAAAAATCAGCGTGCTGTATCCGCATCCGCCAGTATCTGCATCAGCTGTTCAGTCTGCTCCGCATTCAGGCTGCTGAATGGCGCTGTGCAGTAATCTGACTGAATAATGCCCCGCATCTGTAATGCTTTTTTAAAGGTCGGGATAAACGGTGAGTGCACGCCGTAAACGGCCATCAGCTGATCCACTTTGCGCTGATGTGCCGCTGCAGCAGCCATATCACCCTGTGCGAATGCCTCCATCCAGGAAGCGAAAAACTCAGGCACAATATTGGATAACCCGCCGATACAGCCATTTCCCCCCGCCAGCACAATATGGGCGAAGTTATTGTCATAACCGGCATAAACCTCAAAATGCGGGATCTCTTTTTTTACCGTCTGAATAATCTGCGACGTATGTAATGTATCGGGGATCGTATCTTTCAGCCCGATAATATTCGGATAGCGATCCGCCAGACGCAGACACACCTCCGGTGACACCGAGTAACCGGTACGTTCCGGGAAGTTATAGATAAAAATATTGGCTGATGTTTTTTCCGCAACCGCACTGTAAAACCGGTAAACACCCTCATCATCCAGCGGGAAATAGTACGGGCTGATAATCATGACCCCGTCCACGCCCTGCTCATGGGCATAGTTCGCCAGCGCGGCGGACTCATTCACATCCGGACGGCTGGTCCCGGCATACACTTTCATATCCCCTTTGTCATAACTGCCGCATAACCTGATCAGTGTTTTTGAGCTGTCCATATCCAGTGAAAAAAACTCGCCGGTACTGCCCATGACCACAAATCCGGAAACATGTCCCTTCAGCGAGTCATACACCTGCTGGTTTTGTTCCGTATCAATCCGGCCTTTATCATCAAAGATTGTTACCGCCGGTGTGATGTAACGGCTTTCCATACCCACATTGTTCATATATAAAAACCTCGTTAATAAATAAAAACACAAGTAAGTAACCATGAAACTCTGAGTGAGTCAAATTTTGTACACTTGCTGAAAAAACAGACTAACAGCCTGTTTTTGTTGCCGTTGAAAACACCATTTGCGGAAAAACCCGGACCGGATTGCGGTTATTTATTATTTATCTGTGAGGAGCAGCACATTGCGGGGACAATAAACCGGATTGCTGTGACACCGGCGGGCAATGTCACAAACGGACACCCGGACATGATTTACTTAGCGGAGCTTTGTACCTAGAATAGCGGCATAAACTGTCAGGGAGGTGAATTGATGTCAACGGAGCATATGCCGACAATAAGGGTGTTAGAAGTACTCAGTGTTCTGGCGGCAGAAAACACCGGGATTTCCCTCACGCAACTATCCGGGAAAACCGGTATATTAAAAGGCACGCTCTATCCGATTCTGAAAACCCTGGCAGAACGCCGTTATATTAATTATGACGAAAATACTCAGCTTTATTTTCTGGGTATCGCCTGTTCAATTCTTTCCCGTTCCTTCTTTGAAAAATCCTACTGGCTGAAAATGGTTCACCGCGAGATGAATAATATTGTCAATGAGTGCAACGAAGTGTGCCAGATGGGAATATTAGACGGTCCGGATGTACTGTATATTGATAAAGTACAGTCTGTACAGAAAGTTCAGTTAGTCTCCAATATCGGTACCCGCTTACCGGCGGTTTATTCAGCATTAGGTAAAGCGATGATATGCCATTACAGCGATGACGATATTCTCCGCCTATATCCTGACGGTTTTACCCCGCTGACAAAATACAGTATCACCACCATTGCAGAATTACGTCAGCAACTGGAAGATGTCAAAGTACACCATTACGCCACTGACAACCGGGAAATAAATGAAGAAACCCGCTGCTATGCCGTTTCATTACGTCAGCGCAATAAAATCATCGCCGCCATCAGTGTCTCCGTCCCGGTATTCCGCAGTAATAATGAAAAAAATAACCAAATTATCAATGTATTACTCGGCAGCCGTGAACGCATTGAACAGGAATTGAATACATTGCAGGATGTTGAGTTTTATCAGTAAAGAAGAATAAAAGTAAATTATCCTGCAGGCAGAAATAACATTCGTTACCAACAAACTCATTGATGGTTATCACCATACCTTCCGCATGCTCCCGAAAAACGCCCGGAATTTATTTATTCATTGATATTAAACAAAAAAACATACAAACAGTAAGGAATTTATCAAACGAGCCCCATATAAACGGGCTGGTTTTCTGCTGCCCGTGCCGTTTTCCAATAGCCGGGAAAATGAAATACCAGTGAATAACAGCATAATCCATTTACTTATCAACAGATGAGGGTTATATAAATAATACTTATTGTATTATAAAATAACACATCCGGGTTTAAAATGAAACATTGATGCAAAGAGAGAAACAAATGTTCAGCCGTTTGAAAATCACAACAATTTTGATTACAACATTACTTATATTTTGTGCACTGCAGCTATTAACGAGTGGTTTATTTCTTAATACCATGCAAAATAATACAACATCCTTTAAACAATTACACAACCTGAGCTCACGCGATAATCTGCAATCTAATGTCTGGTCAGAGTTATTAAATACCAGGGTATCACTCAATCGGGCACTGATTGATATCGTTACCAATGATAATAAATTAAACGAATCGTCAACGCAGTTATTAAATGACGCTATTAAAAATCTGAAACAAGCTGAACATTACTGGGCACTCTTCGATTCACTGCCAAGTCACTCAGGTACAAAAATACAAGAACTGGAAGATGCCTATAATCAATATCACACAACGCTGACTCAACTTATACAATTGATACGCAATGGTGATTTCGCCGCTGCAATATCACAGGATACACAAGCCAGTCAGGATATTTATCAAAAACAGTACACTATTTATAACCAGTCAAATAACCATTTTATTGAAGGCGTGGTAAAAGAAGATAGCGAATCCGATACACGGTCAAAATGGATACTGGCCATCATGCTCTGCATAATACTGCTTATTGTGATTGGTATCTGGGCAAGTATTAAGCGCACACTGATTACACCGCTGAATAACGTACTCGATAATATCCGGCATATTGCCGGGGGAGACCTGGTAATCCCCCCATTTTTA
>NZ_AYMP01000005.1 GCF_000633515.1 Morganella morganii H1r | reverse complement strand
TAGATATAGTGCTATTACCACAAGGAATAATATATATGCTGTTATTGAATAGGTTAATATAATTGTTATTGTGACAATCATATATAGCATATGGTTTTTTTTGTTTATGGTTTGTTGTAATAAAAAGATCTTTATAGTGATTAATAAAACTATTGCTATAGCATAATGCGATGGTTCATTAAAAAAACCACGAATAATAAATGGGAATTTATCATATTGCCTATAAAAATCCAGAGGCTCTGGGCTAATTAAGCCTGAGCATAATAAGATATACTTTAGAATAGAATATATAGATAAGATATAGATACTATAATCTATACTTGTTGTTATCAATTTATAGTTTAGATTTTTATAGTACAGAGATAATGCACTCGATATAACTAAGATAGATGTCAAATTTATAAAAGATTTTAAGAATGAGATACTATCTATATAGTCACTAAAGATATAATTTATTGGTAATGCTAATAGGCAGCAAGCTAGAAATATTACAAATAATATATCCAGTTTTGTGATTGAATATTTAATAATGATATAGCCTGCAGAAATAATGGTAGCCAACCCAGTATACCATATGATACTGATACCAAAACGACTTATGGCAGGGGTTAAGAAAAACAAAATATAAATTAGTGGGGATGAATATAATATCGATCTCATCTAAATCTTCTTATTCTGCTTAATTTAAACTTACTATCAAGCGTGCGTTTTTTCTTGTCTAAAACTCTATACTTATTTTGAACAATTATTTCACCTTCCTGTGCGATTCCCTTAAATGATACTCCAGCACCAATAACTGCATCTTTATTAATAATACTACCAGGAAGAATAATAGCTCTATTACAAATCCAAGCACCACTATGAATAATAACATCTGAGTGAATTATATCATGATTTTTAGTATCTACATCATGTTGTAATGTCCAAATATTAACTTGAGGGGCAATATCAACATTATTCTCCATGATTATTTTACCACCGCGACCATCAATAATACAATCTCGGTTGATATTTACATTATCTGAAATATATACATTCATTATATTTAAAAATTGTACTCGTACTGAGATAGATGCTTTTTTATTAATTCTACCTTTTGTTATAATAGAATATATATACATCCTTACCTTTCTTGATGGTATTCTATTTATAATATAATTAATAAGATAATAGCTTATATCTTTTATCATTTTAAGTTTCTCATTTTATGATATAATAGCGCAGCCATTTTCCTTCCTAAGCCTAATATGGATTTTGTAAGACCATATTGCTTTCTGGATGAATTAAAATATTCGATATAACCTTGAACACGGTGCCTATCTGAAATGCCTCCAACACTTTGGTTTAGTATGTTTATGTCAAGGTCTTTTTTTGTGGAGAAACTCCAGAATCGTAGAATAAAATCAACATCCATTGCAATTTTTTTATTTATATCAAATATGCCATATTTTTCAAAAAGGTCAAATTTATAGAAAGATGCACCAAATGTAAAAGGAAGAGAAACCCAAGGTTTTCCGGTATATTTTTTCTTTTTCCATGATTTTTCTTCTGAAAATGCTATTGTGTTTCCGTAATATATGTCAGGAAGTATGTCATCTTCTAATATTGAATTGATAATATGATCTAAAGCTGAGTTTTCGAAGTAATCATCTGAGTTGAGGAAACAAATATATTTTCCTGTTGCACGTAATATACCTTTATTGAAGGCATGAGCGATTCCAAAATCATTTTCTGATATAAATACATCAATTTTATCTATATGGGATTGCACTATTTCTTTAGTTTTATCTGTAGATTTTCCATCAATAACAATATACTCAATCAGATCTTTTTTTTTATTATTTATTACGCTATTTATTGCTCTTTCAATATATTTTTCTGAGTTATATGATATCGTTATTATTGTAATTAGTTTTTTTTTATTAGTTTCCATAAAATATATACCATATATAGTTATAAGTAATGAGTTTTTAAACTAGCATAATATAAACTTAGTATTTATCATAGAGTATACTTGGTGTAATACTCAATAGCTTTAATTTTGTATACAACCATAGCTACCGCACTGGGTTACCCGCTCCCAGAGTGCGCTATTTCGAGTTTATCCTACTGATTATATTGATAAATTTCGTCAGTAAGAATTGTGGTGTATTACAGAGGGCTGACTTTTCAATAAATTGGTAAATGATTTATACCAAATCAATCAGCGCCATTTATATTTGCTGCCAAAGGCTAGTCCGATTACCCGGACAGGTCAAGCATGATAACACTCGTGAGTCTTTCATTAAACGAACTTTATGCGGTTTAATTGACGAATATTTTTTTTAAATTCTGTCTTTTTTGAGATAGTAGCAGAAAAAGTGTTACTTTAAGCCAGAGCTTTGGATTATTACTTTTTCTAATCGGCACATGCGCAATCACAGCAGAAATGTTTTATTACATCATATTGATAGCAATGGTGATTCCTGCTTAAGAAAGAATAGTTACCGGGGATGATTTCCCGGTAACGACAGAGAGTTTCAGCGCGGGTGCAGCGGCAGCCAGATTTCCAGCCTCAGTCCGCCGAGCGGGCTGTCGTTGGCGGTGACTTTGCCGTTGTGCTGGCTGATGGCAGTGCTGACAATCGCAAGCCCGAGGCCGGTACCGCCGGATTCGCGGTCACGAGCTTCGTCAGTGCGGTAGAACGGCCGGAAGATATGTTCACGATCTTCCGGGCTGACACCCGGGCCGTCATCATCCACCACAATGGTGATGCCTTTGGTGTCGGCACTGAAGGCGACCTGAATGTGCTGGTTTGAGTAACGCAGCGCGTTACGGACAATATTCTCAAATGCACTGCCGAGTGCGGACGGATTGCAGTAAATTGTCCACGGGCCCGGCGAAGAGGTGATTTCCAGCGTTTTATGGCGCTGTTCCGCCTCAAATTTCGCATTGTCGAGAATGTCATCCCACAGCTCATTGGCTTTGATGTTCTGGCGCAGCAGCTCATTTTTGTGCTGACTGCGGGAAAGCACCAGCAGGTCATTGATCATGCCGTCGAGGCGGTGGGTTTCGGTTTCGATGCGTTCCAGCTCTTTACTCTCACCGTGGCGGCGGCGCAGCAGTGCCGTGGCCAGCTGAAGCCGGGTGAGCGGGGTGCGCAGTTCGTGGGAGATATCGGATATCAGCCGCTGCTGTGCGTTCACCATGCGTTCAAGGGCGCTGATCATCTGGTTAAAGCTGTTGCCCGCCGCAAGGAATTCCTGCGGACCGGCTTCCAGTTCCGGATGCTGGCGCAAATTACCCTTGGCAACATCATCCGCCGCATTTTTCAGTTTTCGTGCCGGTTTTGCCAGGCTCCACGCCAGCCAGAGCAGCAGCGGGGTGCTGATCAGCATGGTGGCGGCCAGTAACAGGAACGGGCGGTCGATCAGAAAGTTGATAAAGTCAGACTGTGCGGTGTTCGCCGGGCGGATCAGATAAAGCTGATAGCGGTCTTCGCCGTCGCGGACTTCAAACGGTCCGAGCAGCTCAATGCGGCCATACCGTTTCTTTTTCGGGTTGTCAGTGTTATCTGACTGGCCCATAAAGTTACGGATAACCTGGGAATCATTGCGGATAGGCCCGATGATCCGGCCTTCGCTGGTGACAATAATCAGGCGCTTGTCCGGCGGTGTCCATTTTACCAGGGCGCGGGTCAGCCGCCGCCACCAGAGCAGGTCATTCGCCGGATCCTGTGCGAGATCAGATTCAATATGTTGCTGCAGCATCATACCCTGCCGGTACTCGGCCTCCTGGAGCGGCATCAGCTGCCGGGAGTCGAGCTTCGGCACCATCAGCACCAGTAACAGCACCAGTGCCAGGGTAAACCAGAAGATGGCGAAAATCCGCGCCGTCAGGCTGCTTATCATGTTGCCGATACCATCAGGTAACCACGGCCGCGTAAGGTTTTAAACCACGGCAGGCCGTCTGTGCGCTCCGGTAATTTGCGGCGCAGGTTGGAAATGTGCATATCAATGGCACGGTCAAACGGCGTCAGACGTTTGCCCAGCACTTCCTGACTTAAGTGTTCACGGCTGACCACCTGGCCGAGATGCTGTGCCAGCAGGTAAAGCAGGGTGAATTCGGTTCCGGTCAGATCCAGCACTTCGTCGCCGAAGCTGGCTTCCTGACGGCCCGGGTTGAGCTGGAGTTTATCCACCATCACCACGGAAGAGTTACTGCTGCTGTCGTTTTGCTGCTGTTGCTCACTCCAGTTGGAGCGGCGCAGAATCGCACGTATACGCGCCACCAGCTCGCGATCGTTAAACGGCTTCGGCAGATAGTCATCCGCACCCAGTTCGAGCCCCAGTACACGGTCAAGGTCACTGCCGCGTGCGGTCAGCATAATCACCGGCGTCTGGTAGTTCTGGCGCAGTTCTTTCAGGGTTTCAATCCCGTTTTTGCGCGGCATCATGATGTCGAGCAATAACAAGTCTATGGAATCGTCAAGGAGGGTCAGTGCCTGCTCGCCGTCATGTGCAATGACAACGTTGAACCCTTCCATATCGAGTAATTCTTTTAACAGCGAGGTTAATTCGCGGTCATCATCAACAAGCAGTATTTTATTCATTATTCACGTCCTCCACGTGCAAAATACGACAACAAACGTTTCTATTCCATGACTTTACGTTCTTTTACATGCTCTGACGCATGTTTGCAGCCGGGTGCGTATAGTTAATTTCAACGGGTCAGGTGACGCAGACTCAGAAGTTTAAGGAGTTACTATGGGTAAGATAGCAACAATCACTTTAGCGTCAATGTTTGTGATGCAAAGTGCGCCCGGACTGGCGCAGGATTCAGAAAGTGATGGCTGTGTTACCCCGGTGCAGAATCACAGTCAGTATAAAGGTATAACGACATCAGGGGGAGATGGTTATACCTCTATGTTGACCGGTATCCGGTTAACGGAACAACAACGGATGCAGTTGCGGGATCTGATGCACAATTACCGCGACCAGTTACGGAATGTCCGTAACCTTGCAGAAGATGATATTGCGCTGTACGAGCTGGTTAAGGCCGAAAAGTTTGATGAAACGGCGGTGCGTAATCAGCTGGAAAAGGAGATGCGCAAGCGGCTGGATTACCAGGTTGAGATGATACGGGTTCATCATCAGATGTATCAGTTACTCAACCCGGAGCAGAAAATGCAGCTTGATACCAATTTTGAGCCGGAGGAGAGTATCCATACCTCATCCGCCTCCTCCGCGCAGAATATGCCGGAATGAATTTGTCAGTAGTAATTTGTCAGAGTAGTGAAGTCAGTAGAGTCGTTAAGTAGCACCCAAGAAGTTTTTCCTTGCCATAGACACCATCCCTGTCTTTTACAGCCCCTCTTGAGGGGCTTTTTTTTATCTGGTTATATTTGAAATCCCTTTCAAATCAAACAAATAAATATTTTTATAGGCGGCTATAAGTTACACAAAATTCACTGAGCGTGGACACAGTGTGGACACTTTAACCGCCTGTAACTGCTAAATTGTCACACCACCTTTCAGCGGATTAAGCGAGATCGCGAACTGCAAATAATCAGGTGCAAGGTGAGCATATGCCATTGTTTGGTTTATGCTGGCATGTCCGAGAATTTGCTGTAGTGCAACAATGTTTCCGCCGTTCATCATAAAATGACTGGCGAAGGTGTGCCGCAGAACGTGCGTAGCCTGACCGTCTGGTAAATCCGGTTTTACATTTCGCAGTTTTACGCGGAATGTCTGGTAATCAACACGGAACAGTAATCCGGATTCTTTTGTCTTGATCGCTTTCTCAAGTTCATTTGATATCGGGATTGTTCGCTGCTTACCGTTTTTAGTTTTTAAAAACGTCACCCGCCCACCGATTACCTGCTCACTTTTCAGTGTTGCCGCTTCGCTCCACCGTGCGCCGGTACTGATGCATAGCAGGGCGATCCGCTTTTCATCACCTGACAGAACATCAAGCAAACGACTGATTTCATCCTGTGATAAAAACGTCATTTCCGGCTGTTTTTCTTTCAATGGCGGTAATCCTTTTATCGGGTTGTTACCATGAAATATTTCCAGTTTGGTTAAAGCTGTAAGCATTCCGGAAAGCCGGTACATATCACGATTGATAGTTGATGCACTAACCTGATCTCTGAGTCGCTGGGTGCGGTGTTCAAGCAAAACGTGCTTATTGAGCCGGTTTATTGCCGGATCACCTAATGCTGAAATTGTTTTCTTCAGCTGCCGGTGTTCTGTTTCGCCGTTATCGCTCGCTGAACCATGATAGAGCCACCATAAATTTAAAAGCTCAGTCAGTGTTCGTCTGTCTTTTTTTACACCCGTAGCTGACATGCTGGACACGTTAGCCATCGTGTATCTTTCAAAAGCTATTGCCTCTGATTTTTTATTAAATTTCTTCCTGATGCGGGTTCCCTGCCGCCCAAGAGGCCTAACATCCACTAAATATCGACCATCATCGAGTTTCTTAATAGGCATAAGAAAACCCTCCGATGTTGCACAGCGATTGACTGTCTATCCAGTCAATAAATTCATAATGTAGATTTAGCCAATTTTCCGCTCTGATTGGTGTGACGGCTCTTTCTCTGCACCATCAGGGGAGAGAGTCGGGCTGACTTGCCCCATTGCTTCATTGGTTTTCCCTGTCATCAGCCAGAGTGTGTATTTTTCAAATCGCGGGTGCCCTAATAATATAGTTAGGGTTTCTGCCGGTATTTGTCGACCGAGTAGCTCATAATTTTTGAGGTTATTGGCAGATATGCCCGTCATCTCCGATAGCTCTCTACGAGATAAACCTTCTGATTTTCTGATTATCAAAATTTTATCCCCCACACTTGCTTTTTGGGTCATATGTGATCTAAACTCCGTGTTAAATGGATTACATGTAATCTAGTTATTTAAGCCAAACGCCGACAGAAGCAAACACAAGCAACTGGAAGCACTTGACCAAAAGGATTATGACATATGAGCGAGCAGAACACAGACGGTTATATGCAGGTTAGTTATCCGGTGGATGCTGTAACCCCGCCAAAATTTGCGGAGCTAATCGGGAAAACGCCTGCGGCAGTAAAAGCGATGGTTGATAACAATAAGCTTCCGTTGGTCAGATGGACTAACCCGGACTCAAAAGGTGATGTGAAAACACGCGGTGAGAACTGGATTTACATTCCGGAATTTAACCGCGCAATGCGGGACGCATTCCAGAACAGACCAAAGGAACTGCGTGATGCTTGGCTGTTGTGGGTTGGTTTATGAGAGCGCCCCGCTTTCCGTTAGTCTGGTATAAGTCGCATTGCTATATATATCGCGGCTTTAATATCTATGTGTTACCGCGCAACGTGACCAGAAAAATAACGCAGTATCACGTAATGCTGAGTGATGGGGCTGACGGCTTCAATTCATTCGGAAAAGTTGATGCGCTGGCACAGGCGACAGGTTTTATAGATAGGTTATACGGAGACAGAAAATGACCATAAAAACAAAAATAAGAAAGAGAATAATTGATAACGGGATTATTCGTCTTCCTTATTTTGAGTCAGGATTTTTATGTGCCGTTAGTGTTGATTGTCACTGCCGGATGATTGTACGGAAACAATATAATGTTGGAGAAATGCAGCAAGGTCAACGGCTTGTTCTACTGTCAGACCGGTAAATAATTCACCATCTTTAGGTAATTCATGTGGCGGCTTCAGGTGATAGTTGAATTTAATACAGGCCAGATGATTGTGAACAGTGTAGTCAATTCCGGCAGGAACAAAGATTGGGATTTCTTTTTTTGACATCAATTTTTCCTTTTTTGGGTGGTCGTCATGTCTGGTTCCGGTCAAGAAACAGCAGACATGGCAAATATACCACACCCCATGTTCCCGATCATGGCTAAAAAATCGGCCTGTTAATCGTTGGGGGAAATATGAATACATCAACAGATACGCAACAACCGGAAAGCAACAGAAAAAGGAAACCGGAAATACACTGCGCCCCTGCATGGAACAGAGGTGCTTCGTTGTCGTTGGATGAAAAAATAGACGGACTGAATACCTCCGCGAGAATGCGGGCACGGTTATTAGATTGTCAGGAAAAACCGCTGAATACGGGTATGAATGACTTTATGAAGGAATTGCGATTACAGAGTAATAATAAAGTCAGAAATAACAACCGGGTTTTGAGTATGATTTTCTTTTTAGCGGAAATAGAAAAAGAAAAGCATAGTTTTAATTTTGAAAAATTAACACATGATGAACAAATGAGGTTTATTGAGGCAATTAACCAGATAAAGGCGGTAACATCAATATTTCCGACAGACTTAGCAATTAAGTAAATAACTAAAAGATAAATAATGACCTTAATCGGTCAGGGCTTTTTATTACCTGAATAATGAGGCTTTAAAATGAAATCATTTCCGGATCCAATATTCACCCCTGTAGCTGAAAACATCAAAGCCAACCGCGAAGACGAACGCAAAACCTTGTTTGACGGGTTTGCCGGTCGTTTGCGAACCATTTCCCATAAAGCGTTAAGTCAAAAAATGACGCCACCAGAAATCTATAACCTGCTCAATGGTGAAGCTGACCGTATCGAAAACGAAGCGGGAGAGCTGAACCATGTCTGACGCAATCGACCGCGCCAATGATCACGCCGCACTTGTGCTTGAAAGTCAGATCGCCGCTGCCCGCATTACTGTTGCCGGAGTATCGGTGTTTGAATGTGAGGGGTGCGGTAAGTCAATCCCTGAGCCACGCCGCCGCGCTGTGATCGGTTGCACCATGTGCATTGATTGTCAGGCAATTGATGAACTAAAAAACAAACATTACCGGAGCGTGTGAAATGGCAATTCATGAACTGAAAATATGGAGTGAATATTTCAACGAAGTCAGACTTGGTTTGAAAACAGCGGAATTCCGGCGTGATGTAGACCGAAGATTTAATGTTGGCGATTTGGTTAAGCTTATCGAAATAAAACGCTGTAGTTGTCATGAGAATACCAACCTCCCGGCAGCGCATGAGTGCGGGGTAACCGGAAATGTCATTACCTGTTTTATTACATCTGTAGTTGTTGTTAATGATGTATACGGAGAATTCACTTATCCGGGAATGCCTACTTTTGTGATGTTTTCATTTTATATTACCGGGGCGGAGTTATCTCACCATGAATAAAACAATCCTCAAATGGGCGGGTTCAAAAGTCGGCATCATGGAACAGCTGCGCCCGCACCTGCCAAAAACAAAACGCCTTGTTGAACCGTTCGCCGGTTCCTGTGCTGTTATGATGAATACTGATTATGAGCAGTATTTAATTGCAGATGTTAATAAGGATTTAATTAATTTATATAAAGAAATAACCTCGGTTCCGGTTTATCTGTTTATTAATGAGATAAAAGGGTTCTTTGACGATAAAGATGATGAATCAGTTCATTATTATAAGGCTCGCGACATATTCAATACAGCAGAGCTGAGGCATGTAGACAGAGCCGGTTTATTCCTTTACTTAAATCGTTATTGCTATAACGGACTCTGCCGGTACAGTCAGAAAACAGGTTTTAACGTTCCGTTCGGTCACTATAAAAAACCTTATTTCCCTGAAAAAGAAATAGTCGCTTTCGCAGAAAAAGCCGGTAATTCGGAGATAACCTGTCTGCCATGGCAGGACACATTATCACTGGTCGATTTTGGTGACGGTGTGTATTGCGATCCCCCGTACATGGGAAAAAATTTCACTCAATATCACGCTAACGGATTCACGGATAGCGATAATGAGGCGCTGGCCTTTGCCCTGAAAGATTTGAATGATATTCAGGGCAACCCGGTCACAGTGTCAAACTCGCTGGATGCAAAAGAGCTTTATGCGGATTTAGGCTTCACCATCCACGAAATACAAGCGCCGCGTACCATTGCTGGCAACGGCAACCGGAAGAAAGCACCTGAAATTATTGCTGTGCTGGGTGGCTGCTGATGGAGCAGCTAACACCCATCGATTACGCCTATGTCAACGGCGACAAGTGGGAATATATCGGCACCGGGGAACCGATGCCGATTTTCACGTATAACAAAAATACCAACGACTATCTGGCCCGTATCTATAAAGAACGCCAGTTGTCAGATCCGGCAGAAATGCAGGCGTATGTATCGCAGCATATCCGGTCAGAGGCACTGGAAGATCACATTAAAAATGTGGTTGAGCAGGCAAAAAAAGAATGGAAAGAAGAGTGTAACGGGTGGGTTAAAAGCCCGGAAACGATAGAAGCCAGATTACAGAAAGAGCCTTACTTTATCCGTGCATGGTATGAACGGCGGCTCTCCTGGCTGAAACGCAGCCGCGCACAAAAACACAGTGATGCTTTCTTAACGAAAACCGTTAAGCAAGCCTTATTGCGTCTGACAGAAACACGAAAACATCACACAGTCCGGCCTTATAAACTTCTGTCAGCTTACTATCAGAATCTGTATCCGCATCTGCCGGGCATGGATAAACCGCGCATTAAAACCCTCGCGAATGAAATCGCCGCCCGTGTCGCTGAGATGCTTGATGCTGAGACAGAACGCCTCGGCGGAATGGATAACGTATCAGAAAAAGATGTCATTGACGTGTACCGGATGCTTGCGGCTGAGGTGTTTTCTCTTCGTGTGAACGTGCCGGGATGGCAGGCGCTGAAGCCGAAAAAAGACCGGTACGGACGTGACAAACTGCCGGCGGTTGATCCTGCATTCAGTGAAATAGCAAGAATGGTCAGTGCGGACTGGTGGGAGCGTCAGTTATGGCGGCTGCGCTGCGACTGGCGCGAAGATTTATTCCGTGCGAGTAATCAGGTTCACAGAAAGGCACATCCGTATATCAGTCAGGACGGGATGAAAGAATTTACTGAGCAGCGGCAGCGCAACAGTGAATTTTTCCGCAATCATGAGCTGGAAGATGAAGACGGCAAACGCGCCTCACTTCAGGCGATGGTACTCGGCAGCGTCAGTAACCCGACAAACCGCCGCTATGAGCTGATGACCAGAATGCAGGGTGTTGAATTTGTGGCACAGGAACGCGGGGATGTTGGCGTATTTTATACGATCACCTGTCCGTCACGGTATCACGCCACCAATCATAAAGGCCGTATGAATGATAAGTGGGATCATACTCGACCGCCGGAAGCGCAGCGTTATTTATCCAAATTGTGGGCGAATATCGGTTCAAAACTCGGCCGCAGGGGGCTGCGTGTGTACGGGTTCCGCGTGGCGGAGCCGCATCACGATTCTACGCCACACTGGCATTTACTGTTGTTTATGCGCCCGGAAGAAAGAAAAGAGATCACCCGCATCATCCACACCTACGCAACAAAAATGGATAAAGAGGAGTTAGTGCCGGATGCCCGCGCCCGTTTCAACGTTAAGCGTATGGATCCACGCAAAGGCAGTGCAACGGCCTATATCGCTAAATACATTTCCAAAAATATCGACGGTTACGCGCTCGACGGTGAAATTGATGACGAAACCGGGAAGCCGCTGAAAGACACCGCTAAATTTGCGACTGCATGGGCGAGCCGGTACCGCATCCGTCAGTATCAGCCCATCGGGCAGCCGCCGGTTACTGTATGGCGCGAACTGCGCAAACTGAATAATCAGCTTGTATCAATCCTGATACAGAACAATCAATACGACCCTAAAAAACCCCTGTTGGCGGATAAGGCAATGGATAACATTCTCGCCGCCGCTGATGTGGGCTGCTGGGCGTCATTTGTTGATCTGATGGGCGGCGTGCTGACCCCGCGTGAAAACTATGTCATCGGCATCAGATATGAAGACAAAGACGAACCAAACGCCTACGGCGAGATAGTCGAACGCATTTACGGCATCTATTCCAGAATTGTGGGTGAAGCGTCAACAGTCTGCACCCGATCCAAAAAATGGAAAATTGTTCCTACAAAATCAGGCAGCACAGAAGCTGAAGAACAGGGAACAGATACCACAGACAAGGGGGCTTTGGTTTTTCTTGGCGGCTTTGCCGCCCCTAGGAGTTCTGTCAATAACTCTCCGTTAGCTGAAATTTTAAACAAAAACGGGAGAGAAATTAACAGAACGGTGCCAACGGCTCAGTGTGTGTTTACGGTTGGGAAAGAAAGCGTTTCAGAGAGTGGCGATAACTCGCAACCAATTAAAAAACGTAAGAAAAAACAGCTGAGTAAAAAGGTATTGCGCGTAATTACTGACGGTATTTCATCAGTAAATGCAGATTTGTCGCCGGAGCAGATAGAAAAACTGGCCGCAGACGGTAGTATTGAAATCGGGTCAGAACGTTACTTCATCTCACTGAACGGGAGATGTCTGGACAATGGCCGCAGAAAACAGCCATTGAGTGAACCGAAACCGCCGGTTTGTGTGCCGGGTTCACCGCCGGTGACACCAGAAATTACCAAATTAACAGACCAGTTGGATGAATTACTTCATCTGACGGGTATCACTACGCCGCCGGAAGCACTGGCACGGCAGTTACTGGCAGGAAAACCACTGATTTTACGTGATGAACATTATTACCTTGAAAACGGCGTGATCAGGGTGATACGGACTGCTGCCGCCCGCAAAAAGCGGCAGCAGGTAGTTGCAGCGGAGTTACAGAAAAAAGAAGCGAAGCGGGAACAGAAAGCGGCGTCAATATTGGCGCGGGTTGAGAAATTAAAGCGAGGTTAGCTGCAGCACCGCCGGAAGTAACAGTGTGAGCTGCTGTAAATAACAGTGCGGTACCAATTGGCCGGCACTGTCATATTTAACTTTGTGGTACCCGATACCGGCATACACGGTCAGTTTTGACAGTGCTGGCCATATTGCTGCAGTAGTGACAAAAGTAACAGTGCCAGCTGAGAGCGAGGGTGTTATGAGCTATCTTGGAAGTAAAGCAGCGAGCGGGGTATATCAGAAAATTATTGCTGAAATGCCTCCTCATGATGTCTATATTGAAACTCACCTTGGTGGCGGTGCGATAATGCTGCGTAAACCGCCAACTCGCCGCAATATAGGTATTGATATTGATACAGAAGCGCTGAAAAATTTTGCTTTACGCACCAGCTATCCAATGTAAGTCTGATAAACCGTGATGCGGTTGATTATCTGAATATGTTCGACTTTGCCGGTGCCGGCCGTGTTCTGATTTATGCCGATCCGCCGTATCTGCCTGAAACACGCACCAGTAATGCGCGTTATCGCTATGAGTATACGGTTGCAGATCATGAGCGGCTTTTGTCCTGCCTGGTCAGCCTGCCGGATAATGTTTCTGTCATTTTGTCAGGCTATCCGTCACAGTTTTATGATGAGCGGTTGCCGGACTGGCGAAGCAAAGAGTTTCAGGCTATGACACGCGGCGGTGTGCGGACAGAAAAAATATGGATGAACTATCAGGGGGGTAAGGCGTATTGCCATACGTTCGCCGGGAAAGATTACAACGACCGCACCAGAATAAAGCGAAAGGTTGAGCGTTGGCGTGCAAAATATGCCGCCCTACCGTCAGCGGAGCGCCTGGCAATTATGGTTGCACTTAATGAAGTTGATGCGGAAGCATAACGCCGGGCAAAGAGAATTTTTTATTATCTGGGATCGCCAATAAATGATGCTAATCTAGGCGAATACTAAGGGGGCGTGAATGGCAACAGAATTTTACGAACATCTCATGATAGGCGGAGAGTATCATTCTGAAGTGGTGATGTCGGAACGTAGATATAGTATTGAATTAATGGAAAAACCAAAGCCACAGCGGACAGTCAGTGAAATCTGTTCAGTAACAGAGCCGGTGTGGGAAGATTCATTTTTTTACGAGGTGCATGAATGGCGGCATATGAACGGTAAACACTACTATATCGGCGTGTTCCGGGGTGAAGATTTAGAACGTTACGACATAGACAAATTAATCAATGAGTCAAAAGTAAAGCCAATACGCTGAAGAGACAAAGCCCGCAAAATCGCGGGTTTTTTCTTACCAAAAATCACCGCACAAATCCGCACACTCCTGCACAATTTCCGGTTCACGTAAAATACCGCGCAAGCCCTGACGGGCTGCGCGTTGCCCCGGTGGTAAAACCTGCACAAAAAAGTACACCTTTTGTGTGCGGGCGAGGCGGGGGAGCAATCGCGCGCTGAGGGGGATAGGGTGCCGCTCTTTTTCCGTGTGTCCGGCACATGAAAAAGGCGCATTTCTGCGCCTGTTTTACAGGGAGTGCGAGCGTGGCAGGTGAAAACAAAGGCAAGGTGTCAATGATGGTCAGCGCAGCGTGTGATTGGTTACGCTGCGCCTGATGTGGGGTGATTATTTATTTTGCGCCGAGGGCTTCAAGCAGGGCGTACTCATTGAAGCGCACTACCTCTTCACCGACCCAGTCATTTACGGATTTCAGGCTCTGCATGATTGGCATCAGCTCATTGATAGAAAAAACTTTCGCCGCCTTTTCCACATCCCCGAAGCTGCCCGCGCCGGTCGGCACGATACCCATCAGCTGCGGCGGCACACGGTGCATAGCAAGCAAATCATCACGGGTAGCATCTTTCACGTTCATAAATTCATCTTTGGCCGCAATCTGGCTGAACGGCAGGATCTGAATACCGTCTTTTTTCCCGTTGGCCGAATAAACAAACAGGTTCTTGAAAGCCCCGTCACGGCGTGATTTCTGCAATGCACCTTTCAGATCCTCAACGCCGTTCGGGTCGGCCAGTGCATCATTGAGATAAACAATCACCCCGGCGTGTGAGCCGTTCTCATAGTAGTTAACCCGGAATGTGGTAGCCGATTTATTGAGTTTGGCGGATATCAGCCCGGCCAGATATTCCGGCAGCCCGTAAATCTCCTGGTTAATATCCGGGTTGATCAGATGGAAAACATCGCCGCGCTTAAATTCATGTGCATCTTTCCATGTCTGAACGAAATAATAGGTGCCCGGGTCAATCCCGCGCCGGGTGTATTTCGCCGGTGATCGTTTCAGTTGCAGCAGCCCGCCGAGCATGTTACGGCGGCGCTCAAAATATGCATTTCCGAATACAAGATAATCAAGAACATAGGCGTTCATTTCCTGATAGGACAGGGATTTATGCGGGATAAAACAGCTCATGATAACGTTGCGCTTAAACAGCAGCGGTGATTCATGGTGTACTGCTGAACGGAATGCGCGGGCGATGCTGTAGAAGTCCAGCGGTGTTTCATACCATTTATCATTTTTCGCGCACTCCATGCAGTCGAGCAGGTCATAAGCACCGGTGACCGGCACAGGATTATCAAAAGTGAATGCAGCACACTGCTTGTCAGCGGGTAACTCTGCTTTGTTGGTGACGGGAAGTGTTTTCTTTTTTTTCATGGTTAAAATTCCGATACGCAGGATCCGCTGTCTGCGGATTCACTGCCGATAGGTTCAGCGTATAAAACGTTCATAACAGACCAGGCAATATCCCCGTGATCAACGCCGCGTGTACGGTCTGACGCATAGGTGACAATGCCGCCCTGTGTGATGACTTTTTTGATAGTCATGAAAGAAGACGGGATCTGTGATGCCCCGGCATCATATTCAATGCGCCCGTTACGGATAAGCATCTGCGCTTTAAGCACCATCATCCGCTTGACCTGCGGGGTATAACGGATGCCCTGTACTGCCGGGTAGAATTTTTTCACCAGCTCATACACGGCCTCGCCGGTACCACCGGTAATATCAATGTTGATCCCCTGCACGTTGTAGCGCAGTGTCAGTTTTTTGATTTCCTCGGCCTGTTTTTCAAAAGCCATGCCACGGAAGCGCAGCGCCTCGACAACACGCCATTTCCCGCCGGGAACGGCAGGCGGGGCGAGCACAGCGAGGCCGAGGCCGTCGCCATTGCCGCCGGTGCCGGTCGGGTCGGCACCGATGCGCACCGGCTTATTACCGAGCGGCCTGTCGGCGTAAGGCTTCCAGTCCGGCCAGACATCACGGTTATAACCATCAACACCACGGTAAATAAGGGCGTTATAGTCGAATGCCCGTTCACCGGCTTTGACAAACTTACAGTTATAGAGGTTTTCGAGATCGTCAGGGGTGTTTTCACTTTCGATATCCGCCAGTGATATCAGGTCAAACCCGCTGTTAATCGCATCATGGATAGTGACAATCTGCCGCCAGATATTGTCCCCGCACAACACACCGTTTTTCAGGATTTTGTGTGTGGTATCAATGCTGATTTTTTTGGATTCAGGCCGGGATTCATTGAAAAAGTCTCCTGTCCAGAACGGATAAGCCTCATGTTCTTCAGATGACGGGGTAGAGAAATAAGTCCGGCGTAATCCGACCTGTGAGGCCATAGCCGCCGCCACTTTGCGAAGTTCGGCGAAGTTAGCCACCCAAAAAAATTCATCAAAATAGAGATCGCCGGTATAAGACTGCGCGGATGCCGCAGCGGTACCGAGAAAATAGAATGTTGTTCCGGTGGACAAAATAATTTTATCCCCGCCTTTCAGCTCCACGCCGACGAGCCGCGCGAGGGCGATAATGAAGCCTTTAAACTGATGCGCCTGTGCCCGGCTGGCTGACAGGAATATTTGGTTATTGCCGGTTTCCAGTGCGTGCAGCAGTGCCTCACGGGCAAAATACCAGGTTGCGCCTATTTGCCGTGATTTTAAAATCATGCGGTTACGGCGGTTTTTCTGCTTAAACCACTTCTTCTGATGTTCAAACAGCGGTTCAAGTGCCAGCTGCCGGAGTTGTTCAATCTGCTCTTCGGTAAAGTGGTTTTTCGGTGTTTTCGGCTTCTTCTCTTTCTCCTGCTTATCGCTTTCTTTGTTCAGCCGCGCCATCTGACGGCCGAGAAAATCCATCACTTTAAAATCGTGTGCGGTCAGATCTTTTTTATTGAGAATGCGCAGAATGCGGACGTGAATTTCATCACTGACGCGCTGTACAGGATGGGTTTCATCCCACTTATCCCGTCTGCGCCACGAATAAAGCGTGTTGGCGCTCACACTGAGGTGTGACGCTATCTGTGAAATACTGTACGCCTGCCAGTACAGGCTTTTCGCTTCCGACCGCGGATCGCGCTGAGAGTCAGTTATCATGCGTCAACTTTCCCACATCGCGCGCGTGCACCTCCACGGGTTTCACTTGTCACACCGATGTCACAAGGCAAAGGTTTTGAACCGGAAACAAGCACTTGCGAAGATACAGACACACAGAATTGTCGTTATCTCCGGAGTGAAAACCCATGCCAGAAGACAATAAAAAACTACAGGTCATCGTCTGCACCGAGGGCGGCACGTTAAACGGCTTTGCTGTCTCGCGTGACCAGATTCAGCAGATGGCTGACAACTACAGCACGAAGCTGTACGCCGCGCGTATCAATCTGGAACACATCACCAGCGTGTTACCTGACAGTACATGGCGTCATTTTTCTATGGTCGATTCCGTCAGTGCATTTGAGTTACAGGACGGGCCGTTAAAAGGAAAACTGGCGCTGGAAATCTCCGCCACTATTGACCCGGTCAAAGACGCACCATTAATCGCCCTGAACGAAAGCGGCCAGAAGATTTTTTCCAGTATCGAATTTTTACCGGATTGCCCGAATGACGCGGCAAAAGGTGCCTATCTGACCGGTGTTGCGCTGACTGATACCCCGGCGGCATTCGGCACGCAGGTTATCACCCTGAGTAACCGTGAGCGCGGCCTGCCGGAAGATGCGAAAAATACCTATACCGCATCACTGGAAACTGTCGTGAAGATGAGCGCAGCAGAAAAGCAGCAGGCAGAGCAGAAATCACTGGCAGCTGAATTCCTTACCGGACTGAAAAAAGTGCTCGGGATCCAGCGTGAAAACAGTAATCACGACATTGCCGCGTTACAGGAAGGTATCAGCCTGACCGCGAAAACCTGTGCAGAGGCGTTAACGGCCATGCAGAAACTGACTGCCGAAAAAGAAACGCTGTCAGGTGAAGTGGCGACCCTGAAACAGGAATTATCCGCCCTGAAAACGCAGCTCGGCGGCACTGACGCGGATAACGAACAGCGCCAGCTTTCCACCGGTAACGGCGGTTACGTTCAGTCTGAATTTTAAGGAAAAACTGATATGTCATTAACACCTGAAGCAAATAAAGCGTATCTGTCCTACCTGGACAATCAGGCGCGTTTAAACCATGCCGTCCGTGACGGTAAATCACTGCAATTTTCTGTTGATCCGTCAGTGCAGCAGAAGATTGAAAAGGCCGTGATGGAAAGCAGCCCTTTCCTGAAAGAAATCAACTCATTCGGTGTGACTGAACAAGAAGGGTCAACGATTCTGGTCGCTTCCAGTCAGCCAATTGCCAGCCGTAATACGTCAACCACAGACCGCCGCGAGCCTGCACAGGCTTTCGGGATGGAAGAAAACACATTCAAATGTGCGCAAACCAACTTTGACACAATGATCCCGTATACCCAGCTCGACGCCTGGGCGGGGCACCCTCAGTTTCAGAGCCTGATTAATCAGCAGATTATCCAGCGTGAAGGACTTGACCGCCTGATGATTGGTTTTAACGGGGTTAAGTGTGCGGCGAAATCAGATCGTCAGAAAAACCCGTTACTTCAGGATGTCAATATCGGCTGGTTACAGCTTGTGCGTGAACGGGCACCGCAGCGTGTGATGAAAAATATCACGCTGACTTCGCGCGATGAGGACGGGAAAATCATCAAAAAAGGCAGTTACGCCAATATTGATGCCGTTGTGTATGACGCGGTAAATAACCTGATCGATCCGTGGCACCGCAACGCTGCCGGATTGGTGGCGATTGTCGGCCGTCAGCTGGTCACACAGAAAAACTTCAAAATCATCAATCAGCACAGCCAGCAAAATCCGAATATGGAACTGATGGCCGGTAACGAGCTGATGAAACTCAGCAGCGTAGGCGGCATTCCGTCTGTTCAGGTGCCGTATTTCCCGGACGGTGCGGTGTTAATCACCACCATGAAAAACCTGTCCATTTACTGGCAGAAAGGCAAGTTAAACCGCTTCATTAAAAATGAGCCGGAATATAACCGTATTGCCACCTATGCACAGAGTAATGACGGTTACGCCGTGGAAGATTACGGCCTCGCCTGCCTGATTGAAGGTATCACTTACGCCGAAGCTGAGAGCAGCGGCGAATAACATTGTCACAGCCGGTGCCGCCGGGCACCGGTGTTTATCGGGGGATATGCAATGCAACAGTTAACACCTGCCCAGGAACACTGGCAAAGAGTCATGGCAGAGCGCCGGGGCAGCGAACAAACAACCGTAAACATGACGGCATACGAGCAGATCCTGCACCGTCTGCGTCACGATCAGTCGCGCCTGAGCGATATTCAGGGCACTGAGTTCAAGATTGAATATAAGAAAACGGTGCTGGATCAGTATGAGCCGTGGATTGACGGCGTTATTGCGGCCAATACCGGACAGGCGGATGAGGTTTTTACGACCGTTCTGGTCTGGCAAATTGATTGCGGAAACTATGACCGGGCGCTTGATATGGCCGGTTATGTGCTGGCACACAATTTACCGCTGCCGGAACGCTACAACCGCACACCGGCGGTGATGGTGATTGATGAAATCTGCGATAAAGCGCTGACCCTGTTTTCTGCCGGTGTCGGTGCTGACCAGCTGATCCCGCTGCCGGTACTGGAACGCATCAGAACACTGACTGAGTACCATGATGTACCGAACGAAGTACAGGCAAAACTCTGTAAAGCGCTGGCGTACACGCTGCGCCTGAGTGAGCAGCAGGAAGATAAAGCCCGTGCGCTTGAGCTGTTACAGCGTGCGCTGCTGCTGCACAGTAAATCCGGTGTGAAACGGGATATTGAACTGCTGCAACGGGAGCTGAAAAAAGCGGACGACAGTAAACAGGACGCTGCGCCGGAACCTGAAAAGAAACCGGCGAAAAATACCCCGGCGAAAAATACCGGCACAAAACCAAAGCCGGGCAGCACTAAAAAGCCAACCACGGCGCGGAAAAAAGCCGCGTCATAACCGAATGCACCCCCGTGTGCCACGGCGGCACGATGAGGCGGGGTTAATGACTGCGTCCTCATCGTCCACCGCCGTTTTTTTTACCGAGGTGATCCCATGAGCGGATTAGTCGCACCCAAGGCCGTTGCGCCGACCGATGAAACGACAGATATCAGTGACAAGGGCGTTGTGGTGACAACCATCCCGTTTTACCCGGATATCACACTGTCTGATCTGCGCTGGGCTATGCGGGTTAACGGCACGGTTACCACCGCGAGACTGAAGCACGCTGCGACCAGTGCCGCCCTGTATGTCAACGACCTTCTGAAAGAATGGCAGGCAGTGCAGACAGCGGAAACGCTGGGTGATGTGCCGTCAACACCGGCCAACGACGAAACCCGGCATTTATTTTTATACCGCCAGGCGGTTTACAGCTTCACAAAGTCATATCTGATTGAAAATTATCGTGATATCGACACAACCCGCGAAGGTGAAAAACACGCGGAAGCCCTGAGCACGCAGATTGATGATCTGCGCCGTGACGGACAGAACGCCGTCCGTGATCTGATGGGGCTGCGGCGCATGGTGGCGGAGCTGGCGTAATGAAAGTACAGGCACAGCAGGGCGATACCGTGGATTTACTCTGTTACCGGCACTACCGGCGCACGCAGGGAGTCGTCACGCAGGTGCTTGATGCGAATCCGGGTCTGTGTCTGGCAACCGTTTTACATCCGGGGCAGTGGGTGGAAATGCCGGATATCACCGAACCTAAACAGAAAGATACCGTTCAATTGTGGGATTAGGGATGGACGAATTACACAGCAGACTTACCTATTTTTTCGCCACGATTGGCGCGTTTTTCTCCGGGCTTTCTTTGTATGAAATGGGTTTTTTAATCGGGCTGGCCTTCAGTATTGCGCTCGGCGTGCTGAATTACCTGCTTAACCGGCGCTCGCAACAGCAGCGGACGGCGATATGGGCGGATTATGTGGAAATCCTGAAACAGCAGGGTATCAGCAGCGGATCCGCAAAAGATTTTATTACCGCACCGAAACAGGAATTGTGATGCAACAGAATAACCTGAATGTATTCAGCAAAGTAATGATCGGTTTGTTGCTGGGGGGTGCCGGAGCGACAGCCATTGTCGATCAGTTTCTGGATGAGAAAGAAGGTAATTTGCTGACCGCGTATCAGGACGGCGGCGGTATCTGGACTATCTGCCGTGGCGTGACCCGGATTGACGGCAAGCCGGTAAAGCGCGGTATGACACTGACAGCGGAGCAGTGCGCCAAAGTGAACCGTACCGAGGCTGAAAAGGCGGTGCAGTGGGTGCTGCGTAATGTGCATGTGCCGCTGAATGATGCACAGATTGCCGGTATTGCCAGTTTTTGCCCGTATAACATCGGCCCGGGGAAATGTTTCACATCCACATTTTATAAAAAACTGAATGCCGGTGATAAACGCGGTGCCTGTCAGGAAATAAAGCGCTGGGTCTATGACGGCGGCAAAGACTGCCGGAATACCAAAGGGCAGAAAAACGGATGTTACGGTCAGGTGCTGCGCCGGGAACAGGAGGCTGCGCTTGCGTGCTGGGGTCTGGACGATGAATAAAAGCGGCTTTTCGAACTGTGCCATTGTTGGTCTGTTACTGCTGACGGTCGGCGGGAAATGGTACTACGACAGGAAAATCGCCGTACTGACCACCACACACCAGACCACATTAAACGCGCTGACGCTGGCAGCGAAACAGCAAAGTGATGCGGCAGCGGAACGGATGCGGACAGCACAGCGTAAAGCCGCAGAACTGGACACCAGACACACAGGAAAACTGAAAGATGCGCTTGAGGAAAATAATCATCTGCGTAATGCCGTTCGTGATGGTGCTCGCCGGCTGCGGCTCACCGGTGCCGACCTTGCCACCTGTGAATTGTCAGCAGGCAGAAATACCGGCGGCAGCAGCGTGGGCGATGGAGCCGAAATCCGACTCACTGAAAAAGCTGAACGAACTGTTTTCGATATCAGAGCCGGAATCATCAGTGACCAGGCAAAATTAGATTATCTGCAATCCCGGGTCAGGGAGTTAGAAAAACAGTGCAGGGTATCACCATGAAAACAGTTTGTTATGTCATTGGCACCCTGATTTTTCTGGCTGTGTTTCTGATTTCGTCGGTCTGTCTGCTGACAGATAACAGTTGCGGTACTGACCGTAAAAGCCTTGAAAAGCGCTGTGTCAGTGCGATTAACCACTACAGGGGGCAATGATGCTGAAACCGAAGTTACTGCGGGAATTTCTGACAGCGCGGGAGCCGCGTTTTCAGCAGAATCCGGAATCACTGGAGGTCTACGCCTCAGAGGGAAACCTTATTGCCACCGGCAGACCGGGAAATTCCTTCATGTACAGCTACAAGCTGAATCTGCTGGCAATGGATTACCCGAACTCCCTGGATGATTTGATGCTGCCGGTGCTGAAGTGGGTGCGGGAGCAACAGCCGGCGCTGATATTTAACCCGGACAAACGCGAGGGCGGGATCCGTTTTGATGCTGACATTCTGGGCAACGACACCGCCGACATTCTGATTGTGCTGCCCGTTACCGAGCGTGTTGTTGTTGAGGGCAGAGACGGAGAAGAAACCGTAACACATCTGCCTGAGCCGGAATTTAAACCGCGTCAGGTGTAAGGGGGTAGCGTGAGTAACGAAACCGCGTTGTTTTCACAGCTGGATGCCGAATTATCGCGGCTGCTGTCAACGACAAGCCCGGCATACCGCCGCCGGTTGTCGGCAAAACTGGCAAAGGCTATCCGGGCAGAACAGCAGAAACGGATCCGCAGTCAGCAAAATGCGGACGGCTCACCTTACCGGGAACGAAAAACACGGGTTCTGCGATCAAAGCAGGGTGTTGAATTTCTGTATAAGGGTGAAGTCCGCCGCCTGCGGGGCTGGCGTAACACCAAAGGGCGCAACGGCAGGATGATTACCGGCTATGACGAAGAGCGCGGTGCGGTACGGTCATTCATGCGGAAGGATATTGAACGCTTTCTGTCCATCGACCTGTCAGAAACACGCCGCAGCACAAAGCGCGCGGATCCGATGTTTAAGCGGCTGCGTACTGCCCGGTTTTTGCGGGCACAGGCTTTTCCGGATGCCGCCGTTGTCGGGTTTCAGGGTAAAGCCGCCGCCATTGCCCGGCAGCATCAGTACGGCCTCACCGGTGCCGTTAACGAGCTGGCGCGGACGCAGTACCCGAAACGCGAATTACTCGGCCTGTCGCAGTACGAACGCGCCGGGCTGCTGGAACTTATTTATCAGGATTTGGTGAACTCACGATGACACTGAATGAACTGGAACGCCTTATTTCCAACCTGTTACGCGTTGGTGTGGTTGAAGCCGTGGACACTGAAAAAATGGTCTGCCGGGTCAGAGCCGGGGACATTCTCACCGACTGGATCCGCTGGGGTGCTGACCGTGCCGGGGCGGGGCGCTCATGGTGGGCACCGGTTGCCGGTGAGCAGGTCATTATCGGCGCTGTGAATGGTGAATTAACCACGGCCTTTGTGCTGTGTTCGCTGTACAGCGATGCAAACGGGGCACCGAGCCACAGCGCGCAGGCTATGCACAAAACATTCAGTGACGGTGCCGTTATCGAATACGAGCCGGAAACCGGTGAATTAACGGTGACCGGCATTCAGAAAGCCACGGTGAACGCCGTGCAAAAAATTGATGCCACCGCCCCGGAAGTGACAGTGACGGCCAGCACGCAGATTAATTTTAATACCCCGAAAGTGGTGTGCTCAGACAACCTGACGTGCGCCACGCTGAATGTGGAAAAAGGCGGTGAAATGACCGGAAATATTACACATAAGGACGGTAAGTTTTCATCAAACGGTGTCGTGGTTGACAACCATAGTCACGGCGGCGTAGAACGCGGCGGCAGTTGGACGGACGGAATAAAATGACATACAGCGGATTTGACAGACAAACGGGTATGACCATCAGTGACGATGCGCATATTACGCAGAGCATGTACGACATTCTGCACACGCCTATCGGTTCCCGCGTTATGCGCCGTGAATACGGTTCGTTACTGTCAGAGCTGATTGATGAACCGGACAATAAGGTAACGCGTCTGAAAGTCATGAGCGCCTGCTATATGGCATTGATGCGCTGGGAGCCGCGTATCAGCCTGCAACGTATTGAGGTAAAGCCGGACGAAAACAATGTACCGACCCTGTATTTTCAGGGCACAAAAACCGATAACCAGCCTTTTACGGCAGAAATTCCCCGGGGGTAATCATGCCAACTATCGACATCAGCCAGTTACCGCCGCCGGACGTGATCGAAACGTTAGATTTCGAACAGATTTTCGCTGATCGCAAAGCTGCATTGCTGGCAGCGCTGCCGGAAGAACTGCGGGAGCCTGCCGCCCGTGTGCTGCAACTGGAATCCGAGCCGCTGACCAAGTTGTTAGAGGAAAGCGCCTACCGGGAATTACTGCTGCGCCAGCGGGTCAATGAAGCCGCCCGCGCCTGTATGGTGGCTTATGCTTACGGGGCAGATTTGGATCAGCTGGGCGCGAACAACAACGTGCCACGGCTGGTTATCCGGGAGGCTGACGACACCGTGATCCCGCCACTGTCGGCCGTTTATGAATCCGATGCTGATTTCCGGATGCGTATTCCGGAGGCATTTGAGGGAATGAGTGTTGCCGGGCCTGTCGGCGCGTATGTTTTTCATGCCCGCAGCGCCTCCGGTCTGGTCGCGGATGCCTCGGCAATCAGCCCGGAACCGGCCTGTGTGACCGTCAGTGTGCTGTCCCGCGAGGGTGACGGCACCGCACCGCCGGAACTGCTGACCATCGTTGATAAGGCACTGAATGATGAAAATGTGCGCCCGGTGGCTGACCGCGTTACTGTGCAGTCCGTTGAGATTGTCCGTTACGCCATTGACGCGGTGCTTTATCTTTTCCCGGCACCGGAAGCCGAACCGATAGAAGCCGCCGCCCGGGAACGGATAGCGCGGTATGTGAAAGAGCAGCACCGTATCGGGCGTGATATCCGCCTGTCGGCTATTTACGCCGCCCTGCATGTTGAAGGGGTTCAGCGCGTTGAGCTGAAAAGCCCGGCAAAAGATATTGTGATAAGCGATACCGAGTCATCATTCTGCACCGGTTTGACAGTGACGGTCGGGGGATCTGATGAGTAGCCGCCTGCTGCCGCCCGGTTCCAGCCCGCTGGAGATTGCCGCAGCCCGGGCGTGCGCTGAGATAGAGCGCGTGCCGGTGCCGCTAAAAATCCTGATCAACCCGGATACCTGTCCGCTGCATCTGCTGCCGTATCTTGCGTGGGCGTGGTCGGTTGACCGCTGGGGTGCTGACTGGCCGGAGCGGACAAAGCGGGATGTTATCAAAGCGTCAATGTTCATTCATAAACATAAAGGCACCATCGGGGCGCTGCGGCGTGTCGTGGAGCCGTTGGGCTATCTGATCCGCATCACTGAGTGGTGGAAAACCGGCGATCGTAACGGGACATTCCGACTGACGGTCGGCGTATCGGAAACGGGTATCACCGAAGAAACCTATTACGAACTTGAACGCCTGATATTCGACGCAAAGCCCGTCAGCCGTCACCTGCTCGGTCTGTCCATCAACCTGAGCACACAGTGCAATATTTACTGTGGTGCAACCGTCAACACCGGTGACGTGCTGAAAGTGTACCCGTACATGCCGGAGACTATCCGTACAGAAAGTGCCGCTTACACAGGTGCGGCACTGATAACCATTGATAAAGTGAGAGTAAACCCATGACAGCAAAGTATTTCGCTATCCTGACGAACTACGGCGCGGCACAGCTGGCGAACGCTGTAGCGCTGGGTACGCAGATGAACATTACCGCAATGGGGGCTGGCGACGGCGGCGGTACACTGTCGGTTCCGGACCCGGCACAAACAACGTTAATCCATGAAAACCGCCGTGCAGCGGTCAATCAGGTATCAGTAGACGATAAAAACCCGAACATCATCATTGCCGAACAGGTGATCCCGGAAAATGAGGGTGGTTGGTGGATTCGTGAAATCGGGCTGTATGATGATAAAGGCGGTCTGATCGCAATTGGTAACGCTCCGGAAACCTACAAGCCAAATTTACAGGAAGGGTCCGGCCGGACACAGGTTCTCCAGATGGCACTGATTGTCAGTAGCACTCAGGCTGTCACCCTGAAAGTTGATCCGTCCGTGGTACTGGCAACGCGGGAGTATGTGACAAAAAGTATTGATGCCGCAATTCAGGCATCAGAGGACAGAGCCGCACAAACCTATCAGCCTAAAGGTGATTATGTCACCAACCCGTATTTAAAGTTGGAGATGCTTAAAAAAATTGATAAGGCTGATATAGCCCAGCAACTGGGCAACGACACAGCAAAAGTACCATCATTACAGTTAGTGACAACTGAGTTAGGTAAAAAGGCGGGAATTGCTGATGTGGCGGGCAAGCTCGATAAATCCGCTGTAGTACAAACTACCGGAATATCCGCAACTGATGTGATGAGCCAGAAAGCGGTAAGCCAGGCACTTGACCAGAAAGCGTCTGTATTTTCTTTGTCGGGTAAAATTGACAATACTTCTGTAACGAATGATTTAGGAACGTCCTCATCACTGATTATGAGTCAGAAAGGGGTAACAGAAAACTGCGTTCCTGTCGGCACGGTAATTTTCGTCTCACACAACAAACCGGTAATCGGCCGTTTTTTGAAAACCGTGGGTCCTGCGGTTTCCCGTACCATGTACGCGGATTTATTTGCTGTGGTCGGGACAACTTACGGATCTGGTGACGGAAGCACAACCTTTAACCTCCCCGATACACGTGATGAATTTCCGCGATTTACCGGAGATAGTCGTGCTGTAGGTAGCAAGCAGGGAGATGCAACCCGTAACTTTACCGGTATGGTGTCAGGGCGCACATCTACAAACTCAGCCCGGATTTTTTCCAGCAGTACAGCAGGAGTCTTTTCCGTATCAGGTACAGACGGCGCTATGGTCGATAATGGCTCAGGAACAAGCCCTTCACCGGCAGACCGCATGAATACCCTGACCATCGACGGTAGTCGTCAACTCCCAGTTGCTGATGAGATTCGTCCACGCAACATAGCGTTTGTAGGCTGGATTAAATACTGAGGAATTTAGATGAAAATATTTAACTATCACCCTGTAACAAAAGAATACCTGAGCGAAAGTCTGGCGGATGCTGACCCTATGGTAGAGGATAACTGGCTTATTCCTGCACATGCAACTACGGTCAAGCCACCAGAAATAAAGCCCGGATATATCCCCGTATTTGATGGTGAACAATGGATGCAGAAAGCAGATTACCGGGGTATAAAAATTTACAACATTATCACTGCGCAGGAATCAGAAGTTAAAGAACTCGGTGAACTTCCGGACGGCGTGACCACCAGTGTGCCGGATGTGGTGTTTCCGAAGTGGAACGGCAAAAAGTGGGTGACAGATAAAGCAGCAAAAAAGGAGAGTGATATCGCGGCAGCAGAAGCACAAAAGCAATACCTGATTGCCGAAGTCAACGCCGAAACCCAGATACTGCAAACAAAACTCGCTCTGAAACGCATTAAGGTAGACGAGCTGGAGCTGTTAAATGCGTGGCTTGACTATTTGGACGAACTCGAAGCTATCGACACCTCCGCAGCGCCGGATATCGACTGGCCGCAAAAACCACAGTAAATAAAAAGGGGCGTTTAATTCGCCCCTTGCTGTGTTTATAACGATATCGGCAGCATATCCATCAGATCGCTGAACTCCATCTCAGCCAGCCGCTCCCGTAAATCCTCACTGGCTTTCACCAGGGAAATACTGAACTCTATCCGCCTGGCTTTACCGTCTGAAAAGAACTCCGCCCGGCCTTCGTTCAGGCCGTCCATGATGTACATACCGTAGATCATGCCGGTGCCCTCAATCAGCGGGTAAGGCCGTCCGCGATAGGCGGCAGTGCGCAAAAGCTCCAGTGAGATATCACCGCCGGTTACTTCCGGCAGCAACACACCGTTCAGGGTGATTTTATCCTCACCCGCCCCGATATACTGCCAGCTCGCGGAACGGCCGACACGGTCATTTTTGGCATAGCGCCAGCTCATTGATCGCTGTAAGTTCTGGTAAGGTATGGTTTCCAGCATAAAAACAAACATACCGTAAATCATCATCATAGCAGTTACCCTATATCCGTGAGTTGTGACCGGCGGCGGCTGTCCTGAGAGCGTTTCAGTTTTTCCAGTTCCTGCCGTACCATTGCTGCGATACTTTTCGCGTTTGCCATATCCACGCCGTGAAAATGCAGCTCAATTTTATCGCCTTCCTGTTTAATGTCCTGCCGTGCCGCCGGGCGCGGCATTTCCATTTTTGTCGGGGTGAAGTCTGACGCGGCAATATCCGGAGCCGGTACACGCTTAAAGGCTGACGGAGAACGCACAGACGGATCCTGATACAGACCGTCGACAGCTTTAATCGCCGGGAAGTTTTTAAAGACAATTTCACCGAGTTTATTCGGATCTTTCGCCGCTTTCTCTGCCGGGCTGCTGAAGCCGGAACCGTCTTTACTTTTTTTCGCTGTCGGGTCATAGACGCCTGTGCCATAGGTGGCTTCTGTGGCTTCCTTTTGTTTGTTCTTTTTATCCGCCTCTTTAATGGCTTCATCCCACGCGCCGGTTAATTTCTCCTTGGCTTTACCGGCAACGTCTGAAACCTTTTTGCCCGCGCTGTCGATAAAATCACTGGCACCTTTCGGCAGTTTCCACTTAGGCGTAAACAGGCTCATGACTTTCCTGCCCTGACTTTTCAGCTTCGCGACATCTTCGGCGGAGAGTTCAACAGGTTTCATTTTGTTGATTTGATTTACAGCATCCTCGGCGGCTTTTGGTGCCATGTCGAGTTTTTCCAGAATCCAGCCGATCCCCTGAGAAACAAGCTCAATCGGGGCAAGCAGGGAACGGATAGCGATACCAACAACTTCACCGAATATTTTTCCGGCAGACGTACAGGCCTGTAATGCCTCATCAGAGGCTTTAACCGGCGTAAACAGCTCGGAAAGCCATTCCCACACCTTTTTGATCGCCGTCCAGATACCATCAAAAACCGGTGCCAGCCCGGAGAATACCGCGCTGAATGCTTCGCCGAGCGGTGCAAGGGCGGTCATCAGACCTTCAAAGAATCCGCTGAAAAAGGCTTTTACGTGATCCCAGTATTTGTAGATCAGTAATGCCGCGCCGACTACTGCAGCAACGACAAGACCGACAGGGCTCATTAACAGAGAAAGTCCGCCGGATGCCATTGATGCGCCGAGTTTTATCACGTTAAAGAACTTGCCGAATGCACCAACCGCCCCCATTAAACCCTGACCACCGGTTAACAGAGAAAGGCTCAGGCGCATCGCTGCAAACGGCATCATGACAGCGGCAGCGCCTGCTGCCAGTGTGCCGAGAGCGGCGGTGACTGTGGCGATAATCAGCCCGGCTTTAATCAGCGCTGCGGATAATTCAGGATGTGTTTTCATCCAGTTACCGATACCGCTGATGACATTGGTAATACCTTGCGTCAGATTACGCAGCGGGGAATCAACGCTTTCCTGCATCTGAATGCCGAGATCTTCCCAGGCGGATTGCAGTTGCTTCAAATCCCCTTTCAGGTTGTCAATTTTGACCTTGGCGTTTTTATCCGCTTCACCACCGCTGTTTTCGTTGGCTTTTTTGAGTTCGTCATAGCGGCCGTTTCCGGTTGCGTCGATAACTGCACCCATGCCGACCATTGCTTCTTCGCCGAATATCTCCTTTTTGATCCGGATCTGGCTTGCCTGGTCGAATTGCTTCAGTGCCTTGCCGACATCCTTCAGGATATCCCCGGCATCCCGCAGCTGGCCGTTAGAGTCCTTGATCGATACACCGAGCTGCTCCATTGCCTTTTGGCCTTTACCGACAGGGGCAACGAGGCGGGATAAACCGGCACGCAGTGACGTACCCGCCATTGAGCCGCGGATCCCGTTATCGGCCATCGTACCGGCCATCGCGGCCATACTTTCCAGACTGACCCCGAGCTGTGCGGCAACCGGCCCGGCATAAGTCATCGTTTCGCCGAGCATCCGTAAGTCGGTGTTACTGCGGGTAAAGGTGGCGGTCAGAACGTCAGAGACGCGGTTCATCTGGTCAGCATCCATCCTGAACTGAGTCAGAACGTTTGAACCGATATCAGAAGCCTCACCGAGATCCATATCTCCGGCCAGACCCATGTTTAAAATACCGGGCAGTGCCGCTTTAATGGCTTCCGGCGTGAAACCTGCCATTGCGAGGAACTTCTGACCGGATGCCGCATCGGTTGCCGTGTATGCGGTACTTGCGCCGAGTTCCCGCGCCTGGTCACGCAGCATCTTCAGGCGCGGATCGCTTTTATCCAGGCGGGTCAGAGCCTGAACGCCGGACATGCCTTCATCAAAATCACGGCCGGGAGCCATGACGCGGGATGCGGCATACAGAGCACCGCCACCGGCAGCAGCGGCTGCTGCGCCGCCCATTGCCATTTTGCCGCTCAGTTGTTTGGCTTTTTCGTATCGCGCCTGTGCCCGGGTAACGGATGCCAGCCGCTGACGTTGTGCCTCAAGCTGCCGGTTATAGGCTTCGGTGCGCCGGGTGATTTGTGCTGTGGCATTATCGCTGTTCCGGACAGATATGCCGTGCCGGTACAGCTGCGCCGCCGCAGCCTGTAGTTTTTGCTTTTCACTGTCGAGAGAACGACCGAGGCGGTCACGCGCCAGCCGTGCCTGTTCCAGTGCGCGTTTTTGTTCTTCGGTGCGCTGATTTAATGCCGGGTAGCTGTCGCGCAGAGCCTGAACTTTTGCCTTTGCCTCTTCGTAAGCCGTGGTATTGCGTCTGACGGACTGAGATAACCGATCAAACGTTGCCGCCTGACCGGCCAGATTTCTGATAGTGTTCTGAGTGGCTTTTATCTGAGAGGCAAAACCGGCGGCACTGCGCTGTGCAGCACTCACCGGTGAGGTAAAGTTATTGACGGCGTTGAGTGCTACCCGAATGCTGAGATTGCGATCTGTCATTCGTCCTGTCCTGTGCGTGCCGCCGCAAGGCCGTGCCACTTAATTAATTCTGAAATTGTCATTTCGTCATAAGCGGACGGCGGCCAGTGGAACACCACGGCGATATCGGCGATCAGGTCATCAATATCCGTGGTGGGTATTTCGGTGATTATTCTTCCGGTTCGCGGGTCTCGTCGTCCGGGGCACTCGGTGCTAAAAAATTCGCCACCTCGTTAACCAACTGAGAAAAGCAATCAACCGGCATTGAGGAAAGTTCCTGTTCTGACAGACGCGGCTGCGTCACGCGCGGGAGCAGGGTGATCATAGAATTCACATCCCCGGTGGCGACATCCCACATTTTCAGGCCGCGCAGGGTTCCGGCCTGCCGCATAGAGTCAGTAATCGTAACTTCGGTAATGACGTTGCCATTTTTCAGAGTGACAGGGCTGTTAAATTTAACAATAGACATAGTGATAGTTCCTGTGAATAAGCGTTGTAATCAGCGCCACGGCGTGACGCTGCGGATAAAATTAATGACCGATATTGGCGCGGTGCTCTGCCAGGCGATCCACGCCGTCAACGATCCATTTCATGTTGATTAAATCCAGCTCGAAAATGTCCTGACCGTCAGCAGTGATTTTGCAGTAGGTATTTTTCAGCGTGTATTTGTGCTGGGTGTTATCCCCGGCTTTTGCTGTGCCCTGGTCAAGTTCGTTAAAACGTCCGCGTGTCTGGATCTCATATGCGGTTGTCTCTCCGGTGGCATCGTCATAGTAGGAACCGGCAAAACGGAATTGCAGGCTGTCAATCGTACCGCCCCATTGTTTGATGAGTTCAATGTTTAAGCCACCCATTGCAACGTCCATGTCGAGCGCCCCGGCATCAAAGCCGAGATTGACCGCCACGGCACCGAGCATTCCGCCCCCCTGGTAATCTTCGGTTTTCATCGTCAGTTTAGGCGGCGTGACCTCTTCTACTTGTCCAAGGTAGGTCTGACCGTTAATAAACAGGTCAAACATAAAGAGTTTTTTAGGCATTCCCATAATTTACGCTCCTGAACCTAACTGATTGAATACCGCAAAATATTCATCGGTAAAGGTCTGCTCAAGGCCGAGGCGCTCAAGAGGCGGCACCGGCGTGTATTTATATTTGATGATCGCGTGACCATCACGTAACTGTGTTGACGGGTTGTCGGCAGGGTCATACCAGCAGCTGAAGCCGAGTAAGCGCCCCTGAGTAACCAGCTGATCCCCTTTCTTCTGAATGCCGTCGATAATGTCTTTAATCAGAGACGGGGTGAGCGGTTTATCAACGTATGAGAAATGGGCTTTGGCGATCATGTCTGCCAGTATTTGCGCGGTGCGGGTGTAGACTTCAAAGACATAAATCTCTTCGTCACACGTCCGGTTACCCCAGAAGCGGAACCCCATATTTTTTATCAGGGTGGTAATGCCTTTTTCGTTCAGGTCGTTTGCATCGGTGTCTTTGTCCTGTAGTGACCAGTACACATCCGCAGACATACCGAGAACGCCGTTAACCGGCACGTTGGATAATGATTTGTGCCAGCCCTGTTCATCGTCGATACGGGCACGCAATCCGGCAGCTACCGCAGGCGCAGGAATAATTTCATTTTTACCGGTTTCGCTGTTGTAGCCGATCCAGTCCGGGTAAAGCACCATCACTTCACGCTGGCTGAAATCACTGCGGTATTCCTTCGCCTCGGCAATCGTGGTGCAGCCGTTGGCGGACACATAAGCGAATGCGCTCAGCTTATCGGCAAAAACAGCCATTTGCAGCGCCACAGGCTTTGTGTCGAGTTCCGGAGCAATCAGGATGCGCGGTTGCTCGTCTGTCTTGTCTTTTGCCGTCAGCAGCGCATACAGGCCGGTATAGCGGCCATCGGCACCATTACCGCCGATAACAAGCTGATCCTGAGTTTTGGCCGCCTCGCCCTCTTTGGGCTGGATATTGGCCGCATCTGCCACGCGGATAACAATCACTTTCGGGCTGCACTGGTCAGAAATGGCTTTCAGGGTTTTATACAGGGTGCCGGTTTTACCTGCTTTCCCGAGCACTGATCGGATACGGGTTACAAGTACGGGGGTATCAAGCGGAAACTGTTCCGCATCAGCATCATCACCCGTGCAGACAACACCGATTACAGAGGTGTTTATATCGCGGATCAGGGTGGTGAGTTTGGTTGTCTCTTTGACTTCCACGCCGTGATGATAAGTCATAATTCAGCCTCACAAAAAAAGAAGTAACGCTATTGTCATGATAAAACCCTGCTAAATCATGCGCTTTCACTTGTGATATCCGTGTGACAAGCAAAAGCGGTACAGTCACGCGCGCGCGATGTGGGAAAGTGTCCGCATAAGGGGGGCGCATGTTTGAACACTATTTTGATCCGGAACTGGTAAAGCAACCGGCCTTTGATATCACTATCGGCGGAAAGCAGGTGTTAAGCCTGAACGGGCGCATGATGGGACTGACACTGACGGACAACCGGGGCTTTGAGGCTGACACGCTGGAAATCACCATTGATGATACTGACGGGAAAATAGAGCTGCCGCCGCGCGGGGTTGAGGTCAGTGTCGCTATCGGCTGGCGTGGTGAACCACTGACGCATAAAGGTATTTTCACCGTTGATGAGGTGAGTCACTCCGGGCCGCCTGACCAGTTAATTGTGACAGCGCGGTCTGCGGATTTCCGGCAGGACTTCAACGTTAAGCGTGAATACAGCTGGCATGATATCACTGTCGGTAAGGTGGTCAGCGCTATTGCCGGGCGCTACAACCTGACGCCGGCAGTCAGCCGACAACTGATTGATATTGAAATAGACCACGCTGACCAGACTAATGAGAGCGATATCAGTTTTCTGTCACGCATGGCGGAAATGCTGGGCGCTATTGCCACTATCAAAAACGGGAACCTGCTGTTTATCATCCCGAACCGGGGGCTGTCAGCCAGCGGCAAGCCTATACCGGAAATAGTGATCACCCGTGACAGCGGTGATAAGCACAGCTTCCGTGTGGCTGACCGGGACGCTTACACCGGCGTAAAGGCGAACTGGCTGGATCTCAACTTCGGGAAAAAACCGGAAACCAGTGTGAAGCGGAAGAATCACAAAAGTAAAAAGCCGAAAAAAGAAAAGAAAGAAAAATCAGGCAGTAAAGAGGGTGAATATCTGGAAGGGGCAGAGGGTAACGTTTTTGTGATGCGTCAGACCTTTAAAACCGAGACAGCGGCAAAACGGGCGGCAGCGGCAAAGTGGCTGAAACTGCAACGCGGGGCAGCGGAGTTTTCTATCACGCTGGCGCGTGGCCGGGCAGACCTGTTTCCGGAAATGCCCGCCACGGTAAGCGGCTTTAAATCGGTGATTGATAATCACAAATGGATTATTGCCCGGGTGGTGCATCAGATAGGCGAGGGCGGCTTTCAGACACAGCTTGAATTAGAGCTTAAAATTGATAATGACAATATGGTGGATGGTGATAATTCAGACAACTAATTTAACGTGATATAATTAGGACAGGCAAACCCCCGAACCAAGGTTTTACAATGGCGTTTAATTGTCCAAAATGCGGCGCCGCATCCTGGACTCGCACCAGCGAGCCGGTAACTGAAGAAACGAAACGCAGCTATCACCAGTGTCAAAATATACTGTGTGGCTGTACTTTTACTACCCTGACCAGCGTCGAACGGTATTTAACAAAGCCAGCCCCGCAGCCACTGCCGACAGGATTCCGCCTGCCGGAGAATGCGTTTCCGAAAAGTCATTACGGCGAAAATCAATTAGTATTGCCGATGTAAAAATAAGGCCCCTCAATTTGAGGGGCTTCGCATATCTGGTTTGAATATTATTCGTAGTCGAAAGAAATAATATCCCCTGTGGTGATATCAACTTTTGCCACGGCTCTTTGTTTCACGGTGGCGTTATATTGATTTTTCCCGGTAAAGGTTGTTATGACAGTGGCAACCGGCGGTTTTGCGCTGAGATCCATTCGGTAGGTTGTCGATTCGTGGGAATAGCTGCGGCTATCATTCATATCATTTTTAATCTGTTTTTCTAATGGCCGGTAAGAACCGTCAAAAGAAGAAAATTTAGATACAAAATTGTCCAGGTTAACGCGGTCATTCAGCGCACTGACAGAACGGTCAAAGTCAGCTTTGCACCAGCCGAGAACCTCGGCCAATGTCAGATCTATATTTTTCGTGTAACTCATTTGACTGAGGCAGTTATAAAAAATATCGAAGTGAGAACTATCGAACGGTACACTTGCCAGATAGTTTTTAACAATGTCCTGCCGGGTCGCCTGAGCCTCATTGCGGTATTCTTTCAGTGTCATACGCGGGTATTTGAATGCAGGGATTTCGGACTTGCTGGTTACCGCTACGGTTTCGTTTTGCTGTGCCTGTTTTTTTTCTTTTTTATCGGGAGATAACTGCGAGCCAATGACGGAAAAAACCAGAAACGCGCCAAGATAAATCAAAGCAGCCTTACCTCTGCCGGGCATTTTAACAGCCTGAGGTTTGATCATTCCAATAACAAAAGCCAGGAAAGAGACAACCGCAATAAAGAAAATAATATCTTCCATAGAGTCACCATCGGTTAAGTAAAGTTAAACAATCAGAGTCGGTACATTGAACAGGCAGGAAGGGATAAAGTAAAGCCCCAGGAAACAGGGGCTTTTGTGGTACGTGGTCAATAATGGTCGATAGTGGACAGTATGTGGACACTCAGCAATGTACGCTTATATATTTCAATGGGTTAAGCGTAAAAACTGAACACCATCCCTGTCTTTTACAGCCCCTCTCGAGGGGCTTTTTTTTATCTGTTTTTTGGGTACCGGAGATGCAGCCGGTAAAAAAAGCGGCCTTGCGGCCGCCGTAATTGAATTACAACGAGAAATTAAAAGTTGTAGCGCACACCGATATTGCCGTGCAGCGGCGATTCTGTTTTGTCGCCTTTGCGGTAATCGATTTCCGCATAAGCCTGAATCTGCGGTGTGAAACGGACAGTTAACCCGCCGCCGGCTTTCAGGCTGTCGCCGGAGAAATCGGTGTCAAACGTATTGCGCTGGTTAATGGTCACATCATTATTGCTGATAAACTCATGCTGCCAGGCCAGTGTGGCGTAAGGGGTGATAATCACCTGATTGTTCAGAGTGAAATCTTTCCCCGCGTGCAGCCCGAGTTCGGATTGCAGGGACTGCTGGGCATTCAGTTTTGCCTGCATATTATTGTTCAGGTGAACTGATTTGCTGTCCGCACGCATATAGCTCAGGCGGGCATACGGCTCTGTCCAGAAGGCGTCCGGCAGATCAAAGGCGTAACCGGCTTCTGCGGATGCGCCGTAAGCATTCTGTGAATAATCCCCCCGGATGCTGCTGCGGTTGGTGGAAACTGCACGTAACTCATTATTGAAATGGTTATATTTCAGCACACCATCGAGATACCAGCCGTTATCTGAGAACCAGGTGGCATAACCCCCGGCAGTGATACTGTCGATGCTGCTTTCGCCGCCGCGCTGATGCTTCAGTTTGACATCGTTATAGCCGGTAAAGACGCCGAGCCACAATTTGCCGTTTTCCAGCGGGACGGATTTATCCGCACCCAGCTCAAAACCGGCCTGATTCAGTTTAAAGTGTGTGTGTCCGGTGCCCGCACGGGTTCTGTCGCCGGTCAGGCGCACCCAGACCCCCGCATCGCCCTGATTATCCCGTAACTCGCCGCGGCGGAACCGCAGAGTGTCGAGTTCGTGATTAAAAATCAGCTGCGGCGCGGCAGACATGGATAACACCGCGTCGGTGGACGGTGTGGTTTTATTGTCCGGAACAACCGGCGGAACCGGCTTTTCAGGCTCGCCCGGTTCATCTTTCTGAGCCGCCAGATACCAGATTTTGCCGTCCTGCTCATCACGCTGATAGAGCGAGTACATATAGGTCCCGCCGTCCACCGCATTGATATTGGTACCGTCGAGGGCGCTCAGGCGGAACTGTGCATTACTGCTTTCGTCCGTGATTATATCAAGACGTGACTCATCCGGACGGGTAATTTCAGCCCCGGAATCCTGTACATTCAGAGCATGATCACCACTGCCGTTACGGATAGTGAGGTAATCCCCCTGTTGTTCCGCAATGGCAGTGTTCATAAAAAATGTCTGGCTGCCGGAGAGATTATCAATGAGCAGATGGCTGTATCCGGCATTGACCGGCGCAACAAACCGGATCTGCCCCTGCCCGCTGAGCGAACCGGCAAAGGCGGTATTCCCGGTATCGCCGGTGATCACCAGCAGGGTGCTGTCCGTGCCGGATAAGATGATATTTTCCGCATATGCCCCGGCATCCGCAGCCAGTCTGTCTTCCGCACCGGCAGTCAGCTGTACCTGAGACTGCTGATTAACTGTGGTGACGCCGAGGAGCTGCGCGCCGGCCGCCAGCCAGCTTTTGGCACGGTCACTCAGTGTGGTATCTGTCGCGGAGGAGGCTTCGTAAATATGTTGTACGGCGGTGTCATAGAGTTTGTTATTAATCGCTTGTCCGCCGCCTTTAATAATCTGGGCACCGCCGTTCTTTATCCGGTTAACTTCCGCAATACCGGCAGCAGCGGTGGTATTCTGACGGAAAATATATTGCTGGCCGCCATCAACGGTTGTATTGGTGGCTTTGGAGTCATCGACAACATATTGCCGGGCCCCGGCGTTCACGAGGGTATTATCGGCAAACCCTTTGCCGTGCAGTTGCTGTAATCCGCCGTCATTAATAATGGTACTGTCCGCAAATCCGCCGGATTTCAGCATCTGGGCACCGCCGTTATTGACAACGGTATCCAGGGATTTACCGTCCTGCTGGACATATTCATAACCGCCGTCATTAACCTGTGTACCGGTTGATTCCCCGCCCAGGTAAATAAATAATTTCCCGCCGTTGCTGACGATATTATTTTCTGACCGGCCCGGGTCATCCGCTTTACCGGTATTACTGACATAGACGGTTCCGCCGTTGAGTACGGAGTCTTTTAATATACCGCCGTCCAGAACACGGATTAAACCACCGCTCTGAATATCAATACGGCTGCCGGTAGCCGGGAAACCGGTGTGATAGCCGTCCCAGGCAATATGGCTTGTTTTATCAATCCAGACTTCAGCACCACCCTGAACCTGAGAATCCTCAAACAGGCCAAGCACACTGAGTTTACTGCCGCTCAGCAGGGTCAGATCTTTGGCAATCCCGATATAGTCTGCGGGATCGCCGATAACTGATGCGCCAACCTCATAGCACTGATCCGCCGTGAGTTCTCCGGTGAGTGTTGAGCTCCCGCCGTAAGTGATACTGCCTCTGTCACCACAGAATGTTTCTGCCATCACCAATGAAGGCGCGGTGGTAAAAATAACGGACAATATGGCGAGATGTAATATTTTCTTTTTTGGTTTCATTAGTGATTCCCTGGTGTCGGTATATATAACAAAAGCCATTTCGTCAGACGAAAATGGTAAATGTTTAAAGCAGTTATTTTTATTTATGAGATAAGTATCTTATTTAAGATTTGTTTAATCAACGGAGAGCAAAATGCATATTTAAGTGATTTTTTTAATTTTATCTGGTGGGAATGAATCTTAATACACAGGATGAATGAAGGTAATCTGATGGTTTTTTTATTTTATTGACCAGTATAATATTCTTGTTAAGTCTGTTTTTGGGTTAGTATTGTTGTTTAAATTCCGGATTTGATTTACCGGAGGAAATGGAGATACCCGTGATATGAGTAATGATAATAGTGTGATAAACATTAAATTAGTATGTCTGAATGTTACGAATATTCTTGTTTTTAATACCTGCCATAAGTAATATTCAATAATTGCAAAAAAATATTATATAAAATCCTATTGCATCAATCATGTCACAATGTAAATTCTCACATAATTTATTACTGTTTGTTTTCATTAATTACATAATGTGCGGGGAATCCGGATATATATTCTTCTCCGTATGTGATTTTTTATTTCAAATCCCGGTTTTTACTCCTCTCTTTCCTGTAACGCATTTTTTGTGAAAAAAATGTTTCGGATACGCTAATTATTTTCTGTTTTTCGGGTATCCTTAACGGGTATGCTGAATAATATCCGGTTATGACGTACCAGTGTTTCCGGTGTCTCAAAATGACAAAAAAATCCGCAAAGGTAGGTGCATCCGGCGAAACCTTATTTTACTATAGGGTTAGGTGAATCAATTCAGCACCGCATTACAGCAGTGAATTCCCGAAGCCTGACCGGGGAAGCGTGATAACATGCCGCTCAGGTTTTTCAGATTTACACATATTACATCTGCAAATCAGAGGTCATCATGAGCAAGAAGATCAAACGAATCGGTGTGCTGACAAGCGGCGGTGATGCGCCGGGCATGAATGCCGCGATCCGTGGCGTTGTCCGCGCTGCGTTGTCAGAAGAGCTGGAAGTTATCGGGATTTATGACGGCTATCTCGGGCTGTATGAAAACCGGATGAAACAGCTCGACCGCTTCAGTGTCTCTGATGTGATCAACCGCGGCGGCACATTCCTCGGGTCAGCCCGTTTCCCGGAATTCCGTGATGATAAAGTGCGGGAAACGGCGATTGAAAATATGCGCAAAAACGGCATCGACGCGCTGGTGGTTATCGGCGGGGACGGTTCCTACCTCGGTGCCAAAAAACTGACTGAAGCGGGTTTCCCGTGTATCGGCCTGCCGGGCACTATCGATAATGACGTGGCGGGAACCGATTACACCATCGGCTATTTTACCGCGCTGGAAACCGTGGTTGAAGCGATTGACCGCCTGCGTGATACCTCCACTTCCCACAAACGTATCTCTATTGTGGAAGTGATGGGGCGCTATTGCGGTGACCTGACGCTGTCTGCCGCCATTGCCGGGGGCTGTGAATTTATCGTTCTGCCGCCGAATGAAGTGGAATACAGCAGTGATGAACTGATTGCAGAAATCAAAGCCGGGATTGATAAAGGTAAACGTCATGCCATTGTGGCGATCACCGAACATGTCACCGATGTGTATGAGCTGGCGCGCCAGATCGAGGCAACAACACATCACGAAACCCGCGCAACGGTGCTGGGCCATATCCAGCGCGGCGGATCGCCGGTGGCGTATGACCGTATCCTCGCATCCCGCATGGGCGCATATTCTATTCAGTTACTGCTGGAAGGTTACGGCGGCCGCTGTGTCGGGATCCAGAATGAAAAACTGGTTCATCACGATATTATTGATGCAGTGATGAATATGAAGCGGGTGTTTAAGAAAGACTGGTATGAGACCGCGAAGAAACTCTACTAAAAAATCCTCGTCATCCTTCAGTCCGTGGCCGTGTTGGCTGCGTTCGCCCACCCCGGTCACATACTGGTGTATGTTCCCGGGGATGTTCTCACTTTGCCGCCTTGCCACAAACTGAATGATGTAGAGGATTACGCGAATTGTCCTTCAGCCTGTGGCCGTGTTGGCTGCGTTCGCCCACCCCGGTCACATACTGGTGTATGTTCCCGGGGATGTTCTCACTTTGCCGCCTTGCCACAAACTGAATGATTTAGAGGATTACGCGAATTGTCCTTCAGTCCGTGGCCGTGTTGGCTGCGTTCGCCCACCCCGGTCACATACTGGTGTATGTTCCCGGGGATATCCTCACGTTGCCGCCTTGTCACACATTTTTTGTTGCATCTCTGTCTGTAACATGGAGAATTTAAAAGAAATCGGATACCGGATTCATAAGGACAGTGGGGCAGACCTCAATATGCATATTATTATTGCTGCAATTTCAGCATTAGCTGCGCTTGTATGGGCGTTACATTCATTACAAAACTCAGGTGTTGATCTGAATTCGTTTAATCCGTTTACCTGGGCCCGGCGAAGAAAGTGGCAAAAACTCTATGGGGTGAAACCTATTTATAATTTGCCGACGGCAACAGAAGCAGCTGCCGTTATTATTGTCGGGGCACTGAAGCAGGAAGGGGAAATATCCCGGGAACAAAAACAAACGGTAATTACGCTGTTTACGGATAATTTTAACCTGGAAAATCAGGATGCTGCGGACTTGTTTTCGTCATCGTCACATCTGGTACATGATAACGAACTGAATTTTGATCAAAGTGTCCCTCATATACTTAAATTGAGTATGAAGCAATTTACACCTGAAATGGTTGTGACATTCCTTTCATTATTAGAACGTGTGGTGACGCTGGAGGGGGAACCGACAAAGGCGCAGACAGATATTATTGACAGGGTGCGGGAGACATTTAAAAGTGAAAATAAAAATAATATAAACTGGAAAAACTAGTTTTTTGTTATTTAAAACGACAGTACCGGTTCTGATTTCACGGAATACACAAAAAAAGCGGCGATTTCGCCGCTTTTTGCTGTCCGGAATCCGGGATTATTTTGCCGCTTTGGCTGCGGCAGCAGCTTTGACGATCACGCCGAACGCATCGGCTTTCAGTGATGCGCCGCCGACTAATGCACCGTCGATATCCGGCTGAGTGAACAGCTCTGCGGCGTTTTTATCGTTCACGGAACCGCCGTACTGGATGATGACCTGCTCTGCCACTTTCGCATCTTTCTTCGCGATATGGCTGCGGATAAATTTGTGCACCGCCTGTGCCTGTGCCGGGGTGGCGGATTTGCCGGTACCGATAGCCCAGATTGGCTCATACGCAATGACAGCGCCGAGGAAGGCATCTGCACCCTGAGTGTTCAGAACGGCATCAATCTGGCGTGCGCAGACTTCTTCGGTTTTACCCGCTTCATTCTCTGCTTCGGATTCACCGATGCACAGTACCGGGGTCAGACCCAGTTTTTTCAGGACAGCAAATTTTTCTGCCACTAATTCATCACTTTCACCGTGGTAAGTACGGCGCTCGGAGTGACCGATAATGATGTACTGCGCGCCGATATCTTTCAGCATTTCAGGGGAGGTTTCGCCGGTGAACGCACCGGAGAGATTCAGACCGGTATCCTGGGCACCCAGCACAATGGAGGAGCCCGCCAGAACCTGTTTGGCCTGAGAGAGATAAATTGCCGGTGGTGCGATCGCAACATCACATCCGGTGACATTACCGATTTCATGACGCAGAGCGGTGATCAGCTCATGAACCATTTTACTGCTGCCGTTCAGCTTCCAGTTACCCATGACTAAGGGATGTCGCATTGTATTTCCTCCTGCCGGAATGAGTTAAATGACTTCAGCTTTATTACCATTGTCCGCGCAGAACGGCGAACAGGCAAACAGAGTGACAGTATAGTGAAAGCGGCGCGAAATAGCTTTGCTTTTCGGCCACTGTTTACTGTGCCGTATCACTATTAGATAGCGAAAGCTTAATCGGTTCAATAGCGAAAGTTACCCCATTTTTACTATCAACTACCAGAAGATAACGTAATGCACCGAATTGAGAGGCGTAAGTGCCGGTTTTGAAATCCGTTGCCAGTGCCCGGCTCAGGGCGGCATCGATATTGTTTTCATTGAGTGTCGGCTCGAACTGAATAATCAGTGCTTTAATATAGGCCAGCATCAGGGCCCGGTTGTTTTTTTCCGCCGTACTGTCCGCACCGGGCAGCAGTGTCAGCTGGAGACTTTTGATTTTTTCACTGTCGCGCTCAAGGACGGCAGAGGAGTAAATATAAGGGCTGATGCGGGTTGCCGCCCGCAGATAGCTGGCGGTAATGTCGTTTGAGGCCACGACTTTGTATTCCCGCAATGGCAGCAACGGGTTGTTGCGGTTAAACTGTTCGCGCATAACGGGGATGGTGATGCCGAAGGCGGGCGCATCCGCCTGAAGCCAGAGCGCTTCCGGTGAGCAGGGGATTGGGATCAGTACCGTATCACCTGCCGCAGCGGATGTGACAGGCAGCAGTGCGCATCCCGCTGTCAGGGCGGTCAGTACGGTTTTTTTGACTGCGTTCATAACGGCTCCCTGTGATCTGTCTGCAACATAACCAGTGTACACGATTAGGAAAGAGAAATGACACTACAACAATGGGCGTTTTCGTTTCACGGGCGGATCGGCCGCAAAGCATTCTGGGCGGGGATCGGCGTGTGCGGCGCAGTGCTGTTTCTCCTGATGTCATTACAGGGGCTGTTTCAGTTACCTGTTGAAGTGATTATGATTGCGGTACTGATGGTGATGTATCCGGCAGCCGCAATTTTTACCAAACGCCTGCATGATCGCAATAAACGCGGCGGCTGGGCATTGATGCTGTTGATGGCGTGGGCGCTGACCACACCGGACTGGAGCCTTGCCGGTGATTTCTGGCAGTGGGGACTGGGACGTTTTCTGCCGATTTTTATCGTGATGATTATGGTGCTCGACTGCGGCGTGTTTAAAAGTCTTGATGAGGGCAACCGCTTCGGGGAGAGCACGCAGCCGGTGGATAAAATCGACAGCCACTGAGGCGGAGACAGCGGGCGAACCCGCTGTCAGGGTATCACCAGTATTGCTCGCTGGTGATATGCCCGGGTTTGCGGCGCAGGTGTTTGCGCATTTCCCGCTCCGTTTTCAGCAGATTTTGGGTATCTTTCACCATCTCCGGGTTACCGCACAGCATCACATGGCTGCTTTCGGCGGTCAGCTGCAAGCCGGCGGCGGCTTCCAGCTCACCGGAACTGATCAGCGCCGGTACCCGGCCATGCAGTGAGCCTTCCGCATGTTCCCGGCTGACGACAGCCACAATCCGCAGTTTGTCACTCCCGAGTTTTTTCTGCAGTTCCTGCATCAGCGGCAGATAGCTCAGGTCAGCGGCATAGCGCACGGCATGCACCAGCACAATATGCCGGAACCGCTCCAGATCTCTGCCATATTGCAGAATGGATAAAAACGGGCCGATGGCGGTGCCGGTGGAGAGCATCCAGAGTGTGTCACAGTCCGGTACTTCATCAAGCACAAAAAAACCGGCCGCTTCATCGGTGATCAGCAGTTCATCTCCCGGGATCAGGGCTGCCAGCCGCGGACTGAGTTTACCGTCACCGACAGTGACCAGATAAAATTCGAGGTCATCATCATCCGGTGCATTAACATAAGAATAAGCGCGCTGTGTGCGTTCGCCGTCAATTTCCAGGCCGAGTTTGGCGAATTGTCCCGCCGTAAACGGGCGGACAGGTGCCTGAACATGCAGGCTGAATAAGGTATCAGTATGGTGTGTGATACGTGTGACACGTCCTGTGATCCAGTTTGACATGCATAACCTCCGTCAGTCGCAGAATGGTCGTTATTAATATGTAAACCAGTGTAATAAGCCAACGGGGAAAAATGTATCGATTAAATGCGTCAGAGGATCCTGTCGCATGAATACGATAAATCAGGATGAACTGTACAGTTTAGTTGCCGGAAACAGCATAAAAACGGTCGTTTGGTAACAAAAATAAATGTGTGAACTATCTCCCAAAATTTTTTTAATTTGCTATTTTATAGGGTATCGCAAGTATGACTGATTCTGGCTGTAATTATCACTGCCGGAATTGTGCTGTGCCCTCCCGGTAACAATGTAAAGACTGACAATAAAAATGAAAAAACTGGAAAACTTTCATCTGCTGGTAATGCTGATTGCGCTGATTGCTGTCGGGCAAATGACGCAGACGGTGTATGTACCGGTAATAACGGATATTGCGCTGGATTTCGGCGAACCGGCGGGTGCCGTGCAGAGCGTGATGGCGGCGTATTTATTTACCTATGGTGCATCCCAGCTTATTTACGGGCCGATCTCAGATAAAATCGGCCGCCGTCCGGTGATCCTCACCGGGTTATTTATTTATGTGTTATCCACGACTGCTGCGCTGTTCTCGCCGAACCTGACCATGCTGGTGATTGCCAGCGGGTTACAGGGGCTGGGGACCGGGGTGGCCGGGGTGATGGCACGGACCATGCCGCGTGATTTATATACCGGGATTTCCCTGCGCTATGCCAACAGCCTGCTGAATATGGGGATTCTGGTCAGCCCGCTGATCGCCCCGATGCTCGGCGGTGCGCTGGCGTTTTTCTTCGGCTGGCGCGCCTGTTATGCGTTTCTGCTCCTGCTCGGTCTGGCGGTGGGTTACAACATGTGGCACAAGCTGCCGGAAACCCGTCCGCCGATGAAAGAGAAACCGAAAATGTGGGCCTCTTTCCGCCTGCTGCTGACCAACCGGACATTTGTGCCGTATCTGGCGATGCTGATTTGCGGCCTGGCCGGGGTGGCGGTATTTGAGGCATCCAGCGGCGTGCTGATGCGTGACGGCCTGGGGCTGGGCAGTATGGCGGTGAGTATTCTGTTTATTCTGCCGATCCCGGCGGCATTTTTCGGTGCCTGGTTTGCCGGACGGGACAGTAAATCCTTCAGTTTTCTGGTGTGGTGTGCGGTAATCTGCTGCCTGGTGGCCGGTGCGCTGATGTGGATCCCGGGACTGCTGGGTGTGATGAATATCTGGACCTTACTGATCCCTGCCGCGCTGTTCTTTTTTGGTGCCGGGATGCTGTTCCCGCTGGCCACCACAGCGGCAATGGAGCCTTTCCCGTATCTGGCGGGGGCTGCCGGTGCGCTGGTGGGCGGATTGCAGAATGTGGGTTCCGGTGTTGCCACCTGGATTTCAGCGCTGATGCCGCAGGGCGGGCAGGGCAGTGTCGGCCTGCTGATGCTGGCGGTCTCTGTGATTATGGTGCTGTGCTGGCTGCCGCTGGCTCACCGGTTGCAGAATCAGCAGCCGATGGCATCCTGAGTCAGGCTTCTGATATAAAGAAAACGGGCACTGTTGTGCCCGTTGTTCTGTTCCGCAGCGGAGTGATCACTGATGCAGTTTATGTTTTTGCAGAAACTGTACGCCTTTGTCCGGAAAATCAGTAAATAACCCTTCTGCTCCGGCCTGAATATAAATAGCATCAAATAACTGTTCTGTGTTCTCCGCATACGGCGGCAAGGCATCCGTCCGGACAGTAAACGGATGGATCATCAGTTGCGAAGCGTGTGCCTCTTTTGCCATCGGCGTCAGAGTGATGTGGCCCGGTCCGGACTCTTTGCTGATAAGCATATGATAATCAGGCCCGATGCCATCAGCATATGCTGCGATTTTACTCATCGCACCGGGCGACATCATCCAGTCATAGTTATAGTTGACCCATTTGCCTTCCGCATTCTGTTCAAATGTTTCCTGCCAGTCGGTGTAAGCGATCAGCTGTATCAGCATCAGATCCATCTTCATTTCCGGCATCAGTTCATTTTTGATGCGCTTTAATTCATTCGGATCGAAACACTGAAGAAATACCCCGGAATCTTTAGTCTGGTAGCCGTAGGCTTTCAGCACTTCCAGGGTTTTACGGGTGATATCTTTACCTTCCTGACGGTGGAACCACGGCGCTTTGATTTCCGGGTAAATCCCGGTGTTTTTTCCGGTGGAATGATTCAGACCCTGAATGAACTCAAGTTCTTCCTGAAAGGTATGAATACGGAAATCTGATTTTCCCATCGGAAAACGACCCGGATATTTTTGTACCGGTTTACCGTTTTCGATTTCAAATCCCTCAGTAAATTTCAGGGACTTAATTTCCGCGAGGGTAAGGTCGATAGCGTAGTAACGGCCATCTTTACGCGCGCGATCCGGAAAGCGTGTTGCCACATCGGTAACACGGTCGAGATAATGATCATGCAGGACGATGAGTTCATCATCTTTGGTCATCACCAGATCCTGCTCCAGATAATCAGCGCCCTGCGCATACGCCATCGCTTTGGCCGGCAGGGTATGTTCCGGGAGATACCCGCTGGCGCCGCGATGAGCAATCACGATTTTATCGTCTGCCGCAAAAGCGGCGGAGCCGCAGAGCATGGCACCGGCCAGGGCACTGACAAGATAATACTGACGGGATAACGTCATCGGTATTCCTCCGTTTATGCTTTATTGCGGGCGATGTCATCGTGGTGTTTTTTCTCACCACGCATTACCACTAACAGCAGCAGAACCGCAAGCAGGCTGCCGCCGATCATCACGCCGAAACCACCGTCCCAGCCGAAATAATCCACGGTAAAGCCGACGATGGCACTTGCTGCCACAGAACCGCCGAGATAGCCGAATAATCCGGTAAATCCGGCAGCTGTACCGGCCGCTTTTTTCGGTGCAAGCTCCAGGGCGTGCAGGCCGATCAGCATGACCGGGCCGTAAATCAGGAAGCCGATGGTGATCATACACGCCATATCAACTGCCGGGTTTCCCGGCGGATTGAGCCAGAAGACCACGGTGGCGATGGTGACCAGTGCCATAAAGAACACCCCGGTTGCACCGCGGTTTCCTTTAAAGACTTTATCTGACATCCAGCCGCACAGCAGTGTGCCGGGGATCCCCGCCCATTCATACAGGAAATAGGCGACAGAATAGCCCGTTATATCGAAATGTTTGACTTCCCGGAGATAAGTCGGTGACTAGTCCAGCACGCCGTAACGCAGCAGATAAACAAAGACATTAGCAAAAGCGATATACCACAGTAACTTATTCGGCAGAATGTATTGCATAAAGATCTGTTTTGCCGTCAGTTCAACTTCGCTGTTCTCTGTATAATCATCAGGATAGTCGTTTTTGTACTCTTCGATTGGCGGCAGGCCGCAGGATTGCGGGGTATCCCGCATCAGGGCAAATGCGATGAGTGCCACCAGAATGGCGGCAAATGCCGGCATATAAAACGCAGCTTTCCAGTCACCGAACCAGTACATTCCCAGCAGCATCAGCATCGGCGGTAAGCCGCCGCCGACGTTATGGGCACAGTTCCAGACAGACACAATCCCGCCGCGCTCTTTTTGTGACCACCAGTGGACCATGGTGCGTCCGCACGGCGGCCAGCCCATCCCCTGGAACCACCCGCAGAGAAACAGCAGGATAGCCATAATCCAGACGGAAGAGGTTGCCCAGTCGCAAAAGCCCATGATTAACATGACAGCGGAGGCAAGAATAAGTCCGGTCGGGAGAAAATAGCGTGGGTTAGCCCGGTCAGAAAACGATCCCATGATAAATTTGGAAAGACCGTAAGCAATGGAGATCGCAGATAATGCCGTACCGAGTTCACCTCTGGAGAACCCTTGTTCCATCAGGCTGGGGAAAGCAAGGGCGAAATTTTTCCGGACCAGGTAATAGGCAGCATAGCCAAAAAAGATCCCCATAAAGATTTGCCAGCGCAGACGGCGGTATACCGGATCAATGCGATCGGCACTGAGCCGCTGAATATGAGGCGCGGGTTTAAACAGGCTTAGCATAGACATCTCCTTCGCTAAGTATTTGTCAGTGTGCGGTGATGAAGTTTACCGGAACAGCGGCGGTTTTCTTCATGTGTTTTCCTTTGCGCTCACAGATTATTCGTTTTTATTCGTTATTACTGTGAATTTCAGCACAAGGTGTTACATACTGATTACAGTTGGTTAATTTTTGTGATCAATGTGGCATACCCGGGAATTTAATCTGCAGGCAGGTACTTTTACAGAGTGAGGTGGTTTTTTGTTCTGGTGATAATTGTTGTTTTCGCGCATAAAAAACCGCCGGTATTAACCGGCGGCAGAATAAGGCCGAAAACGACGAGGCGATGCTGCATTTTACCTGTGTCATCATTAACTCAATTTTTGTGACAAGCCCGAAAATACTATCTTTTTGCTAACTCGATATTGTCGTCATGTTGAGTGTTTTCATTTTGAGATACAATCCATTCCAGATTGGTTCTGGGTGGTATTTCATTGTATTTTTCAGTGTTTAATTCGCTGTCCGGAAACGGTGCCGGAATTGACTTCACATGCGGAATGTTATTTATGACTTTTATGTCACCTTCAAATTTACCTGCTAATTTACGTTGTACATTGTATATACTCATATCATTCCACGCCAGAGCCGGCTTTATTCCTGCATGACCCAATGCTTTCCATGTGAAGTTGATACAACTGTTTGTTAAGCCATGATACTTGAGATTGAAATATTTATCGGATTTTTTACTTTCTGCTTCGAAACCAAATTCATAGATGTTGTCATGTTGTCGTTTGGTTATTTCCATGGTTCTGTTGTAATATGGATTTTCGTAGTGAAGGGTGTCTTTGTCAATCACTTCCCCGGGGCCTTCTATTCCATGTTCGATAGGTGCGAATCCATAAGAGATATTACCCGTTTCAATACCATCTTCATTTATTTTTTTTATTTGCAGCCACATATGACCCGCAGCAGATGTTTTTCTTTGTTCGCCTTCAAATCCGGGTGAACCATCATCATTATTCAATGGCGTGCCCGGATATGCAGTGTAAATGGTTACCGTATACCTGGCATCCAGAGAACTCAGGATATGCTCAACAAATTCCGGTCTTGCATCTGGCGGCAGACAGGTTTGGCAAGGCCCCGCAGTAGAGAGGTTTCTTTTACTTGGATAAGCACAGTGCTCAATCAGTCTTTTTCTGTTCTCTGCTTTTGTATAACGCTGATTTGCAGCGAATTCAAGTAATTCTTCGGTTTTATTTTCCGGCTTCACTGATTACATCCATTTTTATTTAACAACATAAGTTCTTACTGTGATGAAATAATCCAGCCCATCTATTTCCAGTTCAGGCCAGTCGCCTAAAACCGTGACCTCTAATCTATACTGCCCATATTCTTCCGGGACGGATGCTATAGAAAATGCATCTGATCTACGGACGCTATTGTTTTTATGTATTTTATCTAACACCAGGTGTTCTGTCATATCATTGTTTATTTTATATAATTTCACTTTAAATATCGGGTAGTTTCCACGATCTTTTATTGGTCCTTTACCATTGAATATTTCAGATGAATAAAAACCAAAATCCTTATTTCTATCTTCATTTATATTTAAAATTATACTTGATGATGGTGGGCTAACAGGAAATAAATAAAGTAATTTAAATTCAGGGAAGGGTGTTTTCCAGAAAGTAAAATTAACAGTATCTCCTTTTTTATACAGTTTTATTGGCACATTGATAGGGTGCCCTTCAGCTATCTTTGGGGATAAAAAAAGTAGGGGTCATAAGTCTCGGGTTTAACCCAGTGGTACAAAAAAACACCACACCCACCAATGAGCAAACCGAGTATAAATAAAAGTTTTCCCATTTAACTGTTTAATCCTTTAATCAGATATCCAATGTACTAACCAGCATTAGAGTAGAATTATATTCAGGTGACAATACTATACATTGAAATAATAAATGAATACTAATGATAAAAAAGGTTCTGTCACATTAAGATTGTCAGCACGGCTGACTATGGCTTTTACCGGGTGAGGTGGTTTTTCGTTCTGGTGATAATTGTTGTTTTCGCGCATAAAAAACCGCCGGTATTAACCGGCGGCAGAAAGGTAAAACTCAGAGGGATTAGCTGTGGTCTTCCCAGTCCTGTGCGCGGGCAACGGCTTTTTTCCAGCCGTTGTAACGGACATTCCGTTCCGTGGTTTCAATGCCCGGACGGAAGGTTTTCTCGATGGTGGATTTGGCTTTTATTTCCTCCAAATCCTGCCAGAACCCGGTGGATAACCCGGCCAGCAATGCCGCACCCAATGCCGTACTTTCACGGATCAGCGGGCGCTCCACAGACGTGCCCAGGATATCGGACTGGAACTGCATCAGGAAATTGTTTGCCACCGCACCGCCATCGACACGCAGTGCCTTCAGACGGGTACCGGCATCGGCCTGCATGGCTTCCAGCACGTCGCGGGTCTGATAGGCGATAGATTCCAGTGTGGCGCGGATCAGGTGATTGCTGTTCACTCCCCGTGTCAGACCGAAAATGGCCCCGCGTGCATACGGATCCCAGTAAGGTGCACCGAGGCCGGTAAAGGCGGGCACCACATACACACCATTACTGTCTTTGACTTTGGTGGCGAAGTATTCGGAATCGGTGGCATCGGCAATGATTTTCATCTCATCACGCAGCCACTGAATGGAGGCACCGGCCACAAAAACTGCGCCCTCAAGGGCATAATTTACTTCACCGCGCGGACCGCAGGCGATCGTGGTCAGCAGGCCGTGTTCAGACAGCACCGCTTCGTTACCGGTGTTCATCAGCAGGAAGCAGCCGGTGCCGTAGGTGTTTTTCGCCATGCCCGGCTGAACACACATCTGACCGAACAGTGCCGCCTGCTGGTCACCGGCAATACCGGCGATAGGAATACGGGTGCCGCCTTTCCCGCCGATGTTGGTTTTGCCGTAGATCTCTGATGATGCTTTCACGTCCGGCAGCATGGCACGCGGAATGCCGAACAGATCGAGGATTTTCTGATCCCATTCCAGTGAACGGATGTTATACAGCATGGTGCGCGAGGCGTTGGTGTGATCGGTGACGTGCACACGTCCCTGGGTCATGCGCCAGACCAGCCAGGTATCAACGGTTCCGAACAGTAATTCCCCTTTCTCCGCCTTTTCCCGTGCACCCTCAACATTATCGAGGATCCACTTCACTTTGGTGCCGGAAAAATACGGGTCGACCACCAGACCGGTGTTTTCCCGGATGTAGCGGACCATTTCTTCATTCTGCTTGAGGCCGGTGCAGTAATCTGCCGTCCGGCGGCATTGCCAGACAATCGCATTATAAACCGGTTTGCCGGTTTCTTTTTCCCAGACGATGGTGGTTTCGCGCTGGTTGGTGATACCGATAGCGGCGACTTCGTCCGGATGTACGTCCGTTTTGGCGAGGACTTCCGTTAAAACGGAACTCTGTGTGGCCCAGATTTCCATCGGATCATGCTCCACCCAGCCCGGTTTCGGGTAGATTTGGGTGAATTCGCGCTGAGCGATATCGATAATATTGGCATTACGATCAAAAAGTACCGCCCGTGAACTGGTGGTTCCCTGATCCAGCGCGACGATATACTTTTTCTCACGGGTGATTGTTTCTGTTGTCATAATTAAACCTGTTTTATTTCTGAGTGAACAAACACGCGATAACGTCAGAGTACGTGATTCGCTGCGGTATTATTTTTCGTCTCCGGTATCACACACTTCACACGGCAGATGACGCCCGATCAGTTTGCGGTAGCCGAATGCACCGAGTAACCCGCCGGCGACCGGCGCAAACATCGGTACCAGGAAATACGGGATATCACGCCCGCCGGTGAAGGCGATATCTCCCCAGCCTGCGAGGTATGCAACCACTTTCGGGCCGAAGTCACGGGCAGGGTTAAGGGCGAATCCGGTCAGCGGACCGAAGGAGCCGCCGATAACCGCAATCAGCAGGCCAATCAGCAGCGGTGCCAGCGGGCCGCGCGGTACGCCGTTGCCGTCATCAGTGAGTGCCAGGATAAGGCAGACCAGGATGGCGGCGATTACCACTTCGATAAAGAACGCCTGACCCACGCTGACGGCTGCTGCAGGATAGGTGGAGAATACCCCGGCAGTAAAGAGGCTTTCCGGTGAGCCGCGCACAATATGATGCACCTGGTCATAATCAAGAAATACATTGTAATACATTGAATACACCAGTGCTGCGGCAGCAAATCCGCCGAGAAATTGTGCCGCGATATACGGAATAACTTTGCGGCGATCAAAGCAGGCAAACAGCCAGAGAGCAAGTGTGACCGCCGGGTTGAGATGCGCGCCGGAGATCCCGGCAGTCAGATACACCGCCAGTGCCACGCCCAGGCCCCAGATGACACTTATCTCCCATAATCCCAGTTGTGCGCCGGCAATACGAACCGCAGCCACACAGCCTAAACCAAAGAAGACCAGCAGAGCTGTACCCAGGAATTCGGAAAGACATTGTCCGAAGAGGGTCGGAGATTTTATTAGACTCATAGTATCAATCCTGATAGTGCAAAATTAGGGTGAAATAAGTGTGAATTATTAACAAATGATGTTCTTCGTGTATCAGACATATGTCTGAGTGTGAATTTATCGTTAATGTTCGGAAACGAGAAATAACGAAATCAAAAACTGTGGATCGCGTCAACAAATTGAGCGATTTCGCATATTCTGTAACAGGGATGCAACATTCAGGCTGATAATTGCCGGATTTTATTCTGCGGCATTATGGGGAATACACGTGATGTGACTGGACACATTGATAACACCTACTTACAATCAGAGCATCGCTTACAAGGAGGACGCAAGATGTCATTTGAAGTATTTGAAAAGCTGGAAGCAAAAGTCCAGCAGGCTATCGACACCATCACCCTGTTACAGATGGAAATCGACGAATTAAAAGAAACGAACAACAACCTGAACCGCGAAGTGCAGAATGCCGCCGGTGCCCGTGAGTCACTGGTGCGTGAAAACGAGCAGCTGAAGCAGGAGCAGGCAGGCTGGCAGGAGCGTCTGCGGGCTTTGCTGGGTAAGATGGACGACGTCCAGTAAATTACACGTCATCCTTCGCCCTGTGGCTGTGTTGGTTTCGCTCAGCTCCCCGGTCACATACTGATGTATGCTCCCGGAGCTCTTCGCTTCACCGCCTCTTGCCACAGAACGAATGATTTAGCGTAATACGGGTATTGTTCTGTGGTGCTGACTTCATTCGTCCGCCTTACTGCAAATAACTGATTGAGTGTGATGCGGTTTTATATGGCGTCATAACGACAAAAGGGCGGATATCCGCCCTTTTTGCTGTCTGTGTATCTGATGAGGATTACGCTTCGGTCAGCTCATCTTCATCGTCATCATTTTCTTCCGGCAGGGTCAGCGGGATATCAGACAGGATAATCCCGGTATTATCCGCATACAGATAATCGCCGGAGAAGAATGTCACACCGCCGAAATTCACGCGGATATCACTGTCACCGATACCTTCTGAACCGCAGCCTGCCGGAATGGCGGCCATGGCCTGAATACCGATATCCATTTCTGCCAGGTCGTCCACCTGACGCACCGCACCGTACACCACAATACCTTCCCAGCCGCTCTGCACTGCCAGTGCCGCGAGTTCCGCGTCAACCAGTGCGCGGCGGACAGACCCGCCCCCGTCAACGAGCAGAATACGGCCCTCTCCCTCTTCTTCCAGGAGATCAAAGAGCAGTCCGTTATCTTCAAAGCATTTTACGGTGGTGATTTGCCCCGCAAACGATGAACAGCCCCCGAAGTTGGAAAACAGGGGTTCAACGACATTCACATTTTCCTGGTAAATGTCACAAAGTTCGGAGGTGTCGAAGGTATCATTTTTCATAGGATTTTACGTCTGGTTGCTGCCGGATACAGTCAGTATAGCCCCTTCGCACCGTTGTTTGCAAAATCAACAGCGACCGCTTTCCGATCTGAATCAAGAAAGCGGCAGATTTCAGCGTATTCCCGGTTACAGGCGCTGGCAGATAAGCCCTGCGGAAAACAGGATATTGACCAGCAGTGCGGCTTTCACCATCTGTTCCAGCAGCGGGCGCATTCCCGTGGCGGTCATGTCACCCAGCACACGTCTGATATGCATAAACAGTACCGGTGCGGAGAGCAGGAACAGCCAGCTGTACCAGCCGTGCAGATAGAGCAGGGTAAAAAGCACCAGGCACAGGAACGCCGCCGTGATCACGGTGGCGTGGTAATAGCGGGATTTCTGCGGGCCGAGGCGGACGGCCAGGGTATTTTTCCCGGTCAGGATATCATTTTCGATATCGCGCATATTATTGATATTCAGCACCGCAACAGACAGCAGTCCGCAGGCGGTCGCGGGCAGAATGGTCAGCGGGCTGAAAAAACCGGCCTGCAGGTAATAGGTGCCTATCACGCTCAGCCAGCCGAAAAAGATCAGAACAGAAATATCACCCAGCCCGAGGTAGCCGTAGGGTTTTTTCCCGACCGTATAGGTGATTGCAGCGATAATCGCCGCCACACCTAACCCCAGGAAGCCGATAATATCTTCCGGTTTCTCGCAGGCGACAATAATCAGAGCCAGTCCGGACAGACAGGCGAGCGTGACGGTCAGAATCAGCGCCTTTTTCATCTGGGCGGCAGTGATCACACCTTTTTGCATACCGCGCAGCGGCCCGAGACGCGCTTCGGTATCGGTACCTTTTACCGCATCGCCGTAGTCATTGGCCAGATTCGACAGGATCTGCAGAATCCCGGTGGTGATAAGGGCGAGCAGGGCAACAGGGAATTTAAAGTGACCGGTCCAGTAAGCCAGCGCGGAACCGGTAATAATCGCGATCACCCCGAGAGGTAATGTTTTGGGCCGCAGGCTTTCCAGCCAGGCTTGGGTACGGCTGATGGCCGGTGAAGGGGTGACTGACATTGAAACTCGCTTACTTTTCAGAATGTAATAATAACGACAAAAAATAATAACGCAGACTGCCGGGCGGATGATACCCGTGCAGTCTGAATAATATTATGTCTGATTATTATCGAATTACAGAATAAAGCGACTTAAATCTTCATCAGCCACGAGCTGATCCAGATGATCTTTCACATATTCCGCATTGATCTCAATGGATTGACCCTGTTTTTCACTGGCGTCATAAGAAATTTCTTCCATTAATCGTTCCAGCACCGTGTGTAAACGACGGGCACCGATATTTTCGGTGGTTTCGTTGACCTGCCATGCGGATTCCGCAATTTTACGGATGCCGTCAGCGGTGAAGGAAATATCCACACCTTCGGTAGCCATCAGTGCTTTGTACTGAACGGTCAGTGAGGCGTTCGGCTCGGTCAGGATGCGCTCGAAATCTTCAGTGGTCAGTGCCTGTAATTCCACACGGATAGGCAGACGACCCTGTAATTCCGGGATCAGATCTGACGGGCTGGAAACCTGGAATGCGCCGGAGGCGATAAACAGGATATGGTCGGTTTTCACCATACCGTGCTTGGTGGAGACCGTGCAGCCTTCAATCAGCGGCAGCAGGTCGCGCTGAACCCCCTCACGGGATACGTCCGGCCCGGAGGACTGGCCGCCGCGCTTACAGATTTTATCGAATTCATCGATAAACACGATACCGTGCTGTTCAACCGCTTCAATCGCCTGCTCTTTCAGCTCTTCCGGATTCACCAGTTTGGCGGCTTCTTCCTCAATCAGCAGTTTGAAGGCCTCTTTGATCTTCATTTTGCGTGGTTTTTGTTTCTGCCCGGCCAGGTTCTGGAACATGGACTGTAACTGGCTGGTCATCTCTTCCATGCCCGGAGGAGCCATGATTTCCACACCCATTGGTGCGGCAGACACTTCAATTTCAATGTCTTTATCATCGAGCTGGCCTTCGCGCAGTTTTTTGCGGAATGCCTGGCGGGTAGCTGACGGCTCTGCCTGGGTGTCAGTCTGACCCCAGTTATTTTTTGCCGGCGGGATCAGCACATCGAGAATGCGTTCTTCGGCCATTTCCTCAGCACGGAAACGGTTTTTCTCGATAGACTGCAGGCGCACCATTTTCACGGCAGAATCCGTCAGATCGCGGATAATGGAGTCCACTTCTTTACCGACATAACCCACTTCGGTGAATTTGGTGGCTTCGACTTTGATAAACGGCGCATTGGCCAGTTTGGCGAGACGACGGGCAATTTCCGTTTTACCGACACCGGTCGGGCCAATCATCAGAATATTTTTCGGGGTGACCTCGTGGCGCAGCTCTTCATTGAGCTGCATACGGCGCCAGCGGTTACGCAGTGCGATGGCGACAGCGCGTTTGGCTTTATCCTGGCCGATAATATGGTTATCGAGTTCGCTGACAATTTCGCGTGGAGTCATTTCGGACATAACGTCGATCCTTATGCTTTTGAAGGTAATTCTTCAAAATTCAGATTGTGGTTGGTGTAGATACAGATATCACCGGCAATAGTCAGTGCGCGCTCCGCGATTTCACGGGCACTCAGATCGGTGTTTTCCAGCATGGCGCGGGCTGCTGCCTGGGCGTACGGGCCGCCGGAACCAATGGCAATCAGATCATTTTCAGGCTGAACGACATCCCCCTGACCGGTAATAATCAGCGATGCGGTTTCATCGGCAACGGCCAGCAGGGCTTCCAGTTTGCGCAGCATGCGGTCGGTACGCCAGTCTTTGGCGAGCTCAACGGCAGCTTTTGTCAGGTGTCCCTGATGAAGTTCAAGCTTGCGTTCAAACAGTTCAAAGAGGGTAAAGGCATCCGCGGTGCCGCCGGCGAAACCGGCAATGACTTTGTCGTGATAGAGGCGGCGGACTTTGCGGACATTACCTTTCATGACGGTATTACCCATTGTCGCCTGCCCATCACCACCAATTACGACCTGGCCATTACGGCGAACACTTACGATTGTTGTCATGAGTCAGCCCCTGGTTGTGCTAAAGGATGGAGAGAGGCCGCCGGGTATATTCCCAGCGGCACAGAATTAACTTCAGATATGGGGGGAGGGCTGAAGGATTTCAACCCCCGGCGGCGCGAAGAATACAATTTGTTACGCCGGCATCAGCGGCACGGCTTTTCACCGATTGCGCGGCGGATTTTTCATACGGGCCGAGCATCACCCGATACCAGCCGCCACCCTGTGAGACGCGGCTTTCGATACCGGAGAAGGCGAGACCGGCGCGGACTTCCTCAGCCTGACCATTTTCACGGAATGATCCGCACTGGACTAACCAGCGTTCAGGTGCGGCCTGCGGTTTTTCCTGCACCGGCTTTGGTTTCTCAGCCGGTTTTTCCGCCGGTTGTGGTGCAGCACGGGTTTCCGGCTGCATACGCAGCTGCGGATCCTGACCGGTAACCACGACCTGAGAACGCGGAACAGTGCCGTTTGCCGGTACTTCCTGCAACTGAACCGGTGCCTGCTGCATATCAGACTGCATCTGCTCCAGCAGCTGCCGCTGTTCCGGGGTCAGTCTGGCACCCGGGTCAATGCGGTTAGCCGGTGTCTGCGGGTTGGCGTAATACTGTTCCGGTACCCCGGCTTCGCGGTTTTCCAGCTCTTTGATATAACGCCAGCGCTCTTCCGGGATCGGCGGGAGCCCGTTGCCGGTACTCTGCTGATGTGCAGGCGGAATGATGTTGTCAGAAGCGGTCTGACTTTTTTTGTTATGGACCAGATAGAACAGGCCGCCGACAAAAACGACCACCAGTGCCACGGCGATCACCAATGTGGTGAACGGCAGGCCTTTCGCCTGACTTTTCTTCCGTGATTTACTTTTTTTACGCGGCGCAGAGCGTCCGCGTCCCACATAATCTCGTTGTGCCACTGTTTCAATTCACTAATAAGTCGGTTAAGGAAACATCTTATTCAGCGTTATATGTTACTTAACCTTACGGTTTTTGCCTAGCTTTTAGGCGCGCAGGCACTTTCTCTGATGATTAAATCAGAATCCAGCAGGCGCGAACCTTTTGCCACGGTGTGTCCCTGCAACTGTTCCAGCAGCAGTAAAAAAGACTGACGGCCGATTTCATAGCGGGGTTGTGCAATAGTCGTCAGGGTCGGCGAACAGTATTGCGCAGCCGGTAAATCATCGAAACCGACAACCGAGAGATCCTGCGGCAGTGTCAGTCCCTGTTTTCTGGCCGCCCAGAGTACGCCGATCGCCATAATATCGTTATGGCAGAAAATGGCCGTCGGCGGTTCCGGCAGTGCCAGCAGCTGTGCGGCACATTCCGCACCGCTCTCGTGGGTAAAATCACCGCGCACCAGATACTCTTCCCGCACCGGCATTCCCATGCGGCGCATAGCCTGAATATACCCCTCGATACGGTACTGACATAACGGCAGCGCTTCCGGCCCGGAAATACAGGCGATACGGGTGTGTCCGAGTGACTGTAAGTAATGTGTGGCATTAAAGGCGGCGGTCAGGTTATCAATATTGACCGTCGGCAGCTCCAGCTCCGGGGCAAACTCGTTAGCCATCACCATCGGCGGGAAGTGGCGCTGTTCATCATGGCGGCTGTCAAACGGCACATCGGAGCCGAGCAGCACCATACCGTCAATTTGTTTGGTAACAATCAGATTCACAAAGGTGTGTTCCGGCTTGTGCTGATAACGGCAGTCGCCGATCAGCACCAGATAGCCGTGTTTGGCGGCCACTTCCTCAATACCGACAATAATATCGGTAAAAAACGGATCGCCGATATCCGGCACAATCACCAGAATGGTGCGGGATTCATTACGTTTCATCCCCCTGGACAGATTATGCGGGTAATATCCCACTTCCAGAACAGCATTCTCCACTTTCTGCCGTGTCTGCACGGACACTTTCTCCGGGTTCATCAGTGTCCGCGACACGGTCGCGGTTGAGACGCCCGCGGCTCTGGCGACATCTTTCATTGTCGCGCCGGTATCGTTGCGGCGTGGTTCCATCATTAATTCCTTTGGTTACCCTGTAAGTGTATCGATTGCGCGGTTTTTGTGATCATTATGGTCCGCTGTATTTTTCACATGCCTGTGAAAAACCGCCTGAGCTTCTTAAGTGAAATTCAGACGGTTTATTAATCATTCTATTAACGGCTATTCTAAGCCCTTTGTAAAATTAATCTGTTACCTGGTTTGCATAAAACTGTGAGTTATCTCAATTTTTTGAGACGACACGCACTTTCAGTAAGGCGTCAGTCTCAGCCGTCGGTCGGATCAACATCCACATTCCAGCGGACTTTCCGGCTTTCCGGCATCTGCTGAATATAGGGAATGGCCTGCGCGACAATTTTCTGTAACTGACTGCGGGACGGATGCTGTAACAGTAACTGCCAGCGGAAACGTCCGCCGCGTTTGGCCTGTATAGCAGGCAGCGGCCCCATCAGCCAGAAATGCTCATCCCGTAACGGATGGGATTCGAATAACTGTCGCACGGCCTGCAGAAATGCGCTGGCCCGCTGGTTATTCTGATCTTCGGCGCGGATCATCACCTGACTGGTGTAAGGCGGCAGGCAGACACTCTGCCGCTCATTCAGTGCCTGTGCGGCAAAAGCAGCGTAGCCTTTTTCCAGCAGGACGGTCAGCAGCGGGTGCTCCGGGTGGTGAGTCTGCAAAATCACCTCGCCGCGTTTACCGGCGCGTCCGGCCCGGCCGGAGACCTGAGTGTAGAGCTGGGCAAAACGCTCTGCTGCGCGGAAATCACCGGAGAACAGTGCGCCGTCGACATCCAGCAGTGCGACAAGGGTAACATCCGGGAAGTGATGCCCTTTGGCCAGCATCTGGGTGCCGATCAGGATACGGGCTCCGCCCTGATGCACATCCGCCAGGTGCTGCTCCAGCTCGCCTTTGCGGCTGGTGGTATCGCGATCCAGCCGTGTGACCGGAATATCCGGGAACAGCGGGGTGATGCTCTCCTCCAGCTGTTCGGTGCCCAGCCCGACCGGCACCAGTTGCGTGGAGCCGCACTGCGGACACTGTTTCGGCACCGGGCGCTGGCTGTCGCACTGATGGCAGCGCAGCATGCGGTGGTTCTGGTGCAGGGTGTAAAAATGATCGCAGCGCGGGCATTCCGCTATCCAGCCGCACTCGTGGCACAGCATTGCCGGGGCAAAGCCGCGCCGGTTGAGGAACAGAATAACCTGATTATCTGCCGCCAGATGGTGGCGGATACGTTTGATCAGCGGTTGTGACAGCCCGGAGGTCAGCGGCAGCCCTTTCAGGTCGAGCAGGTGCTGATCGGCAAGCTGTGCATTTCCCGCCCGCTGCGTCAGCGGGAGTACCTTGTATTTTTTCTGCCGGACATTAAACAGGGTTTCCAGTGACGGGGTCGCTGTGCCCATCACAATCGGAATATCATTTTTCTTGGCGCGGAATACCGCCAGATCGCGGGCGTGATAACGCCAGCCGTCCTGCTGTTTATAGGAGCCGTCGTGTTCCTCATCGATAATAATGATGCCGAGTGAGGTAAACGGCGTGAACAGCGCGGAGCGGGTGCCGATAACAATGGCGGTCTCCCCGCGTTTTGCCCGCAGCCAGACAGCCAGCCGTTCGCTGTCATTCATACCGGAATGGAGAATATCCACCGGTGCCTGAAAACGGGCGCGGAAGCGGGCGATAGTCTGGGGGGTCAGGCCGATTTCCGGCACCAGTACCAGAGCCTGGCGGCCTTCGGCCAGCACATTTTCCAGCACGCTGAGATACACTTCCGTTTTCCCGGAGCCGGTGACGCCGTCCAGCAGCCAGGGAGAAAACTGATGCTGCTCTGCGCGGATAGCCCCTACGGCGGTGGCCTGCTCGGTATTGAGTTTCAGGCGTTCGCCGGTGACGGCAAATCCCGGCTGCCAGGGTTTGCTCTCCGGCTGGACATCGTTCAGGGTGATCAGGTTTTTCTTTTTCAGTCCCTGTAATGCGCTGTCGCTGAGTTCATATTCCGCAGTCTGATGGCGGTAAACCGGCTGACGGCGCAGACAGGCCAGTGCCTGCTGCTGCTTCGGGGAGCGTTTGAGGGTATGGATATCAATCTCACGCCCCTCCGGCGTCACTTCCCAGCACCACAGCGGTGCAAAGGCGGCCTCTTTGCCCTGACGCAGCAAAATCGGCATGGCATGAAACAGCACTTCCCCTAACGGATAGTGGTAATACTGCGCTGCCCAGTTCAGCAGCGGCCACAGATCACCGGGAAAGAGCGTGTCATCATCCGGACAGGCAATAACAGGTTTGAGTTTTTCCGGGCTGAAGGTGCTGGTTTCCGCCAGTTCAGCCACAATGCCGACTGCCTGTTTCTGCCGTCCGAACGGCACAATCACCCGTGCCCCCGGCACCGGGCGGGGCATATCATCAGGCAGTAAATAGTCAAATGTTTGTGTCAGAGGTACTGGTAATATCACCCGGACGACTGTCATTATAATGTCCATTATCGGCAGAGCGCCGGCGTGTAAAAAACACACAACGGCGGAAAAGGCGTAAAAGTGTATGAATAATCACCGGATTTCAGCTTTTCCCCGGTAAAAACAGGGAAATTATCCGCAATGCGGGATCCAGAATACCACGAAAAGACAGCGGATTTCATTGCATGGTTCAGGGATTTTCTGTATGATCCGCCGCCTTTGGTAATTAAAATACCACCGATAACTTATCATCAACACGACGTGTGGTGTCCGGCAAAAAGGCCCGGATAGCGACACGGCCTTAACCGAGGTTTTCCCATGAAAAAAGGTATTCACCCAGACTACGCAGAAATCACTGCAACCTGCTCTTGCGGCAATGTAATGAAAATTAACTCTACCGCAGGTCACAACCTGAACCTGGACGTGTGCGGCGAATGCCACCCGTTCTACACCGGTAAACAGCGTGACGTTGCAAGCGGCGGCCGTGTTGATCGCTTCAACAAACGCTTCAGCGTTCCTTCTGCGAAGAAATAATGGCACTGCGCGGCATGCCGCGCTTTGTTCCATAAAAAACGCCCTGAATGAAAATATTTCACAGGGCGTTTTTTTATGTCTGTTTCCGGGTTAATAAGTCGTATAACACGCGGATAAAGCTCAATATTCCCACGTATCCGGGTCGACCCCATGCTGGCGCATAATTTCTTTTGCCACTTCCGGGATTTCATCACTGCGTTCTTTGCGCAGATCATCATCATCGGGCAGTGGCTGTCCGGTAAAAGCATGCAGAAATGCTTCACATAACAGTTCGCTATTGGTGGCATGACGCAGGTTATTCACCTGGCGGCGTGTACGCTCATCCGTTAAAATTTTAAGCACTTTCAACGGGATAGAAACTGTAATCTTCTTTACCTGCTCACTTTTCTTGCCATGCTCAGCATAAGGGCTGATATATTCGCCATTCCATTCAGCCATGGATTACCTTGTTATCTTAGTCAGTTTGAGGAGGTGCCGGGTACAGAAATGTACCTGACAGATACCGATATTATCCCACTTGTATATATAACCGTAAAGCAGGATGGATGTCCAGACATATTGACGGCTAAATGAACCACGGATATGCTGATAACTCGTTCAGTGACTGACAGGGAAAGAGGTATGGCACGTAAACCCGCGACAGCGGCAATTCATAACGGACTCAATGAAGAGACCCAATTCGGCTGTGTCATACCGCCGGTGTATCTCTCATCGACTTACAATTTTCCGGCTTTCGGCAGCCCGCGTGAGCATGACTATTCTCGGCGCGGCAATCCGGGCCGGGATATCACCGGGCGCACACTGGCTGAGCTGGAAGGCGGCGCCGGGGCGGTGGTGACCAGCAGCGGGATGTCAGCATTGCATCTGCTGTTTACCGTGTTTTTGTCACCGGGGGATGTGATTGTGGCCCCGCATGACTGCTACGGCGGCACTTACCGGTTACTCGACAGTTGTCAGCAGCGCGGCCATTTTACCGTCCGCTTTGCGGATATGAATGATGAGGTGTCACTCAGTGCCGCGCTGGCGGAAAAGCCGAAACTGGTGCTGATTGAAACACCGGGCAACCCGCTGCTGCGTATCACGGATATCGCGGCTGTCAGTGAAAAAGCGCATCAGGCCGGTGCGCTGGTGGCGGCGGATAACACATTTCTCAGCCCGGCATTACAGCAGCCGCTGGCGCTGGGGGCCGATTTTGTTATCCATTCCTGTACCAAATACCTGAACGGGCATTCCGATGTGGTCGCCGGTGTGGTGATCGCCGCAGACGCGGAACACTGCGAAACACTGGCGTGGTGGGCGAATAATATCGGTGTGACGCTGGGGGCGTTTGACAGCTATCTGCTGCTGCGCGGTATCCGCACCCTGATCCCGAGGATCACGTTACAGGAAAAAAATGCCGCTATTCTGGCGGATTATCTGGTGCGCCAGCCGCTGGTGAAAAAGGTGTATTATCCGGGACTGGTGACGCATCCCGGATATGAACTGGCCGCAAAGCAGCAGAAAGGATTCGGCGCAATGCTCAGTTTTGACATTAATGGTGATGAAGCGGCAATTTCCCGCTTTTTATCTCACCTGTCTCTCTTTACACTAGCAGAGTCATTGGGCGGGGTGGAAACACTGATTTCCCATGCCGCGACCATGACACATGCGGGAATGCCTGAGCAGGCGCGGCATGCAGCGGGAATTTCAGACAGTTTATTACGTATTTCTGCGGGGATTGAGGACAGCAGCGATTTGATTGCTGATCTGGATCGCGCATTTCAGTCAGTGACTAAGGGGTAAGGGTAATCATGAGTGCGTTGGTGATTGATGAATCAGTAAAAGGACGCCAGTTACATAAATTCGGCGGCAGCAGCCTGGCAGATGCGAAATGCTATCTGCGGGTGGCGAATATTATGGCGAACTACAGTGAGCCGGATGACCTGATGGTTGTGTCTGCCGCAGGCAGCACCACTAACCAGCTGATTAACTGGGTCAAACTGAGTCAGAGTGACCGCGCTGCCGCAGAGCAGGCGCAACAGACCCTGCAACGCTATCAGACTGCCCTTATCAGTGATTTGCTGCCGGAAGTTCAGGCTAATGTCCTGATTTTTCAGTTTAATGACGATATTCATCGCCTGGCTGAACTGCTGAAACACCCGCTGAATGATGTGATTTACGCGGAAGTGGTCGGTCACGGGGAGATCTGGTCTGCCCGTCTGATGGCGCAGGTGCTTCAGGAGCAGGGCATGGCGGCGCAATGGCTGGATGCCCGCACATTTCTGTGCGCGGAACGGGCGGCGCAGCCGGAAGTCGATACCGCACGGTCGCAGCCGCTGCTGGCTGAGTTGCTGGCGCTGCATCCGGGTAAACGTCTGGTGGTGACCGGGTTTATCTCCCGCAACGCTGCCGGGGAAACCGTACTGCTCGGCCGTAACGGCAGTGACTATTCTGCCACGCAGGTCGGTGCGCTGGCCGGGGTGAAAAAAGTCACCATATGGAGTGATGTCGCGGGGGTTTACAGCTCGGATCCGCGTAAAGTCAAAGATGCCTGTCTGCTGCCGCTGCTGCGTCTGGATGAAGCCAGTGAACTGGCCCGTCTCGCTGCACCGGTATTGCATACCCGTACCTTACAGCCGGTGTCCGTCAGTGATATCGATTTACAGCTGCGCTGCAGTTATCAGCCGGAACAGGGCTCGACAAAAATTGAGCGCGTGCTGGCATCCGGTACCGGAGCGAAAATCGTCACCAACCATGATGAGGTTTGTCTGATTGATATCCGCCTGCCGGCCGGAGATGATGCGAAGGCGCGTTATAAAAGTATTGATCTGCTGCTTAAACGCAGCCAGATCCGCCCGCTGGCGGTTGGTCTGCATAATGATGATAATCTTATTCAGCTCAGTTATACCGCCGAAGTGGCAGACAGCGCCCTGCACGTACTGGAAAGTGCCGGGCTGCCGGGCTCTCTGACACTGCGTGACGGCTTCTCACTGGTGGCGCTGGTCGGGGCGGGGGTCTGTAAAAACCTGCTGCATTACCACCGTTTTTATCAGCAGCTCAAAGACCAGCCGGTGGAATTTATCTGGCAGGCCGAGGACGGCATCAGCCTGGTGGCGATTCTGCGCACCCGACAGACCGGGCATGTGATTCAGGGTCTGCACCAGAGTCTGTTCCGTGCGGAAAAACAGATCGGTCTGATGGTGTTCGGCAAAGGCAATATCGGCAGCCGCTGGCTGGAATTGTTTGCGCGTGAGCAGCGCAATCTTTCTGCCCGCAGCGGGTTTGAATTTATTCTCGCCGGGGTGGCGGACAGCGAAAGAGCGCTGCTCAGTTATGACGGACTGGATCCGAGCCGCGCACTGGCTTTCTTCAATGAGGAGGCCGAGCCGATCACCGATGAAGACACCCTGTATCTGTGGATGCGCAACCATCCGTTTGATGACCTGGTGATTATCGACCTGACTGCCAGCAAAACCCTGGCGGAAAGCTACGCTGATTTTGCCGCGTACGGTTTCCATGTTATCAGTGCCAACAAAATCGCCGGGGCGGCAAAAACCCGGGATTACCGTCAGATCCGCGATGCATTCCGTAAAACCGGGCGTCACTGGCTGTACAACGCCACTGTCGGTGCGGGATTGCCGATCAACCACTGTGTGCGCGATCTGCATGAAAGCGGTGACAGCATTCTGGCGATCAGCGGGATCTTCTCCGGCACACTCTCCTGGCTGTTTCTGCAATTCGACGGTACCGTACCGTTCAGCGAGCTGGTGGAGCAGGCCTGGCAGCAGGGGCTGACCGAGCCGGATCCGCGTATTGATTTGTCCGGTCAGGATGTGATGCGCAAGCTGATTATCCTTGCCCGCGAAGCCGGGTATGAAATTGAGCCGGAAGATGTCCGGGTGGAATCCCTGGTGCCGGAAGCGGCACAGGAAGGCACACCGGATCACTTCTTTGAGAATGTCACGGCACTGAATGAACAGATGGCCTGCCGCCTGGAAGCTGCCCGTGAAATGGGCATGGTGCTGCGTTATGTGGCCCGTTTTGATGCCAACGGCAAAGCCCGGGTCGGGGTGGAAGCGGTCCGGCCTGATCACCCGCTGGCCTCATTACAGCCGGGTGATAACCTCTTTGCCGTGGAAAGCCGCTGGTACCGTGATAATCCGCTGGTGATCCGCGGACCGGGTGCCGGACGTGATGTCACCGCCGGGGCGATTCAGTCAGACTTAAACCGTCTGGCGCAATTGCTGTAATGCATCGGATTGCGATGACAACCGGGGTTAAATAGTCTTAAAAAACCGGTATACGGGACAAAAAACGACTATAACGGGAATTGTCTTATTAAGTTTATAGTACAGCGTTGGTATAAATAACGCATGGTGATGTTTCAGGATGGACATATAACCATCATGGATGATGGCTGTGACAGGATGTCATGGTAAGGATATGCACCGGACGTGCTTTTTCTGACAGGATGTCAGTCTGAGGACAGAAACAATCCCGGCGGGATGCAATTAACGGATTTAATTGCATCCCGTTACTATTTTCACTTCCCTGTTGTTTTCTATGAAACATTTTCCATTAAACGTTTCCGCTGAATTTTCCCCGCCGGACTGAGGATTTTCGCTCAGGCTGAATCGTTACTATTTTTGCCTTAATTCGCGATATCTGTCTGTGACGTTTGTTTTTCCCTTTCATTATGCTGACGGGACGGAATTTTACCCGATAATCCGGTATCTGCCTGTGTGCAACATGACGGCAGTACGGTAATTAAATCTGATAAAGTCCTTTCAAAGCGCGTTTTTTTTGATATGAATATAGGGCAGAGGTAAATGCAAGGGAACGGCGTCACAAAATAAGAATTAATCCGTCGTATGAAATCACTAAGATGTACAGGACAGAGAACTGCCGGCTGAAAGTTCCTCACCGGCGGTCATAGGATTCTGCCGTCAATAAGGGTCAGGGGTCGTATGAATCAACAATATTCCGCAATGCGCAGTAACGTCAGTATGCTCGGGAAACTCCTCGGAGACACGATCAAAGAGGCCCAGGGTGAACATATTCTCGAGAAAGTAGAATCCATCCGTAAGTTATCCAAAGCGTCACAGGCCGGTAATGAAATCCAGCGGCAGAAGCTGCTGATGACACTGCAAAATCTATCCAATGAAGAACTGCTGCCGGTTGCCCGTGCATTTAACCAGTTCCTGAATTTAACCAACGTGGCGGAGCAGTATCACAGCATTTCGCCGCACGGTGAGGCGGCCAGTAATCCGGTTGCCCTGGCGGCGCTGTTTGATCAGCTGAAAGCCAAAAATTTCACCAATGAAGCGATGTGCAGGGCCGTGGATGAGCTCTCTATTGAGCTGGTGCTGACCGCGCATCCGACCGAAATTGCCCGCCGTACCCTGATCCACAAACTGGTGGCGGTGAATACCTGCCTGGCGCAGTTGGATCACGACGACCTGGCTGATTATGAGCATGATCGTATTATGCGCCGTCTGCGTCAGCTGGTGGCACAGGCCTGGCATACCGATGAAATCCGCAAAGACCGTCCGACACCGCTTGATGAGGCGAAGTGGGGCTTTGCTGTGGTGGAAAACAGTCTGTGGGAAGGTGTTCCGGCGTTTCTGCGCGAGTTTAATGAGCAGCTTGAGGCGTCACTGGACTACAACCTGTCCGTGGAAGCCACGCCGATCCGCTTTACCTCCTGGATGGGCGGTGACCGCGACGGTAACCCGAATGTCACGGCAGATATCACCCGGCGCGTGCTGACCCTCAGCCGCTGGAAGGCCGCTGACCTGTTCTATAATGACATTCAGGTGCTGGTCTCCGAGCTCTCCATGAGCGAATGCACACCGGCGCTGCGTGAGCGGGTGGGTGAAGATGCCGCAGAGCCGTACCGTGTCATCACCAAACAGTTACGTGCCCGTCTGAAAAGCACGCTGGACTATCTGGAGCGCTGCCTGGCCGGTGAACCGGCGATTAAACCGGATAACCTGCTGACCGATAACGAAGAGTTATGGGAGCCGCTGTATCTTTGCTACCGCTCACTGGTTGAGTGCGGCATGAAAATAATTGCCAACGGTCAGTTGCTGGATACACTGCGCCGTATCCGCTGCTTCGGTCTGCAGCTGGTGCGTATTGATGTGCGCCAGGAAAGCACCCGTCATACCGAAGCCTTGTCTGAACTGACTCAGTATCTCGGCCTCGGGGATTACGCCGCCTGGCCGGAAGAGGAAAAACAGGAATTCCTGCTGCGTGAACTGCAGTCAAAGCGTCCGCTGGTACCGCAGAACTGGCAGTGCAGCAATGAAACCCGCGAAGTTTTTGATACCTGCCGGGTGATTGCTGAATCACCGGAAAATTCTGTCGCCTCCTATGTGATTTCGATGGCAAAAGTGCCGTCGGATGTCCTGGCGGTCAAACTGCTGCTGAAAGAATCCGGCAGCCCGGTCACATTGCCGGTCGCACCGCTGTTTGAAACCCTTGATGACCTCAATAACGCAGAGAGTGTCATCACCCGCCTGCTGAGCATTGACTGGTACCGCAATCTGATAAATGACCGTCAGATGGTGATGATCGGTTACTCTGACTCCGCCAAAGATGCCGGGGTAATGGCCGCGTCCTGGGCACAGTACCGCGCTCAGGATGCACTGATTAAAGTCTGCGCCCGTGAAGGCGTGACACTGACGCTGTTCCACGGTCGCGGGGGCACCATCGGCCGTGGCGGTGCACCGGCACACGCCGCACTGCTCTCACAACCGCCGGGAAGCCTGAAAGGCGGTCTGCGTGTGACAGAACAGGGTGAGATGATCCGCTTTAAGTTTGGTCTGCCGCAGGTCACTATCAGCAGCCTGGCCATGTACGCCAGCGCCAGCCTGGAAGCGAATCTGCTGCCGCCGCCGGAACCGAAACCGGAGTGGGCGGCAATTATGGATCGCCTTTCTGATGTCTCCTGTGAGATGTACCGCGACTATGTCCGCGAACAGCCGGATTTTGTCCCGTATTTCCGCGCGGCCACGCCGGAGCAGGAGCTTGGCAAATTACCACTGGGCTCCCGTCCGGCAAAACGCCGCCCGACCGGCGGCGTGGAAACACTTCGTGCGATCCCGTGGATTTTTGCCTGGTCACAAAACCGCCTGATGCTGCCGGCCTGGCTCGGCGCGGGTGCGGCACTGAAAACGGCGGTGGATGAAGGCAACCGGGCCATGCTGGAAGTGATGTATTATCAGTGGCCATTCTTCAGAACACGCATCGGTATGCTGGAAATGGTGTTCGCCAAAGTCGATTTATGGCTGGCGGAATACTATGACCAGCGTCTGGTGGAGCCGCGCCTGTGGCCGCTGGGGGCAAAACTGCGCGAACAGTTATCAGAGGATATTAAGAGTGTCCTGATGATTTCCAAAGATGAGCAGTTAATGGCGGATCTGCCGTGGATTGCGGAATCTATCGCTTTGCGTAACGTGTACACCGATCCGCTGAACGTCTTACAGGCTGAACTGCTGCACCGCTCACGCGAATGTGATCAGTCTGATCCGCAGGTAGAGCAGGCACTGATGGTCACTATCGCCGGTATTGCCGCCGGTATGCGAAATACCGGCTGATATTATCAGCACGTATTTTTTTACTCCGGATGGCCGCCTTTATCAGCGGCCATTTTTTTTGACATCCGTTTGCCGGAAAAGGGTTGTATGTTATCTGATTTAATATTATATAATAGTATATATTATCAATATCTATAACAGGGGTAACTATGTCCTACTACAAAGATGTGATCAGCGATATCGCCGGCAATATGCAGGAATTACACAAAAATATTCCGGATGTGATGGGCGCGTTTATGAGCATCATGCAAAGCAGCACGGCTGATGGCGCACTGGATAAAAAGACCAAAGAGCTGATAGCGGTAGCGATTGCGGTTGCCAACCGCTGTGACGGCTGCATTGGTTTTCATACCAAGACGCTGGTGGAGCTGGGCGTTACGGAGCAGGAATTATCAGAAGCGCTCGGCATTGCTATCGGTATGGGGGGCGGACCGTCCGTGATGTATGCGGCGAATACGATTAAGGCATTTAAAGAGTTCTCCTAAAGGCATCGTTCTTTATGACACGGGTTACAGACGAAAGTGTGTAACCCGTATTTTTTTACCGGAAGCGAATGGTGGTTTCTTAAAATACGGTAACCGGTTCATTCCTTACTATCTGTGTGTTGTTAATTCAGTGAGGAAAGGAAAAATGCCAGTAAATGCAATAGGGCTGCCATCGGTCAGTGGGATACCGCCAACGGAAAGCCGGAATATTTTTCAGACGATAGCGGATAAGTTTGTCGCGGTTGTGAACAGTTGTAAGACATTCTCCACGGGATGCAGTACACAGAAAGATCATAATATACAAAAAGCGTGTGAAAGGCTGGCTGCTCTGACACTGGCTGAACCGGAGCGCTATACAACAGATGCGATGAAACGAGGTGCAGAAAAGCTTGGTATGACATCGCCGGATAGTAAGGTTTCTGTCAGCAGTAAAGCGGATACATCTGCTGCTGCGTCTATCGGTAAATTATCTGTCCTGAAAACAACAGAGTATTCCGCACAGGAATTGCATGACATGCTGAGTAAACAGATGGATAAACCCGGGACTTCGCAGGAGATGCGTGAAAAAATACAAATGGTACTGGGTAAGGCGGATACAGCTATAAACCCTGAGGCATACACTGACATGGTTGAACGTGGTATGAATAAACAGCAGATCATTATCAGTGCCGATATATTGAAGGAACACCGCAGGAATGAAATTGGTGGTGGTGTAGTATTAGACAGTGACACTGTTAAAGAACTTGAAAAATTGAGTAATAGTTTATCTTCGTAATAAGAAAATTCAGCGGTATTAGCCGTTAAGTACTAAAAAGGCCGTGACATATATTGTTGCGGCCTTTCTGTTATTGCTTCGTATTTTTTCTGAGAAAATGGTGCTTTCTTAAAATACGGCAACAATTTCATTCCTTACTATTTATTTTTTTTTTATTAAATAAGGAATGAAAAAATGCAATCAAGAGCAGTAATACAGGATTTGATGCATAAAACACCAGTAAGTCAGATTACAGCGGAAAACCGGAATACTATACAGAGGGATTCACCGGAGAGTGTGTAAAAAAACTTAATATGGCAATACCTGATAAGATCTTTGCCAGAAGTGAAACGGGTGTACCCGGCAGTGCGTCTATTGGCAGATTATCTGTGCTGAAAGCATCGGAGTGCTCCGCACAGGAGCTGTATGACATGCTGAGCAAACAACTGCATAAACCGGACACTGCACCGGAGATGCAGGAAAAAATACGGGCGGTACTGGAGATGGCAGAAAAGGGTGCAGGCAGTGAGTTGATCCGCGGAACAGAGATAGTTGAGCGCTATACAGGTGAAATTAAAAAAGGCGTTATTTCTGACATATTGGTGGCACATGATATTAATCATGCTGAACACAACCCTGTATTAGATGCGTATGATGTTATCACGTTAGAATCAATGAAAGACAATTGATGAAATAAGCGCTGATATATTTTTTACCGTCTTAAAGCGCCCGGTGAAATCTGCCGGGCGCTTTATTGTGGGTGGTGTTATCAGAAATGAATCCGGAACCCGGGAACCGTACTTACCGGTGTTTCACTCTGACTGCTCAATGATATCGTTATCTTTTATGCCACACAGGCTGCCGGGCGGACACCCAGGGTATGGCAGATAGCGTAAGTCAGTTCCGCGCGGTTCAGGGTGTAAAAATGGAAATCTTTCACGCCTTCGCGGCTGAGCAGTTTCACCATCTCCATTGCCACGGAAGCCCCGACCAGCTTGCGGGATTCCGGGTCATCATCCAGCCCTTCAAACATGGTGCCGAGCCAGCCGGGGATGCGGACGTTAGTCATTCCTGCAAAGCGCTGTAATTGTTTAAAGTTAGAGACCGGCAGAATACCCGGCACAATCTCCACATCAATACCGGCCGCCGCGCAGCGGTCCCGGAAACGCAGATAGGTGCTGACATCAAAGAAAAACTGCGTGATAGCGCGGTCTGCGCCGGCATCAATTTTCTTTTTCAGGTTAATCAGATCCGACTGCGCGCTGCGCGCTTCCGGATGGACTTCCGGGTAAGCGGCGACGGAAATATCAAAATCGGCGACTGATTTTAACAAACCGACCAGGTCAGCGGCATACATATCCGGTTTGCTGCTGCTGTCCGGCAGGTCGCCGCGCAGCGCCACAATATGGCGGATACCGTTATCCCAGTAATCTTTGGCGATGGTTTTCAGCTCATCGCGGGTGGCATCGATACAGGTGAGATGCGGAACAGCAATCAGCCCGGTTTTCTCTTTGATATTTTTAATCACTGAATGAGTGCGATCCCGTTCGCCGGAGTTCGCCCCGTAAGTGACGGAAACAAATTTCGGTTTCAGCACACTGAGGCGTTCGATGGACTGCCACAGGGTTTTTTCCATTTCCGGCGTGCCCGGCGGAAAGAATTCAAAGGATACGGCCACACGACCGGCCAGTTCTGCCAGGTTCTGATTCAGTGCTTCGTGCTGGTCTATATGTAAAAAACTCATTGCTGCCCCCCGCAGTCGTCCGTGGCGCAAATACCCTTATTCATTCAAATTGCAGGTTCGTTGGTTGCATCCTGAATGACGTTGGGTATATATCCCGGCACGTGATTATTTGAATGTCTATACGTTTAGACGTCTGGATGTAGATTACGGGATGAATTGGTTAAACGTCAACCACTAATTGTCACAGTACGGGTGAGGGTTTCTCACGCACTGCATGAAAAATTGTCATGATCAGGGAAAAACAGCGGACAGACGGGCTGTCCGCTGAGAAGAATTATTCGGGAGTTTTGCAGCAGAAATGGGTGACAAGCTGAGTCAGCAGTTCGCGGGTCGGCTCAATAAAGCGGGTTTCGAGAAACTCATCCGGCTGATGCGCCTGTTCAATTGAACCGGGACCGAGAACCAGAGTCGGGCACAGATCCTGAATAAACGGTGCTTCGGTGCAGTAATTGACGGTCTGCGCTTTTTCGCCGAGCAGGTTTTCAATCACACCGACCATTTTATGATCCGTCGGGCAGGCGTAACCCGGGATAGGCGCGTGCAGCTCCTCAATCGCCAGCCGTCCCGGCCAGCGCTGTTTCACCGGCTCCAGCGTGGTATTGAGCATGTCATCGATATCACTGAGGGTCATACCCGGCAGCGGGCGGATATCCATATGTAATTCACAGCAGCCGCAGATACGGTTTGCCGCATCACCGCCGTGAATATGACCGAAATTCATGGTCGGATACGGAATAACAAACGCCGGGTTATTGAATTTTTCTTTCAGCTCGTTACGCAGCGACATCAGGTGTGTGATGGATTCATTCATCAGCTCAATCGCATTGACGCCGCGCGCCGGATCACTGGAATGACCGGACTGACCGGTAATGCGGATAGCATTGGAGAGGTGGCCTTTGTGTGCCCGCACCGGCTGTAACGACGTGGGTTCGCCGATAATGGCAAAGGACGGGCGGATAGCGGCATTGGCGGCAAAATAGCGCACCCCGGCCATGGTGGTCTCTTCATCTGCGGTGGCGAGGATATAGAGCGGGTGCTGCAAATCTTTCACACTGATATCGCGCAGCGCGTCGAGGATAAAAGCGAAAAAGCCCTTCATATCCGCCGTTCCCAGCCCGTACAGTTTGTTGTTCTGTTCTGTCAGGGTGAAGGGATCTTTGCTCCAGCGCCCTTCATCAAACGGAACGGTATCGGTGTGGCCGCACAGCAGCAGACCGCCGTCACCATCCCCGAGACTGGCAAGCAGATTGAACTTGCCGCGTGTTTCCGGAACGGGTTGCACCTCGACATCAAACCCCAGGGTTTCAAACCAGGTCGCCAGCAGATTGATAACAGTTTCATTGCTCTGATCAGATTCCGCTTCCGTGGAACTGATGGAAGGTGCCGCGATGAGCTGACGATAAATCTCAATAAATGCAGGTAATTTAATATTCACTGTTGACAGCCTTTAGTCATAATAGTATCAATATTCATGCAGTTTATGTGAATAAAAATACATTGTTTGTGTTTCAGGTACAAGGTGAAGATAACTTATGTTGAAAACGCTGATTATCGGTGCCAGCGGATATACCGGCGCAGAGCTCGCTGCTTATATCCAACGCCACCCGCAGACGGAACTGGCCGGCCTGATGGTATCCGCCAACAGTGCGGATGCCGGAAAATGCTTTTCGGATCTGCATCCGCAGTTCAGGGGCCTGGTGGATTTACCGCTGGAGCCGCTGACAGACCCGGCCGCCGCTGCACAAAATACCGATGTGGTGTTCCTGGCAACCGCCCATGAAGTCAGCCATGACCTTGTCCCGGTTTTCCTTGCGGCGGGTTGCGTGGTGTTTGATCTTTCAGGCGCTTACCGCGTTCAGCAGGATAATTTTTACCCACAATACTACGGATTTGAACACAAACATACCGCCTTATTGGCTCAGGCCGTGTACGGGCTGGCGGAATGGCAGCATGAAAATATCCGTACCGCACAGCTGATTGCGGTACCGGGTTGTTATCCGACCGTCTCCCAGCTGGCACTGAAACCGCTGCTCGATAATGCGTTGCTGGATCTGACCCAATGGCCGGTGATTAATGCCACCAGCGGTGTAAGCGGCGCGGGGCGTAAAGCTGCGCTGAATAACAGTTTTTGTGAGGTGAGTCTGCAACCCTACGGGCTGTTTACTCACCGGCATCAGCCGGAAATTGCCGCGCATCTCGGCACACCGGTGATTTTTACCCCGCATCTCGGCAATTTTAAGCGCGGGATCCTGGCAACCATCACCTGCAGACTGAAAAACGGCGTAACGGCAGAGCAGGTCAGCGCGGCCTATCACGGCGCCTATGACGATAAACCGCTGGTGCGGGTGTATGACCACGGCGTACCGGCACTGAATGCCGTTGTCGGCCAGCCGTTCTGTGACCTGGGTTTTGCCGTGCAGGGTGAGCATCTGATTGTCGTTGGTGCAGAGGATAATCTGCTCAAAGGTGCGGCTGCTCAGGCGGTTCAGTGCATGAATATTCGTTTTGGCTTTAATGAAACGCTGTCCCTGCTGCCACAGTGAGCAAACAGCCCGATTCACTCTTTTATCTGACGGAAAACGGAAATGGAACCATTAGTCATCAAATTAGGCGGTGTGTTACTGGACAGCGAAGAAGCGCTGGAGCGTCTGTTCACCGCACTGGCCGCATACCGGGCGTCGAATAACCGCCGCATCGTCATCGTTCACGGCGGCGGCTGCGTGGTGGATGAACTGATGGCGAAATTACAGTTACCGGTGGTGAAAAAACAGGGACTGCGGGTCACCCCGGCGGATCAGATAGACATTATCACCGGGGCGCTGGCGGGCAGTGCCAACAAAACTCTGCTGGCGTGGGCGACCCGTTATCAGCTCAACGGCACCGGTTTGTGTCTCGGCGATGGTCAGAGTGTGAAAGTCACACCACTAAGTGACGAGCTGGGCCATGTCGGCAAAGCGGAGCCCGGCAGCCCGGTTCTGCTGAATCTGTTACTGAACAACGGTTTTCTGCCGGTCATCAGCTCCATCGGTATCACGGAAGACGGGCTGCTGATGAATGTGAATGCGGATCAGGCGGCGACCGCGATTGCGGAAACGCTGGGCGCGGATCTGGTACTGCTGTCGGATGTCAGCGGCATCCTGGACGGCAAAGGCCAGAAAATTAAGGCACTCGATAGTGTACATGCACAGAAACTGATCGGCGACGGCATTATCACTGACGGCATGGTTGTAAAAGTGAATGCGGCGCTGGAAGCTGCGGCCACACTGGGGCGTCCGGTAGATATCGCCTCCTGGCGTCACGCGGATCAGCTGCATTTATTATTTGATGGCGAAGCCATCGGCACGCGGATTTCCGCGTAATCCGGATTATCAGCACATTGGCAGAATCACTCCGCAGCGGCGGATAACATTTACTTGAAAGGACAGGGTTATGACAGAGGCAAAAAAAACAGGCATTAAAAAAATCGTACTGGCTTACTCCGGCGGCCTGGATACATCGGCGATTATTCCGTGGCTGAAAGAGCATTATGATAACTGCGAAGTGGTGGCGTTTGTCGCCAACATCGGCCAGAGCGCGGAAGATCTCGACGGCGTCGAGCAGAAAGCACTGAACTCCGGGGCATCTTCCTGCTACGTCGTCGATCTGCGTGAAGAATTTATTAAAGATTTTGTCTATCCGGTGCTGAAAAGCGGCGCACTTTATGAAGGCAAATACCTGCTCGGTACCTCGATGGCGCGGCCGATTATCGCTAAAGCCCAGGTTGAGCTGGCACTGAAAGTCGGCGCGGATGCCCTGGCACACGGTGCGACAGGTAAAGGGAATGACCAGGTGCGTTTTGAGGGAACTTACACCGCCCTGGCACCACAGTTGAAAGTGATTGCGCCGTGGCGTGAGTGGGATCTGCGTTCCCGTGAGGCGCTGCTGGATTACCTGAAAGTCCGTAATATCCCGACCACCGCATCCCTGGAAAAAATCTACAGCCGTGATGAAAACGCATGGCATATCTCCACCGAGGGTGGCGTGCTGGAAAGCCCGTGGAATCAGTCGAATGCGGATTGCTGGGTATGGACAGCTGATCCGCAGGAAGCGCCGGATCAGCCGGAACTGGTCACTGTCACCATTAAGGCCGGTGAAGTTACCGGTGTGAACGGCAAAGCGCTGTCTCCGTATAACTGCCTGAATGCCCTGAATGAACTGGGCGCAAAACACGGTATCGGCCGGATCGATATTGTGGAAAACCGGCTGGTGGGGATGAAATCCCGCGGCTGTTATGAAACCCCGGGGGGCACCATCATGATGGCGGCGCTGCGCGGACTGGAAGAGATCATCCTTGACCGTGACAGCTTCAAATGGCGTCAGCAGATTGGCCTGGAAATGTCCTATGTGGTGTATGACGGGCGCTGGTTTGCCCCGCTGCGTAAATCTATTCAGGCAGCAGCAGATTCCCTGGCGGAAGAGGTCAGCGGTGAAGTGGTGCTGAAACTCTATAAAGGACAGGTCACGGCGATTCAGAAACAATCTGCCAACAGCCTCTACTCTGAAGAGTTCGCCACATTCGGCGAAGATGAAGTCTATGACCACAGCCATGCGGGCGGCTTTATCCGCCTGTATTCACTCTCCTCACGGATCCGTGCGCTGAAAGCGCAGAAATAACCGGCGGGAGACAGGGAGATTATGCACAGGGACGTGCATCAGACTGATTTATCATTAAAAACAGAAAGGGAAAAAGTATGGCATTGTGGGGCGGACGCTTCAGTCAGGAAGCAGATCAACGGTTCAAACAATTCAACGACTCGCTGAGATTCGACTATCGTCTGGCGGAGCAGGACATCACCGGCTCTGTGGCCTGGTCGAAAGCACTGGTGACGGTCAATGTGCTGACCGCACAGGAGCAGGCGGCGCTGGAGCAGGCACTGAATGAGCTGCTGGCGGAAGTGCAGGCTGATCCGCGTGCCATTCTGCGCAGTGATGCGGAAGATATCCACAGCTGGGTGGAAGGCAAACTGATCGGCAAAGTCGGCGATCTGGGAAAAAAACTGCACACCGGGCGCAGCCGTAACGACCAGGTGGCCACTGATTTAAAACTGTGGTGCAAAGAGGCGGTCAGTCAGATCCTCGCGGCATTACAGGAATTACAGCAGGCGCTGGTGCTGACGGCGGAGCAGAATCAGGATGCGGTGATGCCGGGTTACACCCACTTACAGCGGGCACAGCCGGTGACATTTGCCCACTGGTGCCTGGCGTACAGTGAAATGCTGGCGCGGGATGAAAGCCGTGTCCGTGATGCCCTGGCGCGCTTTGATTACAGCCCGCTCGGCTCGGGCGCGCTGGCCGGAACCGCGTATGCCATCGACCGGGAACAGCTGGCCGGCTGGCTGGGATTCGTCGGTGCGACCCGCAACAGCCTCGACAGTGTGTCTGATCGCGACCATGTACTGGAACTGCTCAGTGATGCGGCGATCAGCATGGTGCATCTCTCCCGTTTTGCTGAAGATATGATTTTCTTCAACAGCGGCGAAGCGGCATTTATTGAGTTATCTGATCGTGTCACCTCCGGCTCTTCCCTGATGCCGCAGAAAAAAAACCCGGATGCCCTTGAACTTATCCGCGGTAAATGCGGCCGGGTGCAGGGTGCGCTGACCGGCATGATGATGACCCTCAAAGGTCTGCCGCTTGCCTATAACAAGGATATGCAGGAAGACAAAGAAGGGCTGTTTGATGCTCTCGACAGCTGGCTGGACTGCCTGCATATGGCGGCGCTGGTGCTGGAAGGTATTCAGGTAAAACGCCCGCGTTGTGAGGAAGCGGCCAAACAGGGCTATGCCAACGCGACTGAGCTGGCGGATTACCTGGTGGCAAACGGTGTTCCGTTCCGCGAGGCGCATCATATTGTCGGTGAAGTGGTGGTCGGTGCGATAGCAAAAGGCGTGGCACTGGAAGAAATGCCGCTGACCGAATTGCAGGAATTCAGTCCGGTGATTGCCTTGGATGTGTATGACATCCTGTCACTTCAGTCCTGCCTGGAAAAACGCTGCGCGAAAGGCGGTGTTTCACCGGAGCAGGTGGCGGCGGCCATCAGTGAAGCCAAAATCCGGCTGAAACGGGTATAACATAATGCATTGTCCCCGGATCACGCTCTGTCCCCCCGTGATCCGGGGTTTTTATTTATTATCATCAGTATATTTTTTGCCTGTAACGCGAAGGCCAGATGTCGGCCGGTGATACATTCAGGAAATCCGCAATAATCTTTTCGCCTTTCGGCCAGCGCCGTGCAAGGGCATTATTCAGTGTCGCCGGCCGTAATCCGGCATTACGCGACAGTGCCGACAATGATGTTCCTCTTTTTTTGATAGCGGCAATAATATCCGCCGGATGCCAGTCTTGTGCTTTATGAATATTTATTCCTTTATTAATTAATCTGACTAAATTTGGTGAGTATTTAATATCATGCTAATTAGTAATATTAGTACTGAAATTAAAGGGTAGACTAAATTATAAATTTTAAAATACGAGTAAATTGAGGGGTTGAAATATTGTTTCACTATGCTAAACATTAAAGTAATTTAACAAATACTCACTTGCACAGGGAATAAAATGAATATTCAAAGTATCGCAATGGAAGAATTATGTAATAATCTGAAAAATGATTTTTCTCAATATTTTGACTGGAATGATATGGGGATTAATTATTCCAGAATTAATCTTTCTGACAAATCCGTCAATGTCTTATCCAGTGACTATGATTGGTTACTGACATTCTGGGGGGATGATATGGATTTACGTATCGGGGAACGCCTGAGTGCAGGAATTCAGTACTGGAGGATGAGTACAGAGCGGTTTTACGGAAAGGGAAAAATAGTCAGTTTAAAGTGGATTTCTGTACGAAGCACGGCGATTCATTTGAGATTGTGTCCATCAATTCAGGAAAAAAATTATCTGTCGCGGATATGATGACCATCTATAAATGGAAACCGGTTATTTCTGATTACGCAGACAGACTCTGGAAAAAGAAAGAAGAATTGATTTTACCATTGCGGGCAGAAATAAATACGTCTGCTAATGAAAATGATCAGGTAAACAATGACTCTGCTGATATTTTAGATATCCACCAATATATGCGTTTCGGTAATATCCGCTTTACCCGCAAAGAAATTCTCACCATTCGATTATTATTATCCCATCGTAAAATAAAAGAAATCAGCGCGATACAAGGGTGTTCAGAAGCATCAGAGCATAAACGTATTCAGCGGATAAAAGAAAAACTGGGCTGCCCGCATGCATCGTCCGGCGGGGTGTTTAATGCGCTGAAAGAAAACGGGATCACACTGGCGTGTCTGGATACCCTGGTAAGTCTGCCGTAAGCCGTTCGTACAAATAAGATAACAAAATAACAGAACGGGCTGCCGGGCAGCCCGTCTTTACCAGGATCAAAGGGAACTGAGAATGAAATGGAGATACCGGCTGGGTGCCGTGGCAGGGAATGCACTGGAGTATTACGATATCGCGGTTTTTGCGGCAATCTCCGTATACCTCAGTGCTGAGCTTGAAAGACTGGGCTATGAATCAGCAACTGAAATGGTCTGGGGAATATTTGCGCTGCGTTTTCTGGCACGCCCGATCGGCGGCTATATTATCGGACATTATGCGGACAGGGCCGGGAAACGATCGGCGCTGATATTAACCAGCCTGATAACAGGTACTGCAACGTTATGTATGGCGTTATTGCCGGTTAATTTATTAGGATCTTATACACCTGTTGCCGTTTTAGTTTTGCAAATGACATTGTCGTTCAGTTTTGGCGGTGAGTATCCGTCATTAATTACGTATCTGTTCAGTCATGCAAAAGATAATGAACAAGCAAGGTTGTCATCACTCGTTGTGGCAAGTTCTACTCTCGGTGTGATTATCTCTCTCGGGTTGGTTTTGGTTCTGGAAACGATGCTCACACCAGATATGATGCAAAGTATTGGCTGGCGTATTCCGTTATTGGTTGGTCTGGCGAATATTATGATGAGTTTCTGGTTCCGTACACGATTACCGGAACTATCTGTTAAACCGGTAACGGGCAAACAGGTTAATGGTTATCAGGCACTGCTTATCTTTCTGATGACGATTCCGGGTTCCGCTGTTTTCTATTCCTATAACATGTCTTCCTCACTGGTCCGTGAACAGATTAAGACAGACATATTGAAAGAAGGTTATGCAATATACTCATCCTGTTTTCTGTTCATCTCTATTCTTATCTGCGGGTGGCTGACGGATAAATACAGTTCAGCGGAACGTGTTTTTAAAATCAGTGCCGGATGTCTGGTGATATTATCAGTGCCAATTTATTTCTTACTCAGCAGCGAACACACCGGCCTGGTCATTACCGCTCAGTTGATTCTGACCATTAATGCATCCTGTATCTCCTGCACACTGGCATCGGTGATTGCCGGTATTTCCCGTGGTCACACTACCACTTTAAGTCTGGGTTATAACCTGGCATCCACCCTGATCGGCGGATTTACCCCGTTAATTATCGGCTGGCTGGTGTCATATGACCTGACATATGCCGGGGTGTATATCGCCGCCACCGGTCTCACAGTCGCACTTTCTTACCGGTTAATGCGGAATAGTGATATGAAGGCATACGCTTACCGGTAGCAACACCGGCCAGTGCCGGGTAATTATCCCGGCACTTCAACAGTGATATATCTGACTTTTTCCGGTTATGTTCTGCGGTGTGTTGGCTGTAGCCGGTAAAACATCGCAGGTCACGATTAATACATGATTCTAACAAAATAAAAATCTGAGCCAGATTCTCCATATGTAATAAATCAGAATAAATGAAAGTGACAGGTAAAATAGTTTATTTCTCTTGAAAAATAAAAATGGCACGAAACACAGGATCGGCAAAAAATAGGATATTGAATCATTATCTTTTGGTAGTTCACAGACGCTGGAAATACCATCACTTAATAACGATTCATAATCTGAAGATGTAAATATTTTTATTATTAATAATGAAATAAAAGTATAGGCTATCAGTAGTAATTTCATGTTTACTCCATTTATTTAATTTCAAGTAATGCTTTTACTTTATTTCTGTTTCTCAGCATCGTTCTTCCATATGAAGTATACACTCTTGAGCTGTAATCGCTTGTATCTGTATTAATGGATTGTTTGAAATCATTTAAATTACGTTCTTTCCCTCTGTTGTATCTTGATCCGGCAATGATGAATTGTTCATCAGTTAAATTTGTTGTATCAATATCAGGGAAATCATAAATAATCAGGTCGTGAAGATGCTTTGCAACAACATTCAGGTTAAAAATATCCTTTTGTAAGCAATTGGATATATAGTTAACATCATTGATGCTTAGTTTCTCCGGGTTCTTACCAAACATTTCACTTATTATTCTTATTTGTATTGCAACTATACCAATAGATGTATTTTCAGGCGGGTTTGTCATTGTGAGATGTTTGTCAATCCAATCAGGGCCTGAATAATCAAGTTGCCTGATCGGAAGAACAACATATTGTTTTACTCCATCAGGTTTTCCGCTAGCTTCTATTCTGGCTACACTTCCTAATAAGTCAGCAGGTATTTTATATTGTGATGCTATTTTTTTTATACTCGTTCTGTGATAAATAAGGTAGCTGTCTTTATATTTATTGAGGTAATCGTCCCCTCCAAATGTTTGCCACCATGCGGCATCAATTACTCCCCATTTTGGATAATTTTCATTGCTGTCTGCATTGCATAAATCCATTAGATCTGACATTTAAAATCCTTTTATTTGTAATACATCAACCAAGTAAATTAACTTATTTCGTGTGATTGAAAATACTATCTTTTTCAGTATAGTATTTTTCAGAGATAACCGGAATTTTTTATCTGAAATGATGGTGAACACCTGAACATCAATTTACGCTTGTATTCTGCCTGTGATTTAAGCTCGACTAACAATGCAGTTGCGTTATGATAGTTATCAATTGATTTTATCTATTAATTGCAGTCGGAGACACAGGCATGAATATCCGGGATTTGGAATATCTGGTGGCACTTTCTGAGCATAATCACTTTCGCCGCGCGGCAGATGCCTGTCATGTCAGCCAGCCGACACTGAGCGGACAGATCCGCAAGCTCGAGGATGAACTGGGTGTGATGCTGCTGGAGCGCACCAGCCGCAAAGTCCTGTTTACCCAGCAGGGAATGCTGCTGGTGGATCAGGCCCGGACCATTCTGCGGGAAGTGAAAATCCTTGAGGAAATGGCCTCCCTTCAGGGGGAAAGCATGGCGGGGCCGCTGCATATCGGGCTGATCCCGACTATCGCCCCGTATCTGCTGCCGCATATCATTCCGGAACTGCACCGGTTATGGCCGAAGCTCGAAATGTATCTTCACGAAGCTCAGACCCATCAGTTGCTGGCGCAACTGGACAGCGGGAAACTGGACTGCGCGATTCTGGCGCGGGTAAAAGAAACCGGCAGCTTTATTGAAGAGCCGCTGTTTAATGAGCCGATGAAACTGGCGATTTATGATGAACATCCGTGGGCATCCCGCCAGGAAGTGGAAATGCATGAACTGGCAGGGGAAAAACTGCTGATGCTGGAAGACGGGCACTGTCTGCGTGATCAGGCGATGGGATTCTGTTTCCAGGCCGGTGCACGGGAAGATACCCACTTCCGGGCGACGAGTATGGAAACCCTGCGCAATATGGTGGCGGCAGGCAGTGGTATCACGTTACTGCCGGATCTGGCGATTCCGCCGGAACACAAACGTGACGGCGTGTGTTATCTCTCCTGCACCAATCCGGAACCGTTCCGTGAAGTGATCCTGGTTTATCGTCCGGGGTCGCCGCTGCGCAGCCGTTACAGCCAGCTGGCAGAGGCTATCCGTGCAAAAATGTGCGCTTATTACCAGCAGGAGCCTGCCGCTTAAAATAAGCGGTTCAGCCCGTTCAGTGCGGCAACCCGGTAGGCTTCCGCCATCGTCGGGTAATTGAAGGTGGTATTGACGAAATAATCGATGGTATTACCTTCACCTTTTTGTTCCATAATCGCCTGGCCGATATGGATAATCTCAGCCGCACGCTCACCGAAGCAGTGGATCCCCAGAATCTGCCGGGTTTCGCGGTGGAACAGAATTTTCAGGCTGCCCGCATCCAGCCCGGCAATTTGTGCCCGTGCCAGATGTTTGAACTGTGCCCGGCCCACTTCATACGGGATCTTCATTGCCGTCAGCTGCTGCTCGGTTTTACCGACTGAGCTGATTTCCGGAATGGTGTAAATCCCGGTCGGGATATCCTCTATCAGATGCAGCGGCGCATTGCCGTCATGGGTGATAGCACGGGCGGCAATCCGCCCCTGGTCATAAGCCGCTGAGGCGAGGCTCGGGTAGCCGATAACATCCCCGACCGCATAAACCGCCGGGTTGCTGGTCTGATAGGTATCATTGACACTGATAAGACCGCGGCTGTCAGCGGTGATCCCGACATGCTCAAGACCGAGATTATCGGTGTTACCGGTGCGGCCGTTGGCAAAGAGCAGGCAGTCTGCCTTCACTTTTTTTCCGGAGCGGAAGTGAATAATCACACCGTCATCCGTGCCCTCAATCCGCTCATACTCTTCATTCTGGCGGATAACCACGCCGTTGTTCCAGAAGTGATAGGTGAGGGCGTCCGACATCTCCTGGTCGAGAAACGCCAGCAGGCGGTCGCGGGTGTTGATCAGATCCACCTTCACACTCAGGCCGCGGAAAATAGAGGCATATTCACAGCCGATAACCCCGGCACCATAAATGATGACATGGCGCGGTTCGTGTGTCAGCGACAGAATCGTGTCGCTGTTATAGATGCGGGAGTGGCTGAAATCCACATCCGGCGGGCAGTACGGGCGCGAGCCGGTGGCAATAACCACATTCTCCGCACGGAGAATATCGCAGCTGCCGTCGCTGTAGCGCACACGGACAGCACCCTCTTCGGTGAATTTTGCTTCGCCGCAGAACATGGTGCAGCCGTTGCGCTCATAGAAGCCACGGCGCATGCCGGTTTGCTGGGTAATGACCCGGCCGGCGTGTGCCAGGATCTCAGAAAATGACGATTTCAGAACCCGGGAGTTATCACTGTACAGCGGATTCTGGTTAAATTCGATAATACGGCTGACGGCGTGGCGGAGTGCTTTGGAAGGAATCGTTCCCCAGTGGGTACAGCCGCCGCCGACGTCATTATAACGCTCAATTACGGCAACCCGTTTTCCCTGCTTCACAAGTCCCATTGCCACACCTTCGCCACCCGGGCCGGAGCCGATGACAATGGCATCAAACTGGTTCTGTTGCATATGAGAAATAACCTGTTTATACATAAATTAACAACATCATCTTAACATCAGATGGAAAATCAGCCTATGATTAGTAAGGTTTACAGGTCACACTTCGGAAAATCTTTTTTCGGGAATTTCACCGGTCATAAGCTAATCATCACTGAAAAAAGTATTAAGTTTGTTATATTGATCCGTCTGAATAAATTGAGAGTCTGAATTCGGTGAGTAACGTGATTGGTGTAAGAGCAAAACAGAAAGAAAAAACCCGCCGGGCCCTGATTGAAGCTGCTTTTAGTCAGCTCAGTGCTGAGCGCAGCTTCACCAGTCTGAGCCTGCGCGAGGTCGCCCGTGAAGCCGGGATTGCCCCGACCTCTTTTTACCGTCATTTCAAGGATGTGGATGAGCTGGGGCTGACAATGGTCGATGAGAGCGGGCTGATGCTGCGCCAGCTGATGCGCCAGGCGCGTCAGCGTATCGCCAAAGGCGGGAGTGTGATCCGGACATCAGTTGCGACATTTATGGAGTTTATTGGTAATAACCCTAACGCTTTCAGGTTATTATTGCGTGAGCGCTCCGGTACATCCGCAGAATTCCGTGCGGCGGTCGCACGGGAAATCCAGCATTTTATTGCAGAACTGGCAGATTATCTGGAACTGGAAAGTAAAATGCCGCGTCAGTTTACTGAATTACAGGCAGAATCGATGGTAACCATCGTTTTCAGCGCCGGTGCGGAAGCACTGGATATTGATCTGGACAAGCGGGCGTACCTGGAAGAGCGGCTGGTATTACAGCTGCGGATGATCGCCAGAGGCGCATATTACTGGTACCGCCGCGAACAAGAGAAAATGCATGACCCCGATTACACCCCATTAATCTAGCACTCATCATCAAGGAGAACGTTATGACGGAACAGTATCGCCGTGACAAAGGAACCTTACTGCTCGCGTTTATTGTCGGGCTTTCAGTACACGGTACTTTTTCAGCACTTTTTAATTCCGCAGTCCATTTTTCGGTTTTTCCGGTTCTGGCATTGTGCCTTGCGGTCTATTGTTTCCATCAGCGCTACCTCAACCAGATGTTGCCGGAAGGCATGCCGAAACTGGTAACCGGTACGTTCTTCCTGGGTCTGTTCTCCTATAATGCCCTGATGCGTGCCGAATATCCGGAAGCCGGGTCAAACTACTTTTCCGCCGTCTTTATTGTGATTATTGCCGTGTGGCTCTACCGGGCGATGAAACAGCGCCGTGCCACCGGGCAGGATGAAGTGACAGAGTAATTGTGTCAGAAAGACGATGAAAAAGCCGGTCACTGACCGGCTTTTTAGTGTCCGTGTCAGGGACGGCAGGGGAACGGGATCACGCGGTGCGCCATCCGCTGTGTAAACTGCTGATTATGTGAGGCTACAATCATCGGCAGATCCAGCTGTGTAAGAATCGCTTCCAGACGCTGAATATTTTTCTCATTCAGGCCGTTGGTCGGTTCATCCAGCAGCAGAACAGACGGTGACATTGCCAGCACACCGGCCAGCGCGGTAAAGTTTTTCTCACCGCCGGAAATCTCCGTCACAGCCCGGTCTTTCAGGCGGACAATATCCAGCATTTCCAGACACTGTAAAGCGCGCTCCCGTGCGGCATCCTGTGTCATTCCCATATTCAGCGGACCAAACATCACATCATCCAGCACACCCGGGCCGAACAACTGATCATCCGGATGCTGAAACAGCAGTCCCAGCGGGCCGCGCACCCCGGTGAAATCATCTTCCGAGTGACGGGATTGACCGAAAACCGAAATATCCCCGGTGAACGGGATAAAACCTAACAGTGTGTGCAGCAGGGTCGATTTCCCGCTGCCGATATCACCGCACAGAAAAAGCCGTTCTCCGGCGTTCAGTTCAAAGCTCAGATCCTGAATTATTGGCGCATTGTTGCGGCTGACAACCAGATTGCTGACCTGAATCAGGGGATTTTGGGACGTCATTAACAGACCTTTTTGTATTAACAGAAGACGGACGCGCGTAAAAACCCCGGGCTTTCAGCGCCATTTCAGTGGTTTCCGCTTTGTGCATGGCTTTGATCAGCAGCAGGGCGACCAGCTGGGATAACATAGTAAATGTCCGTTTATTCATCCCTTTGCGGAATCCCCGTGCTTTCATGGCCGTTTCAAGCTGTTGTTTGGTTTCACTGAAAATCGCGATATAGCGGATAGTCAGAATAAACAGCTTTATCAGCTTGTCGGGCAGGGGGTAACATTTCACCGCACACGCCAGATCGATATCTGTCATATTTGTCAGCATCGCAGAGACAAACAGCAGAATTGCATTCATTTTCAGCGTGATTTGCAGGGCGAGAAACACCCCTGCCGGGGATTGCACAATGCCCTGGCTTTCAATTTTCCACGGCAGTGTCAGCCAGACAAACAGAATAAAAATATTCAGTTTCAGCACGGTAAGCAGTGAACGGCCCAACTGACGGCGGCGGCAGACAACAAACAGCAGAAAAGCACCCGACAGACCGGCAATAAGCCAGTCGGTCTGCCGGATACCGCTGAGCAGAAAAGCCCAGAGAACCGCAAGAAGCAGGCGCCGGTGGGGAGGCAGCCATTTATCCATAGGTATGCTGCCCGGGCTGATTGACCATCAGGGAGGCCGGACGCATTTTTGCCAGCGCCAGCAGGATCCCCACACTGATCAGGGAGTCGGTGACAAAAATCGGCAGGTGTCCGATAAACAGCAGCCAGACCAGATCGATATAGGATTTACCGCTGTCGAGCACCAGTGCCAGTGAGGTCAGACACACCGTACCCAGCGTACCGATAACCCCGGCCATGACCCCGAGATAAACCAGACGTCCCTGACTCAGCCCCGGACGCAGGGAATTCCGGAACAGGTAATAGACCAGCAGCGCCGGAATGGAAATATTACACAGGTTAACCCCGAGAACCGCGAAGCCGCCGAAGGAAAAAAACAGCACCTGCAGTGCGAGGGCAATCAGGAATGCCGGGAAAACCGCCCAGCCGAGAAACAATCCGGCAAGTCCGTTTAAGATCAGATGCACACTGCTGACCCCGATCGGCACATGGATGGTACCGGCAACAAAGAATGCCGCTCCGAAAAGGGCTGCCAGTGACAGACGCGAGGTATCCAGCTGACGGATGCCGATGGCAACCCCGGCGGCTGCCACCACACCGGCACCGGCCAGAACAGGAAGATGTAATACGCCTTCAGATAAATGCATGGTCTTCCTCCTGTTATGCGGCGTTTTTGGCGGCCTGCTTCGTTAATTCACGGGCACGGAAAAACGCAATCACACCGAAAATACCCACGATATAGCCCACACCACCGAGAATATTCTGCAGATAGATCTTATTCTTCAGCTGGTCAATATCCTGGCGGATCTGAATATAACCGGAAGAGGAATCACCGCTGCCGGTATTGGCGGTGGCGGAAATAACCGGCACTTCCGTTTCCACTTTGTGCCCTTCATCACCTTCAACATAGAGAATATAATCACCGGTCGCAGGGACTTCGATTTTGAAATACCCTTTTTCATCGGTCTTACCGGATATTTCATCATCTTCATGGCCTTTCAGATACGTACCGACATAAGTATCTTTTGCCGGAGACATATCAGAATAATACGACTGGCCGCTGATCACATTCCCTTCCAGCTGTGCAACCACATGCATGGAGTGAGCTTGTGCTGTTGTTGCCAACAGCACCCCGTTAATCAGTAAAATGACAAATAAATAAACAGATTTCATAACGTTTAATTACTCAGCGTCAAAAGATAAAACATATTCCAGCTGCTGGAACCCGTATTCTTTATTATCCGGTGTGTCCAGTTTGTATTCGGCGTAAACTTTATTGGCGCCTTTTTCAGCTTTGAATTTTGCCAGGCCGTCTTTGTTGGTCAGCACACCAGGGTCTTCTTCGCTTTTGGCGATTTTCATGCCTTCCAGCGGCTGACCATCTTTCAGGGCTTTGATCTCAAACTCCTGACCGGCCACCGGTTTGGTCATTGGTACCAGCTCATACGGGGTGTTAAAGACTTTTGTGGCATTGTCATCCCATTTGACGATATTTTTGCTGAATTTAATCGGGTTCTTGCTGAACTCAGCATCCGGTACTTCAAGTTTATTTTTCTCAACGGTACGGCCGTTCTTTAATTTACTCCAGACACCGTTGTCGTAACCTAATAATATAATTGACGCATTCTCAGGCATAACAAAGTAAGCTTCACCATCTTTAAAGGTGGTGCCGACAGTTTCCATTTTACCGTCATGCATTACCGCCTGAACCGGTTTTAATTTATTTTCCGGATATTTTTCTGTCGGATTATGACCAAAACGGACAACATAATCAGAGCCGTCAGTTTGTTCAATCCAAACATTGTGTGCATTTGCCTGAAAACTACCAAATAACAGGGCGGCTGAAATTAACGTCATTTTCTTCAGAGACATAAAAATACCTTTCGGTTAAGTTGCGGGATTATTTATGGCCGAGTATAGAGGAGTGAAAATAAAAATAAGACCTTAAATTCAGAAGAATAATTAATATCAGGAACTGCTCACAGTAAATTGTTAAATATTTATTTACCGCAACCGTTTTTTTTAATGGACTTGGGTGGGTTGTTAATCTATTGCGTGAGGGTTATTTTTTGTCTCTGAAATGTTATGAGTGTAATGAATATTCGTTGAATGAATATTTACAGGATTTAAATGCCACTTTATGACGTGTTTTTCACCGCTTGCCAGCGGCCTCAGTGGATCATTCTGATGAACAAAGAAAACCGGGACGTCAGCCGGAGATCATAAAGAAATAATTGATATAAACTCATAAAGTAAAAAAGTTCTTGATCAGTGATCAAGAACTTCTTGGGAAAACACGTAACAACTTATCCGCGCCGGATCAACAAAACGCCGCTTTCCATGTGCGGGGTGTACGGAAACTGATCAAACAGCGCCAGCCGCACGACATCATGTGTCTGGTTCAGTGTTTCCAGATTTTCACATAATGTTTCCGGATTACAGGAAATATACAGAATCCGCTCGTAGCCCTGAACCAGTTTGACGGTTTCCGCATCCAGTCCGCTGCGCGGCGGATCGACAAATATGGTATTGCATTCATAAGAGGACAGATCAATCCCCGCCAGGCGGTGAAATTCACGTGTGCCCTGCATTGCCTGTGTGAAATCTTCCGCGGACATACGGATAATCTGCACATTATCGATATGGTTAGCATCGATATTATATTGCGCGGCAGCCACTGACGGTTTGGCGATTTCGGTTGCCAGCACACGGCGGAAATTACGCGTCAGTGCCAGTGAGAAATTGCCGTTGCCGCAATACAGCTCCAGCAAATCGCCCTGTGAGCCGTCGGTCGCGGCAAGTGCCCACTCCAGCATATGGATATTGACCGCCGCATTCGGCTGCGTGAAGCTGTTTTCCACCTGGCGGTAAATCATCTCTTTACCTGCGACCGGTAAAACTTCATCAACATAATCATTATCCAGCATGATTTTTGTTTTAGAGGCACGGCCAATCAGCTGTAAATCAAAACTCTGTGACTGCAATTGTGCCCGCAGTGTTTTGGCGGCTTCAGTCCAGCTGTCATCGAGTTTTTTATGATAGAGCAGGGAGACAATAATTTTGTTGCTTCGTGTCGACAGATAATCAATCTGAAACAGTTTGTGACGCAGAAGATGAGTCTGTTTCAGTAACGGCAAAATAGCCTGCATCATGTCATTAATCAGCTGGCTCGCGGCCGGGAAGGTATCAATCCGGATACGCTGTTTGGTCTGCTGATCAAACATGATATGCCAGAGATCATCCCCTTCATGCCAGATACGGAATTCAGCGCGCATCCGGTAGTGTGAAACCGGTGACGCAAATACGTGAGCATCCGGCGCCTGAAAAGGCTGCATCATTGTTTGCAGACTTCTTACCTTCTCCGCAAGTTGTTCTTCATAATTTTCAATAGGTAACGTGTTATGCATGGCGCGTCGATCCGTTTTGCTGATCACAAAAAATGTTCGTGTCCTGGTGATTAAAGTGTTCCGCCCGACAATTCAGACATCTTATTCTGGACAGGTTTTAAAACCGGATCGTAGCATGATAATTCGGTTTCTTCATAAGAATGAAAAGGGAATCCGGTGAAATTCCGGAACTGGCGCGCAGCGGTAATGGCAAAGCAACACGATGACACTGTTATAAATGACGGGAAGTCGTTGCGGGGAATCACGTAGTACCCTCCTGAGTCCGAAGACCTGCCGAAGATTTGTCGTCCGTCCTGCTGACGCTACAAAGCAGACGGGTGGCATCCTCTTTATATATATGTGGGTGCTCAGGAAAAAATGAAAATGACCTCGCCTTATGCGCTGTCCGCTGTCGGACTGGCCGTGTTTTCCGCGTTATCGTTTAGCGCTTCTGCTAATACTAAAGATGATCAGATAATTGTTTCCGCTAACCGCTTCCGGCAGCCGGTTTCGTCCGTGCTGGCGCCGGTAACCGTTGTGACCCGTGAAGAGATAGATAAATGGCAGTCGAATTCTGTTGCAGATGTGCTGCGGAGACTGCCGGGTGTAGATGTTGCCCAAAGCGGTGGTATCGGACAGACCAGTTCAGTGTTTGTCAGAGGGACGGATGCCCGTCATGTGATGATTTTAGTTGATGGTGTCCGTCTGAATCAGGCCAACGTATCCGGTAGTTCAGATATCAGTCAGATTCCGTTATCGATGGTTCAGAGCATTGAGTATATCCGCGGGCCCCGTTCCGCAGTATATGGTTCTGATGCGGTTGGTGGAGTCATTAATATTCTGACAGAACGTAAAACAGAAGGAACCACACTGAATGCAACCATGGGGTCTCATGGTTATCAGGAATACGATGCGTCAACACAGCAAAAAATCGGTGACAGAACTACGATCACTGTGGCAGGAAGTTATCTTTATACGAAAGGGTTTGATGTTGAAGCTAACGGTAATACCGGCGGTGTTCGTCAGCCGGATCGTGACGGGTTTATGAATAAGTCCCTCTGGCTGGGGGTAAAACATCAGATAAATGATAATGTTGATGTATATACCAGAGCATACGGGTTTGATAACCGGACGGCTTACGATGCATTTTATGATAGTTACAATGACGTATTAGCTGATACCCGCCAGCTGTACAGCAGAACGTATGACGGCGGAATTTCATATAGCAGCGGAATCTATTCTTCATTTCTGAATTACAGCTATAACCGTACCAAAGATTACAACTATGACCCGCGCCATGGTCAATATGGTAAAGAGCACCGGCTCACAGATACTGAGCAGCAGAATGTTCAGTGGGGAAACCATGTTCAGGTCGGAAATGGATCTGTCAGTGGTGGTGTTGACTGGTCGCGTCAGAAAATGATGGACGGCTCCAGTGATTTTACAACTGCGGATAAAAATTATTTCGATAACACCGGTGTATATTTAACAGGACAGCAAGGATTGGGTCCGGTTATCGCAGAGGCATCAATCAGGTCTGACCATCATTCAGATTATGGCTGGAATACAACATGGCAGACAAATGTCGGTTGGGAATTTGCAGAAGGTTACCGGGTGATCGGCGGGTACGGCACGGCATTTAAAGCGCCGACATTAAATCAGCTTTATAGTGCGTGGGGCAGCAACCCGGACCTGAAGCCGGAGAAAAGTAAGCAGTGGGAAGGTGGATTTGAAGGAATTACAGGGCCGCTGGAATGGAGATTGACAGCATACCGTAATGACATTGATGAATTAATTCAGAGCGAATCAAGTTATCCGTATCAAAACTATAATGTCGGAGAAGCAAAAATAGAAGGTGTGGAATTTACCGGTGAAATGGATACCTGGATTTTCCATCACACTTTCTCTTATCAGTATATTGATGCGAGAAACGGGAAAACCCATGAAAGGCTGGAACGCCGGGCAAGACAACAACTCAAATACCAGCTGGACTGGAATATTGAGGAGTGGGATCTCGGCCTGACCTATAATTACATTGGCCAGCGTACTGATAAAGATTACGGTTCTTTTGATCCTGCAATTAACGGTTATAAACCTGTCTCTATGGGCGGTGTCAGTCTTTTTGATGTGACTGCTGCATATCCGGTCACTGACCATCTGACAATTCGTGGTAAAGTAGCTAACCTGTTTGATAAAGACTACGAGACTGTGTATGGCTATCGAACCGCTGGCCGTGAATACTTCCTCACAGGAAGCTACAACTTCTGACCTGAAAACCCGCCCGACAGTGCTGCTGTTTGACTCCGGCATGGGCGGTTTATCTGTTTATCAGGAAGTAAGACAATTACTTCCTGATCTCCACTACATATATGCATTCGATAATGAGGCGTTTCCTTACGGTGAAAAAACCGAAGCCTTTATTGTCGAACGTGTGACTAAGATTGTCCGTCAGATTGCTCAGCAGCATCCGCTGGCAGTGATTGTCATTGCCTGTAATACCGCAAGCACCATCACGCTGCCTGCACTGCGTGCAATGTCTGATATTCCGGTGGTCGGCGTGGTTCCGGCGATCAAACCGGCAGCGAAACTGACACGCAACGGCCTGGTCGGGCTGCTGGCAACACGGGCAACGGTAAAACGGGCTTACACCCGGGAACTGATTGACCGGTTTGCTTCAGAGTGTCAGGTATCACTATTAGGATCGGCGGAGCTGGTCGAACTTGCGGAACGCAAACTGTACGGCGAGGCGATTCCGGCGGGTGCCCTGGAAACTATCCTTGCGCCGTGGCGGAATATGAAAGAGCCGCCTGACACCGTGGTGCTGGGATGCACACACTTCCCGCTGATTGCCGAAGAACTGAAATCGGCATTACCGGACGGCACCCGGCTGGTGGATTCCGGTGCGGCGATTGCCCGCCGCGTGCAGTGGTTAATCAATAACAGTGAGAAACCTCATCACTTAACCGCTGAAAAAAACGTGGCGTATTGCATGCGGGATGATGAAACGACACAGAAATTACAGCCTGTTTTGCAGCAATTGGGACTCGAATCGCTGAAAAAACTGACGATTACAGGATGATTTGCTGCATTAATCAGCAGTCAGCACATTTTTATAAATTACCCCTTGCGGTCAGATGAAAACTCCCTATAATGCGCATCCGTTGTCACAGCACAGGACGCGAAGTCCGCTGAGATAACAAGGTGAAAAGTCTGAAATAAATGCTTGACACCAAATGAGGAAAGCGTAATATACGCAGCCTCGC
>NZ_AYMP01000004.1 GCF_000633515.1 Morganella morganii H1r | reverse complement strand
TTTTTCGGGGGGATTACCACGGAACCGCTTGAATTTACCTTCGTGTTTATCGCACCGCTGCTGTATTTAATTTATGCCATCATCGTGGGTATTGGTGCGGTATTACTGTCATTCGCCGGTGTCGCGATTGGTTATATCCGCGGAACCATCTTCGATTTCACAATTTTCGGTCTGCTGTACGAGCGCACCAACTGGATATTCCTGGTGCTTATCGGTACCGGACTGGCGGTAGTGACGTTCTTTATCTTCCGCTGGGCTATCCTCCGGTTTGATATTAAAACGCCGGGCCGTGAAGAATCCAGCAACCTGAAAAACACGTTAATTAAAGAAAAACGTTATGGTGAAATCGCGGAAATTCTTATCGAGGCTTTAGGCGGAAAACAAAATATCCGCAACGTCGATAACTGTATTACCCGTATGCGTATCGATATCGAAGAAGTGAATAAGATTGATAAAGAATTAATGTCGGAATCAGGATGTACTGCATTCTTCTTTCCATCGGCAAACCACGTCCATGTTGTTTACGGACCGAAAGTTGAATTTGTCCGCAACGCTGTTGATGAAGCAATGAAGAAATAAAAGGATATATGATGAGAGCTTTATATGATTCTAAAAGTAAAACTATCGATGACCGCGGCATAAAAGCGCTGCTGTCAGATGAGGCCAAATACACTACCTGGCTGATGTTTGAATCAGTGTTAGCTCAGGCTCAGGCAGAACTGGGGTTTATTCCCCGGTCTGCTGCCGATGAAATTAAAGAAAAGGCGGTTATTGAGAATATCGATTTTGAAGAGATGAGCCGTATCTATCAGAAAATCGGTCATGGCTTCGTACCGTTCTTAAAAGTATTAGTGAATGCCTGTTCTGAAGAGAGTGGTAAATATATCCATTACGGTATTACCACCCAGAATATTCAGCAGAGTTCGCAGCTGTATATGATGAAGACAGTCCATAATAAATTTATGCTGCTGTTAAGTGAGATCCTCGAAAATTTATCGCGTCTTGCAGAAAAAACCAAACACATGGTAATGCCGGGCAGGACACACGGCCGTCATGCTATCCCTATCACTTACGGCTACAAAGTGGCGGTGTGGATCAGCGATTTTATTGATTGCAGCCAGCGCATGAAAGAGTGTGAAAAGCGGGTATTCACTATCATGATGGGCGGTGCGGTCGGGGCATTTAATACTATGCCGGGTATCGGTCTGGAAGTCCAGAAGCGGGTTGCTGAACTGACCGGTATGCATGCGATGGAAGTGCCGTCCCGCAACCTGAGCACGCATAAACTGGAGTATATGGCGAACCTGGCGCTGATGGCGAATATCTGCCATAAAATCGGTGAGGAAGTTTACAGCACCACGCTGGAAGAAATCGCGGAAGTTTCAGAAGGTTTTACCAAGGGTACTGTGGGCAGCAGCACCATGCCGCACAAGATTAACCCGAAGCTGGCCAAAGGGATTATCGCGAATTCCCAGAAACTGTATTCACTGCCGGGTGTCGGCATGTATTCCGCCGTCAGGCCGTATGAAGGGGACAGCAGCTCTTATATGTTATTCGACGGACTGATCGAAGAAGCACTCGAACTGACCACCGAAGTGCTGCTGAGAACAGAAGAGCTCACCAGAACGATTGTGCCTCATGAAGAGAGAATGCTGCACAACGTCATGAGAAATAAAGGGCTGGATAACACCGAATACGTCATGATGAAAATGGCGGAAAAGCTGGGTAAGGATAAGGCGCATTCATTACTGTATGAGGAAGCGATTAAAACCGCTGCGGATGGTGAGGATTTCTACACAAACCTGACGAAAAACGACACCATTACCGCCGCCTTCAGTAATGAAGAAATCAAAGCAATGTTAGATCCGCGTGCGTATATTGGTCTGTCTGTCGAAATCGCCGAAAAAGAAGCGAAGCGAGGGGCAGATGCCGCTCAGAATATTAAAAAAGACTATCAGTAAATTACCGGGCTGACACAGGGAAAACCAAACCGGCACTCTGAGGAAACTCAGGTGCCGGTTTTTTTTATGCATAATTTGCGGCTGATTGCGATCAGCAGGTGGTTTTCAGCGATTAGTTTTTGAAGTCGCTGCCACAAAGTGGTTAAATTAGCTGTATAAATTTTTTCCAACCGTGAATGAGGAAAACTATGCGGATTAAAATGTTACCCGGTGCGCTGGCACTGTTATTACTGGCAGGCTGTACGACCACGAACGAATTGAGCTCCGCCGGATCACAGGTCCGCTTTTCCGAAGAGCAGCCACCGGCAGAATGTCAGAAATTAGGTGAAGTTACCGGTGTACAGAGCAACTGGATGACCGGCGTCGGTAACGAAAGCAGCTCCATGCGCGGTGCGGCAAATGACCTGCGTAACAAAGCTGCGGCAATGGGCGGTAACGTGATTTATGGTCTCGGCAGCCCGGCTGAGTCAGCCATTGTGTCCAGCCTGATCCCGGTGGATAGCAAGCTTACCGGCCAGGTCTTTAAGTGCCCGTAATTTAACGAATTCGCGTCATCCTTCAACCTGCAGCGGTGTTGGCTTCGTTCGGCCACGCAGGTCACATACTGGTGTATGCTCCCCGGATGTCCTCACTTTGCCGCCTTGCTGCAGATTGAATGATTTAGCGAAATTGTCTGTATCCGATATAAAAAAACCACCGTCGATATAAACGGTGGTTTTTTTATTCAGATGTGCAAAGCGCGGGCGGCGGGTAAAGAAAACAGAAAGCATGCGAGCCATGGATGGCGAGCCTGAGCGCACAGGGATGTGTTCACAGCGACTTTCTGTTTTTACCCGCCGCTGGCGCAGACTCCGTAATCACGGACAACACACGGAAAGCAATAAATCAGCTTGCAGATAACCACTGTATTTACAGCGACTTTCTGTTTATCAGACCTCATCGTACCTTCACTGCCGCAGTGGCAATAAATGTCGGCAGATAATTATCGATAACAAAACGCGGGTTCGGTTGCCAGTCCTCATAAAAATCCGTCAGCTGAAAACCGGCTTTCAGCTGTCCGCCGATCAAATCTGTCAGGGAGTGGCCAAACACAAAAGCCTCCTGCCGTGCCTGCTTCTCTGCCACCTGCTCCGCTGTTAAGGCGGTCAGTTCAGAGAACGGCATTTTATACGCCGGTTTGATAACACCTTGTTCACGGTATTTCGCATCGCGATCGCCGACAAATACCACTGAATTAAAGAAACTGGCCAACAGTGTGCCGCCGGTTTTCAGTACGCGGTGGCATTCCCGCCATACCGGATTCACATCCGGGATATACAGATTGGAAATCGGATGGAACACGCAGTCAAAAGTACCATCCGCAAATGCGCTGAGATCCCGCATATCGCCCTGTACCGCCTTAAGTGTCAGCCCGTCGCGCTGAGCAACCTGACGATCGTGCTCAAGCTGTTTATCTGATAAATCAAACACCGTCACATCAGCACCGGCAGCAGCCAGTACCGGGGCCTGCTGGCCACCGGCAGAAGCCAGGCAGAGAATGCGTTTGCTTTTCACATCCCCCAGCCAGGCTTTCGGCAGCGGCTGCGGGGTAAGATGCACATCCCATTTCCCTTGTCTGGCAGCCGCAATCAGCTCCGCACTGACCGGTGTTGACCACACCTGTTGTTGTTCCGCCTGTTTATCCCACGCGGCCTGGTTTGAGGTTAAAAAGTCCGTCATAATTTTGTACTAATAAATACATAATGAGCGTAATTTAACCTGTCTGAAGGTACCTGTAAAATACTATTTCTTCAGATGACTGTGTTTACGGGGTAATACTCAGCTCTGACGCAGACGGAGATCGATCGGCGTTTTACTCGGTTCACCGCCGATTTCCCGGGTCAGACGCGGCACCAGATACCCGGAAATACGCGGCAGAAGATCGTGCATAATACGGCGGGCTTCATCATCGCTGATCAGAAAATGTCCCGCACCCTGTACTTTATCCAGCACATGCAGGTAATAAGGCAGAATACCGGCGTCAAACAGCGCGTTACTGAGCTGTGCCAGCACCTCTGCATTGTCATTGACGTCACGCAGCAGAACGCTCTGATTGAGCAGGGTAACGCCGCTTTCACGCAGCTGATTCATTTTTTCTTTCAATGCATCGTCGATTTCATTCGCGTGATTGATATGTGTGACTAAAATTATCTGCAACCGTGAATCACGGAAACGCGCGATCAGTCCCGGCGTAATGCGTTCAGGGATCACGACCGGCAGACGGCTGTGGATCCGCAGCCTCTGAATATGGGGAATGGCTTCCAGTTGCGTCAGCAGCCAGTCCAGCTCATGGTCTTTTGCCATCAGCGGATCACCGCCGGAGAAAATGATTTCATTGAGTTCAGGATGGTTAGCGATATAATCGAGCGCCTGCTGCCAGTTATGTCTGGTGCCTTTATTGTCCTCATACGGGAAGTGACGGCGGAAACAGTAGCGGCAGTTGACCGCGCACCCGCCTTTCACTAACAGCAATGCCCGGTTGTGATATTTATGCAGTAGTCCCGGAACAACACTGTGTTGTTCATCCAGCGGATCGTCAGAGAACCCCGGGGTCAGGTCAAATTCAGCCCTGTGTGTCATGGTCTGAAGTAATAACGGATCGCGCGGATTGCCTTTTTCCATTTTGGCGATAAAAGGACGGGGGACACGCAGAGCAAACAACCGGCGGGCATCAGTACCGGCACGCCAGTTTTCGTCCTGTTCCAGACCTAATATTGCCAGCAGTTCTGTTGGGTTAGTGACAGAATCAGTGAGTTGATGCAGCCAGACTTCTCGGGCGGGTTGTTTTTGGGTTACAATATCGACCATTTTTTTGGCTATGCCATTTATTTAAAATTAGAGGATTTCCATGGCTACTTATAGTACCAACGAATTTCGCCAAGGTCTTAAAATTATGTTAGACGGCGAACCTTGCGTGGTTGTTGAAAGTGAGTTTGTTAAACCGGGTAAAGGTCAGGCATTCGCCCGTGTGCGTCTGCGTAAACTGATCTCCAACAAACTGCTGGAGAAAACCTTCAAATCAACAGACTCTGCGGAAGGCGCTGATGTCATGGATCTGAACCTGACTTACCTGTACAACGACGGTGAGTTCTGGCACTTCATGAACAACGAAACGTTCGAGCAGCTGGCTGCGGATGAGAAAGCTATCGGTGATAACGCCAAATGGCTGATCGACCAGGCGGAGTGTATTGTTACCCTGTGGGACGGCCGTCCTATCGCGGTTACCCCGCCAAACTTTGTTGAGCTGGAAATCACGGAAACCGATCCGGGCCTGAAAGGTGATACAGCCGGTACCGGCGGTAAACCAGCGACCCTGAGCACCGGTGCAGTGGTTAAAGTACCTCTGTTCGTGCAGATTGGTGAAGTGATCAAGGTTGACACCCGTTCAGGTGAATACGTTTCCCGCGTGAAATAAGATTACGTGATGAATTACAAAACCGCCGCTGATTCAGCGGCGGTTTTTTGTACTCAGTAATATTCATAACGGTAACGCTGGAGAGTCTGTAAGACCGGCTCCGGGTTCTCATCCGCAGAATAACCGTAATAATCAGCGAAATAATTTTTTTGCAGCAGGCAGTTACCGTGATGATCCCATTGTTCACAACGTGCTGTCAGCACATTGAACAGATCCTTGTCGCGGTAGATCTCAACCTGAATCACTGACGGCCATGGCTGCTCAGTGTAAGTAAAGCGGATTTCTGAGGCACTTGTTCCCCGGGTAATATGGACCAGACGGCCTTGTGAATCATAGTGGTACAGGCTGCTTTCTGCTTTTTCCCCGTCCGTATTCACCTCATCCATACTGTGGACCCGGCCGTTTTCCCAGGTGAAACGGACAGCTGTGGTATCTTCCTGATCCCCGTCATCCCCGCTCTTGTTCAGCATGGTATAACCGGAAATCTGTCCTTTATCATCCGTTGTCCGGGTTATGTCTGTCTGTGATTTCATCAGCTTATCGCGGAAACGGGTTTCTGATGTACCGGTCAGGTGAAGCGGATTATCCGGATCGCTTTGGGTTTGTGACCGCCGGTAAATATCCGGGCCGCTCAGATGATACATTTTCTGCTCATACTGTGTGACGGCGCCGCAGGGGGATAATGTGATGGTGGTTTCGTTACTGCCGTAAGATTCTTTTTTGTTGTTACGTGTGGTTGTGACAGATTTGATCGGCCCGCCCAGAGGCAGGCCGGTCATGATATAGGCATTTTGCAGGTTCAGCTGACGCTGTGCGTCCGTGCAACTGCTGTCGTCTGCCATTGCTGCGGACAGCGGCAGGCAGAGCGCCAGCAGGGTAACTGTTTTTCTCATCCTGAATTCTCTCTCTGTATCAGCGGATGAGCTTACTGTATCACCGATAGCAGAGATTATTTTTATTATTAATCCCGCCGTCGGATGATGTCACACCGGAACAGCCGAGAACAGTATCGAATAATTCATGATGGAAAAATGTCCGCGTCCGGCTGTTTTCTTTCAGGTTATCAAACAGGGACGGGTTATTTTTGATGTAGTTATCTGACATCCAGACAATAAACGGCACACGGAACTGCTCCGGCGGGGCAATATGCCGTGGCGTGCCGTGCAGGCGCATCCCGTTATTTTCACCCAAGGATTCCCCGTGATCGGAGGTATAAAAGACAATCGCATTTTTGTCTTTTAATTTTTCTGTCAGATCATGCAGAAAATGATCGGTGTATAAGATCGAATTATCGTAGGCATTAATTTCTTCCTGCACACTGCATTTGGTGCCTTCCTCTGTGCATTCCGGCATATATTTGCGGAATTCAGGCGGATAACGCTTGGAATAAAGATGATGTGAGCCTTTGGTATGTAAAATAATCAGGTTTTGCCCCTGCTTTTTACGGGCGAGCATATCATCAACTTCGTCCATCAGTAATTCATCACGGATAGCTTTGCCCGGCGTTTTGTTCTGAGCGGTGATCATTTCACGGATCAGGTAGTTATCCAGGTCGAGCCGGTTATAGAACCAGACTTCACTTTGCATGGAAAACAGCTCGGAATAAAAGCCGTTCTGTTTCATCACAGAGAAAACATTATTTTCGGTGACTGTCCGCTGTTCGTTATCTTTTACGCCGCCTTCGCGCACAAACATACAGCGCAGTGATAATTTGGTGGAGGTATCACAGGACCGGCCTTTAAAGGCGATAACATTTTTATCAGCGGATAATAATGGCGTTGTTTCCCTCTCATAACCGAGTAATTGCATATGATCCCAGCGGGCGGTTTCTCCGATCACGAAAACCACATATAAATCGTCATTCTGCGGCGCAGGTGTGTAGGTAAATTCGTCGGCCGGGTCGAATAAATCAATTTCATTAAAGGTATCGTCATATTTGACCACCGCATACTGCACCAGCGGCACAATCCAGTTGGTCGGTAAATAGGAGTAACTCAGCTCTCCGCCATAACTCGACACATCAATACTGCCGTTCATTTCAATTTTTTTCTGATTGGCATCCGCCAGTTTTAAATAACCGAAAATCAGAACCGGAATAACAATAAATGTAAAGAGAGCGAGTGCCCGGCGGCGTGATGCCGTTTGTATGCGTGTTTTTTTTGCCGACCAGATCAGAAATAAAGCCGGAACGGAAAGCAGCGAGAACCAGAGATAAAAATGCCCGCCGACCGCTTCCTGTGACAGTTCAACACTGTCCGTTGCCAGCGTGGAGACTAAAATTCCGTAACCGATAATCACGTCATAAAACATTACGTAATAACTGACGGCGATGCTGATCAGGATAATAAAGCTGCTGAGAATTTTAAAACTCAGCAATCCGGTTTGGGCAATCAGCCGGAATAAGAAGAAGCTGAACAGAACATTGACAAAAATTTCAGCAATCAGATAAAGGGAACCATAGTCACCGGCCAGTAATAACTGGCTCTGAGCGCGGGAAAAATACACGGTGTAGTTGAGAAAAAAGCCCAGAAACAGGGCAAGAACAGCAGAAACAACACATTCATTTCTTAGGGTGTTTAATAACGGACGTATTGGCATCGGGTACATCACTTCATCGCTAAAGAGAGTTAGAGAAACGATCAGTCACTTGGTTCAATATTTATTCATTAATCATCTGCATCATAAATGATGACAGCAGACCGCATGACATTTTTGTCGTCATTAGTGTCGAACCGACAGTCATCCGCCCCTTAAAATCACGTCAATATACTGATAAACAGCCGTTTTTATACATGGCATGAAAAATGCTTGGCAAGGGTATCAAACTATATGACTCGTCTGATTTTTTCTGGAGGGTGAGGCGAATGAATCGCTTTGTTATTGCCGACCCGCATCTTTGTATCGGATGTAATACCTGTATGGCGGCCTGTTCTGAGACGCATAAACAGCAGGGATTACAAACACATCCGAGATTGAATGTGGTGAAAATCGGGGAACTGACCGCGCCGATGCTTTGTCGTCAGTGTGATGATGCTCCGTGTGCCCGTGTGTGTCCGGTGAATGCCATTACACACGAAAATGACATGATCGTGCTGAATGAAAGCCTGTGCATCGGCTGTAAATTATGCGGTCTGGTCTGTCCGTTCGGGGCTATTACCCCGTCAGGCAGTAAACCTGTCGATATGCCGGATTTCTTTGAGCAGTATGTGCCGGAAGAGATGCTGCTGGATGTGCCGGACAGTCTGCCGACCATGAACCCGTTCCTGGCATGGAATGCCGGTATCCGTAATATCGCGGTGAAATGCGATTTGTGTGATTTCAGTGAAGAAGGCCCGGCGTGTGTGAAAGTGTGCCCGACCGATGCCCTCCATCTCGTTGAAGAGAATCAGCTGGAAAACGAAAGTGCGAAACGCCGTACCGTGTCTGTCGGTGCGATGCCGCCGGAGTTCGACATTTTCGTCTCAGGACAGGAGAGCCGCAAATGACATCTCTTGAATTACTCTTATGGTCCGTTGCCCTGTATACCGCCGGGGGGGTTATTTCACTGCTGTTTAAACAGCAGGAGAAAATGGCGGTGTACGTTGCCGGGATCACGGCGATTGCCGGTGGGATCCTCGGTTTATTCAGTGCCGTTCCGGTGCTGATGAGCGGAGAAACACTGACGTTTTTCGCTCAGGGGCCTTTTCCGTTCGCCCATTTTGTCGTCCGCCTCGACAGTCTCGCTGCCTTTATGGTGATGGTGATTTCGCTGCTGGTGACCGTCAGCGCCCTCTATTCCCTGAACTATGTGCAGGAATATCTGGGACGCGGCGCGTGGAGCATGGGTTTCTTCCTGAATCTGTTTATCGCCTCCATGGTTGCCCTGGTGGTGATGGATAATGCCTTCTGGTTCATCATTTTGTTTGAAATGATGTCACTGGCCTCCTGGTTCCTGGTGATCGCGGATCAGGATGACAAATCCATCCGCGCCGGTCTGCTCTACTTCTTTATTGCCCACGCCGGTTCTGTGCTGATCATGATCGCCTTCTTCCTGATGTGGCGCGAAAGCGGCAGTCTGGATTTCGATTCTTTCCGTCAGCTTTCACTGTCTCCGGCGATGGCTTCTGTGGTCTTCCTGCTGGGTTTCTTCGGTTTCGGTGCCAAAGCGGGTATGTTACCGCTGCACAGCTGGCTGCCGCAGGCTCACCCGGCGGCACCGTCTCACGCCTCCGCACTGATGTCCGGTGTGATGGTGAAAATCGGTATCTTCGGGATTATTAAAGTCGGTATCGACCTGCTGGGTGCAACCCAGGGCTGGTGGGGTATCGTGGTACTGGGCTTCGGCGCGGTCTCTTCTGTTCTCGGCGTTATGTATGCCCTGGCGGAACACGATATCAAACGTCTGCTGGCGTGGCACACCGTGGAAAACATCGGGATTATCCTGATGGGGGTTGGTGTGGCAATGGTTGGTATGGCGAATGATATGCCGGTGCTGGCGACGATTGGTCTGCTCGGCGCGATTTATCACCTGCTCAACCATGCGGTGTTTAAAGGTCTGCTGTTCCTCGGTGCCGGTGCGGTGATTTACCGTATCCACACCCGTGATATGGAAAAAATGGGCGGCCTCGCCAAACTGATGCCGCTGACCGCAACCGCGTTCTTAATCGGTTGTATGGCGATTTCCGCGTTACCGCCGCTCAACGGCTTTGTCAGTGAGTGGTACACCTATCAGTCACTGTTCTCAATGAGCCATGACGGCACATTCATCATGAAAATCAGTGGTCCTATCGCCATTGTGATGCTGGCGATTACCGGCGCACTGGCAGCGATGTGTTTCGTGAAAGTGTACGGTGTCAGCTTCTGCGGCGGTGCGCGCAGTGAAGCCGCCACCCATGCCCGCGAAGTACCGTGGACAATGACCGCTGCAATGCTGATTCTGGCGGTGGTGTGTGTGCTGCTGGGTGTGGGCGCGAGTGTGATCGCACCGGTGCTGGCAAAAGTGGCGATGTCACTGACGGCAGCGACGGACGTGACTGTTGTGCAGGGCGCGATGCTGGTGCCGGATTCTGCCGCTCAGGCCATGATTTCACCGGCCATGACATTCCTGTTACTGCTGGCGCTGCCGCTGATCCCGTTCATCATCTATCTGGTCTTCAAAGGCAAACAGATGGGCTTCCGCCGCAAAGGCGACGCCTGGGCGTGTGGTTATGCCTGGGAACGCGATATGTCGGTGTCTGCTGGGGGCTTTACCCAGCCGCTGCGCTCAATGTTTGCGCCGCTGTACCGCATGCGCAAACAGCTTGATCCGTCAGCCCGTCTGGCTCACGCCTTAGACGTGACCAAAGCCGGGGCCGGAAAAGTCGAGCCATTCTGGGATGAACGCATTATTTATCCGCTGGTGCGCGGGATTAACCGTTTCGCCAAACGCATTCAGTGCCTTCAGGGCGGGGATTTCAGACTTTACTGTTTGTATGTCGTGGCCGCGCTGGTTGTTCTGCTTGTTGTGATTGCGGCGTAAGGAGAGAAACCATGTCGATTCAGGATACACCTACATTGATGACGGGGCTCTTCGCAGTGGTTCAGGCGATTTTCCTGCTGCTGCTGACGCCGCTGTTTACCGGCATCTCCCGTCAGATTCGCGCAAAAATGCACTCCCGTCAGGGGCCGGGCATTATGCAGGATTACCGTGACATCATCAAATTACTGAAACGCCAGTCTGTGGCACCGCGTGATTCCGGATTTATTTTCCGGGTGATGCCGTATGTGCTGCTCGGCAGCATGCTGCTGCTGGCGATGGCGCTGCCGGTTGTGACCACAACGTCACTGTTCAGCGGGGCAGGCGACCTCATCATCATTTTATATATTTTCGCGCTGTTCCGCTTTTTCTTCTCTCTGTCCGGTCTGGATACCGGCAGCCCGTTCGCCGGTATCGGTGCCAGCCGTGAGCTGACCCTCGGCGTGCTGGTGGAGCCGATTCTGTTCCTCGGCCTGCTGGTGGTTGCGCTGATTGCCGGTTCGACCAATATCGGCAGCATCAGTGCCGTGATGAGTCAGGGCTGGGTATCACCGACCGCCACCTTGCTGGCTATGCTGGCCTGTGGTTTCGCGACCTTTATCGAAATGGGCAAAATCCCGTTCGACGTCGCGGAAGCCGAGCAGGAACTGCAGGAAGGGCCGCTGACCGAGTACTCCGGTTCCGGCCTGGCGCTGGTGAAGTGGGGGATCGGTCTGAAACAGGTGGTTGTGGCAGTCCTGTTTCTCTCGATTTTCTTCCCGTTCGGCAGTGCATCCGTTCTGACCGCAGGCAGTCTGCTGCCGGCGCTGGGACTGATGCTGGTAAAACTGCTGGTGATTTTCGTTCTGGCATCGCTGGTCGAAAACAGTCTGGCCCGTGGTCGTTTTCTGCTGACGCATCATGTGACCTGGTTAGGATTCGGCGTGGCTGCGCTCGGATTCGTGTTCTATCTCACCGGTCTGTAAGGAGCGATAAAGCATGTTAGAAAATATTGCACTGGCGACCCTGCTGATTCCGTTTGCCGGGGCGTTGCTGGTCAGTGTCCTGCCGACGCGCATGGCCCCGTGGCTGAGTACCTTAGTCGCGCTGCTGGCCTCTCTCGGTACGGCGGCACTGGGCTGGCTGTATCTTGATGGCGGTAAGACCGCTGCCACACTGGAACTGGTTCAGGCCGGAAATATCGCCCTGTTCGGCTTTACCGTTGACGGCGTGAGCACTCTGATTGTGTTCGCGGTGGTGTTCCTCGGTTTCCTGATTTGTCTGTACTCAACCGGTTACCTGACTGAAGGTAACCGCGAGCACGCTCACGGGCCGACCCGCCGCTATTATGCCTTCCTGCTGATTTTTATCGGTGCGATGGCGGGCGTGGTGCTGTCATCCACCATTCTGGGGCAGTTACTGTTCTTTGAAATCACCGGTGGCTGTTCATGGGCGCTGATTGGTTACTACCAGACAGAAAAAGCCCAGCGTTCCGCAATGAAAGCGCTGCTGATCACACACGTCGGTTCCCTCGGTCTGTTTATGGCGGCGGCAACGCTGTTTATCAGTACCGGTACGTTTGCCCTGAGCGCGATTAATCAGCTGAATGAGGCACAAAGCCTGATCGTCTTCGGCGGGATCCTGTTTGCGGCATGGGGTAAATCAGCCCAGCTGCCGTTACAGGCCTGGCTGCCGGACGCGATGGAAGCGCCGACACCGGTGAGTGCGTATCTGCACGCCGCGTCTATGGTGAAAGTGGGTGTTTACATCTTTGCCCGCAGCATCATGTCTTCTGACCATGTGCCGGAAATCATCGGCTGGGTCGGCGTGGTGATGGCTGTTATCACGCTGGTGTATGGTTTTATGATGTATCTGCCGCAGAAAGATATGAAACGTCTGCTGGCCTGGTCAACCATCACTCAGCTGGCGTATATCTTCCTCGCGTTATCGCTGTCCATCTTCGGATCCAAAGAAGCCTTTGACGGCGGTATCGCGTACATCTTTAACCACGCGTTTGCCAAGAGTCTGTTCTTCCTGGTGGCCGGTGCGCTCAGCTACAGCTGCGGAACCCGTATGCTGCCGCGTCTGCGTGGTCTGTCAAAACGCTATCCGCTGCTGGGTGTCGGTTTCTGTGTGGCTGCACTGGCGATTGCCGGTGTGCCGCCGCTTAACGGCTTCTTCAGTAAATTCCCGATTTTCGCGGCCGGTTTCGCGTTATCTGAACAGTTCCGGATCTTCGCGCCAATCATGGTACTGGTGCTGATCGAATCCGTTGCCAGCTTTGCCTGGCTGCTCTACTGGTTCGGCAAAGTTGTACCGGGTGAGCCGAGCGAAGACGTGGCAAACGGAACGCCGGTTCCGGCAGCAATGCAGTGGGTTATCGGCCTGCTGATTGTGATGTCGTTCTGTTCAAGTGTTATCGCCGTCATCTGGCTCGGTTAAGGGAGAGAAAGTATGACTGGTTCCATTATTGTGAACAATCTGGCGGGGCTGATGATGATCACCTCGCTGCTGGTCATCGGGGCGAAGCGCCCGGTGGTTTCCTGCTGGTTCTATGCACTTCAGTCGCTGGTACTGGTGGCGATTTTCGCCACCCTGGCACAGACACTGGATGCACCGCAGCTGGGCATGTGGGCGATCACCGCCTTCGCGACCAAAGTGGTGCTGGTGCCGCTGATTATGGGCTATGCCTTCCGCAAAATGTCTGATCCGACCGCCAACGGCGGCGTGATAAGTCCGGCCTGGCTGATGCTGGCCGCAGCGGTGATTGTGGTGCTGTGCTGGTTTGTGGTCGAACCGGTGAAACTGCCGATGGTGGCGGATCTGAAACCGGCGCTGGCAGTTTCTCTGGGTCACTTTATGCTGGGCTTACTCTGCATCGTGACACAGCGCAACATCCTGAAACAGGCATTCGGTTACTGCCTGATGGAAAACGGATCGCACCTGACACTGGCTCTGCTGGCGTATAAAGCGCCGGAGCTGGTGGAAATCGGTATCGCGACGGACGCCATTTTCGCTGTGATTATCATGGCGGTGCTGGCACGTAAAATCTATCGCACGCTCAACACACTGAACGTGGATCAACTGACCGCGCTGAAGGGGTGATGAGATGAGTCAAACCATGTTGTTAACGTTATTAATGGCAACGCCGCTGGTGATTTCACTGCTGGCATTTGCCTGCCGCCTGGCAGGCGGCGGGGCGAAAGGTGTGGTCACCCTGGTGCATACCACCGGTATCTCCCTGATGCTCGTCTTCTCGCTGTGGATGGTGTACACCATCAGTGCGGAAGGTGATCTGCTGATGGCGAACCGCTGGATCCACCTGGACAGCCTGGCCGGGTTATTCCTGGCGATCCTCGGGATTGTCGGTTTCCTGACCGGTCTGTATTCCATCGGTTACATGAACCACGAAGTGAATGATGGTGAAGTGGGTGTGGCAACACTCTGTAACTATTACGGTTTCTTCCATCTGTTCCTGTTCACCATGCTGCTGGTAATCACCAGTAACAACCTGATCCTGATGTGGGCGGCGGTGGAAGCCACCACACTCAGCTCTGCGTTCCTGGTGGGTATCTACGGGCAGCGCTCTTCTCTGGAAGCGGCGTGGAAATACATCATCATCTGTAGTGTGGGTGTGGCGTTCGGTCTGTTCGGCACCATCCTCGTGTATGCGAATGCGGCGGGTGTGATGCCGGATCCGGAACTGGCCATTTTCTGGACTGAAGTGCTGAAACATACCGCGCTGCTGGATCCGACCCTGATGCACCTGGCCTTTGTGTTTGTGCTGATTGGTTTCGGGACCAAAACCGGTCTGTTCCCGATGCACGCCTGGCTGCCGGATGCGCACAGTGAAGCGCCGAGCCCGGTCTCCGCGCTGCTGTCTGCGGTTCTGCTGAACTGCGCACTGCTGATTATCATCCGTTACTACATCATTATCACCCCGGTTATCGGCGGGGAATTCACTCAGACACTGCTGCTGGTCTTCGGGCTGCTCTCTGTGGCAGTGGCGGCGTTCTTCATCCTGATCCAGCGTGATATGAAGCGCCTGCTGGCGTACTCCAGTGTGGAAAACATGGGGCTGATCGCCGTGGCGCTGGGTATCGGTGGTCCGCTGGGTGTGCTGGCCGCACTGCTGCACACGCTGAACCACAGCCTGGGCAAAACCTTGTTGTTCTGCGGTTCCGGTAACGTGTTACTGAAGTACGGCACCCGTGATATCACGGTGGTCAAAGGAATGCTGCGTACCATGCCGTTTACGGCGGTTGTCTTTGCGGGCGGCGCGCTGGCACTCGGCGGTATGCCGCCGTTCAACGTGTTCCTCAGTGAGTTTATGACGGTGGTTGCGGGTCTGGCAGCGGATCATTTCTGGCTGACCCTGCTGCTTTTGATCCTGCTCACTATCGTCCTCGGCGGGTTGGTTAGAATGGTATCGAAAACCCTGTTCGGCGCACAGCCTGACTGCGTGTCACGCGGCGAGGCAGGGATCCTGACGACATTGCCGATGGCCATCCTCATTGTACTGATGCTGGTGATGGGCACCCACATTCCGCAGCCGGTCAGCCGTCTGCTCGAAAATGCCGCCACTATTGTCCTGACGGACAGTGCATTACCAGGTACAGAATTAACCACCCCGGACTACCGCTGGCCGTGGGGTGTTGATACAACATCCACATCATCGCAGGAGAAATAAACGTGAGCTATCAGAATTACACAGATACCCTTCAGGGCGTTCGTAAAGGCGCGGGCTATCTGGCACAGGTCCGCGAGAAATTTCCCCATGCGGTGCTGGAAGAAGAGTGGCAGACTGCCAACCAGCTGACCATCACCATCAAAACAGAAATGCTGCCGGAGGTGGTGGAGTTTCTGTACTACGGCTGCGGCGGCTGGCTGCCGGTGCTGTGGGGTAACGATGAGCGTCCGCTGAACGGGCAGTTTGCGGTTTACTATGCACTCTCTATGGAAGAGGGTGAAAAATGCTGGGTGACCGTGAAGGCGTATGTCAGCCCGGTCACCCAGGAATTCCCGTCTGTCACACCGCGCGTGCCTGCGGCGGTGTGGGGCGAGCGCGAGATCCGTGATATGTACGGGCTGCGCCCGGTGGGTCTGCCGGATGAGCGCCGCCTGGTGCTGCCGGATGACTGGCCGGATGATCTCTATCCGCTGCGCAAAGACACCATGGATTACCGTCAGCGCCCGGCACCGACCACCGATACCGAGACTTACGAGTTTATCAACGACAGCAAAAAAGATGCGCGCGTTGTGCCAATCGGCCCGCTGCACATTACGTCTGATGAACCCGGTCACTTCCGTCTGTTTGTTGACGGGGAACGGATTGTCGATGCGGACTACCGGATGTTCTACGTCCACCGTGGTATGGAAAAACTGGCGGAAACCCGTATGGGGTATAACGAAGTCACTTTCCTGTCTGACCGTGTGTGCGGTATCTGCGGCTTTACCCACAGCGTGGCGTACACCACATCGGTGGAAAACGCGCTGGGGATTTATGTGCCGCAGCGTGCGCATACTATCCGCAGTGTGCTGCTGGAAGTGGAGCGCCTGCACAGTCACCTGCTGAACATCGGTCTTGCCAGCCATTTCACCGGCTTTGATACCGGCTTTATGCAATTCTTCCGTGTGCGTGAAAAATCTATGACCATGGCTGAGCTGCTGACCGGTGCCCGTAAAACGTACGGAACCAATCTGATCGGCGGTGTGCGCCGTGACTTCCTCAAAGAGCAGCGGGTAAAAACCATTCAGCTGGTCCGCGAGATGCGTGCGGATGTCACTCAGCTGGTGGATATGCTGCTGAGCACGCCGAACATGGAACAGCGTACCGTCGGCGTTGGTCGTCTGGATCCGAAAGTGGCCCGTGATTACAGCCCGGTCGGCCCGATGATCCGCGCCAGCGGCTTTAAACGCGATGTGCGTTTTGATCATCCGTTTGCCGACTACGGCAACCTGCCGAAAACATTATTTACTATGGATGGCTGTGATGTTTACTCCCGGGTCATGGTGCGGGTGAAAGAAACCCTCGATTCACTCGCCATGATCGAATACGCGCTGGATAACATGCCGGAAGGGCCGATTCTGACTGAAGGCTTTACCTATCAGCCGCACAAATTTGCCCTGGGTTACACCGAAGCGCCGCGCGGGGAAGATATCCACTGGAGTATGCTGGGTGATAACCAGAAACTGTTCCGCTGGCGCTGCCGTGCAGCCACTTACGCCAACTGGCCGGTGCTGCGCTATATGCTGCAGGGCAATACCGTGTCCGATGCGCCGCTGATTATCGGCAGCCTTGACCCTTGCTACTCCTGTACTGACCGCGTGACGCTGGTGGATGTGAAAAAACGCAAAGCGAAAACCGTGGCGTACAAAGAGATCGAGCAGTACAGCATCGATCGCAAACATTCACCGCTGAAATAAGCCGGAGGGAATACCATGTTTAAACTGTTTAAGACCCTCCGCAATGCAGGGACAGCAACGGTCAAATACCCGTTCAAACCACTGGAAGTGGCGCACGGGTTCCGTGGCAAGCCGGAATATGTGCCGGAACAGTGCATCGCCTGCGGTGCCTGTATTTCAGCCTGTCCGGCAAACGCCCTGACGATGGAAACGGATCTTGAAAGCGGTGAGCGCCGCTGGCAGTTATTCCTCGGCCGCTGCATTTATTGTGCGCGCTGTGAGGAAGTCTGCCCGACCAGAGCTATCCATCTGACCGAAGAGTTTGAAACGGCGGTGATGAACAAGGCGGATCTCTATATGAAAGGGACATTCCGCTTACAGCACTGCCGCCAGTGCGGGGAAGCCTTCGCACCGAAAAAATCCGTGGAATATGCCATGGCGCTGATGGTGGCGTCAGGTGTTGAAGAGAGCGGAATTGAAGCCTTGCGGCCGATGTATGAAACCTGTCCGTCCTGTAAGCAGAAAAATAACCTGCTGAACAATGACCGTCAGAACTTCCGTCTGCATATTGAGGGAGAAAAATCATGAGTTTGCCTGACATTCCGGTAAACCATCATGTCAGCGAACCGCTGAAGATGGATGAACAGGTAGCGAAGCTGAAAAGCACGCTGCTGAAAGATATCAAACGTTCAGCGTATGTTTACCGTGTGGACTGCGGCGGCTGTAACGGCTGTGAGATTGAGATTTTCTCCGCCATTACCCCGGTCTTTGATGCTGAGCGCTTCGGGATCAAAGTGGTGGCCTCGCCGCGTCACGCGGATATTCTGCTGTTTACCGGCGCGGTGACCCGCGCGATGCGCATGCCGGCACTGCGGGCGTATGAATCCGCACCGGATCCGAAAATCTGTATCTCTTACGGCGCCTGCGGCTGCGGCGGCGGTATCTTCCATGATCTGTATTGTGTCTGGGGCGGCAGTGAGCACATCGTGCCGATTGATGTCTGGATCCCGGGCTGCCCGCCGACACCGGCAGCAACTATCTACGGTTTTGCCGTGGCGCTGGGTCTGCTGAATCAGAAGCTGAAAGGGCAGGATCATGTTGAGGCAGAAGGTGAGCGCGTGGAACTGCTGCTGCCGTCCGTTCCGCTGGCAACCCGCGTGATGATTGAACGTGAGGCACGCCGCCAGGCCGGGTATTATCAGGGGCGTGAAATCAGTGACCGCTTCCTGACACTGCTGGAAAACGCCACACCGGAACAGGTGAAAGGCACGATGCAGATCTGGATGGATGAAGAGCAGGACCCGCGTTTGCGTGAGATCGTAAACCGCCTGGTGACCGTATTACAACAAGGAGGCATTCATGCCTGAACAGACACCCGATCATGCAGATACTGACGGAAAAGTGATCTTCTGGTCGCTGAGACAAAAGTTTGTCGACAGTGACGATGATGTGCCGGAAGAGGCTCAGCAGGTGATGTATTACTCACTGGCAATCGGCCACCACGTTGGCATGATCGATTGTCTGAATACGGAATTGATCTGCCCGCTCAGCGGTTATCAGTCTTGGGTGAATGCGCTTCCCGAAGGGGAAGCGCGCCGCAAATTACAGGGACTGATTACCTTCGGTGAAATCAATATCGACTCCGCGCATACCAATATGCTGGCACTGGCACTGGATCCGCTGACGAAGGATAAAAATCCGGACTTCCGCGAATGGAGTGCCACGCTGATCCGCCTGCTGGGGGAAATTGAGCGTGAACCGGCAATTTACCTGATAGTGAAGCGCCGCCCATGAGTGAAACTACTGCGAAAAATGTGATGCTGGCGGTCGGTAACAGCATGATGGGCGATGACGCCGCAGGGCCGATGCTGTTTGATCTGATGGAAGCGAATCCGGTTGACGGCTGGGTTGCCGTTAACGGCGGCAGTGCACCGGAGAATGTGGTGCATCAGGTACGGGCGCTGAAACCGGAACGTCTGCTGATTGTGGATGCGGCGGATATCGGCCTGAATCCCGGAGAGATCCGCATTATTGACCCGGATGATATCGCAGAGATGTTTATCATGAGTACGCATAATCTGCCGCTCAACTTTCTTATTGATCAGCTGAAAGAAGATATTCCGGAGGTGATTTTCCTGGGGATTCAGCCGGATCTGGTCGGGTTTTATATGCCGGTTAATGAGAAAGTCACCCATGCGGTACAGCAGGTTTATGACGCGCTGCCGGCCCGGGAAGGTTTTGGCGGATTTGTATTATTTGCAGGTGAGGAAGAGGACGAATTCTGAGTTGTCGTCTTTTTTGCCGGGTATAATCCGGTGATAATTAAATAACGCCGTACTGATAGCAGATGACGGCGTTTTTTATTACCACTCAGCCGACAATCGGGCCTTGTTTGGTGATGCAGTTATCTTCATTCAGACGCAGTTTCAGTGATCTGGCTGCCATTTCATTTTCTGTTGGCGTTCCGGCAAATTTGAAGCCTTTGCGTAACAGGTTGGTTGTATAGTATTTGTTATACATAAACGACCAGACAATGGAAATAAAGAGACCGCCGAATCCCATTGTCAGAAGGCTGATAATACAGGCGATAACAAAGACCCCGATGAAGGTCATAAAATCCTTGCGGAATAAGCTCGGAAACGCGCCAAACAGCAGAGTGGTCCAGGAATAACCGTGAAAACCGGTCACAATTTCACCTGTTTTCGGGTTTTCCATCATAATTTTAATTGCCATATATTTCCCTATCATAATAATCGATCATAAAAAGTCATTATATTCAATTTTCCTGGTTTATCGATAGTTAATTAAAATTATTTCTTTTTTACTCTCACCGTTAACGTGCCGCTGATTACCTGTCTTTTTTACAGGTAGTTGTACTGATTTGATAAAATTACATGCGTAAAAATAGTTAATATTTTTATATAATATTTTACTATTATTTTACGTTTTATTTCTGTGTTATTAATTTTTATGATGTTAAACAGAGGGGGTATCAAAGAAAGATCGCGCAATACGGTGACAGAAGTGTAACAGACGAATTTATGGCCGGAATTTGATATATCCGTAAACCGGTTTTTTTTATGGTACATCGGTCTTTTTACTCAGAGTGATGCGCCATGAAAAAAAATGCTGTTGTTATTCCGTTTGTTTTACTGCTGTCTGCCTGTGCCACCAAACAATACCCGCAGGCCCCGGTGGTATCCGGTGAAGAATCTGTCTTGATGAATTGTCATGATATTAAGACGGAAATTGCCAAAACCCGCAGTATTCAGCAGGAAATTGAAAAAACCGGGCAGTTTGACGGCAAAACAGTGCTGGGATTTCTGGGGGATTTCGGTATCGGTAACGGGATAGCCAAAGATGATGCCAGGGCAAAAGCCACTGTCCGCCTGAGTCAGCTGACGGCGTTACAGGAAAAAAACTGCCGCTGAAATAAAAAATACCGCAGTGATTGCGGTATTTTTACATGATTGCCGTTGTGCGGCTCAGCAGCATTTCGGGCCGCCTTTGCTGCCGTAACGGGCATCCTGACGATCGCGGAAAAACTCTTCATAGGTCATCGGTGTCTGATCAGGATGGGTGTTTTTCATGTGTTGTACATAGTTATCGTAATCCGGCACGCCAATCATCATTTTAGCGGTCTGACCGAGATAACGTCCTGCTTTTGCGAGAGTATCAAACATAATTATGACCCTGAACCTGTTGCGTACGGAGAACCGGCAGTTGCCTGCCGATCCTTATTTCACCAGTATATCAGATTTTAGTGGGCTGATTTGCTGTTTGCCACTAAATCAAGATAGTTTTCCGGCATTGGCTCGTACGGTGTTTCGTTATCCGTCGGTTTGTCAGATTTCAGTGCTTTCAGTGCGGTCTTCAGTGAGAAGAGCGCCAGCACCACCACGACAACCATAAAGAACAGTGTCAGACCGGCATCGAGACGGTTATTAAACACCAGTTGTGACAGTTGGGACGCAGTGTACTGCGACGGGATATTACCGCTGTCAATCATTGCCTGGAACTTATTCGCTACTGCCAGGAAACCGACACGGGCATCTTCGCTGAATACTTTTTCCCAGCCTGCGGTCATGGTACAGATTAACAGCCATGCCATCGGCACCAGAGCCACCCAGGCGTAAGCCTGGCGTTTCATCTTGAACAGCACCACGGCGCACAGCATCAGTGCCATACCGGCCAGCATCTGGTTGGCGATTCCGAACAGCGGCCACAGGGTGTTAATGCCCCCGAGCGGATCGACCACGCCCTGATGCAGGAAGTAACCCCACGCCAGTACACACAGTGCGGTGGCGACCAGGTTGGCAGGCAGGGAATCTGTCCGTTTCAGTGCCGGGGAAATCACACCCAGTAAATCCTGTAACATAAAGCGGGCGGAGCGCGTACCGGCATCCACGGCAGTCAGGATAAACAGCGCTTCAAACAGAATGGCGAAGTGATACCAGAAGGAGACATCCATCAGTCCGCCGAGCGCCCCGTGCAGAATATAGGCCATACCGACCGCGAGTGTCGGCGCGCCCCCTGCGCGGGAGATAATACTCTGTTCACCGACTTCATTAGCGATATTGGTTAAGGTTTCCGGGGTTATCTGAAAGCCCCAGCTGCTGACCACACTGGCGGCAGAGGCGACCACATCCGTGGTACCGGCCGGTGCCAGCATTGCCATCGGGCTGTTCATGGCGAAGTACACACCCGGGTCGATCACACAGGCGGCAACCAGTGCCATAATCGCCACAAACGATTCCATCAGCATACCGCCGTAACCGATAAAGCAGGCCTGGTTTTCGTTAGCCAGCATTTTCGGCGTGGTACCGGAAGCAATCAGGGCGTGGAAGCCGGAGACCGCACCACAGGCAATGGTGATAAACAGGAACGGGAACAGATCCCCTGCCCAGACCGGGCCGGTGCCGTCGACAAATTTAGTCAGCGCAGGCATTTCCAGCATCGGACGCATAATCAGGATACCGATCGCCAGACCGACGATTGTCCCGATTTTCAGGAAGGTAGACAGATAATCACGCGGTGCCAGCAGTAACCAGACCGGCAGAACCGCCGCGACAAAACCGTAACCGACCAGCATCCAGGTTAACTGTACGCCGTCATAATCAAAATACGGTGCCCAGGTCGGGCTTTCTGCCACCCAGCCGCCGGAGATAATGGCGAACACCAGGAAAATCAGACCGATAACAGAGACTTCCCCGACACGTCCCGGACGGATGTAGCGGGTGTAAATCCCCATAAAGAAAGCCAGCGGGATAGTAAAGGCGACAGTGTAGGTTCCCCACGGGCTGTGGGTCAGGGCTTTCACCACGATCATGGCGAGGACGGCGAGGATAATCACCATAATCATAAAACAGGCGATCAGCGCGATCACCCCGGCGACATTTCCCATCTCCTCTTTGACCAGTTCCCCGAGGGAACGGCCGTTGCGGCGGGTGGAGACGAACAGCACCATAAAGTCCTGTACGGCTCCGGCTAATACCACACCGGCGAGCAGCCAGAGCATGCCCGGCAGATAGCCCATCTGCGCTGCGAGCACCGGACCGACCAGCGGACCGGCACCGGCGATAGCTGCAAAGTGGTGGCCGAACAGCACTTTTTTGTCTGTCGGTACATAATCAAGCCCGTCATTATTTTTAAAGGCGGGCGTCATGCGGGTTGCATCGACTTTCAGTACTTTTTCAGCGATATACAGCCCGTAATAGCGGTAAGCCACCAGATAAATACAGACGGCGGCAACGACTATCCAGAGCGCATTGATCTGTTCGCCTCTGTTCAGTGCGATATACCCGAGGGCAAAGGCACCGACAATTGCGAGCAGTACGCCGGCAAGTTGTTTGAACGCTTTCATAGATTTCACCTGTCCGAATGAGTAAAGAGGAAGTAGTTTCAGTTTGTTATTATCAAATTGTACAGGAGAGGAATATCACTTATTTAGCTTAGTTCCCAGCGCTAACCTGAGGATAAGGTAGATTTATTTCATTATTGTTAGGTTAATCACTGTTAGCAGAATGTAGCGTGATTGTGGTTGCAGGGAGGTGATAAGCGTACGGGGTAAACCCTGATATTCAGAGGGGATATTGGCGGAATAGCCCCTCTGAACGGGATTTATATCAGCCGGAATAAGGCTGAATTTTTACCATTTATTTATTCCTGAATACAGCACGCTGATCAGATATATCACTCATACCCTGATTTTTTTCCAGTATATCAAATAAATGCCTGAGTTCTTCTTCCGGAGATGAAGTGGTCGCTTTTATACCGGGATTAAATGTGGCACGCTGATCAAAAATATCGCCCTGAGACCGGTTTTTATCCAGAATATTAAATAAATCCTCAAGATCTTTTTCCGGAGATGATGTGGTTACTGTTATTTCTGAGTTAATTTTTTGGCGGATAGCATCTTCAATGCTTGTTTTATTACTTTTAGGAGTATTGTTATTTTTTCCTATAAATTCTGCCTGTGTTCTCACTTCCATCTTTATCGCATTAAAATCCAAAGGCTGTTCTGTTTTTGTATCACGAAATAATATATTATAAATTTTTTCAATCAGGCCATTGTACACATCTGATGTCATTTTACCGGCTAATTCTCTCACTATCGGAATATCATTAAAAACGGCCATTTCCCTGGGTGTCAGTAATTCCTCTTTTTGCTTTACTGCATCATTTTCATGAAACATATCGACTAAAAGTCTGAATTGCTCAGGTACTTCTTTCTTCATATCCGTAATCAGGTTTTTCTTTATTTCCGGTACGTTTATTTTTCCATTCAGGTCTTTGTCTGATTTTAAAGGGCTGAGCATCGAACTAACAGATGCTTTCTTTTCTAATTCGCCGAGATTGATATATTTTTTATTTACGATATCCAGTATTCTTTCTTTTTCTTTAGTGGATATTGTGATTTTTTTCTCTGTACATATTTTATCAATTTCCCGGTAGATGATAGCCGCAGGTGTGGTTATTTTTTCGCCGCAATACCATTCTGTTACTCTTTCATTTAGTGTTTCCCGGGTATCCTTACTTTTTTCCTTTGTCGAATTGTCCTCTCTTTTAAGACTGTTTAATTCCGTTGTATACTGATATGATAATAAATTCATACTTATTTTTTCTATATCTGTACTTATATTAATATATTTCCCATCAAATTCTGAACTTGTGTTTTTTATGTGGGATACTCTTTCCATTAAGGTGTTCATGAAGGGAAGTTTTGACATTGTCTTCAGGTGTTTTTCTTCAGGTGTTATTTTTTGTTGTCTTGATGAGATGCTAATTAAATTCATTTAATTTATTTCCTTTTTCATGTAAAGGTTATTATTCTATTTCATTTTTAATTTATTTCTTTAATAAAAGAAAGATGGCATTCATATCCCGGGTAACTATGTTTTTTGTTTAGTCTTTAATTTTAATATGAATAAGATATGAAAGTAATATCCGGATTATTTGTCATGATCAGATCATCATTTCACTAATCAGGGAAACAGAGATACCGGATTTATCATCGTTTCACCGCACAGCGATGATGCTGCTGCGTCATATCGGTCTGAACGCGCCGCAGCCTGCCACCGATCAGCATACATTTATGTTAACAATCGACAGCCGTTATTCATTATCTCTGGCTGTGATTGATGAAACAGACTGGTATCTGTCAGCGAATATCGGGGAATTACCACACATTACGCAACATAATGAATTAATGAGAAATGTCCTGAGGCTGAATACGTTAACGCAGCTTTCCGGGCAGCCGGTGATTTCCCTGAATGAAAAAAATGAGTGGGTGATCTGGAGCCGTCTGTCACTAAATGGTACAGAAGATAGTCATATTATTGATTTATTTGAATATATTCTGAAATCCGCAGATTACTTGCTGGATCTTCATTAATCATAAAAGGAGTTATGATGATTACTATTCGTCAGCAGTCACCCGTGGATACCCGGCAGGGAGAGCAGTCACCTCCGCCGTTGCCACCCAAAGCACAGCATCAGGGACGGACGGTGGCGTTACAGGCATTACAAAGCAGCCCTCCGGCTCCGTTACCCCGGCCGGATCACTCGCTTTCAGATCGTGTTTCGTTACGTCAGCATCACACTATATCCGGTTTACATCAGCGCCATGCAGTGTATGAAATGTCAGCGCCTGCCGCCGGAGCGCTGCTGAAAGCACCGGTGTTTATGACGCCGCCATCCTATCCGGCACCGGTTCCGCCATCAGTACAGACGCATCCGCGAATGCCGTTACCGGGTGAGGTGGTACATCTGTCACTGGCACAGCGAAGAGGCGGGCCTAAATTCACGGCGCTTACAGCGGATACAAAAACAGAACAATTTAAGCAATTTCAGTTAAAAACAGCAGCCAGATTGAATCCGGGTAATTTTATTACCGGAATAAATCATCAGCGCTACACGGACATCGATACTTGTGCAATAACTCAGTTGTTTACACCGGAAGGTAAACCGTTACCTGCCAACCAAATGAAGATTGACGGGGTAAACCTGGCGATGCGCAGCCAGTATCCTGAGCAGGAAGGACTTCGTGACCATCTTTGTATGCTCGCTGATCAAAAACCGGGGGTATTGGTTGTACTGTCTTCCTATAAGGATATAACTAACAAAGGTCTTCCGGTATATTTCCGTCAGGATGGCCACTATGGCGATGTTTCGGTGAAATGCAAAATTAATCCGCAGGCGCATATTGCAACGGCCGGGAGTCTTAAACTTTGCAATTACCGGATAGAGATAACCACAAACGGCAAAACAACACCGATATCGGTTATGCATGTCACAAACTGGGAAGATCGTACAACCATTGAGCGGTCAACACTGACGGAACTGGTTTCAAATATCAATCAGAAAATTGAGCAGAAGGTCGGACAGGATCCCAACTACAGTCCTCAGCCGTTTATTCATTGCAGCGCAGGAATTGGTCGTACCGGTGTTGTTGCCGGCGCGATTGCAGTACTGAAGCCGGGTAATAAACACGATCCGGCGGAAATCGGAGCGCAGTTGCGTGAAACCGGCTCTTCAAAAATGGTGCAGACTCCTGAGCAGTACAATACATTGGTCGATCTGTATAACAATATAAAATCCGGACACTAAAATACGATAAAGGGAATGATTATGGGACAAATGCAGGGAATACAGGGTGGTCATACGATTCAGACCCTGAATAATGATATTTACGGTTCAGCAGGTGGTAACAGTTCATCATCGTATATCAGCTCATCCGGGATTAAATCTGTTTTATTAAATGCGTGGAATGCCGTTAAGTCCGCCATTTCCGGCATGTTATCATCATTTGGTGTGCATCTCAGCGGACAACAGGGCAGTGATAAGCCGGGCAGAGAAATAGCCATGGATATATCTTCACGACCTGCACAGCCATTACCGGTTGATATTCAGTTTGATAATGATATTTATGAGAGCTGTGGTGAGAATATCTATGATTCGGTTTATGCAGGCGTATCAGCACGGTTGTCATTATCCGAATCGCTTTACAGTGAAATTGAAGAACCGTTATATGCGAAAATTGGTGAAGGTCAGGATCAGACTCCGCCGCCGGTGAATCTTTCAACCCATCCGTCATTGTCGCGGTTACCCGGCAGTAAGGCTGAAGCAATGGATCTTGCCGAAGATAATTATTCTTTGCCACATGATAACCTGAAAACAGTCAATGAGGCGCAATCAGAGGCAATAGGGCTGATAAGTACATCGATTGAAGAAAATTATGCGGTTCCGCAGGATGTTATGAGTGCGGGCAGTACACCGGAGAATGATCCGCGGGGAGACAGTAACTATGATACTCCGTGGAAATCGCAGCCGGATCAGCAATTACAGCAGCGCAGGATTCGTGAAAGACTGAACACACTGTAACGTCACAGGTCAGTCAGCCCGTAAACACCCGGGCTGACTGACGGTTCATTCTCTTCAGACCGCTTTTCTGCGGGTCAGCAGCGACACCAGACGTTTGCCGAAGACGGTCAGAATCAGGCCCGCCATAATAAAGCCGAGACCGGCGAACTGCATCATGGTGATGGTTTCACCCAGCAGCAGCGCACTGCTGGCAATCCCGGCAAACGGCACCAGCAGGGCAAACGGTGTGACACGCCAGGTTTCGTAGCGGCCCAGCAGACGGCTCCACAGGGTATATCCCACAAACGTGGAGAGATACGCGAGATACATAATCGCGCCCACGGTCAGCAGGCTGATATGGGAAATACTGCTGACAATTGCGTCCGCGCCCTCCATCCACAGTGACATCAGGATAAACGGAATAATCGGCACCAGCGCACTCCAGGCGACCAGTGATATCCCGTTACAGTCCGGTGTCTCTTTCATAATGATACGGTTGCAGATATTACCGCAGGCCCAGGAGAAGCCCCCGGCCAGGGTCATCATCAGCGCCATCAGCGGAATATCGGTCAGACTGCCGCTGTCCCCGCCTTTCGCCAGCACGGTTAATCCGACAACGGCGACAATAATGCCGATCACCTGGCTGATTTTCAGCGACTCTTTCAGGATCAGGCCACCCAGAACAATGGTGAAAAAGACCTGGGACTGCAAGACCACTGAGGCGATCCCGGCCGGCATCCCGGCTTTGACCGCACTGAACAGAAAAGCAAACTGGCCGAAGCAGATAGTCAGACCGTAGATAACCAGACGGCTGAGGGCGATTTTCGGGCGCGGAATAAAGAAGACGGCGGGCAGCGCCACAAACAGAAAACGCAGTGCCCCGAGAAACAACGGCGGAATGCCGGAGACGCCCACTTTGATCACCACGAAGTTCACCCCCCAGATCACGGCGACCAGCAGGGCGATTAAAACATCATTAATTTTCATATCAGGTTTTTATCTCTCTTTTATTATTTTGATAATACGCGGAGCCACGCGCAGTATCAGACAGGAAGCGCCGTGAAAAATTAAGTCATTGCTAGTGCCGCCATTGTGTTATGAACATTGTAAAACAGCACCGGCGAACCGATATCAACAGTCAGCGGGAAATTATTCGTAAACTGTTATGAAATACGGGAAAAACCGGCGGTGCGGATGATTGATCACCATCATATTGTTCTTCTTTAACACAGTTATAATTCATCATGCAATTATAAAATTGTTCTGAAGGGACGTGGCTGCGTCAGTGTCGTTGCCTGACACCGGGCAGAACCGTTCGACATTTTTGACGATCCCGCCGCTGCCATCACCTGTCATGGTGATAACAAAAAAAATGAAAATAAAATATATTCAGTAAGTTAAAGGGATTTCATTGCAAATTTAAAATTGGCATAAACCCTGCATGACTGATGGTGATAAGGCGGTATTTATCCGCTAAAAGAAGATATAGGAGCAATGTTGATGGAAAAAGTCATCACCGTCTGCCCGTATTGCGCCTCAGGCTGTAAAATTAACCTGAAGGTGGAGAACGGGAAGATCATTGGCGCGGAGGGCGCGAATGGTCACACCAATGAAGGAGAGCTCTGCCTGAAAGGGTATTATGGCTGGGACTTCATTCATGACACCAAGATTTTAACCCCCCGCTTAAAGACCCCCATGATCCGCCGTCAGCGTGGTGGCAAACTGGAACCGGTCTCCTGGGAAGAGGCGATTGAGTTTGCCAGTTCCCGCCTGCTGGCTATCAAAGAGAAGTACGGCCCGAAAGCGATTATGACCACCGGTTCATCCCGTGGTCCGGGTAATGAAGCTAACTTCGTGATGCAGAAATTTGTTCGTGCGGCAGTCGGCAGTAACAATATTGACTGCTGCGCACGTGTCTGACACGGCCCTTCGGTTGCAGGTCTGCAGCGTTCGGTCGGTAACGGCGCAATGAGTAACTCAATCGTCGAGATTGAGGATACCAAATGTATTTTTATCTTCGGTTACAATGCCGCAGATTCACACCCTATCGTCGCCCGCCGTATTGTTAAGGCGAAAGAGAAGGGGGCACAAATTATTGTCTGTGACCCGCGCTATATCGAATCAGCGCGTCTTGCTGACATTCACTTAGCACTGAAAAACGGTTCAAACATTGCGCTTATCAATGCGTTAGCGCATGTGATTATTGAAGAAAATCTGCACGATAAAGCCTTTATCGATGGCCATACCGAGCAGTTTGAGGAATACCGCAAGCTGGTTGAGCCGTACACACCGGAGTCCGTGGAAGCGATCACCGGCCTGAAAGCTGAGGATATCCGCAAAACAGCCCGTATGTATGCGAAAGCGGAAAATGCGGTGATTCTGTGGGGTATGGGTGTGACGCAGTTCTATCAGGGTGTGGAAACTGTCCGCGCACTGACCAGTCTGGCGTTACTGACCGGTAACCTGGGTAAACCGCATGTCGGTGTCGGCCCGGTCCGTGGTCAGAACAACGTTCAGGGTGCCTGTGATATGGGCGCACTGCCGAACACACTGCCGGGCTATCAGTATGTGGAAGACAAAGCCGCACTGGAGAAATTTGCCAAATTCTGGGGCATCGAAAAAATGCCTGCCGAAAACGGTATTCCGCTGAGTGAGGTTCCGCACTTTATCGACGAAGGTGTGCTGAAGGCACACTACGTGATGGGCGAGGATCCGCTTCAGACTGAACCGGATCTGGCGACTATCCGCCGCACCTTCGATAAACTGGAGCTGCTGATTGTCCAGGATATCTTCATGACCAAAACCGCGTCGATTGCTGACGTGATTTTCCCTGCCACCTCCTGGGGGGAACATGAAGGGGTGTATACCGCAGCAGATCGCGGATTCCAGCGCTTCTATAAAGCGGTTGAGCCGGTCGGCGATGTGAAACCGGACTGGGAAATTATCAGTCTGATGTCCACGGCGATGGGTTATCCGATGCATTACAACAACACCAAAGAGATCTGGGATGAGTTACGTGAACTCTGCCCTATCTACTATGGTGCGACCTACGAGAAAATGGCGGATCTGGCCTATATCCAATGGCCGTGCCGCGATGTGGCGGACAGTGATCAGGGAACAGAATACCTGTACGACGGCGGTATCTTCGATACCCCGAACGGCAAAGGTCAGCTCTATACCTGTGAATGGCGTGCGCCGATTGATCAGGTCAGTGATGACTATCCGATGGTGCTGGCAACCGTCCGTGAAGTGGGGCACTACTCCTGCCGATCCATGACCGGTAACTGTAAAGCACTGGCGGCACTGGCGGATGAACCGGGCTATATCCAGATCAATACCGCAGATGCTGCTGCACTGGGGATTAAAGATCAGGAACTGGTCTGGGTGGCATCCCGTCAGGGTAAAGTTATCACCCGTGCAAATGTCAGTGAACGTCCTAACAAAGGGGCGGTTTACATGACCTATCAGTGGTGGATTGGTGCGTGTAACGAGCTGGTGGCGGAAAACCTCAGCCCGATTACCAAAACACCGGAATATAAATACTGTGCTGTCCGCGTCGAACCGATTGCGGATCAGAAACAGGCTGAGCATTATGTTGTTCAGGAATATACCGGTATTAAGCGCCGTCTGCGTGAAGCGGCGGAAGGGTGTTAATCCGTTAGCCTTAATATGATAAAAAACCGGCGCTCAGAAATGACCGCCGGTTTTTTTATATTTTCATTTTTTGTTTAATGATGATGTCAGCCGTATTCAGTTTCTGAATTTTGATCACATATTATTGCCTGAGAAATAAATGAACATATTACGATCACTATTTTTGCGATGTATTTTTATTTGCGAGACATTCTTATTTCAGCGGCGGTGATTTAAATATCAATTCAGTGATTATCTTCTTCGAATATATCCTGTACGGAAATACCTAACCGCTGCATACGGGATAATAATGTTGTCCGTTTCAGCCCCAGACGGGTTGCGGCACCCCGGGCACCGGCAACAACGCCGTTGGTGGCTTTGAGGGCAGCAATAATCCGGTCACGCTCTTCGTCATCATTCTCCGGTGCGGCAGTCTGCATCCGTTTTTCCAGTGAGCTCGGGGTCTCCAGCGCCGTTTTCAGGCGTGAATGCTTTGGGATATTCAGTTCATGCAACTGAATATTCAGGGTATTCCCGCGTGTCAGGATCACCGCCCGTTCAATGACGTTTTCCAGTTCACGCACGTTACCCGGCCACGGATAGCGGCTCAGTTGTTCAAGGGCATCACGCGGAATGCAGTCGATATTGCGGTTCATCCGGCGGGCAATCTTCTGTGTGAAGTAGGTCGCCAGCAGCGGAATATCCTCCGGACGCTCGCGCAGCGGCGGGATCCAGATAGGGAACACATTCAGCCGGTAGTAGAGATCTTCACGGAATTCGCGGTCATCGGTCATGGATTTCAGGTTGCGGTTGGTGGCGGCAATCAGCCGCACATCCACCGGAATCACCTTATTACCGCCGATGCGCTCAATTTCCCGCTCCTGTAACACCCGCAGCAGTTTTGGCTGGAGATCCAGCGGCATATCGCCGATCTCATCGAGGAACAGAGTGCTTTTATCCGCCATTTCAAAACGGCCGATATGGGTGGTGGTCGCGCCGGTGAATGCCCCTTTGTCATGACCGAACAAGTCGCTTTCCAGCAGCCCGGACGGGATGGCGGCACAGTTCATTTTGATCATGCTGCGGTGATGGCGGTCACTCAGGCGGTGAATGGCACGGGCGATAAGCTCCTTGCCGGTACCGGTTTCGCCGAGGATCAGCACAGTACTGTCGCTGGCGGCAACCAGATCCACCTGCTCCAGAATGTTGCGCATAGCATCACTCTGGAAAATGATCTCACTGAAACTTTCGTTATTGTGAATCTGTTCATTCAGCCACAGGTTTTCATGCTTAAGGCTGTCTTTCAGCCGTGTGATCTCTTCATAGGCCGCAGCATTATCCACCGCGATGGCAAACCGGGCGGCTATCTGCTTGAGCAGATTACAGTTATCGTCAGTAAAAATATGATTATTTTCATGAGATAATATCAGAACACCCAGCGGCTTATGGTTAAATGCCAGCGGCAGCAGCAGGGTTTCTGTCATACCCTGCGCGCAGACATGCTGATACAGCGGATCCTCTGTGGCACTGTCGAGTGTCAGACGCATCGGCTGGTTACTGTCCAGAACCTGTGCCAGATCAGGATGCAGTTCATCCAGATGATATAATGTCTTTTCTGCGGGTTTGCGGGCCTGATAATAGCTGGAATAACAAAGATATACAGCAGAACTGTAATTATCACACAATGCAATGCTTATCTGGCTCAGCCCGAAAAACCGGTGGATCTCGCGGGAGACCTCCGCAACCAGGCCGTCCATCTCCAGATGGGAAAGCACTGAGTTGGTGATATCTACCAATATCCGGTACTGGTCACGTTCATGGCGTATGTGTTCGGTCTTGTCAGTGTTGTCCACAACGTCTCCGCTCGTCTTCGTCTTTCTCATTCCTGATCCGGACGATTGCTCTTAAAATTAATTCTTCTCTGAATAGTTATAGGTATAAATAAGTTTCAGAGAGGTAATAACCATTATTGTAATGACTCTGTAAGAAAAGAATATCGCTGACTGATTTAAGTTTGATCCAATCCCCTATTTTTCGGCGGGATGAAAACCTACTATATTATGACGCAGACAGATGATAAAAATTATCGTCAAAAATGTCGAACTGGGTGACGAATATTCTCACTATGACACACAGCACGGCAGCATTATTTATTAATACGCTGATTTCACTGAAATTAAAAAAAATGCCAGACTGGCACGATGCATGCTTATTTCCTGATTATTCTAACCAGAGGGCGGCTGCACCGGAGTGCCGGATGTGAAGTCGCCGCGTATCATTCAGGAGAGTATGATGAACCGTTTCATCATTGCAGACCCAAAGAAGTGCATTGGCTGTCACACATGTGAAGTCGCTTGTGTCGTTTCGCATCAAGAGCAGGAAACCGGTATTGAAACCGTGGTGAAAGATGAATTCTTTCCCCGTATTCATGTGATGAAAGGGTACACCATCAGTACGGCGGTTGTCTGCCGTCAGTGTGAAGACGCACCGTGTGCCAATGTCTGCCCGAACGGCGCTATCAGCCGTAAAGATGATTTTGTGTATGTCGATCAGGCAAAATGTATCGGCTGCAAAACCTGTGTGATTGCCTGTCCTTACGGCACCATGGAAGTGATCAGCCGCCCTGTTGCACAACAGACCACCGCGCTGAACACCATTCCGCAGTACCGTGCGGAAGCCCATAAATGTGACTTATGCCATACCCGCGCGGGCGGGCCTGCCTGTGTGGAAGTGTGCCCGACTCATGCGTTAATGGTGGTTGACCGTAATAAGATGGATGAGATCGTCAAAGAACGCCGCCGCCGCGCCGCATTTGAAATGCCGGCCGGCCTGATGTCCTGAGGACAGACGGATGCATGAGGTTACGTTATGCCAGAATGCGCTTGATATTATCGAGCAGCAGGCAAAACAGAGCGGGGCGCAGCGCGTTACCGCAGTCTGGCTGGAACTGAGTGCGGTATCCTGTATCGAAGAGGATGCCCTGCATTTCTGCTTTGATATCGTCTGCCGTGATTCACTGGCGGAAGGCGCTGAACTGCATGTCACCACCGTCCCGGCGCAGGCCTGGTGCCGGGATTGCCGGAAACCGGTCAGTGTGGCCGGGTTTAATACCGGATGTCCGCACTGCGGCAGCCATAATCTGCAGGTGGACAGCAGTGATGCCATGCAGGTCAGACAAATCGAAATTCAGTAGTCCGGTAAGGACATATCAATCAGGAGCCGGTTATGTGTTTAGGTATTCCCGGGCAAATCGTTGCCGTGGGCAACGCTGTAACAGACAATGCGCAGGTGGAAGTATGTGGTGTCAGACGGGATGTGAACATCGCACTGGTTTGTGAGGGTGAGCCATCGGATATGCTGGGGAAATGGGTGCTGGTTCATGTCGGTTTTGCGATGAGCATTATTGATGAACAGGAAGCCCGCGATACGCTGGATGCATTACTGGCGATGGAAAGTGTCGAAGAGGATGTGTCGTATTTTCTGCGTGGTAATGCGTAGCGCTATGCTGCCCGGTTATCCTGCTAAAACACCTGTTCTCACAGGTGTTTAATCCTGTTATTTTCTGCCGTATCCCTCCGTTTTGTTATTCTTGCGCAAGACTGTCTTTTATTCAGGGCATTGCCTTTCTGCCGGTCTGATAACGCTGCTGCCTGCCGGATTCTGAATTATCTTAGAGGGTTGGTACTCGCATTCGGTACCGTATCTGTGCTTTTATGGTTCCGGAAAAAACAGAACAGGGGATACAGGGGACAGGGATATGGCACAGACAGCATTGTTGTCAGGGATTGTGCAGGCCTTAATGAAGCACCAGGGACGGGCACAGCGGGATATACATTATCCCGGCTGGCATACAGCGCCGGTGTGCGGCCTGATGAATGATCCGGCCGGGTTTATTTATCACAAGGGGCTCTGGCACCTGTTCTATCAGTGGGATCCGTTTGGCTGTGAACATAAATATCCGTGCTGGGGGCACTGGTCTTCAGCGGATCTGGTCAGCTGGATACATGAGCCGGTCGCGCTGCTGCCGTCCGGCAATTATGATACCGGCGGTTGTTTTTCCGGCAGTGCGGTGGTGAATGATGACTCGCTGACTCTCTGTTATACCGGTAGTCTGGTGTATCGTGACGGGTCACGGACATTGTGGCAGTGTCTGGCCCGGGAAAAGCCTGATGGCGGCTTTGAAAAATACGGTTCTGCGCTGGGGCTGCCGCAAGGATACAGCACTGATGTGATCAATCCGAAGGTCTGGCAGCACCGCAGTCAGTGGTACATGGTGCTGGGTGCCCGTGATGAGAATGACAGAGGCTGTGTGCTGTTGTATGACGCGGCGGAGTTAGGTGAATGGGTATTGCGTGGCGTACTGGCCGGCAGCCGTCGCGGCGGGTTACGGGATGCCGGGTATTTATGGGAAAACCCCGATTTTTTCCGGCTCGGTAATGAATGGGTGCTGCTGTGCTGCCCCCGTGGTATACCGCGTGAGCCTACCCGTTTTCTGAATAGTTCCCCCGGCGCGTATCTGGTCGGGCAGTTTGATTATGAAAGCAAAACCTTCCGCCATAAACCACAGTTGTATGAAGCCGATGCCGGATTTGAATTTTATGCCCCGCAGACCACTCTCGCCCCTGACGGACGACGCATTATGGTGGCGCTGATGGGGGGACCCGGCGGCGAAGAGATGCAGCAGCCGACCGTTAAAAACGGCTGGCTTCACCAGATGACCTGCCCCCGTGAGCTGACACTGCAGAACGGACAGCTGTACCAGCGGCCGGTGAAAGAGCTGGAGGCGTTGCGCGGTACCGGCGGGCAGTGGTCAGGTGAAGCGGATAATGCACTGGAGCTGAGTGCCGGGCGGCTGGAAGTGATTATCCGGCTCTCCGGCCCGCTTATTCTGAATTTCAGCAAACAGCTGATTTTTTCCTATGACGGGCATGAGATCCGTCTGTCGCGCCGCAGTCTGATCAGCGGTGACTGGCAGCACCGCTACTGGCAGGGAGAAGTAACACAACTGCATATTTTTACCGATCACTCGAGCGCGGAGATTTTTATCAATGACGGTGAGGCGGTGATGAGCAGCCGTTATTTCCCGCAGCAGACAGCGACACTGGTATTTCGTGGTCTTTCTCCGGTACAGCTCAGCTATTGGCAGCTTAATCGTGCGGAAGTGGCCTGACGGCAGATAAAAAAAGACCGGCTCATTTCAGGAACCGGTCTTTTTATGACAGACAATGATTACAGCGTGATTACACCAATCACGGCCATCACACTGAGGATAGTCGCCAGGCCGTAAAAGACCCAGCGTCCCGCAGGTACATGAATTTTCAGGTCATGCATGCAGTGGTGGATACGGTGAAGCGCACACCACAGCGGCAGGATGATCATCAGCAGCAGGAAAACCTTGCCGATAAAGCCCTGGCAGAAGGCCAGAATACGGCTGTAACTGAGCATATCCGGTGCAACAGCAAACGGAACCAGGAAAGCCAGCAGCACAATAACGGCCGGTGAAACAATGGCACTCCACATGCCGCCTGCGCCAAACAATCCCCAGAAAACCGGTTCCTGTGAGCGTTTCGGATTCGGATTAATCATATCAGTTTCCTTCCTTATCACAGTAACGCAACGGCCAGAATGACGGCGTTAACAATGAGGGTTACCACCCAGAGCAGACGGACAATCGGCTCCGGTCCCATTTTTTCGTCTTTGATAACGATATTGACGGCTTTCGGTGCCAGCTGGAACCAGGTCACCGTGTGCAGCAGCGTACCGGCCAGTGTCAGGATATTAACCAGTATCACCAGCGGATTCTGCAGGAAGTGGACATACCCTGCCCAGTCTGCCGGGCCGCCCTTAAGACAGTAAACGCCGTACATCACCAGCAGGCTGAACCAGAGCTGGACCACTGCGGTGCCTTCCCGCAGCATATAAAAACGGTAAAAACCGAGTTTATTCCACCATGTCGGTGTCATTTCACGCACATAAGGCTTACGTTTGGTCGTCATTTCTCTCTTCCTTATTGTGGTTTCAGACGGGCAATAATGTAATCTTCCGCGCTGGCGGCTTTACCCTGCTGAATAGCGGCTGCCGGATCCACATGTTTCGGACAGACTTCCGAGCAGTAACCCACGAAGGTACAGGTCCATACGCCGTTATCGCCGTTAATTTGTTTCATCCGCTCTTTTTTGCCGTGATCGCGGCTGTCGGTGTTATAGCGCTGCGCCAGTGTCAGCACACCCGGGCCGAGGAATTCCGGATTCAGGCCGAACTGCGGACAGGCCGCGTAGCACAGACCGCAGTTAATGCAGCCGGAGAACTGATGGTATTTCGCCATCTGTCCCGGGGTCTGGTTATTCGGGCCTTTGGACGGTTTGCGGTCATTGCCGATGATATAAGGCTTGATCGCTTCCAGGCTCTCGATAAAGTGCGTCATATCCACAACCAGGTCACGTTCGATCGGGAAGTTGCCGAGCGCTTCAACCTCCATACCCTGCGGGTATTCGCGCAGGAAGGTTTTACAGGCGAGTTTCGGCACCTTATTGACCATCATGCCGCAGGAGCCGCAGATAGCCATCCGGCAGGACCAGCGGTAGGAGAGATCCGGTGCCAGGTTGTCTTTGATATAGCCCAGCGCATCCAGCAGTGACGTCTGCTCATCGTAAGGCACCTGATACGTGACAGCGTGCGGCTCATTATCCGTTTCCGGGTTATAGCGCATCACTGACATTTTCAGCATTTTCATCTCAGCCATTGACGTTTTCCTTCTCTTTTGCCGCCTGTTCAGCCGCCGCCGCTTCACCACCGTAGACACGTTTTGCCGGGGCGGATTTGGTTATCTTCACATCACTGTATTCCAGATGCGGCGAACCGTCCGGATTGTGGAAAGCGAGGGTGTGTTTCAGGAAATTGACATCGTCGCGCTCAGTACAGCCTTCATCCAGACGCTGGTGTGCGCCGCGTGATTCTTTACGGTTAAAGGCGGAGTGCGCCATACATTCCGCGACATCCAGACCAAAGCCCAGCTCAATGGTGTAGAGCAGGTCGGTATTGAAGACAGAGGAGCGGTCAGTGATTTCCACCCGTTTGAAACGCTCTTTCAGTTCGGCCAGTTTATCGATGGTTTTCTGCATCAGCTCCGGTGTGCGGTAAATACCGCAGCCTTCTTCCATTGCCTCACCCATCTCATCACGCAGTCTGGACCAGCTTTCGGTGCCTTTCTGATTCATCAGCGCTTTCAGGTTGTTTTCAATGTCAGCGGTGCGGGCATCGATAGCATTACTGCTGGCGGCGTGGGTTTCCTGTGCGTGCTTAACCGCTTCTTCCCCGGCCAGGCGACCGAAGACCACCAGTTCCGCCAGGGAATTGGAGCCGAGGCGGTTAGCGCCGTGCAGACCGACGGAGGAACACTCGCCGACCGCAAACAGCCCTTTGATGCGGGTTTCACAGCGCTGGTCGGTTTCGATACCGCCCATGGTGTAGTGCGCGGTCGGACGGACGGGGATCGGCTCTTTGACCGGATCCACGCCGACATACGCTTTTGCCAGCTCGCAGATAAACGGCAGGCGCTCCAGCAGTTTTTTCTCGCCGAGATGACGCAGATCCAGATAAACCACATCACCGCGGCTGGTTTTGATAGTCCGGCCTTTGCGCCACTCGTGCCAGAACGCCTGGGAGACTTTATCGCGCGGGCCGAGTTCCATGTATTTATTTTCCGGATGGCCGAGCGGGGTTTCCGGCCCCATGCCGTAATCCTGCAGATAGCGGTAGCCGTCTTTATTGACCAGAATACCGCCTTCACCGCGGCAGCCTTCTGTCATCAGAATACCGGAACCCGGCAGACCGGTCGGGTGATACTGAACGAATTCCATATCCCGCAGCGGTACGCCGTGACGGAAGGCCATGCCCATCCCGTCACCGGTGACAATCCCGCCGTTGGTGTTATAGCGGTAGACACGACCGGCGCCGCCGGTGGCCATAATCACCGAATTAGCGCGGATCTGAACTTTTGTCCCTTCCATCATATTGATCGCCACCAGACCGCGCACATGGCCTTCATCCACAATAATATCGAGGACAAAATGCTCATCAAAACGCTGAATCTGCGGGTATTTCAGAGAGGTCTGGAACAGGGTGTGCAGCATATGAAAGCCGGTTTTATCGGCAGCGAACCAGGTCCGCTCGATTTTCATACCACCAAAACGGCGCACGTTGACGGAACCGTCTTCTTTACGGCTCCAGGGGCAGCCCCACAGTTCCAGCTGGGTCATTTCTGTCGGACAGTGTTCGACAAAATACTCCACCACATCCTGCTCACATAACCAGTCGCCCCCGGACACCGTATCACCGAAATGATAGTCATAGGAATCATGGGATTGTGTCACAGCCGCAGAGCCACCTTCTGCGGCCACGGTGTGGCTGCGCATCGGGTAAACTTTTGAGATCAGAGCAATTTTCAGGTTCGGGTTAGCTTCTGCAGCGGCAATCGCCGCCCGCAGCCCTGCACCGCCTGCTCCGATAATTGCGATATCGGCATTAAAGGTTTGCACTGTGCTTCTCCATTGTTCAGGTAAATCGAAAGTTAAAATGTAAAAACGAAATCTGACACAGGTACTTAAAATTGTTATCAGTAACCGAATCCTTTCAGTTGATAAAAACGCTAATCAATTCCGGTTACTGACTGGTTATAAAAATCACATTCTGCTTAAAGTATAGCGAATAGTTGATCGTTTAAATTTGATATAACCAAGGGTTTTAAGCGCTAATTTTTCATTTTTGCGGATGAATAACCGGATATTTCAGGTAATCACCTAAGTAATTACTTTGCTGTATCTGTTTTGTTTGTTTTTCGTTAAATGAAATATGCAAGGTAAACATATAATTAGCGCTAAAAGCATAGCGCATATCAACAGCGGTACAATCATTAAATAGCAGAGGTGTGAATCAGACAGAAAACCGGCGGAAAATCAGGTGGTTTTCTGGTGGTTTTTGCGGAAAACTCCGGATGTTGCGGATGTGTGATATTCATCACGACTATGGATTATTTCGCTCTGATTTTTAGTGTTTTGTTTTCGTTTTTGCTCATTATCAATCATAAAGGAAGAAAAAACGGCTACGCTATCACCATAATAAAGGAACATGACTGAGAGGAACCCCATGTCTGATTCACCTGTCAATGAAGCGGATGTCATTATCATCGGCGGTGGCGCAACCGGTGCCGGGATGGCACGGGACTGCGCCCGGCGGGGGCTGCGCACGCTGTTGCTGGAGCGGTTTGATATCGCGACCGGCGCGACCGGCCGTAACCACGGCCTGCTGCACAGCGGTGCCCGTTATGCGGTGACGGATCCGGAATCCGCCCGTGAGTGTATTTCGGAAAACCGGATTTTGCGGCGCATTGCCCGGCATTGTGTCGAGGAAACCAGCGGCCTGTTTATCACACTGCCCGAAGATGAGATGGCGTATCAGGCCACGTTTATTGAAGCCTGCCGCGCGGCAGGCATTGAAACTCAGGTGATGTCCCCGCAGGAGGCGCTGCGTTTTGAGCCGTCGGTAAACCCGGCGCTGCTGGGTGCGGTGAAAGTGCCGGACGGCACGGTGGATCCGTTCCGCCTGACTGCCGCCAATATGCTGGATGCAAGGGAGCACGGTGCGCAGGTGCTGACTTATCACGAGGTCACGGATGTGCTGCGTCAGGGCGATCAGGTAACCGGCGTGCAGGTTTATGACCATCAGAATCACCGCCGCTATCCGCTGTATGCCCCGGTGGTGGTCAATGCGGCCGGGATCTGGAGTCAGCGTATCGCCGGTTTTGCCGGGGTACAGATCAGTATGCTGCCTGCCAAAGGATCACTGCTGATCCTCGGGCACCGCCTCAACCAGCGTGTTATTAACCGCTGCCGCAAGCCGGGTGATGCGGATATTCTGGTGCCGGGGGATACCATTTCCCTGATTGGCACCACGTCAGTTCATATTCCTTATGATGATATCGACAACATGATTGTCACGGCGGATGAGGTCGATACCCTGATCCGCGAGGGTTCGCGGCTGGCACCGGCAATGGCGCAGGCGCGTATTCTGCGGGCATATGCGGGGGTCCGTCCGCTGGTGGCGGCGGATGACGATCCGACCGGGCGCAGTATCAGCCGGGGGATTGTGCTGCTGGATCATGAGAAACGTGACGGACTGCGCGGCTTCCTTACTATCACCGGCGGCAAGCTGATGACTTACCGGCTGATGGCGGAGTGGGCGACAGACGCGGTGTGCGCGAAGCTCGGTATCACCGCGCACTGTTCCACGGCGGAGGAACCGCTGCCGGGCTCGGCACATTCGGCGGAACAGACATTGCGTAAAGTGATCTCCCTTCCTGCTCCGTTACGCGGATCGGCGGTGTACCGTCACGGCGATCGCGCGGCAGAACTGCCGCACACTACGCGGCTGGATAAAAGTCTGGTCTGTGAGTGTGAAGCGGTCACTGCCGGTGAGGTGCGCTATGCCACGGAAAGCCTGACGGTGAATAACCTGCTGGATCTGCGCCGCCGCACCCGTGTCGGTATGGGGACCTGCCAGGGCGAGCTGTGCGCCTGCCGGGCGGCGGAGCTGCTGACTCAGCTGAAAGTCACCACCGCTGAAAAATCCGAAACCGAACTGATGCATTTTCTGAATGAACGCTGGAAAGGTGTGCGCCCGGTGGCGTGGGGGAATGCGCTGCGGGAGAGTGAGTTCACCTGCTGGGTGTATCAGGGATTATGCGGGCTGGAAAACAGCGGGGCAGAAGAACAGGGAGAGCAGCATGAAATATGATGTGGTTATCGCGGGCGGTGGTCTTGCCGGTCTCTCCTGCGGCGTGAAGCTGGCAGAGAGCGGACTGAGCTGCGCCATTATCAGCGCCGGACAGAGCGCGCTGCATTTCTCATCGGCATCACTGGATCTGCTCTCGGCACTGCCGGACGGGCAGCCGGTCACGGAACCGCTTTCCGCCCTGGCAGCGCTGGCACATCAGGCGCCTGCCCATCCTTACAGTGTGATAGGGGAAAGCGCGGTGCGCCGCGGCGTGTCACAGGCAATGGCGCTGTTACAGCAGGATGCCTTACCGTTGCGGGGATCGGCGGAACGTAATCACTGGCGTCTGACCCCGGCCGGACAATGGCGGATGAGCTGGCTGACACCGGATGTGGTGCCGGTTCTGAGCGAAAAAATGACGGCAGACTGGCAGCAGGCTGCGGTTATCAGTATTACCGGTTTTCTTGATTTTCAGGCGGAAATGGCCGCCGCCGCACTGACCCGTCAGGAATATCCGGCACAGGCGTATACCCTGCATCTGCCGTGCCTGGATAAGTTACGCAATAACCCGAGTGAGTTCCGCTCTGTCAATATTGCCCGTGTGCTGGATTTGCCGCAAAACCGGCAGGAACTGGCTGATGAACTGGCACAGTGCGGGATCACGGAACAAACCCTGATTTTACCGGCCTGTTTCGGGGCGGAAAACAGTGACGGAGTGGCTTTTTTACAGCAGCAGCTGAATAAAACGGTTTATCAGTTGCCGACCCTTCCGCCATCACTGTTGGGAATGCGCCTGCATCAGGCATTATTGCGCCGTTTCCGCCGGGCGGGGGGATTTGTGATGCCGGGGGACAGTGTCATTTCTGTCCGCCGTGACGGTGAGCGGATCACGCAGCTGTTTACCCGTAATCATGGTGATATTCCGGTACAGGCTGAGCAGTTTGTGCTGGCGACCGGCAGTTTCTTCAGTAACGGGCTGGCGAGTGATATTAACCATATTTATGAGCCGCTGCTGAATCTGAATCTGACCGAAACTCTGCCGCGCCGGGAATGGACATCAGCAGATCTGTTTGCCCGTCAGCGCTATCTGGAAGCCGGAGTGGCAACAGATGCACATCTGCATCCGGCGGATGCGAATGGCACTATCACCAACCTGTATGCCGCCGGGGCGGTGCTGGGCGGGTATAACCCTCTGCAGGAGGGCTGCGGTGCGGGTGTTTCTCTTGTCACTGCGATGTACGCAGCAGAACAGATTCTGGCGCAGATTGGCGCGGCGGTAACGGAGGAACAGGTATGAGTACGGGACAAATACAGTTTGAGAACTGCATCAAATGCACCGTCTGTACAACGTACTGCCCGGTGGCGAAAGTGAATCCGGATTATCCAGGCCCGAAACAGGCGGGACCGGACGGTGAGCGGCTGCGCCTGAAAGATGCCATGCTGTATGATGATGCGCTCACCCTCTGCACCAACTGCAAACGCTGCGAAGTGGCGTGCCCGTCAGATGTCCGTATCGGGGATATTATTGCCCGTGCCAAACTGACATATTCCCCGTCACGGCCGAAAATCCGCGACGCGATTCTGAGCCACACTGATCTGATGGGATCACTCTCCTCGCCGTTTGCGCCGGTGGTCAATACCATCACCGGGATGAAACCGGTGCGCAAACTGCTCGATACCGCTCTGAAAATTGATCACCGCCGTGAGCTGCCGAAATATTCGTTCGGTACTTTCCGCCGCTGGTACAAAAAACAGCAGGAAAAGCAGACAAAATTCGGCGAACAGGTCGCGTACTTCCACGGTTGTTATGTGAATTATAACCATCCGCAGCTTGGTAAAGATGTGATTAAGGTGTTTAACAGCATGGGGATCGGCGTGCAGCTGCTGGAGCGGGAAAAATGCTGTGGTGTGGCGCTGATCGCCAACGGGTTTGCAAAGCAGGCGAAAAAACAGGCGGCGGTGAATGTGGAGTCCCTCACCAAAGCCATTGTTGAACAGAAAATGCCGGTGATTGCGACATCTTCCACCTGTGCTTTTACCCTGCGGGATGAATATCCGCATATCCTGGATGCGGATACCGCACCGCTGCGCGATAACATAGAGCTGGTGACCCGTTATCTTTACCGGCTGATGCAGGACGGGCGCAAACCGGCGCTGAAGCATACGCCGCTGAAAGTCGGCTATCATACGCCGTGCCATATGGAAAAAATGGGCTGGACAGCCTATTCCCTTGAGCTTATCCGCTCAATCCCCGGGGTGGAACTGATCGTGCTGGATTCACAGTGCTGTGGTATCGCCGGAACTTACGGGTTTAAAAAGGAAAACTACGAAACATCACAGGCGATTGGTTCCCCGCTGTTCCGCCAGATAGAGGAAAGCGGTATTGACCTGGTGATCAGTGACTGTGAAACCTGCAAATGGCAGATTGAGATGTCGACCAGCAAAAAATGCGAACACCCGATATCCCTGCTGGCGCGGGCGCTGGCATAAATAATGGATGACAGAAACCGCCAAACCGGGTGTGCTGCGTTATGAGGTCTTACCGGTGATGCGGATTGCCGCCGGAACACAGCCGGCAATCGGCAACCGTGATACGGACATATTCATCTGTTTTAAACGGAAAATAACAGATTCAGTATCGAAAAAACCGTATCCTGAAGCGATCCGGTAAAATAAAGATAACAGATTCAGTATCGAAAAAACCGTATCCTGAAGCGATCCGGTAAAATAAAGGTGAGCAGATGAGGAGTAAAGACCAAATACGCCCGGTTATCCCGGGCGTTACGGAACAGTATAATAAGCAGATTAATACAGCCAGTCGCGACCCATGCGGTCAGCAGCCATAATCGCGGCATAGACCTGGTCGGAATCGACTTCAAACGGCATGTTGTAGATGGTTTCGTTGTCCGCGCAGCTCAGTTCGGCAACCGCCATCACTTTTTCTTCCAGCTCGGTACCGATGCTGTCCACACCCAGTTCTTCCAGGGTGATTGGCAGACCGACCTGGGCACAGAACTCCAGCACGGTTTCCAGCTCTTCCGCCGGGGCATTTTCCAGCACTAACTGCACGAGAGTACCGAACGCCACTTTTTCACCGTGGTACATGTGGTGGCACTCTTCCAGCGCGGTAAAGCCGTTGTGGATAGCATGTGCCGCCGCAAGACCTGCGCTTTCAAAGCCCAGTCCGCTGAGCAGGGTATTGGCTTCAATGATGTTTTCCACCGCCTTGGTGCTGACCCCGGCTTCCACTGCCAGTTTGGCTTTGATGCCGTCGCTGAGCAGGGTATCAAAGCAGAGATTTGCCAGTGCCAGAGCCGCCAGTGTGGTGCCGCCGCCGGCCATAGTGGCTTTTCCGGCAGCGCTGCACGCACGTGCCTCAAAGTAAGTGGCCAGAGCATCACCCATACCGGCCACCAGCAGGCGTGCCGGTGCGCGGGCAATGATATTGGTATCCATCACCACCACATTCGGGTTCTGCGGATAGAACAGGTAGCTGTCGAACGCACCGAGTTCATTATAAATAACGGACAGTGCGCTGGTCGGCGCATCCGTTGATGCAATAGTCGGGGCAATGATCACCGGCAGTTTGGCAAAATGCGCCACGGCTTTGGCGGTATCCAGTGTTTTACCGCCGCCCACACCCAGTACCGCCTGGCATTTGTGGTTTTTCGCCAGTTTGGTCAGACGGTCGATCTCCTCGTGCGTACACTCGCCGCCGAAGGTTTCAAAGACACCGCTGACGTCGTATTCGCTCAGGCTGTCATTCACAATATCGCCCACCAGCTCGCGGACAAATTTATCAGCAATCACCAACGTTTTTTCCGCTAATGGTCTGATGTATTTACCCACATGGTAAAGCGCGTCCGGACCCTGAATGTATTTGGCCGGGGATTGGATCACTTTTAACATACTCAAACTCCTGAATGCATTCGCGTTATGGTGTCAGTGAGGGATAGTATTCCGTCTGAATCAGACTAACAGTTACAGTAACGGATATGTGAGAGCTGACGCACTGTACGGGCCGTGAACACGGAGGCAGATCGGGAAAATGTGATACAGACGACAGCACAGAGGCAGGATAGCGCCTCTGCGTGTCAGAAAAATGAACAATCAGTGATGCGCGGGCAGGGAACCGTCAGCGCGTTGCGCAAAAAAAGAGCGCAGGATCAGATTAAGCAGCACGCCGTAAGCAGGCAGGAAGAACAGCATGCAGATGGTGACTTTGAAACTGTAATCCACCAGGGCGATTTCCACCCAGTTTGCCGCCATAAACGGATCGGTACTGCGCCAGAAGGCGATAAAGAAGAAAGCCAGGGTATCGATCAGGTTACCGACAAACATCGCGGCAGCCGGTGCCACATACCAGCGGCGGTTCTGACGCAGGCGGTTAAAGACATTCACATCCAGAATCTGCCCGAGGGCATACGCCATAAAGCTGGCGGCGGCAATCCGCGCCACAAACAGGTTGAAGTGCGACAGTGCCTCAAAACCGGCCCATTCCCCCTGGAAAAACAGGGCGGAGACCACATAGGAAATCGCCAGTGCCGGGATCATCACCGAGGTAATAATCCGCCGTGCCAGCGGTGCGCCGTAGATACGGACGGTCAGGTCGGTCGCCAGGAAAATAAACGGAAACGTGAAAGCCCCCCAGGTGGTATGGAAGCCGAAAATGGTGATCGGCAACTGCACCAGGTAGTTACTGGAGGTAATGATCAGAACATGAAAAAGTGATAACCAGATAAGCGCTGTGCGCCGCTGGCGGGCAGATAAATCAAACATATTGTACCTTTTTGGTGGTTGGGGTGAGGGAACCCAATAATCTCAGCGCGCAATAATACGCCGTTTGCGCAACAAAAGCAAAGGGCTCTCCCTGCCGGGAGCGGCTGAAGGATTAACGACACAGAAGCGGCGCAGGACGTTTATTTCCGGTATAATTCGCGGATTCGTTACTTAACAGGACAATCATGATGTCTGATACTTTTTCCTGTGCCGATAAAACACTCGACACACTCGGGCTGCGCTGCCCGGAGCCGGTGATGCTGGTGCGTAAAACCATTCGCGGGATGAATGCCGGTGACATTTTGCTGGTGGTGGCGGATGATCCGGCGACCACGCGGGACATTCCCGGGTTCTGCCGTTTTATGGAGCATGAGCTGGTGGCTCAGGACGCTGAAACTGCGCCGTACCGCTATCTGATCCGCAAAAAAGAGAGCGCGCTGTAATCCTTCTTTCAGGGACTGAACCATGCTTGACCGCTTTGATACCTTTCTGCTGGCACAGAAACACTCATCTCTGACCGGCTGGCGCCGGTTTATCCTTGAATTCTGGTTTTTCGGTCTGAAAGAGGCGCGGGCATGCCTGTTTGCCGCCTTCTTTTTTCTCGCCCTGTTTCTGGTACCGGCTGCCGGTGTCGCGGGGATCCCCCGTTATGATTTTCTGCTGATCCCGGCAGTTCTGTTTCAGGCCGCGATGGTGTGGAAAAAGCTGGAAACCACGGATGAACTGAAAGCTATCTGTATTTTCCATGTGGTCGGTTTTGTCATGGAGCTGTTTAAAACCTCCTCCGCCATCGGATCGTGGAGCTACCCTGATGCGGCGTATACCAAATTATGGAATGTGCCGTTATTCACCGGGTTTATGTATGCGGCGGTCGGCAGTTATGTGATTCAGGCGTGGCGTTTCCTGAATGTCAGAATTGAAAACTTCCCGCCGTACTGGCTGGCGACCTTGATTGCGCTGGCGATTTATGTGAATTTCTTTGCCCATCACTTTATCGGCGATTACCGCTGGTATCTCACCGCGTTTATTCTCGGGCTGTATGCACGAACCATGGTTTATTACACGCCGTATGATAAAGAGCGCAAAATGCCGCTGTTGCTGAGTTTTGTGCTGATCGGCTTTTTTATCTGGCTGGCGGAAAACTTCGGCACCTTTTTCGGCGTCTGGCAGTACCCGAACCAGATCGGGGCGTGGGCGACGGTGCATGCCGGGAAATGGGCGTCCTGGTCGCTGCTGGTGATTGTCACCTTCACGATTGTGGCCTATCTCAAACATATTAAAGCCACGATCCTGGTGGTGAGATAAAAAAGCCCCCGGTAACCGGTTGTCCGGCTGCCGGGGGCGTTTCAGTTTGCGGTTACGGCGCGCTTATCAGAAATTATATTTCACACCGAGCATAACGGCGGTATCACTGTAACCTTTATCCCCGACCTGCTGTGTCACGTTCCCCCACATATTCAGTTGCGGAGAGGCGTTACCTTCCATACCCAGTTTCACTTCTGCAATATTCGCGGCACCCCCTTGTTTCACCGTATAACTGCCGGTGGTTTCATGGGTCAGTGTTGTACCGAAATCTTTGCTGTTATGAACCCAGGTCAGTTCAGCATACGGTTTGAACAGTTGATCGTTCTCTGCGCCTTCCTGCGGTGATGATGTCATAAAGGCTTTGACACCCAGCCGGGTCTGGATATTACCGTCACCGTTACCGGAGATACGGGTATTCGACGCTTCGGTATGATCATCGGCTTTGACGCCCATCCAGACAGCCTGTGCTTTTGGCTGAACCCAGAACTGGTGATTCTGACTTTCGCCCGCTTTCAGGATATAACCCCCTTCAAGCGAGGCGGTGAAGCCTTTGGAATCATACTTCTCGGTATCCAGTCCTTCACCGTTCACTTCGTTACGGAACCAGCTGTACTGTATCCAGCTATCCGCGTAAGCGCCGGTGCGGGTCTGACTGTCCGCAAACCAGGTGCCGTACAGGCCGATATTATAGCCGTCACTGGTCCCTTTTGAGCGGGCGTTGCTGCCGGAAGTCACCGACGAGTTATGGCTGCGGGCATAACCGGCCATCAGGCCGGTACGCCACAGATCACTGCCATTACCGCTCCACCGGGCCACATCGCCGCCAAACTGTGTCACAAAGCGGTTATCCTGTGTTTTCAGCGTACCGCTGTTATCACGGGAACGATTATGGCTGCCGGCGGTACGTAACCACATGGAGGTTGATTTTTTCTCTCCGGTCATGATGTCGGTATACAGGGTTTCGCCGCTGCGGTCAGCCATACTGCTGACAAACATCGTATTTGCCGCCGCCAGGTTTGCGGTGTAGCTTCCGGCTTCCGGACGATCCGGATTTTCAGTGCGTAAATACCAGTTGCCGTCACCCGGTGCTGAAGTACTACCCTGATACAGATGATATTCATAAGCACCGGCAACCACCCGTCCTTCCAGCTCAAAGTTCGCGCCGGACTGCCCGGCAATATCAATAATCTTAATACCGTCAGCCGTATCACCACCGTGACCGCCGATATTATGAACAGTGACTTTACTGCTGCCGTCCGCATTGCCGGTGATCACCAGGCGGTCTGTCGCGGCATTATCACCGGCCAGCACCGTATCAAAAATCAGCATGCTGCCGTCTTTGCCGCTGTAGTTACCGTTAATGGTGAAATCAGCAAAACTGCTTCCGGTCAGTGCATGTGGCATGATGATGCGCCCGGCGTTACTGACATTACCGTTGACACGTCCGTAACCGCCGATAGTTCCCTGACTGCTGACAGCAACGTTACTGGTCAGACTGACAACATTATTTACCACCGTGACGACCGGATTACGATAACCATCCATATCGCCGACAGTGACTGATGTGACCGGCTTATCACCGCCTAACTGTAATAATCCGTTTTCGACCAGTGTGTTACCCGCAGACACATGGCTGTCAGTCAGTTGCAGCGTGCCTTTACCCTCTTTGATAATGTCGCCGCTGCCGCTGACCTGATTGGTAAAGGCCCAGGTGGTATCCGTATTCAGATGCAATACCCCGTCATTCTGCACGCTGCTGTTTCCGAGCTGATCGGCATGCGAAGCGGTAAGCGATGATCCTTCGGCGGTCGAGAACAGGCCGCTGTACTGACGGTTATCACCACTCAGATAAACAGCACTGTTATTGGTTAAATCCACCCGGCCGGTCTGTCCGCTGAGATTATTGGCGAAATTTCCCTGTGTATTACTGAGAACCAGTTTGCCGTCATTGCGGATATCGCCGGTTCCCAGTCCGTTCACTGAGTTCAGATTAGCCTGTGCGGCAGCGGCAATGTTCACAGCGGCATTGAGACCCGTGTTTGCCTGAGCAAGGGTCAGTTCACCGCCATCCAGATTCAGTTCACCTTTGCCGCTGAGCTGTCCGGCTGCCGTTCCGCCGTTGCGGATCGTCAGGTGGCCGTTATTCAGCAGCAGTGTACTGCCTTCCTCTGTATTTAATGCGTCGATGGTCTGGCGTGTCTGATTCATATCCGCAGATGTTCCGTCTGCCAGTGCCAGTTCTGATGTTTGTCCCAGCGCACCGTCCGCATCGGCACGAAGATGCCCTTTACGGACAATGGTCGCACCGGTGTAGCTGTTTTTGCTGTTCGACAGAGAGGCTACCGCGTTGTCATCAACCGCTGCAAATACCAGGTCTCCGCTGCCGGATACCAGTGCGGAAAGTCCGTTGGACTGTGTGCCGTTTTTGGCTGCGGTGGCTTCCAGCTTCAGTGCATCATCGCCGGTGGCCAGCAGCTCCAGGGCTTTCAGACCGTAGTTGATATAAAGGCCGTCATACTTCGCACCGGTTGTCAGTCCGTAATTAAATGTGCCTTTTGCCGATGTGACTGTTGAGCCGGTATTTGACACATTCGCATAGACATCCTGACTCAGTGGCTGACCATTTTCATCGGTCAGCGTCAGCTCACTGCCCGAACCTTTCGCCTGCCCGGAGGCCAGACTGACAATGACCGATCCTTCATCCAGTTCCAGAAGCGACATACCTTCCAGTCCCGGGGTCACGTTACCCGGTAATTTAGCCCGGATTTCACCGCCGCCGGTAACATCAATAGTACCTGCTTCAATCGTGCCCTCTGAGCGGAATTCACCGCTGTAGTCCGTGATATTATTAAAGGCTAATGCACCGCCGTTCATGGCCAGGCCGCCGATTTTCTGAATACCGTCGGATACAGAGGTGATATTTCCTTCTGAAAGGATCAGGGTTGCATTTGTCAGGGCTGCTGTATTCAGGTTATCCAGAACAAACCCGGTGTTTTTCAGGCTGACATTCCCGGCAAATGCGGTGCCGGTTTTGCTGCCGAAATCAAAGGTGTCCGCCGCATTATCACGGCTGATGTTTAACGTACCGCTGCCGGTCAGGGCATGGTCAAATCCGGCCAGACCGCTGAGGGTCAGGGCACTGTTGTCCGCGATCCCCACAGCCAGATCCGCACCGAGTTTCTGTGTGCTGTCGAGGGTGACGGCGGCACTGTCGGTCAGGCTGAGCAGCCCGCTGCCGCTGACATTGTTGGCAAAAATGCCCTGATAACCGGCCAGTTGCAGGGTATCGCCGGTGGTGGCCAGATTCACACTGCTGTCTTTGCCGAGGTTGTTTCCGGCAGCCACACGCAGCAGGCTGTCACCGCTGACCTGCCAGTCACCGAGGAAGCCGCTGTTATCGGCGGTCATGTCCGCCTTGCTGCCGCCGGTGACAGACACCGTGGTGCCGCTGACGCCGTACAGTGCCTGGTGAATACTGCCGCTCAGGTTACTGAGAACCAGTGCGGCACCGGCGGTATCCAGATGAACCGTGGCGCTGTCTGCGCCGAGGTTTTGCACCTGCGATACGGTCAGTTTGCCGTTGCTGGTCAGGTGATGTTCGCCGGTGAAGCTGCGGTTATCACCGCTGAGGGTGACGGCGGCCTGTGTGCTGACCTGACCATTTCCGCTCAGGGCATTCACCAGGGTGAGGTTATCCGCCAGCAGGTTCAGGGTGCCGGTGACAGCCACCGCCGCCGTGCCGAGGGTGCCGCTGTCACGCAGGGTGACAGCGGCGTTTTTGCCGATCTGCGTGGTGCCTGCCAGACTGCTGTTGGCGGCTGAGACAGACAGATCACCGCCGGTGACACTGAGGGTGCCGTTACCGGTCAGGCCGCCGGTCGCTGATGAGGTGCCTCCGGCAGAGAGATTCAGTGTCCCGCCGGTGAGATCCACGGTGCCGCTGTTGGTCATGGCACCACTGTTGAGCACGCCGCCATTACCGAGGGTTACCAGTCCGGCGTTTTCCAGCGCGCCGGTGGTCTGGGTATGACCCGCCAGATCTGCCGCAGCGCCGGTATTCACCTTCAGTGACGAGGTCTGACCGAGGGCATTGTCTGCCCCGAGTTTCAGTATCCCGGCGGTGACGGTGGTGATGCCCCGGTAACTGTTGTTGCTGTTGGCCAGGGTCAGTGCGCCGCGTGAGGCATCAATCTGCAAACCGCCGCTGCCGGTCAGCAGGGCATTCAGCGTCCGGTTGGCCTCTGCACCGGCTTCTGTCGTCAGACGCAGGGCATCTGTTCCGTCGGTCAGCAGTTCCAGCGCGCTCAGGCTGTATTTCACAAACAGACCGTTGCCGCCCTTATTGTCCGATGTGGCCAGTCCGTAATTGTGTGTGGCATTCGCCACGGTGGTACCGTCCTGTTTCACCGCAGACTGTACCGCCTGGTTGCCGCTGCTGACGGCCACGCCGTTGATCATCAGACCGATATCAGAGGTGGTGCCTGATACCTGCCCGGCGCTGATCAGTGTCTGCATGATATTACCGCGATCCTGCTCCAGCAGAGACAGATCCGGTGCAATGACCGGCGTTTCATTGTTCCACTCCGCTGTTCCGGATACGGAAACTGTTCCTTTGTTCAGCGCCAGCGTATCGGCATTGATGATACCGGTGGCTTTGGACTGTGGTGCACCGCCCTCAAACTCCAGAGTACCGCCGTCGACGGTCAGGTTGTGCAGCGTGCTGTCCTGCTGTCCGGCGCGGACAGTGCTGTCTGTCCCGGCGGTCAGCGTGGCGTTGCTCAGCGCGGCGGTATTACCGGCAGTCAGATCGAAAGTGGTGTTTTTCAGGCTGACATTCCCGGCAAATGCGGTGCCGGTTTTGCTGCCGAAATCAAAGGTGTCCGCCGCATTATCACGGCTGATGTTTAACGTACCGCTGCCGGTCAGGGTATGGTCAAACCCGGCCAGATCGCTGAGGGTCAGGGCACTGTTGTCCGCGATCCCCACAGCCAGATCCGCACCGAGTTTCTGTGTGCTGTCCAGCGTGACGGCGGCACTGCCGGTCAGGCTGAGCAGCCCGCTGCCGCTGACATTATTGGCAAAAATTCCCTGATAACCGGCCAGTTGCAGGGTATCGCCGGTGGTGGCCAGATTCACACTGCTGTCTTTGCCGAGGTTGTTTTCGGCAGCCACACGCAGCAGGCTGTCACCGCTGACCTGCCAGTTACCGAGGAAGCCGCTGTTATCGGCGGTCATCTCCGTCTGGCTGCCGCCGGTGACAGACACCGTGGTGCCGCTGACGCCGTACAGCGCATTGTGAATACTGCCGCTCAGGTTACTGAGAACCAGTGCGGCACCGGCATCATCCAGATGAACCGCGGCACTGTCTGCGCCGAGGTTTTGTGCCTGCGATACGGTCAGTTTGCCGTTGCTGTTCAGGTGATGTTCGCCGGTGAAGCTGCGGTTATCACCGCTGAGGGTGACGGCGGCTTGTGTGCTGACCTGACCGTCGCCGCTCAGGGCATTCACCAGGGTGAGGTTATCCGCCAGCAGGTTCAGGGTGCCGGTGACAGCCACCGCCGCCGTGCCGAGGGTACCGTGGTCACGCAGGGTGACGGAGGCATTTTTGCCGATCTGCGTGGTGCCTGCCAGACTGCTGTTGGCGGCTGAGACAGACAGATCACCGCCGGTGACACTGAGAGTGCCGTTACCGGTCAGGCCGCCGGTGGCTGATGAGGTGCCTCCGGCAGAGAGATTCAGTGTCCCGCCGGTGAGATCCACGGTGCCGCTGTTGGTCATGGCACCGCTGTTGAGCACGCCGCCATTACCGAGGGTTACCAGTCCGGCGTTTTCCAGCGCGCCGGTGGTCTGGGTATGACCCGCCAGATTTGCTGCCGCGTTAGCGTTGACGTTCAGTGATGAGGTCTGACCGAGGGCGTTATCACTGCCCAGCGCCAGGGTACCCGTACGGACAAGGGTATTACCGGTATAATTATTGCCGGAATTATTTATTGTGAGTGTTTCTGCACCTGCGTCAATTGCCAGAGCACCGGCTCCGCTCAGGCGTGCGGTTAAGGTTTTATCGCTGTTAACCGCCCCTTGTGTGGAGAGTGTCAGCATTTTGCCGGCCAGCAGAGTCAGACTGTCCAGTTGTGATGACAGACTCAGCCCCGTTCCGGCGCCGGATAAGGCATAGTTATACAGGCCGTCAGCCACGGTTTCACCATTCTGAATAACGGCCGATGTCACATTGTTCTGCAGCGCATTTCCGGACAGATCCTGTAAGGAAAGCTGTGCCAGCTCTTCTGCCGTCAGGGTATTGTTACTGCTGATAAGCTGATTGTTTGTTCCGGTGTCGGCATCCAGGAGATTACCGGCGGTATTCAGTAACGGATCAACCTGAATAATGCCGTTACTGCTGACGTTTAATGTTCCTGCGGCAATTTTTCCGTCTCCGGTAAATTGCGTTTTGCCGCCGTTCAGATCCAGATTACCGACCGCCTGTTCCCCGTTTCCGATGGTCAGCGTGGTTCCGCTGCTGTTGATAAGAGAAGCATGTGCCAGTGATTGGGTATTCTGGCCGGAAAGCGAAAACAGGGCATTTTTCAGCTGTACATGACCGGTATATGCATTGCCGGTAAGGGCTCCGAATCTGAAGTTGCCGCCGCCGCCGTCAACCGCCAGTTTACCGCTGCCGGTCAGTGTATTATTCAGCTCACTGATTCCGCTCAGATTCAGTGTGCCGTCCACCGTCAGTGAACTTCCGTCAAGCTGATTACTGTTGCCGGCATTCAGCGTCCCGCCCTGAGCAATAAGCCAGTTTCCTGTAAATGTATTGGCTTTGCTTAATGTGACTGCCGCATTATTACCCACTACCGCATTACCGTCACCGGCAGCAAGGTGTCCGAGAGAGGCATTCAGAATACCGTTAAACGTATTACCGAACTGAAGCTGACTGTTTTTATCCAGCAGTACCGTACCGCCGCTGATATTACTGTCGGCGGCCAGCGTGATATCACTGTCACTCAGGTTAATATTGCTGAATCCGCGCAGCGTGGTTTCATTTTTCAGCGTGTCGGAGGAGTGATTAAAGTTAAGCGTGTTATTTCCGCTGCCCGAATCAATATCACCCAGATAGGAACTTCCCTGAGTCAGATTATTCAGTGTGAAAATATCATCACCGCTGCCGGTTGTGACGGAGTGGATATCTGCTCCGTTATCAATGTTTACCTGGTTGTTGCCGTTACCCAGGTTGATAGCGCCGGTACTTTTTGAACCTGCGCCCAGCGTCAGTATATCGTTACCGTTTCCGGTGGTCAGGGAACCGGAAAGTGTGCCGTTATTGGTGATAGTCTGTGCGGCGTTCCCGGCAAATATCACATCTCCGCCGATCGTGCCGTTATTGATCAGTGTACGCCCGGCGGTGCCGGTAAAGCTCAGTGCTGTCGCACCGGCGGCATTCAGCTGAATATTCTGACCGATGGTGGTGATATTACTGCTGCCGTCGGCAATACTCAGCGCCGTTCCCTCCGTGCTGGTCACATTGACGGTCAGTTTGCTGTTGCTCAGATCAACACCACCGCCGGTGGTGACAATTCCTTTACCGGCACCGTTGACGTTGATATCCAGTGCGTCGCTGTTCAGCCCGGATAACCCGGTGTTAGTCAGGGCAATACCGGTACCGGAGCCGTTCACATTGATGGTGTTATTACCATTCTGACCGGCTTTAAATGTCAGTCCGCTGATATCTGATAACCCGGTACCGTTGAGGACATTCAGCGTAACACCGGTCAGGGCAGCCTGCGCCGCTGCCGTTTTTGCAAACATATTACCGGTGCCGTTCAGATTAACGGTGATATCGGTAAGCTGGTGAGCACCATCATTCAGTTTAAACGCAGTGGCGCTGCCACTGGTATTGATGACACCGCCGAGCATATTGATTTGCGCTTTCAGCAACGATTCAACGGCATTCCCCGATGTGGCATTGATCGTACCACCGGTATTATTAATATTGACGGTCTGCTGATTGGCTGATGAAACGCTGATGCCGTTTGCTGTACTGGTAATATCACCGTGGTTTTCCAGCGATGCGGAACCAGTTCCGCTGTGAACTGCTTTTATACCGGTTACCGCTGTTATTTTACCGCCGGTTTTGTTTTCCAGTACGATATTGCCGCTCCCGGCATGTGCGGCGCTGATCCCGGTTCCGGTAATCAGTTCACCACCGGAGGCAAGATAGATATTACTGAGGTTTCCTGCACCTGTTTTCGTTGCCAGAATACCGTTGCTTGTTGTACCGCTGATATTAATCAGTGAACCGCCCGCCAGGTTAAATACCACATCTTTATTTCCTGTCGGGCCGTTATTGTATCCGGTGCTGATACCGCCGCTGTTACTGACACCGTCACCGGTAGTAAAATTAGTACCGTTGAACCGCGTGATACGGAGTGAAACCCCTTTACCAAAACCATTAACCGGATCATAGGAACCCAGGACAAGACCGTTATTATCACTGCCAAAAATATTTTGATCGGATGTTAAGGAGAACGCTGCACCATCGTCCATCAGATACTGATAATGCTTATTACTTGATCCTGCACCATTGGTCAGGTTTGGTGTTTTTATACTGACATCGGCATCGGCGGTAAAACGAATAATACTTTCCGCCGGAGAGGCATTCGACCAGAAGACGGCAGGGTAGGAACCCGTCGTGGCATTGATAGTTAATTTACCGGTGAAATTAATTTTGTTTGCCTGAGCAAGCTGATGGTTGGTGCCGAAGGTCAGATCAATCGGGGTGGTTATATTACCGAAGGTCAGTTCGCTGCCGGTATTCTGGGTAACACCACTGCCCATATTGCCCAGAACGGCGATCATACTGTCAGTAACAGAACCGACATCATCCAGAATAATATTAATTTTTGTTGATGCATTCGTGTCGGTTTTAAAAATGTAATTACCAATAGACGTTGAGCTCACTAAGCCCGATAAATCACTGACTGTGAAAGTGCTTTCATTAGCCCAGTTTGCATTATTAAGGTTGTTGAAGTTAAAAGAATAGGTTCCGGTGTCAAGTTTATATCCGCCACCATCAATCACAATGTTTTGTTTGGTATTTTCTGTCAGTTTAACATCAATGTTACCGGTGAGTTTAATATCGTTCAGAAATAATATTGTTGTTTTATCACCGGTCGTCAGCGCATTTTTTAATTCAGTAAATGACGATACGCTGACACAGGAACTGCTGGCCGCGCACTCAGAAGGGCTGATTGCATAAGCAGGAATTGCGGTAAATGCGGACAGAATAGCGGTCGCCAGAAAATGTAGTTTAAAGTAACGGGTCAGGCGGGAAGCGGAATGCTGTGCAATTGAAAGGGAGCGGCCTGATGCTGTTTTCTGTTTCCCTTTGGCCAGTTCGCTGGCGACAACCCAGGTATTAAGAACCTTGCTCCATACAATACGATAAATAGTATTCATATTCAAACCATTCCTTTTATGATTAATTCTTTTGCTGTCTTTAAAAAAGACAGCGGAAATAGCACTCTTAAAAAGAGTGCGTATTTTTACGTAAGAATTGGTCTTGCATTAAAATAAAGATAATTAATACAGACGCATTGTGGTGTACAGAAATTAACAGTCTGATAAAACAGAAAAATATATTTTTATAAAAATTAAGAGTAATCGGAAATATTCCGGAGTAGTGAAAATACTACCGAAAGAAAATATAAAATGATAAGTAAATATTACCGGAGAGGCTAAAAAATGATAATGCTTTGGCGGGATGAACATTATGTGATGTAACAGGAAAAAACCGTGTTATAAAAAAAAATACAGGATACATCACTATACCGGAAATGGTGTTCAGTCCGGAGGCAGGCAGAGCGTTGCGTATAACCGGAATACGTTATCCTGTTAAAAAAATAATGCCGGTCACGTGTGTGACCGGCATTGATGTATAAACGTCTTTTGGTATGTCGCAGAGGTTATTTTTTCATGACCCGCAGCAGGCGGACAGCGTTGGCGGTCACCAGTGCGGTCGCACCGGAGTCAGCCAGAACTGCAACCCACAGGCCGGTCAGCCCCATCAGGGTGGTGACCAGGAACACCGCTTTCAGACCCAGTGCGATAGTAATGTTCTCGCGGATGATCTTACGGGTGGCCCGTGACAGCGTGATCACTTCGGCAATGCCGGTCAGACGGTTGTGAGTCAGTGCGGCATCGGCGGTTTCCAGTGCCACATCGGTCCCGCTGCCCATGGCAACCCCGATGCCGGCCGCTTTCATTGCCGGGGCATCATTGATACCGTCGCCAACCATCATGGTGTGATGATCGTTATTCAGCGCCATCACCGCTTTGACTTTATCTTCCGGCATCAGTCCGGCACGGAAATCCATGCCGATGCTACCGGCGATAGCGGCCGCTGCACGAGGGTTATCCCCGGTCAGCATCACGGCGCTGACACCCATCGCTTTCAGCTGGCCGATGGCCTCAATGGCGTCACTGCGCAGGGTATCCTGCATGGCGATAAGTCCGGTCAGCTGGTTGCCTGCAACTACGGCAACGACAGTTTTCCCTTCATTTTCCAGCCGGGTGACATCTGCCGCAGCGGCTTCCGTCAGCAGACCGTCAGCCAGTTTACCCGGCGCACTGACCAGGATGGTCACACCGTTAAGATCCCCGTCAACCCCTTTACCGGCATGGGCTTTGCGGTTTTCCGCTTCGGTGATGGTCAGCCCGTGATCCTCAGTACGCTCCAGAATCGCTTTGGCTAACGGGTGATGTGACCCGCTTTCCACGGCGGAGGCAAACATCAGCACATCGGCATCACTGTGATTATTCAGGGCAACAATATCAGTCACCTGCGGTTTACCCTCTGTCAGCGTACCGGTTTTATCCAGCGCGACAGTGGTCACGGTACCCAGCTGCTCCAGTGCGGCACCACCTTTGATCAGCGCACCACGGCGGGTGGCGGCGGCCAGCGCGGAGGTGATTGCCGCCGGGGTGGAGATAACCAGTGCACACGGACAACCAATCAGCAGCAGTGTCAGACCACGGTAGATCCACGGATACCATTCCCGGCCCATAAACAGCGGAGGAATGACAATCACCAGAGCGGAGAACAGCATAATCATCGGCGTATAGTAACGGCTGAAACGGTCGATAAAGCGTTCGATTGGTGCACGGCGCTCTTCCGCTTCCTCAATCAGTGTCAGAATACGGTCGATAGCGTTCTGACCCTGCTCGGAGACCACTTTCATCTGCACTGCGCGATCCACTGATAGCGAACCTGCGGCGACTTTTTCACCCTGTGCCCGTTCAACCGGTACGGATTCCCCGGTCAGGGCGCTTTCGTCAAAGCTCGCAAACTCACTGAGCAGCTCAGCATCTGTCGGCAGGCGTCCGCCCGGTGCGATTTCAATAATGTCGCCGGGACGCAGCTGTGCAACCGGCACAGATACTTTCTGCCCGTCTTTAATCACCACAGCATCTTCCGGCACCAGTGCCATCAGCGCGCTGACACCCCGCCGTGCGCGGCCTGCCGCATAGGATTCCAGCATTTCGCCCAGCAGGAACAGCAGGATAACCATGGCCGCTTCTTCAGTGGCACCGATCACAATGGCACCGACTGCCGCGACCGTCATCAGCGTTTCAATCGCAAACGGCGTACCGGAGCGGATAAGACGCAGCGCGCTTTTGGCGATCGGGAACAGCCCGATCAGCGTTGAGGCGATAAAGGCGTATTTGCCCAGCACCGGATTTACAAATTCCAGTGCATAGCTGAGGGCAATCAGCACCGCCAGAATCAGCATCGGTGTTGCCTGTTTCAGCAGACTCTGCTCTTCTTTTTTCTTTGGTGCGGCACTGCCGCCGTTCAGATCCCAGAGGGCAAATCCGGCCTGCTGCACGGCACTGGTCACATCCGCGCGGACATCCCCGGCGGCATCCACCACCAGTTTTTCCGTGGCAAACATCACTTTCGCCTGGGTGACCGCCGCAATTTTCAGGACGGCAGTTTCAATCTTGCGCGCACAGCTCGGGCAGTCCATCCCTTCCACCTGCCAGTTGTAACGCTGGCTGCCGCTTAATTCAGGCGGCGCAGTATCATCGGTGGCAGCGTGATCGTGTGAACAGCAGCTGCCGTGTGCGTGTTCATGACCGGCGTGGTCATGGCCGTGTTCAGAATGCGCATGATCGTGCGGGGCATGACCATGCGCACGGGACTCATCGTCGTCGTGTTCCGGATGTTCATGCTCACTGTGATCGTGTGCGGTATGGTCGTGTGGCTGATGAGCCTGTGACTCATTTTTTCCGCCGGTGGTGCAGGCAGATTTGCTGCCGCAGCAGCTGCTGCTGTGAGTATGCTCATGATGTTCTTTGTTAGGGTGCATAAACACCTCCCTGTTCAACGGTGAGTTGATGTTAATTTTTCTCATTAACAGGAAGTGTACACATTGGAGTCTACTCCAGAGTCAACAACAGGGGCGCATAATTATTGGCAAATTGTGCGCTCCTGTTGCCAGAAGCAGAATTACATCAGCGTGATGGCGCGGACAATCAGGAAATGCCCGAGGAAATAGAAGGTGGAGTAAATCGCTTTTGCCAGTTTAAAGGTAAACAGGAAGCGGTTGATCAGCCAGAGGATCAGGTTCAGCACCAGACAGAATGCGCCGATCATCAGGGAGAAGTTGTAATCGGTACCCAGCCCGAAGAACTGCTCTCCGGCAAGCCAGCCCATCACCAGCGCACTGAGCAGTGCTGTCAGCACCGGCACTTTATGATCGCCGAGTTTGTACCAGAGCAGCGCGAGTACCGCGATGGCAATCACCGGTACGGCAATCATCAGCGGAATATAGAAGGTAAAATTATTGAGCAGGGCGAAACTCAGGGCATAGAGCAGATAAAACACGGCACTGGTATACAGTGACAGGTCGATTTTATTATCAGCAACCAGGCGGATGGTATCGGAGACAATGGCCACTAACAGCCCGACACACACCAGATACCCTGAGATATCCAGTCCGTAATCCCCGCTCCACGCCCACAGCAGCAACAGCAGCAGGGTGACGGGACGGAAAACCCAGCGCTGCCAGTTTGGTCCCCGGTAGGCGGCGTCGATATAGAGCCAGCCGGAAAAAAGTACAGCAATAAATGGCCAATTCATAGGGTGTCCTTGAGGTATGTTGATGGCGATTAACACCTGAATATTTGATAATATCCCGTATTTACAGAACACGATCAACCAGATTGCAGGAAAACAACCATACTCATGAATAAATTCGGTTTGTTAGGTTTTATTGTTGCCGCTTTGATTATTATCCTGGCGACCCGCCGCTTCTTTGAACAGCGTAAACAAAATGAGATAAATGACCACGCTGCGGTGGCGGTATATCAGGTCACGGTGACAGAGAAAAAGGATTATCCGTACCCGGATATGCGCTCCCGTGAGCGGGATGTGGTTTTCCCGGAAACCTTCCGTTATGAGGTACATTTCACGCCGCTGTCGGGAAAACCCATTGTGGTGTACATCAAAGAGGATGAATATAAGGCGATTACCCTGCATTCACGCGGAACGCTGTCAATGCAGGGGACGCGGTTTATCCGTTATGAGCCGCTGCGCTGATCAGGGTTTATCCTGATCTTTCAGTTCTGCCTGCTGGCGGCGCAGCAGGGCGAGCAGTTCAAACACACCGAATAAAAAGACGCGCACTTTACCGGCGGCGGTCAGTTTTTTATCCTGCGGCTGACCGGCATTAAACAGCGCCATCAGCAGCCCGTGCATCACCACCATAAAAAAGGTGGCGATATGCATAAAGATATTCAGCGGTTTCGGAAACGGATGCACCAGGCTGAAAATCAGAAAACCCCAGACGGCCAGCATCAGTATGCGGCCAATATTAATCAGGAACATACGGACTCCTGTTCAGTCGTCTGCGTCTGACGCAGATAAAGACGATATGCAACCTGGCCGGCCACCTTCTCCCGGTGGCACACCCAGTTACCCGGAACAACCAGTGTGTCTGATTCCGCCTCGGCTTCAATGTAGATCATTGCCTCCGGGCTGAGCCAGTTGTTTGCCTCCAGTAAATCAACGGTTTCCTGAAGCAGTCCTTTACGGAACGGCGGATCGAGAAACACCACATCAAACGGCGTTCCCGGCTGCGCCAGAAACTGCAGGGCACTCTGATTAACGACAGTAGCCTGTTCACAGTTGAGCAGACGGGCATTGGCGCTGATCTGAGCCGCAACGGCGCGGTTGAGTTCCGTAAATGTCACGGCAGAGGCATAGCGGGAAAGCGCCTCAAAACCGAGTGCGCCGCTGCCTGCGAATGCATCAAGACAGCGCGCGCCGTTAATTACCGGCATCAGCCAGTTAAACAGGGTTTCGCGCACGCGATCAGTGGTCGGGCGCAGGCCGTCATGTGTCAGAACCGGCAGTTTCCGTCCGCGCCAGAGACCGGCGATAATGCGGATCTGCCCTTGTGGTGCGGTTTGAGCTTTTTTAACCATAACCTTCGTAACTTATTAATTCTGAAATTATTAATTCAGAAATATGAATAACAGACAGGAAAACAGCGGAATATTATACGCAGGTTTTGTAAGAATTCGTTTAAATTTAATATGAAATTACGGAAAGCCGATGCGCAACCATCCTGTGAAATGATAGACTGCGTCTGATTTGCAACTAATGATGATAAAGACGCCATATCTGCTCAGGATTTTCCGGACATACCGTGCCGGAAGGTGACGGGTGGCAGTATGCAAGGAGTATAGTGGCTGTGGCAAAAGAGAAGAAAAAAGGTTTTTTTTCCTGGCTCGGTTTTGGCCGTAAAGATGACGAACAGGCAGCACAGGAAGAACAGGCGCGTTTAGCGGAAGAGCAGGCGCGTCGTGATGAAGAAGCGGCTGAACAGGCACGTTTAGCAGAAGAACAGGCCCGCCGTGATGAAGAAGCGGCGGAAGAAGCCCGTCAGGCGGAAGAACAGGCCCGTCGTGATGCTGAAGCGGCTGAACAGGCACGTTTAGCGGAAGAGCAGGCCCGCCGTGATGCGGAAGTAGCTGAACAGATTCGTCAGGCAGAAGAGCAGGCCCGTCGTAAAGCAGAGGCGGCTGAACAGATCCGTCTGGCAGAAGAGCAGACCCGCCGTGATGCAGAAGCCGCAGAACAGCAGCGCTTTGCACAGGAGCAGGCTCGCCGCAATGCTGAAATCACCGAACAGCAGCGTCTGGCAGAAGAAAAACGTCTGGCGGAAGCGCAGGCGGCAGAGCAGCAGCGTACGGAAGAAGAACAGCGCCGTCTGAAAGAGCAGGCACTGCGTGATGCGGAAGCAGCCAAACAACAGCGTCTGGCAGAAGAAAAGCGTCAGGCGGAAGCACAGGCAGCGGAACAGCAGCGTGCGGAAGAAGAACAGCGTCAGCTGAAAGCGCAGGCACTGCGCGATGCGGAAACCGCGAAACAGCAGCGCATTGCGGAAGAAAAGCGTCTGGCTGAAGAACAGGCAGCTGAACAGCAGCGCGCGGAAGAAGAACAGCGCCGCCTGAAAGTGCAGGCACTGCGTGACGCGGAAATTGCGAAACAACAGCGTATCGCGGAAGAAAAACGTCAGGCGGAAGAACAGGCTGCGGCACAGCGCCGTGCGGAAGAAGAACAGCGCCGCGCGCAGGAGCAGGCACTGCGTGACGCGGAACTCGCGAAACAGCAGCGTATCGCGGAAGAAAAACGGCTGGCCGAAGAACAGGCCGCAGAGCAGCAGCGCGCGGAAGAAGAACAGCGCCGCGCGCAGGAGCAGGCACTGCGTGATGCGGAAGCGGCGAAACAGCAGCGTATTGCTGAAGATAAACGCCGGGCGGAAGAAGAAGCCGCAGAACAGCAGCGTTTAGCGCAGGAGCAGAAACAGCGTGACGCTGAAGCGGCTGAACAGGCGCGTCTGGCGGAAGAACAGCGCCTTGCGCAAGAGGAAGAAGCCCGCCGTCTCGCGGAAGCTGAAGCGGAAGCACAGGACGCGGTACTGGTTGAAAATGAATCGCCGGCCCCGGCAGAGACACAGGAAAGGCCGGCAAAAGAAGGGTTCTTTGCCCGTCTGAAACGCAGCCTGGTACGCACCCGGGAGAATATCGGCTCCGGTTTCTTCGGGATCTTCCGTGGTAAAAAGATCGATGACGATCTGTTTGAAGAGCTGGAAGAACAGTTGCTGGTGGCGGATGTCGGTGTGGAAACCACCCGCAAGATCATCACCAGTCTCACTCAGCATGCCAGCCGCCGTGATCTGAAAGATGCGGAAGCCTTATTCGTTAAACTGCGCGAAGAAATGGGCGAAATCCTGGCAACCGTCGATAAACCGCTGGAAATTGAAGATAAAAAACCGTATGTGATCCTTATGGTCGGCGTCAACGGTGTCGGTAAAACCACCACCATCGGTAAAATGGCGCGTCAGTATCAGGCTCAGGGTAAATCTGTCATGCTGGCTGCGGGGGATACCTTCCGTGCGGCTGCGGTGGAACAGCTCCAGGTCTGGGGTGAGCGCAACAATATCCCGGTGGTGGCACAGCACACCGGCGCGGACCCGGCTTCGGTGATTTTTGATGCCATCCAGTCGGCCAAAGCCAAAGGGGTGGATGTACTGATCGCGGACACCGCAGGGCGTCTGCAGAACAAAGCGCACCTGATGGAAGAACTCAAGAAAATCGTGCGGGTGATGAAGAAACTTGATGAAGATGCCCCGCATGAAATTATGCTGACATTAGATGCCAGTACCGGACAGAACGCTGTCAGCCAGGCGCGTCTCTTTAATGAAGCGGTCGGCCTGACCGGGCTGACTCTGACCAAACTTGACGGAACGGCGAAAGGTGGTGTGATCTTTGCCATCGCAGACCAGTTCGGTATTCCTATCCGGTATATCGGGGTGGGTGAGGGTATTGAAGATCTGCGTCCTTTCAAAGCCGGTGATTTTATTGAGGCACTTTTTGCCCGGGAGGATTAATCATCCATGATTCGCTTTGAACACGTCAGTAAAGCCTATTTAGGCGGCCGCCAGGCACTCCAGGGGGTGGATTTCCATATCCGCCCGGCGGAGATGGTCTTCCTGACCGGCCATTCCGGCGCAGGGAAGAGTACCCTGCTGAAACTGATTTGTGGGATTGAGCGACCCAGTGACGGCACCATTTTATTTGACGGTCACAATATCAGCCGTCTGAAAAACCGTGAAGTGCCTTTCCTGCGCCGCCAAATCGGCATGATTTTTCAGGATCACCATCTGCTGCTGGATCGCACGGTATATGACAATGTGGCGATGCCGCTGATCATTGCCGGTGCCAGCCAGGAAGATATCCGCCGCCGCGTCAGTGCCGCGCTGGATAAAGTCGGCCTGCTGGATAAGGCCCGTAACTTCCCGGTGCAGCTCTCCGGCGGTGAACAGCAGCGTGTGGGCATTGCCCGTGCCGTGGTAAATAAACCGATGGTACTGCTGGCGGATGAACCGACCGGTAACCTGGACAGTGAACTGTCAGAAGGCATTTTACGGCTGTTTGAAGAGTTTAACCGTGTGGGGGTCACTGTTCTGATGGCAACGCACGATATCATGCTGATTGAACGGCGCAATTACCGCGTGCTGACGCTGAGTCAGGGACGCATGGCGGGAGGTCATCATGGTTAAGCAACCGCGTAAACCGGCAAAAAAAATGCCGTCCAAAGCCAAAGCCCTGAAAGGCGGCTGGCGGGAACAGTGGCGGCATGCGTGGGTAAACACGCTGGGCGATATGCTGCGCCAGCCGCTGTCAACACTGCTGACAGTGATGGTGATTGCGATTTCCCTGACACTGCCGAGTGTCTTTTATATCGTCTGGAAAAACGTCAGTCATGCGGCGCAACAGTGGTATCCGACGCCGCAGCTGACGGTTTATCTGGATAAAGGTCTGGATGAACAGGGCGGACAGAAACTGGCGGACGAGCTGAAAGCGCTCGACGGCGTGGAGAGTGTCAATTATCTCTCCCGTGACCAGGCGATAACCGAATTCCGTGCCTGGTCCGGCTTCAGTACCGCGCTGGATATGCTGGAAGAAAACCCGCTGCCGGCGGTGGCTATTGTCACACCGAAAGTGGATATGCAGAGCAGCGACACGCTCTCTACCCTGCGTGATCGCGTCACGGCACTGTCCGGGATTGATGAGGTACGGATGGATGACAGCTGGTTTGCCCGGCTGGCGGCACTGACCGGCCTGGTGGGACAGATTGCTTCCCTGATCGGGGTGCTGATGGTTGTGGCGCTGTTCCTGGTGATTGGCAACAGTGTACGGCTCAATATTTTCAGCCGCCGCGAAACCATCAATGTGATGAAACTGATCGGCGCGACAGACGGTTTTATTCTGCGTCCGTTCCTCAACGGCGGTATGCTGCTCGGGGCGTTAGGCGCAGTGCTGTCACTGGTGTTGTCTGCATTGCTGGTCTGGAAACTGGGGGATGTGGTGACCGGTGTCTCCAAAATTTTCGGTACCACATTTACACTGACCGGGCTGGACTGGGACGAAGCGCTGCTGATTGTGCTGGTGTCCGGTATGATTGGCTGGGTGGCTGCCTGGCTGGCAACTGTCCGTCATTTACGGAATTTTATGCCACAGTAACGGTCTTATTATCCGGCGGGGCATTACCCCGCCGGATATCCCGCATCACCGGTTTACATTCAATCAAATGACAGCGCCGGCACTAAGTGATAGGCGTAACTCTGTCCTGTGTTGTACACTGTTCACTATTATCGTCTGCCGACGTCATTTTTATTTGTACTGAGGACTGAATGACTAAAGATACGCAATTCCCTGTTTTAGTTCCGCAAGGGAGCATTGAGGCCTATATCCGGGCAGCTAACCAGTATCCGATGCTGACAGCCGAAGAAGAAAAAGAGCTGGCTGAGCGTCTGTATTATGATGGCGACCTTGAGGCTGCGAAAAAACTGATCATGTCGCATCTGCGGTTTGTTATCCATGTCGCCCGCAGTTATTCAGGTTATGGCCTGCCTCAGGCGGATCTTATCCAGGAAGGCAATATCGGGCTGATGAAAGCCGTGCGCCGTTTTAACCCGGAAATGGGGGTGCGCCTGGTATCGTTTGCGGTTCACTGGATCAAAGCTGAAATTCATGAGTATGTGCTGCGTAACTGGCGCATCGTCAAAATTGCCACCACCAAAGCACAGCGCAAACTGTTTTTTAATCTCCGTAAATCCAAAAAACGCCTCGGCTGGTTTAACCAGGATGAAGTGGAAATGGTGGCGAAAGAGCTGGGGGTGACCAGCAAAGATGTGCTGGAAATGGAATCCCGTATGGCGGCGCAGGACATGGCATTTGATATGTCCGATGACGACGACGGCGATCACCCTGTGGTGGCACCGGCACTGTTCCTGGAAGATAAATCCTCTGATTTCGCTGATGAAATTGAGGAAGATAACTGGGACAGCCACGCCACGGACAAACTCACCCTGGCGATTGATTCACTGGACGAGCGCAGCCGTGACATTATCCGTGCCCGCTGGCTGGATGATGACAGCAAAACTACCCTCCAGGAACTGGCGGACAAATACGGCGTTTCCGCCGAGCGCGTCCGTCAGCTGGAAAAAAATGCCATGAAAAAACTGCGCGAGGCGATTGAGGGCTGATAACAATGCGCCCGTTTCTGCGGCGGTCTGTTATGGCAGCCATCGTATTTTCTGATAATCACTGACGGGGATATTATGGCTTTTTCGTCTGAAGACAAGGCAGTTCTGCTGGCGGTAAAGGGCGTGGGTGTGAAAGTTATCGAACGCCTTGAGCAGATGGGATTTTCTGATCTTAATCAGCTTGCCGCCGCGGATGCCCAATCCCTGCTGAGTGCCGGTGCGGCACTTACCGGCTCTACCTGCTGGCGCAACAGTCCGCTGGCCAGAAAAGCCATTGAGTCTGCCATTGCGGCAGCACGCCAGGCACAGAATCCGTCCTGATATGACACCGGTTCAGCTCGATCAGCGCACTGCCCGGCTGATTGTTCAGCGGGCGATGCAAATCCTCAGTTACTCCGTGAATGTGATGAACGCACAGGGGGTGATTATTGCGTCCGGTGATCCGCAGCGGGTAAATCAGCGCCACGAAGGGGCGGTGCTGGCACTGACGGAAAACCGGATTGTGGAAATTGATGAAGCCACCGCCGCCACGCTGAAAGGCGTGAAACCCGGCATTAATCTGCCGGTAATTTTCCGCGATACTATGGTGGGTGTGGTCGGAATTTCAGGCAAACCGGATGAGGTGCGCAACTACGCCGAGCTGGTGCGTATGGCAGCGGAACTGGTGCTGGAACAGGCCGATTTGCTGGAAAAATCCCAGTGGGATCGCCGTTACCGTGATGAGCTGGTCAGCCAGCTGATAAGCCCGGATCAGCAGCCGCAGTCGGTAAAATCGATCGCCGCTTATCTCGGGATCTCCCCCGATAAACCCCGCATAGCTCTGATCCTCGCGCTGCCCGCACCGGATCATGAGCGGTTTCACCGTCTGGTGGACTATATTGATAATCTTAAAATGGATCTGCTGGTCAGTATCCGGGGAATAAATTCCCTCGTGGTGCTGAAACCGGTGGCCTGTGATGCGGATTTTCAGCCGCTCTCTCCGGTGCAGAAGCAGTTACAGGCACTGCGCCGCCAGCTGCCGGATCTGCTGATGTATGTCGGCGGTTTCTTTCACGGACACAATGGTCTGCACCGCTCCTGGCAGAGTGCCTGCGCTGTGCAGCAACTGGGGCAGACCCCGGCTTACAGCCGCCAGAAAACCATTTTTTATGATGAAGTCAAATTACCCGCCTTGTTACAGGGATTTCAGGAGAGCTGGCAGGCCGCTGAACTGGCCTCCGCCTGGCAGAAACTGAAAGCGGCGGACAGCCGCCGTGTGTTGTGTCATACCCTGAAGACCTATTTTGATCAGAATTGTGATCTGTCTCAAACCACAAAAACGCTGCATATTCACACAAATACCCTCCGTTACCGACTTCAGCGTGTTGAATCGATTACTGGCTTAAATATCAATAGATTAGAATCAATTATTCAGCTTTATTTCGGTATGCTGACCGATTTGTGATTTGTGCGTTTATACAAAATACGCGGTTTCAGCCCGTTCATTTTTGTCGGAACCTCTCAAGCTTAACCTGATGGCTGCCGCCATAATGCATCCTGTTCTGTTCAAATAATCATAATTACAGCAGGAGTCTGCACATGGTGACGGTTTCAGCTTTGGGCGCAATGGTTGCGCTGGTCGTGGCGATAGGGTTAATACTGAAAAAAGTACCGCCGGTATACGGGATGATGGCGGGGGCGCTGGCCGGAGGATTGGTCGGCGGGGCAGATCTGGTGCAGACGGTGACACTGATGGTCACCGGAGCTCAGGGGATCACTAACGCGGTGCTGCGTATTCTGGCAGCCGGTGTGCTGGCCGGGGTACTGATTGAGTCCGGTGCGGCAAATACCATTGCGGAAACTATTGTCCGCAAAGTGGGTGAAAAACGGGCGCTGCTGGCGCTGGCGGTGGCCACCCTGTTACTGACAGCCGTCGGTGTGTTTATCGACGTGGCGGTTATCACCGTTTCACCGATTGCACTGGCGATTGCACACCGCGCCGATTTGTCCAAAATGGCGATTCTGCTGGCGATGGTCGGCGGCGGTAAAGCGGGTAACGTGATGTCACCGAACCCGAACACCATTGCGGCGGCGGATAACTTTAACGTGCCGCTGACATCACTGATGGCGGCGGGGATTATCCCGGGCATTTTCGGGCTGATCGTGGCGTATTTTCTGGCGAAGCGTCTGGTTCACCGTGGCTCGAAAGTGACACAGGAAGAACTGATTGCCGCGCATCATGATGGTAAGTTACCGGGATTCTGGGCGGCAATGAGTGCCCCGCTGGTGGCGATTTTTCTGCTGTCACTGCGTCCGGTCGCCGGTATCAGCATTGATCCGCTGATCGCCCTGCCGGTCGGTGGTCTGGCTGGTGCACTGATCATGGGACGCTTCCGCCAGTCCAACCATTTTATTACCTCCGGGCTGAGCCGGATGGCACCGGTGGCAATTATGCTGCTGGGAACCGGAACCCTGGCGGGGATTATCGCCAACTCCGGTCTGAAAGATGTGTTAATTAACGGCCTGACGGCGTCCGGTCTGCCATCCTATCTGCTGGCACCGATTTCCGGGGCTCTGATGTCCATGGCAACCGCATCCACCACAGCGGGTACGGCGGTGGCATCTGCGGTATTCAGCTCAACGCTGCTTGATTTGGGGGTGAGTGCGCTGGCCGGGGCGGCGATGATCCATGCCGGTGCAGTGGTGCTCGACCAGATGCCGCACGGCAGCTTCTTCCATGCGACCGGCGGCAGTGTCAATATGCAGGTTCATGAGCGTCTGAAATTACTGCCTTACGAAACCATGGTGGGTCTGGTGATTGCGATTGTCTCCACACTGATTTTCGGTGTCTTCGGGTTTGGCGGGTAAAAGGAATTAAGTATGAAAATAGTGATTGCTCCGGATTCATTTAAAGAGAGTCTGACCGCCCTTCAGGTCGCTGATGCTGCGGAAGCGGGATTCAGAACCATTTTCCCGGATGCGCAGTACATCAAACTGCCGATGGCGGACGGCGGCGAGGGCACAGTGGTCTCCATTATTGAAGCCACACAGGGAACACTGAAAGAAACAGAGGTTACAGCACCGCTGGGGAATAAAGTGACCGGGTTTTACGGGCTGTCCGGTGACGGTAAAACCGCCATTATTGAAATGGCGGCCGCTTCCGGGTTACATCTGGTGCCGCCTGCACAGCGGGATCCGCGTGTGACCACCACTTTCGGTACCGGGGAACTCATCCTGGCGGCACTGGATGACGGCGCGGAAAAGATAATTCTCGGGATTGGCGGCAGCGCCACCAATGACGGCGGTGCCGGGATGATGCAGGCGCTGGGCGTGGTATTCCGTGATGAACAGGGAAACTCACTGCCGTTCGGCGGCAGTGCGCTGGCAAAACTGGCCTCTGCGGATTTATCCGGGCTGGATCCGCGTCTGGCGGAGACAGAGTTTGTGGTGGCCTGTGATGTGAATAATCCGCTGTGCGGACCGAAAGGCGCATCTGCCACCTTCGGGCCGCAGAAAGGCGCGACACCGGCGATAGTCAGTGAGCTGGATGCGGCGCTGCGTCACTACGGGGAAGTGATTGAATCCCTGACCGGTAAGTCACTGAGTGATATCGCCGGCGCCGGAGCGGCAGGCGGCATGGGCGTTCCGATGATGGCATGGCTTGATGCCCGGATGCAGCCGGGCATTGAGATGGTGATCGAAACACTGGATCTTAACGCGGTGGTGAAAGACGCCGACCTCGTGATCACCGGGGAAGGACGGATGGACAGCCAGACGATTCAGGGAAAAACCCCGGCGGGTGTGGCGAAAGCCGCAAAAGCGCGCGGAATTCCGGTGATCGCGCTGGTTGGCGGGATGAGTGACGACTATGCCGTTGTGCATGAACACGGTATTGATGCCGTGTTCTCTGTGATCCCGCGGGTTTGCTCTCTGGATGAGGCACTGGCACAGGCGGCGGTCAATATTGAAGTCGCTGCCCGCAATATCGCGGCGGTACTGGCGATGAAAATAGGATAAATCAGTAATATTCGTAGCGGGATTCCAGCGTGATCCCGCTGCTCTGAATAGTGGCGGAACCTTCTAACTGGATCGCTTTGATCATGGTCTGCAATTCACAGTTTCCGTACTGATCCCATCGGTAGCAGTTATAGGAATAGGTGCTTTTTCCCCAGAATGTCGGCAGTTTTTGTGTGACGCTGACGACCTGATTCTGTTCGTTATAGGTATATTCCTGCGTCATCACATTCGGTTGTTCAATATCAGTCAGCAGCCCGTCAGCGTCATAATGATAAACCGTCACCCGTGTTTCACCGTTCTCTGTCTCTTTCTCCGAAACCAGGCGGTTATTCTGATAACGGTAGCGGGTTTCTGACTGCCAGGATTGGTTATCCGGTGTTGTTTTATAGGATTCTGTCAGGCTGACGATCCGGTTTTCCGCATTACGGGTATATTGCTGATCAATCTGCGTGCTCAGTGTGGTATCGCCGGGGATCACATTACTGATGGTGATGGTCGCCTGATCCGGATTTTCCGGCATGATCTGCGTGGTTTGTGTAATCGGTACCTGGCCTTCTTCTATCGCCATTTCGCGGTATTCATAATCATATTGTGTCAGGTCAGCGCACGGACCGAAGTGCAGTTTTTCTTTCACCCACAGGATAAGCCCCATCGAGCGGTAAGACGTGATGGTGATTGATTTTACCGGCCCGTAATATTTCGTGCCGGTAATAATAAATGTATTTTGCCGGTTAATATCCTGAGCAGCAGTATCGCACTGACCGGGGGTTACCGCCGCCGCAGTCAGCGGCAGCGCAAAAGTGAGCAGGAGCATGCCTGTTAGTTTATTCATGGCGCGGACCATCCCATCAGTCAAAGTGAACAGAAAACCCGGATCCGGACAAATCAATCAGTAAACTGAATCAGATCCCGGGTTACTACTTCGCCGGATGAATCTAATAACAAAGAGAGATAATTGCTATCGGAATAGTGGGGAAAACTATTTTTCCGGTGATGAATTTCCGCATTAAGTCATCCTTAACGAATCATTAACCAGTTTATAACACTGTTTTTTGCCGAAAAAACACCCGATTGCAACCGGATATTATCCTGTTAATGATGCAATAATCTCCTTTTCTGATTTGCTTTTCAGAATAAAAATCCTGTTTAATGAACTGAAAATAAAGCATTAATTAATGTGATGTGACTCATTGTAAGGGAATTTTTAAAAATACCGCACATGCTGACCGTCCGGTCACTGCAAAGCTAACCGATGGGGATGTTCTGATGAAAAAAACAATGAAAATGGCCGTCATTGCCGGGGCTGTATCCTGTGCATTAAGTGCAGCGGCGTACGCTGAAGATATTAAAATTGCGGTGGTGGGGGCGATGTCCGGGCCGGTCGCACAATACGGTGATATGGAGTTTACCGGCGCCCGTCAGGCGATTGAGGATATCAACGCCAAAGGCGGGATTAACGGCAATAAACTGGTGATCACCGAATACGATGACGCCTGTGACCCGAAACAGGCGGTGGCGGTGGCTAACAAAGTGATTAATGACGGCATGCGTTATGTGATCGGGCACCTCTGTTCCTCCTCCACACAACCCGCGTCAGATATTTATGAGGACGAAGGGATCCTGATGATCACCCCGGCGGCAACTAATGCGGATTTAACCACGCGCGGTTACAGCCTGATCATGCGTACCACCGGTCTGGATTCTGATCAGGGCCCGACTGCCGCAAAATATATTCTCGAAAAAGTGAAATCGCAGCGCATTGCCGTGGTGCATGACAAGCAGCAGTACGGTGAAGGCCTGGCGCGTTCCGTGAAAGACAATCTGAACAAAGCCGGGGTGAAAGAAGTGCTGTTTGAAGGGGTGACGGCGGGAGATAAAGATTTCTCCGCGCTGGTGGCGCGTCTGAAGAAAGAAAATGTCGATTTTGTCTATTTCGGCGGCTACTACCCGGAAATGGGGCAGATTTTACGCCAGGCAAAACAGGCAGGGCTGAATATCCGCTTTATGGGGCCGGAAGGGGTGGGTAACTCCTCACTCTCCAACATTGCCGGTGACGCTTCCGAAGGCATGCTGGTGACGTTGCCGAAACGCTACGACCAGGTTCCTGCCAACAAACCGGTGGTGGATGCCCTGGCGGCGAAGAAACTGGATGCCACAGGGCCGTTTGTCTGGACAACCTATGCCGCATTACAGTCGCTGACCACCGCAATGCAGCGCAGCGGCAGCATGGAACCGGCGGATCTGGCCGCCGATCTGAAAGGTAAGCCGGTTGAAACGGTCATGGGCGAACTGAGCTGGACACCAAACGGGGATCTGAAAGGTTTCGAGTTCGGCGTATTTGAATGGCACAAAGACGGAACCTCATCACCGCTGAACTGATCCGCAGTGGTGACTGATGCGGGCAGTGTGTTTCAGGGGAGTGCGCTATGTCAGAACAATTATTATATTTTACACAGCAATTGCTGAACGGATTAACGCTGGGAAGCACCTATGCCCTGATCGCCATCGGTTACACCATGGTGTACGGTATTATCGGCATGATTAACTTTGCCCACGGCGAAGTGTATATGATCGGCAGTTACGTCTCGTTTATTGTAATTGCCGGGCTGATGATGCTGGGGATTGATGTCGGCTGGCTGTTAATTACCGCTGCATTTATTACAGCGATAATTATTGCCAGTGCCTATGGCTGGAGTATCGAACGGGTCGCCTACCGGCCCGTCCGCCACTCAAAACGGCTGATTGCCCTGATTTCGGCGATCGGGATGTCCATTTTTCTGCAAAACTTTGTCAGTCTTTCCCAGGGCTCCCGCGATCTCGCGCTGCCCGGGCTGATTAACGGCCGCTGGACCTTCGGGGAGAGCGGCGGTTTCTCCGCCACGGTTTCCGCTATGCAGATCACCATCTGGGTGGTGACAGTGCTGGCAATGCTGGCGCTGACCCTTTTTATCCGTTACTCACGGATGGGACGCGCCTGCCGGGCCTGTGCGGAAGATCTGAAAATGGCGGGTTTACTCGGGATTAACACCGATCGCGTAATCGCACTGACCTTTGTGATCGGTGCGGCGATGGCGGCGGTGGCCGGGGTGCTGCTGGGGCAGTTCTACGGCGTGATCAATCCGTATGTCGGCTTTATGGCCGGGATGAAAGCCTTTACCGCTGCGGTTCTCGGCGGGATCGGCAGTATTCCGGGGGCGATGATCGGCGGGGTGATCCTCGGCGTATCAGAAGCCATGACCTCCGCCTATTTCAGTACGGAATATAAGGATGTGGTTTCATTCGGCCTGCTTATCCTTGTGTTACTGGTGATGCCGACCGGGATCCTCGGGCGTCCGGAGGTTGAAAAGGTATGACAAAATCTCACTGGATCAACGCCATTGTTGCCACCGCAACGCTGTTTGTGCTGGCCTCCGTGATGATGGGGCTGCAATTGTCCCTCGACGGCACCCGTCTGATTGTCCGCAACGCCGATGCCGTCCGCTGGGAGTGGATCGGCACCGGTTGTGTGATTGTCTTTATCTTTCAGCTGGTGCGTCCGTCACTGAAAAAACTGACGGCGCGTCTGCCGAAAAGCAGCGGTTCCCTGCCGGGTTTTGACGGCTCCACCAACACGCAGAAAATTATTGCCGGACTGATTATTATCGCTGCCATTATCTGGCCGTTTATGGTGTCGCGCGGCAGTGTGGATATCGCCACCTTAACCCTTATCTATGTGATGCTCGGCCTCGGGCTGAATGTGGTGGTCGGGTTATCCGGCCTGCTGGTGCTGGGCTACGCCGGGTTTTATGCCATCGGGGCGTACACCTACGGGCTGATGAACTACTATTTCGGCTGGGGATTCTGGCAGAGCCTGCCGCTGGCCGGTATTGCCGCAGCGCTGTCCGGTTTACTGCTTGGTTTCCCGGTACTGCGGCTGCGCGGGGATTATCTGGCGATTGTGACACTCGGCTTCGGGGAAATTGTCCGTATTCTGCTGCTGAATAATACGGAATTTACCGGCGGGCCGAACGGTATCAGTCAGATCCCGAAACCGACGTTGTTCGGGCTGGAGTTCAGCCGGACCGCCAAAGAGGGCGGCTGGGATACGTTCCATAATTTCTTCGGCCTGGCGTATGACCCGGGCGATCGCATTATCTTCCTGTATCTGGTCGCATTGCTGCTGGTACTGGCAACACTGTTTATTATCAGCCGGTTACTGAGAATGCCGCTGGGCCGGGCGTGGGAAGCGCTGCGTGAGGATGAAATCGCCTGCCGCTCGCTGGGGCTCAGCCCGACACGCATCAAACTGACGGCGTTTACTATCAGTGCCGCCTTTGCCGGGGTGGCGGGTACGTTATTTGCCGCCCGTCAGGGTTTTATCAGCCCGGAATCCTTTACCTTCACGGAATCCGCGTTTGTGCTGGCAGTGGTGGTGCTGGGCGGTATGGGGTCACAAACCTCGGTGATTCTGGCAGCCGTTATCCTGGTGGTTTCCCGTGAAATGATGCGCGATCTGAATGCCTACAGCATGCTCCTTCTCGGGGCGCTGATGGTGCTGATGATGGTCTGGCGGCCGCAGGGATTACTGCCGGTGTCGCGTCCGCACCTGAAGGTCAGCACAACGGATGCGGAAAAAACCGGAGGTGCGCGATGACTGATACCTTATTGCAGGTCTCCGGCCTGACCATGCGTTTCGGTGGCCTGCTGGCGGTGAACAATGTATCGCTGGAGCTGAACCGGGGAGAGATAGTCTCTCTGATCGGCCCTAACGGTGCGGGAAAAACCACGATCTTCAACTGCCTGACCGGCTTCTACAAACCGGCGGACGGGCAGATCCTGCTGCGCGGAAAACCGGTACAGGGATTATCCGGACAGGCTATCGCCCGTCTCGGTATGATCCGCACCTTCCAGCATGTGCGTTTATTCCGTGAAATGACGGTGATTGAAAACCTGCTGGTGGCGCAGCATCAGCATCATAAAAGCGGATTACTCGCCGGGCTGCTGACGCTGCCCTCATTCCGCCGTGATCAGCGCGAAGCTACGGAGCGCGCAGTAATGTGGCTGGACAGAATCGGGCTGACGGCACTGGCAAACCGGCAGGCAGGTAATCTGGCGTATGGTCAGCAGCGGCGGCTGGAAATCGCACGCTGTATGGTGACCCGGCCGGATATTCTGATGCTGGATGAACCGGCGGCCGGGCTGAACCCGAAAGAAACGGACGACCTGGATGCACTGATCGCGGAACTGCGGGCGGATCACGGCGTCTCTGTTCTGCTGATCGAACATGATATGAAACTGGTGATGGGAATTTCAGACCGGATCTATGTGGTGAACCAGGGAACGCCGCTGGCAAGCGGCAGCCCGGAGGCGATCCGCAACCATCCGGATGTGATCCGCGCGTATTTGGGGGAGGCATACTGATGCTGGAATTTAATAATGTCTCCGCGCAGTATGGCAAAATTCAGGCGCTGCATGACGTCAGCCTGTCGGTGCGCAAAGGGGAAATTGTTACCCTGATCGGCGCGAACGGTGCGGGGAAAACCACACTGCTCAGCACACTGTGCGGGGAGCCGAGAGCGACCACCGGTGAGATCCGCTACCTCGGGGAGAACATCACGGCACTGCCGACGGCGCAGATCATGCGCAAAGACATTGCACTGGTACCGGAAGGACGGCGCGTGTTCGGGCGGATGACGGTGGAAGAGAATCTGGCCATGGGCGGATTTTTTGCATCCAAAACACAATACCAGGCACGGATTGCGCAGGTGTATGAACTCTTTCCGCGTCTTCAGGAGCGCCGCCATCAGCGGGCGGGGACGATGTCCGGTGGTGAGCAGCAGATGCTGGCTATCGGCCGCGCGCTGATGAGCAGCCCCCGGCTGTTACTGCTGGATGAACCGTCCCTCGGGCTGGCACCGATTATTATCATGCAGATTTTTGATACCATCCGTGAACTGCGTGATGCGGGTATGACTATCTTTCTGGTCGAACAGAATGCCAACCAGGCGCTGAAACTGGCAGACAGAGGTTATGTGCTTGAAAACGGGCGGGTCGTACTGGAGGATACCGGTCCGGCACTGCTGGTGAATGAAGCGGTCAGAAGCGCCTATCTGGGCGGCTGATTACGGTTTTCCGGAGAAAATCTGACGGAATGTATCCTCATTTTCTGTCAGATTTTTTACCCACGGGCAGGCTTCAGGCTCGCCGTTGTCACAGGCGGCTTTCATCAGCGCCACACCTTTGCCGTAATCCTGCTGCGTGCCGTGCCCCTGAAGAGACATCATGGCGAGATAAAACTGAGCCGGGCCGTGTGACTGCCGCGCCGCGCGCTCATAAAAATTCCGGGCAATGACGCAATCACTCCGTTCACAGCCTTTTCCGCGATAATACATTACACCCAGCTGATAAAGCGCGTCCGGCTGCTCCTGAGCTGCCGCTTTCTCGAACCAGGTTCTGGCTTTACTGATATCCTGATCCACCCCTTCGGCATATAAATACATCATACCCAGCTGATACCGGGCAACGGCCATATTCTGCCTGGCGGCCTGTTCAAACCAGTAATGGGCCTGCACCATCTCTTTGTTGTCACGATTGTTTAAATCGGCCAGATGAAGGTACACATTGGCCAGATTTACCTGTCCCGGCGCATATTTCTGCACTGCGGCTTTTTCAAACCAGACTTTGGCGTCCTGTAATGACTTCACAGACTGATCATTGAGCAGGAGCAGTTTTCCCAGCTCATTCTGGGCATACGGGTTATTTTGTTCTGCGGCTTTCCGGTACCAGTATTTGGCCTGCACAATATCCTGCTGTGCGCGGAAGTCATCCGCCAGTGTTATCTGTGCGGCAATATTACCGCGCAGTGCCCTGGCTTCGGTATGTTGTACTGCCGCCTGTTTCGCCTGAAGCGGCGCGGCAGTAAACAGTACGGCAAGCAGGAGTCCTGCGGTGGTGACGGTTTTCATTACACATCCTGTTATTGATGATGGCATCAGTTTCCTGCGGACATAACCTGGTGATCATGACCAATGTAAAGAGCGGGCAGGCCCGGATGCCCGCTGATGGCGCACCACAATGGTGCAAAACGCGCTTTTCTGCAACGGGAACCGGCGGAAAAGGCAGACAGAAAAAATGGAATGATTATTGCAGTCATTATTGCAGACAAAAAACCGGATTTTTTACCGTTTATAGCTATATGAGGCATTTATGACTGAGTACGATTTTGTAATAAAAGCGGATGATTTATCCTCACCGCAAACCGGGGCGCTGATTGTCCTGCATTTACAGGGAATGGCACAGAATACGCCGCAGGAGCATGTTTATGCCCTGGATCAAAGTGGTCTGCGGGCAGATAACATCCGTGTCTGGAGTGTGTGGGACGGTGAGCGTATCGCGGCTGTCGGGGCGCTGAAACAGCTTTCTGCCGCACAGGGTGAGATAAAATCGATGCGGGCTCATCCGGATTTTCGCGGTAAAGGGGCGGGCAAATTACTGTTACTGCATATTATTGCGCAGGCAAAACAGGGCAGCATGACCCGCCTGAGTCTGGAGACCGGCTGCCATCCGGATTTTGAACCGGCGCTGGCATTGTATCGCCGCTGTGGTTTTCTGCCGGGGACAGCATTTGGTGATTATCAGGCCGGTGAACATCATCAGTTTTTCCATCTGGATTTGTGATAACAGGGCGGGTTTACGGAAACCCGCATTTTTATACTTTTTTTATACCTTTCCCGCCGAATTTTGCGACATCTTTGCACCCGCTTTTCTAGACTCATGATGAATACCTCACACATGTAAGGACAAGTTATGAGTCTGGCTCTTATTGCAGGCATCGCCGGTACATTACTGCTGCTGGCATACCTCCTTTATGCCCTGATTAAAGCGGAGAAATTCTGATGGCCGCGAATGCTTTTTTACTTATCGCCGGGTTTCTGATTGTTTTGCTGATTGCAGCAAAACTGCTCAGTAACCTGCTGGTCTGCTTTATTGACGGCACATCGCTGCCGGTGCTGCGCCGTGTGGAAGGTGTGCTGTGGCGCTTTGCGGGGATTGGCCGCGATGAGATGCGCTGGCAGGGATATCTGACAGCGCTGCTGCTGTTTAATGCGCTGGGACTGATATTCCTGACGGCGATCCTGATGTTGCAGGCCGATTTACCGCTCAACCCGCGTCACTTCCCGGGGATGTCATGGGATCTGGCGCTGAACACGGCGGTCAGTTTTGTCACTAACACCAACTGGCAGTCTTACAGCGGGGAATCCGCGGTCAGCTATTTCAGTCAGATGGCCGGGCTGACAGTACAGAACTTTCTGTCTGCCGCCACCGGTATCGCCGTGGCGTTTGCCCTGATCCGCGCTCTGTGCCGCCGCTCTGTACAGACACTCGGCAATGCGTGGGCAGATCTGACCCGCATCACGCTGTGGTTACTGTTACCACTCTCTGTGATTATTGCGCTGTTCTTTATTTCGCAGGGCGTTATTCAGAACTTCCATGACTACCAGACTATTATCACCCCGGAAGGCGTGCAGCAGGTATTACCGATGGGGCCGGTCGCTTCCCAGGAAGCGATTAAACTGCTCGGTACCAACGGCGGCGGTTTCTTCGGTGCCAACTCGGCGCATCCGTTTGAAAACCCGACCGCGCTGACCAACTTTGTGCAGATGCTGGCGATTTTCCTGATCCCGGCGGCTCTCTGTTTTGCGTTCGGGCGCTGTGCCGGAAATCCGGGCCAGGGGCGTGCGCTGCTGGCGGCAATGACCATTGTTTTTGTCGCCGCCGCTGTGGCGGTAATGTGGAGCGAAACGCACGGTAATCCGGCCTTTGCGGGCATGGGGATTGACAGCACCTTCAATATGGAAGGGAAAGAGAGCCGTTTCGGTATCCTTGCCACCGGGCTGTTTGTGGCCGTGACCACCGCCGCCTCCTGCGGTGCGGTGAACAGCATGCATGATTCCCTGACTCCGCTGGGCGGCCTGGTGCCGCTGTGGCTGATGCAGATCGGTGAAGTGATTTTCGGCGGCGTGGGTGCCGGTTTCTACGGCATGATGCTGTTTGTCTTTCTCGCTGTTTTTATCGCCGGACTGATGATTGGCCGCACGCCGGAATACCTCAGCAAAAAAATTGAGGTACGGGAGATGAAACTGACCGCGCTGGCGATTCTGGTCACCCCGGCGCTGGTTCTCGGCGGCACGGCACTGGCGATGATGACGGAAGCCGGACGCGGTGCCATGCTCAATCCGGGCGCACACGGCTTCAGTGAAGTGCTGTATGCCCTCTCATCCGCGTCAAACAATAACGGCAGTGCCTTTGCCGGACTGAGCACCAACACCCCGTTCTGGAACCTGCTGCTGGCATTCTGCATGCTTGCGGGTCGTTTTGTGGTGATTGCGCTGGTGATGATGCTGGCAGGTTCGCTGGTCAGCAAAACTATCCGGACCGCCGGTGCAGGCACATTGCCGACAACCGGGCCGCTGTTTACCGGGCTGCTGATCGCCGCAATATTACTGATCGGCGCACTGACCTTTGTTCCTGCACTGGCACTGGGGCCGGTGGCGGAATTTCTTGATTTACTTAAGTGATTGACGGGAGAACACCATGAGTCGTCAGACACAGCGATTATTTGAACCCGCACTGGTGCGCCGCGCACTGCCGGATGCATTCCGCAAGCTTTCGCCGGTGGTGCAGTGGCAGAATCCGGTGATGTTTATTGTCTGGTGCGGCAGCCTGCTGACCACACTGCTGGCCGCCGGGATACTCAGCGGATTTATCAGCGGTAACGGCGGGTTTACCCTCACTGTTGCCCTGTGGTTGTGGTTTACCGTGCTGTTTGCCAACTTTGCCGAAGCGCTGGCGGAGGGGCGCAGCAAAGCGCAGGCCGACAGCCTGAAAGGGATGAAAAAAACCAGCCGCGCACGGCGTCTGCATGCGGCACAGCGCGACAGCGGCTTTGATATGGTCTCTGCCGACACCCTGCGCAAAGGGGATTGGGTGCTGGTGGAAGCGGGCGATCTGATCCCGTGTGACGGTACCGTGCTGGAAGGCGGTGCATCCGTGGATGAGAGCGCTATTACCGGGGAATCCGCCCCGGTGATCCGCGAATCCGGCGGCGATTTTGCCTCTGTTACCGGCGGGACCCGCATTCTGTCCGACTGGCTGATTATTGAGTGCAGTGCCAACCCGGGCGACAGCTTCCTTGACCGCATGATCAGCATGGTCGAAGGTGCGAAACGCAGCAAAACGCCGAACGAGATTGCCCTGACCATCCTGCTGGCTGCCCTGAGTATTGTGTTCCTGCTGGCTGTGGCGACACTCTGGCCGTTTACCGCCTATACCGGTCATCCGGTCACTCTGACGGTCATGATCGCCCTGCTGGTCTGTCTGATCCCGACCACCATCAGCGGCCTGCTCTCCGCCATTGGTGTGGCAGGGATGAGCCGCATGCTGGCTGCCAACGTGATCGCCACCAGCGGCCGGGCGGTGGAAGCTGCCGGGGATGTGGATGTGCTGCTGCTGGACAAAACCGGCACTATCACGCTGGGCAACCGCCAGGCTTCTGCTTTCCTCGCCGCACCCGGTGTGGATGAAAAAACCCTGGCGGATGCGGCACAGCTGTCATCACTGGCGGATGAAACCCCGGAAGGGCGCAGTATCGTCGTGCTGGCAAAACAGCGTTTCAGCCTGCGGGCACGCAATCTGGAAAGCCTGAATGCCACCTTTATTCCGTTTACCGCCCAGACCCGCATGAGCGGCATCAATGTGGACGGACGCACTATCCGCAAAGGTTCAGTTGATGCTATCCGCCGCTATATTGAGGCCAACCACGGCCACTTCCCGGCACAGGTCGACAAACTGGTGGAAGAGGTTGCACGCAGCGGCGGTACCCCGCTGGTGGTGGCGGAAGAGCACCGTGTGCTCGGCGTGATCGCCCTGAAAGACATCGTAAAAGGCGGGATCCGCGAACGCTTTGCACAGCTGCGTCAGATGGGGATCAAAACGGTGATGATCACAGGGGATAACCGGCTGACAGCTGCGGCGATTGCCGCCGAAGCCGGGGTGGATGATTTCCTCGCGGAAGCGACCCCGGAAGCCAAACTGGCGCTGATCCGTCAGTACCAGAAAGAAGGGCGGCTGGTGGCAATGACCGGCGACGGCACCAATGATGCCCCGGCTCTGGCACAGGCGGATGTTGCGGTTGCCATGAACTCGGGTACCCAGGCAGCGAAAGAGGCGGGAAATATGGTCGATCTGGACTCCAACCCGACCAAGCTGATTGAGGTGGTGCATATCGGCAAACAGATGCTGATGACACGCGGTTCGCTGACCACGTTCAGTATCTCCAATGATATCGCCAAGTATTTTGCCATTATCCCGGCGGCGTTTGCGGTGACTTATCCGCAGCTGGATGCGCTTAATATCATGCGCCTGCACTCACCGGATTCCGCCATGTTAAGTGCGGTTATCTTCAATGCCCTGATTATTGTCTTTCTGATCCCGCTGGCGCTGAAAGGGGTGCCGTATCACGCCCTGAGTGCCGCACAGATGTTACGCCGTAATCTGTGGATCTACGGACTGGGCGGCCTGGTTGTGCCGTTTATCGGTATAAAATTGATCGATATGTTACTGACCCTGACAGGGTTAGTATAAGGATAAACAATGAGTCAGATACGTCCCGCAATCATAATATTTCTGGTTCTGGCACTGGTAACAGGGGTATTTTATCCTCTGCTGACCACCTCACTCGGGGAGTGGTGGTTTGCCCGTCAGGCCGGCGGCTCACTGATTGAAGTGAATAATGAAGTCAAAGGCTCGGCGCTGATCGGTCAGCAGTTCACACAGCCCGGCTATTTTCACGGACGCCCGTCAGAAACGGCGGAGTATCCGTATAACGCACTGAGCTCCGGCGGCAGCAATCTGAGCACCGGCAACCCTGAACTGTTACAGCGGGTGGCGCAGCGGGCGGAGACATTAAGGGCGGAAAACCCGGACGCATCCCGTCCGGTGCCGGTTGACCTGGTGACCGCCTCTGCCAGCGGGCTGGACCCGGATATCTCTCCGGAGGCCGCTTACTGGCAGGCACCGCGTGTTGCCAAAGCGCGTAATATGACACAGGCTGAGGTGGAAAAACTGATCCGCGAATATATCACCACTCCGGTGCCTGCGTTTACCGGTGTGCCTGTCGTGAATGTGCTGGCACTGAACCTGGCGCTGGATGCACATGCGGCGGACAAAACCAGCCTGAATTAACGGAAGGACAGCATTATGTATGAAGAGCCACTGCGTCCCGATCCTGACCAGTTACTGGCACAGGTCACAGAGCGCCCGCGCGGAAAACTGAAGATCTTCTTCGGTGCCTGTGCGGGGGTCGGGAAAACCTACGCCATGCTTAAGGAGGCGCAGCGGCTGCGTGAACAGGGCATTGATGTGCTGGCCGGGGTGGTGGAAACCCACGGCCGCAGTGAAACCGCTGCCTTGCTGGAAGGGCTGCGCATTCTGCCGCTGAAAAAGCACAACTACCGGGGACGGCAGGTGGCGGGGTTTGATCTCGATCGCGCACTGGCATTGCATCCGGCGGTGATCCTGATGGATGAACTGGCGCACACCAATATCCCCGGCGCCCGCCACCCGAAACGCTGGCAGGATGTGGAAGAGCTGCTCAATGCCGGGATCGATGTCCTCACCACCATCAATGTGCAGCACCTGGAAAGCCTGAATGACATTGTCGGCGGCGTGACCGGTGTTCGTGTGCGGGAAACGGTGCCGGACCCGGTGTTTGATGCCGCCGATGAAATCGTGCTGGTGGATTTAACCCCGGACGACCTGCTCGGCAGACTGCGCGAGGGTAAAGTGTATCTCCCGGCTCAGGCAGAGCGGGCAATCGAACACTTTTTCCGCAAAGGCAATCTGCTGGCACTGCGTGAACTGGCGCTGCGGCGGACCACTGACCGTGTCGATGAGCAGATGCGCGCCTGGCGGGAACGGAAAGGTCAGGAAAAAGTCTGGCACACCCGCGATGCGATACTGGTCTGTCTGCGTCCGGACGGCGGCAATGAAAAACTGGTGCGTGCCGCCGCCCGGCTGGCGGCACGGCTCGGCAGTGACTGGCATGCAATTTTTGTTGAAACGCCTGCACGGCATAAACTGCCGTCCCCGCAGCGGCGTACCCTCCTCACCACCCTGTCGCTGGCACAGCAGCTGGGCGCGACCACGGCAACGCTGGCAGAGCCGGAAGAGAGCCGTGCGGTGATCCGCTATGCGCGGGAAAATAACCTCGGCAAAATTATGATTGCCCGCCATGAGCGGACATCCTGGTGGCGGCGCGACAAATTACAGGAACAGCTCAGCCGCAGTGCCGCTGATCTGGATGTAGTGATGATAGCCCCGCAGGACCGGCAGCCGGAAAGCCGCGAAAAATTCAGCGATAACCGGCCATTTCTGGATAAACACAAAACCGATTTGCAGGGTTGTGTTGTCGCGGCACTGATTTGTGCTGTCACCACCCTGATGGCGCACCACTGGCTGATGGCCTTTGATAACGCCAACCTGGTGATGCTCTATATCCTGGGTGTGGTGGTGGTGGCGCGGTTCTACGGGCGCTGGCCCTCTGTGTTTGCCACCATTATTAACGTTATCAGCTTTGACATCTTTCTTATCAACCCGAAAGGCACCCTGGCTGTCTCGGATATGCAGTATCTGCTCACCTTCGCCGTGATGATGACGGTCGGGCTGGTGATCGGCAGCCTGACCGCCGGTGTCCGTTATCAGGCGCGGGTGGCGCGTTACCGCGAACAGCGCACCTGGCATCTCTATGAAATGTCGAAAGCCCTGGCGGTGGCGCGGGAGTGTGATGATATCGCCTCGGTCAGCTGCCACTTTATCGGCCACAGCCTGCATGCCCGCTGTGAAATGCTGCTGCCGGATGAACAGGGTAATCTGATCCCTGCCGGCGGCGGCACAGCCGATAACGGCCGTGACGATGCCATCATCCGCTGGAGTTATGACAAAGGCCAGCCCGCCGGGTTCGGTACCGGCACACTGCCCGGTGTGCCGTATCAGATCCTGCCGGTCTGCACGACAGAAAAAGTCTACGGCGTGGTGATTGTGGAGCCGTATAACCGCCGTCAGCTGCTGATCCCCGAACAGCAGCGGCTGCTGGAAACCCTGATCCTGCTGGCAGCGGGGGCACTGGAGCGCCGCACCCTGACAGAACGCGAGGCGCAGTCGCGGCTGGTCAGTGAACGTGAGCAGGTGCGTAACTCACTGCTGGCGGCGCTGTCTCATGATCTGCGCACACCGCTGACCGTACTGTTTGGTCAGGCGGAGATCCTGACGCTGGATCTGACCAGCGAAGGTTCACCGTATGCCGCGCAGGCCAATGAGATCCGCCAGCACATCCTCAGCACCACGCGGCTGGTCAATAACCTGCTGGATATGGCGCGGATCCAGTCCGGCGGCTTTAATCTCAATAAAGAGTGGCTGCCGCTGGAAGAGGTGATCGGCAGTGCCCTGCAAATGCTGAAACCGCGTTTTGACACCGATTCGGTACAGATTGACCTCAATGATCCGATGCAGCTGATTTGTGCTGACGGCCCGCTGTTTGAACGGGTGTTGATCAATCTGCTGGAAAACGCGATAAAATACGCCGGGCCGCAGGCGCAGATCGGCATCCGCTCGCGGTTGTCGGACAATATGATTGATATTGAAGTGTGGGATAACGGACCGGGTATCCCGGCCGGACAGGAAGCACTGATATTTGAGAAATTTTCGCGCGGTCAGAAAGAATCCGCCATTCCGGGGATCGGCCTCGGGCTGGCGATCTGCCGGGCGATTGCCGAAGTGCACGGCGGCACTATTTTAGCCGGAAACCGTGACGGGGGTGGCGCAAGCTTCCATATCCGTCTACCCTGTGAAGATCCGCCCGTGATTGATGAAGATGATAACCTGCTGTGACCACTGTACTGATTGTTGAAGATGAAAAAGGGATCCGCCGCCTTCTGCGCACCGCGCTGGAAGGGGATTCCGTGCGTGTGTTTGAAGCGGAAGACCTGGCGCGCGGGCTGGTGGAAGCCGCGACCCGCAAACCGGACCTGGTGATCCTCGACCTTGGGCTGCCGGACGGTGACGGCATCACCTTTGTACAGGAATTCCGCCAGTGGAGTTCCGTGCCGGTGCTGGTACTGTCCGCCCGTGACAGTGAACACGATAAAATCGCCGCCCTGGATGCCGGCGCGGATGACTACATGACCAAACCCTTTGGTGTCGGGGAGTTACAGGCGCGGCTGCGGGTGCTGATGCGCCGCTATCCCGGCAGTGAAAAGAACGATCCTGTCTATGCGTTCGGGGATATCTGTGTGGATATTGCCGTGCGTCAGGTCAGTAAAGGCGGTGAGGAAGTGCATCTCACGCCGATTGAATTCCGTCTGCTGACCATTCTTATCGGCCACAGCGGCAAAGTGCTGACCCAGCGGCAGCTGCTCAATGAGGTGTGGGGACCGAACGCCGTCGAACACGCTCACTACCTGCGTATTTACATGGGGCATCTGCGCCAGAAGCTGGAAACAGATCCTGCCCGTCCTCAGCATTTCATCACTGAAACCGGTATCGGTTACCGGTTTGTCTCCGTACCCTGAATACCCCTCCGGCTGTTTTTTTACCTCCGTCACTGTTATAGAAAAACTGTTCTGTTTTCCGGCCGTTTTTACTGTTTACATCAAAAAATTGTTATTTTGTGCGCTTTATAGTGAAACCAGGTGATACAGACCCACGGATTTTTAAGTACCTAAAAGGAGTTAGTTATGGATTTTGCTATCCAGCTTGTCGTGGTATTGATTTGTCTGTTTTACGGGGCGCGCAAAGGCGGGATTGCCCTGGGGTTGCTGGGCGGGATAGGCCTGGTGCTGCTGGTTTTTGTCTTCCACTTAAAGCCCGGAAAGCCGCCGGTGGATGTGATGCTGGTGATTATTGCGGTCGTGGCGGCGTCGGCCACTCTGCAGGCTTCCGGGGGACTGGATGTGATGCTGCAGATAGCAGAGCGTCTGCTGCGCCGTAATCCGAAATATGTCTCGATTGTGGCACCGTTTGTGACCTGTCTGCTGACCATTCTGTGCGGCACCGGTCATGTCGTCTACACCATCTTACCTATCATCTATGATGTCGCGATTAAAAATAATATCCGTCCGGAAAGGCCGATGGCAGCCAGTACAATCGGTTCCCAGATGGGGATAATCGCCAGCCCGGTGTCGGTTGCGGTGGTCTCTCTGGTCGCAATGCTGGGGGATGTGACCATCAACGGCAAACATCTGGGTTTTGTTGACCTGCTGGCGATCACCATTCCGTCCACCCTGATCGGGATTCTGTGTATCGGTATCTTCAGCTGGTATCGCGGCAAAGATTTGGATAAGGATCCTGAATTTCAGGCGTTTATCGCAAAACCGGAAAACCGGAAATACGTCTACGGCGATACCGCCACGCTGCTCAATAAAAAATTACCCGCCAGTAACTGGCTGGCAATGTGGATCTTTCTGGCCTCTATCGCGGTAGTGGCATCACTGGGAGCCTTTCCGTGGCTGCGGCCGGTCTTTGACGGCAAACCGCTGTCGATGGTTCTGGTGATTCAGATCTTTATGCTGCTGGCCGGGGCATTAATTATCATCTTTACCGATACCAAACCGGCATCCATTTCGAAAAATGAAGTGTTCCGCTCGGGGATGATCGCGATTGTGGCGGTTTACGGTATCGCGTGGATGGCGGAAACCATGTTCGGTGCTCACCTTGAGCAGATTGAAAGTGTACTGGGATCGCTGGTCAAAGAATATCCGTGGGCGTATGCCGTGGTGCTGCTGCTGGTGTCCAAGTTTGTTAACTCGCAGGCGGCGGCTCTGGCGGCAGTGGTTCCGCTGGCGCTGGCTATCGGGGTGAATCCGGCTTATATCGTGGCATCCGCACCGGCCTGTTACGGTTACTATATTCTGCCGACCTACCCGAGTGACCTGGCTGCTATCCAGTTCGACCGCTCAGGTACCACCAAAATCGGCCGTTTTGTGATTAACCACAGCTTTATTGCGCCGGGACTGATTGGTGTCGGGGTTTCCTGCGTGTGCGGCTGGTTCTTTTCCGCGATGTACGGTTTTCTCTGACAGCCGTCCGGAACAGTGATAACGGGCAGTGATGCCCGTTATCACTGTACATTATTAAGACGGCGTTCCGGTGAGCTGAAAGACCCCAACCATCTCATTGAGTGTACCGGCCTGCTCATTCAGGGAAGAGGCAGCGGCAACAGACTGTTCCACCAGGGTGGCATTCTGCTGGGTGGCGGAATCAATCAGTCCGATAGCGCTGTTGATCTGGGTGATGCCGTCAGTCTGTTCATGGCTGGCGTAGCCGATTTCATGGAGTAAATCATCCATCTGGCTGACATTGCTGATAATACCGCGCAGTGATTCAGCCGCTTCCTCCACCAGCTGCAATCCCTCGCGGGTCTGACTGGCCGAGTTTTCAATCAGTGTGCGGATCTCACCGGCAGAATCGGCGCTGCGCTGCGCCAGCAGACGGACCTCACCGGCGACCACCGCAAAACCGCGCCCGTGCTCACCGGCTCTGGCGGCTTCCACGGCGGCATTCAGCGCCAGAATATTGGTCTGGAACGCTATAGAATCAATCAGATTGATAATGTCTGACATCCGGGTGGCGGTGGTGTTGATCGTGCGGATTTTATCCGTCACCTGCTCCATCATCTCACCGTTGTGTTTCACCACCCCGGCGGTATCTGCCGACAGCGTGGTTGCCTTAAGGGTATTGGCTGCGGTGTTTTTCACCGTTGCGGTGATCTGCTCCATGGAGGCCGCCGTTTCTTCCACAGACGCGGCCTGTTCTTCCGTACGGGCAGCCAGGTTCTGGTTACCGGCAACAATCTGCTCTGCGGTGGCAGACAGGCTGACCGCGCCGTTTTTCACTTCGGTCACGATATCCTGCAAATGCACCTGCATTTCAGCCAGCGCATTGAGCAGCACGCCGGTTTCATCATGATGCGTGACATTGATCTGCTGTGTCAGATCGCCCTGTGCAATGGCGCGGGCAAGCGTGACAGCTTTGTCCAGCGGACGGGTGATACTGCGTACAATAATCTGTGCCAGTACGGCACTGACGATGGCACTGATGATGGTCAGGGTGATCAGCAGGAGACGGTTGGTTTTAAAATTACTCTCCACCTGATTTCCCGCTTCTTTCATATGCGCATCCTGAATGGCGATTAACTGCATCACATTATCACGGTAAGCGCGCTGGATACCGGCGGTGGTATTCACCATCTCATTGATTGCGGCGGCTTCATCTCCGTTTTGCGAGAACTGAACCATGCGGCGCTGAGAAGTAAGGTATTTCTGACGAACCTCGCGGATTTCTTTCAGGATGTTCTGAGATGCCTCATCCTTCAGCGTCTCATTAAATTCATCCAGAATCAGGGTGATTTTTTTACTGGTTTCGGAGGCACCGGCAGCCAGCTGACGTATCTGAGGGTTCTTATCATCCAGCAGTAAAAGCTGTTGGATACCGACAAAATCATGAAAATAATCAATCAGTAAGTTTGCTTTTACTGTGACAGGATAGTCCTCGTCCAGGATATCGCGGATGCCGTCATTGGCGTTGTTCAGACTGATAACTGACAGTGTGGCACTGATAATCATCAGCAGAATGGAAAAGCCAAAAGCCACGAAAAGTTTCGTAGTGATTTTAATGCTGCGCAGAAACATCATTCCTCCGGATACTCAGTAAATGACTGGTTATCGGAAACTATAGGGAAAACTTTATCAATTAATTAAATTAATTCATAAGCATATAAAGATAACAGCTGAAATAACAACGGGTTGTCAGGATTATTTTTCTTCAGAGGTGACCTTTCGCAGCGATAATCTCAGTGCTTAAGACCTTTGTTTTACGCTTTGTTGATGTTTTGTGCTGAGTTTTTATGAGAGAGAGACATAAAAAATGAGGAAAAAAAGTACAGATTTCGTATTTTTGTCTGTCAGAAATCACGGGATACTTTGCTGAAAAATAAGAATTATTTTCTTTTTTATTCCGGTTCGGAGAATAAACGTCCCCTTTTCCCGGAAAATAAGATGGATTTTATGCTGCCGATTTACAGGTTGATTTTATAATCAGATTGTAATGTACTGATAAGTACATTTTTGATATCAACCAGAGAGGCCAGCATGGAAAACAATAAAAAAATCATTCGCGGCGGCACAATCATCACAATGGATGATGCCACCGGCGATATTATCAACGGCGCGATACTGATCGAAGGCAACCGGATCAGTGCAATCAGTACTGATATACAGGCATTTGATCACCACACTGATGCGCAGGTGATTGATGCACAAGGGGCGATTGTCACCCCCGGTATGATCGACGCGCACCGCCACAACTGGATGGCGCTGTTTCGTGGTGTCTCGGCGGAAGAGTCGTTACCGGCATTTCTTATCAATACCTTCCATGCATCCGGCGCAATGATGACGGCAGACAATATGTATGCCGCTGTTCTGAACGGCAATATCAGTGCCCTGAATGCCGGTACAACTACCGTTTATGAAGTGAATGACTGCGTTAACTCACCGGAACATGCAGCAAATGCGATTGCGGCGATGAAAGCCAGCGGCATCCGTGGTATCTACGGCTACGGTATGCAGGTCTATGATTTTAAACCCGCCGGTTTTGCGTCCATGGATGCACGGCGTGACTGTGCCCGCGAGATTTCCGAAACGCTGTTCCGCGGCCAGGATCGGCTGGCGCCCGGTATGCTGATTTCCGATCCCGGTACGGTACCGTTTGCCGAATCGGCAAAACAAATCCGTCTGGCGGATAAACTCGGTCTGAAACACGCTTCCCATACAGGCGCAGCCAAAACCTCAGTTCTGCTGCGCGGCCTGCGTGAACTGGACGATCACGGCTTATTACTGCCGGGACATATCCACGCTCACAGTAACGGACTGACCGGCGAAGACTGGAAGCTGATCGCCAAAAGCGGCGGTCATGTGGCGAGCACACCATCCAGTGAGTTACAGATGGGGATGGGCTTCCTGCCTTATCAGCCGTGTGCGGAACTCGGTATTCCGTTCGCACTGGGAACCGATTTCATCGGTGTGACAACGGATGACCTGTTCACCCAGATGAATATGGCGCTGCAGATTGAACGTGCGCTGGCGAATGAAAAAGTACATCAGCGCGATACCATGCCGTTTGAAATTACCCCGACCATCCGTGAAGCCCTGCGCTGGGCAACCCTCGGCGCGGCACAGGTGCTGGGACTGGAAAACGAGATCGGCTCGCTGGTTGCCGGGAAAAAAGTGGACATCATTATTATCCGCCACAGAGACGGTTTTGTGGCACCGGTCCACGCCGCAGGCAGTGTGGTACAGATGACGCATGCCGGTGATATCGATACCGTGTTAGCCGATGGGGTGATCCGCAAACAAAACGGCGTGCTGACCGGTTTTGATCTGCCTGAGGTCACCCGCTTATCCCGTAACGCACTGGCTGAGCTGGAAACACGCATCCGTGACCGGAAAATCCTCAATGCACAGGAAGTGGAAGCCTTTTTCCGCCTGGCGGAGCGGATGGCATCCTTCCATTTCGCACAGGCGTACAGTGATGAATTTTTTGTTCAGGCCATGAAACAGTCCTGATTTGCAGTGCGCTGCGGCGGGCAGCGGTCTCTCTTAGTGATCCCGCCTTTTCGGGGATTCCGGTTCAATACGGAATCCCTTTTTTTTATCCCTTTTACCAGTGAAGTGTCAGTGTGGTGGTTATCTGACGGTCATTGCCCCGGCTGCATGCCGCATCCGTAAAGCAGGCGGAGACATAATGCTTATTGAACAGATTATTGATATTCAGCGCGATTTCCGCATCCTCAAGAGCAGGGAGGTTATCAAGCCGGTAGCTCAGCATCATATCCGCCACGGTATAGGCGGGAACGGTGAAGCTGTTGGTGTCATCCCCTTGTGTCTTACCGTTATAACGCACACCTCCGCCGACAGTCAGGCCGCTGAGCGGGGTACTGTCAAAAGTGTAATCTGTCCACAGCGAGGCAGTGTGCGCCGGAACCATGGCGGGGTGATGATTGGCATTCTCCTCCTGCTGACGGAAACGGGTATCGGTATAGGCATACCCGGCAATCAGGTTCCAGTTGTAGGTCAGCGCGGCTTTGGTTTCCAGCTCAATCCCCCGCGAACGGATTTTCCCGCCCTGAACACTGAAAAACGGATTCAGAGGATCACGGTGCAGGTTATTATCTTTGGTCAGTTCATACACTGCGAGTGTGGCGGACAGAGCAGAATTGTCCGGTAAGTATTTCAGTCCGGCCTCATATTGTTTTCCGCGTGACGGTGACAGCGGTTTTCCGCTGACAGTAGCCGCAGTGCTTGGCTCAAAGGATTCGCTGTAGCTGAAATACGGGGCGAAACCATAAGGCAGCTGATAGTTTACTCCGCCGCGCCAGGTGAACTCCCTGTCTGTCTGGTGATGGGCGCTGTCTGCGCCGCTGAGGTTATCGTGGCTGCGCGATTTGCTGGTGTTTTCGTCATAGCGGCCGCCGAGGGTGAATGTCCAGTCATTAAGGAAAAGCTGATCCTGGGCATAAATTCCGGTCTGATGATTCTTATTAACAGTGCCGCTGTCTGCCAGGGGCATTGTTGTCAGATTGCCGTACTGCGGGGATCGCAGATCCAGCGGAGCGGCAACGCCCATCTCATTGGTCATCCGGTTGCGCAGTTGTGAGTAATCCACGCCCGTCATCAGGGTATTACGCCAGCCGTGACCGCTGATGTTGTGGATGACATGGGTGTCAGTCACCAGGCCGGACAGCCGTTCGTCATTACGGATATGACTGCGGGAGAGGGTGGATGAGAGATCCTGCTGCGGCACGCCGTAACAGGCCGCCGGATTGCTGCTGCATAATCCGCTGCCGTAAATGGTGCGCCAGTTAGTGCTGATGTGCTGATAACGTAATCCCTGATGCAGCGACCAGTTATCATTGAATGCATGATCAAACTGCCAGCCGATCAGCCGCTGCTGCCGTTCAAAGCGGTTATAGCCCGGCTCGCCTTCGTTGAAACCGGCCGGCAATTTCCCGGCAGCGCCGCTGTCCACTGTTCCTTCACGCGGCAGCCAGCCATAATAGCCGTTGCGCGGGGCATTCATGGCCTGCGCGGTAAGCAGTAAAGAAGTGGCATCATCCGGCTGCCAGAGATAAGAGCTCTGCAAGGCATAATACCGTTCCCGTTCTCCCTGTTGTTGCTGATGCTGGTCATGCAGTGTGCCGGTCAGGCGGTAAGCCTGTGTTTCCTCATCATTCAGGGCGTCACTGAGATCAAACCCGGTCTGCCACAGGTGGTGATTCCCGGCCTGTAAGCGGATTTCCCGCAGCGGATCCATCTGCGGACGTTTGGAGGTCATGGTGACCACGCCGCCCGGATTGGATTGTCCGTAAAGTACCGACGCCGGGCCTTTAAGCACATCAATCCGCTGCATAAAGTCCGGCAGCATCCGGCTCTCCGCATACATATCCCCCTGTACTTTTAATCCGTCCAGATAGATATTCTGGCTGACATTATGGAAGCCGCGCATCATCACACTGTCGAAAACGGATGAACTGCCGGACGTACCGGTCACCACGCCGGGGGTATATCCCAGCGCCTGTTTCAGTGTGGCGGGATTGCGGGCGGTGATTTCCTCCTCACTGATCACCGAAACTGAAGAAGGAACTTTGTTCAGCGGTGTGGCGGTTTTGGTGGCGCTGTCGCTGTGTGTGGCGCGGTATGTGCCGTTGCTGTCCGGCGGGCTGACCGCAGGCGGCGCGGCGGTGACCACGATTTCATCTTCAGCGGCGTGGCAGACACCGGCAACCAGTAAAGCCGCCAGCGAAAGCCGGAACAGGGACGTGCGGTATAGTGCAGTCATACATCCTATCTCATTGAATGATAATTATTACCGTCATCAGTGACATGTGTGCGGATGACGGCTGTGATAAATAATGAAAAAGGCTGCCGGAGCAGCCATCAGAGTGAATTCAGGTGATTACGCCGCATCAGCATGCGGGCGCGGTTTTTTCATGAAGAAGGCGAAAACCAGTGATAACAGGCCGAGCAGCAGGCTCAGCCGGAATACGGCATGGATCCCCGATGCCAGTGCGGCGGTTGCTGTCTGCTGTGCCGCGGTGTCACGGTAAAAAGACATCAGAGAGATGGCCGAAGCGGTACCAACGGCACCGGCTACCTGATAAAAGGTATTCCAGACGGCAGAGCCATCAGCGTATAACCGGGCGGGCAGGGCACTCATGGCAGTGGTCTGCGCGGGCATGATCACACAGGTGACACCCAGGCACAGGAGCATAAAGGCGGCGACAATCTGCCACACCGGCGCATTTTCACCGATGGCATACAGGAACAACGCAGCACTCATCAGCATAAACAGAGAGCCGCAGACCACAAACGGGCGTGAATCAAACCGGTTATACAAAAAGCCGATCAGCGGTGAGAACACCACATTGATAATATTGCCCGGCAACAGCAGAACCCCGGCCAGTGCCGCACTCAGCATCAGCACATCTTTCAGGAACACCGGCAGAATAATCGCGGCGGAGAGCACACTCATCATGCTCAGGATCATCATGATCAGGCCGATAATAAACAGCGGATTACGGAAAACATCCGGGTGGATCATCGGCATCGCCATGTGTGTCTGACGGCGGGCAAATACGCCGAGGCAGAGAACCCCCGCCAGCAGGGAGCCCCAGACAGCGGGATCGCTCAGGCTGTGTTCCGCCAGGATAGCCAGCCCGTAGATGATGCCGCTGAATCCGGCGGAGGAAAGCAGGAGAGACATGATATCAATACGCGGCCGCGTGATGTCACCAATCGGCGCGATGGATTTCACGGCAAACAAAATGATGGCGGCATAGGCCAGCGCACTGAGCCAGAAAATAGCATGCCAGCTCAACAGGGTGATAATAAAGCCGGAGATTGTCGGCCCCAGTGCAGGCGCCAGGGTGATCGCAATACCTATCATCCCCATCACCATCCCGCGCTGATAGACCGGGAAAATGAGCAGCGCAGCACTCATCATTACCGGTAATATCACCCCGGTACCGACAGCCTGGATAACCCGCCCGAGCAGCAGCACGGCAAAACCGGGGGCCAGTGCGGCTACCAGACAACCGGCGAGAGAGACACACAGCGCAGTGAGGATCAGCACTCTGGTATTAAACCAGCGCACCAGAAACGCCGACACCGGCACGAACACCGCCAGGGTCAGCAGGTAGCCGGTCACCAGCCATTGCGCCTGACCGGCGGAGAGAGAGAACTGGCTCATCAGATTGGTGAGCGCCATATTTAATGCGGTTTCCCCGAACAGGCCGGTAAATGTCCCGGCCATCAGTACGCTCAGCATTATTTTCGGATAGCGTACCTGTATTGTTGCTTCTGTTGTCACATTCTTATCCTATTATTTCATCAACCAGGTTGACGAAAAGAAAAGTAACGCACTTTGCGATAATGGTCAACTTAGTTGACCAATTGTTTTTGGTATACTGCACAAAAAGGAAAGGGGGGAGCGCGTGAAAATTGCATTGAATGACCTGGATTTTATCGACCTTATCAGTGAGCGGCACACACTGCTCCGTGAACGGATTGATGCACTCTGGAATGCCCGCAGCGACATTCATATGAGTAATTCGGAGTGGTACATTTTATCGAGGGTGTATGACCAGCCGGTATCCATAGCCGATATTTCCGCGACAGTCACCATTTCCCGTCAGGCGATTCATAAATTCATCCGCCAGATGGAAGAGAAAGGATTAATCACCATCTTTGATGTTCAGGGCAGCAAAAAGCTCAAAGGGGTGAAAATGACACCGTACGGGCAGCAATGCTATGACGCCTATGAAGCTATCAAAACAGGATTGTGTGATGAAATTGCTGCTGCTGTCGGGCAGGAAAATCTCGCGCTGGTCATCCGGTTATTTCAGCAGCCCTGGTTTGATGAAACACAGTAACGCCGGATGGTAAAGAAACAGAATCCTCCGCTTGTTACTGTTTAACCGTTCCGTTATAACAGGCATCTGACTGCCGGGCGGAGTTCGTTTGTCGTGTGCTGTCCGGAAACTGACTGAAAAGGAAGCAATAAATGTCCGGTTTTATCGTAAATCGTGGTTATGGTGAGGATGAGCACCTGGGCGGGAATATCCTGGAGGGAGACCCGCATACCTATTCACCGACAGTATGGGATTATCTGATTAAACGTTTTGCGCTGCACTCTGTGCTGGATGTCGGTGCCGGCATGGGCTACGCGGCGAATTATTTTCACCGCGCCGGTTTACAGACACTGGCGGTGGAAGGGCTGGAATCCAATGTTGAGAACTCACTTTATCCCTCTCTGAAGGTTGATTTGACCCGCTCTTCCGTACAGTGCCGCGTGGATCTGGTTCATTGTCAGGAAGTGGTTGAACATATTGAGGAAATGTTTGTGGATCATCTTCTGCAGTCATTTGCCTGCGGGCGGATTCTGGTGATGACCCACGCACTGCCGGGACAGGGCGGATATCACCATGTGAATCTGCAGCCACCGGAATATTGGATTGAACATCTGAAAAGATACAATTTTGAATTTCTGTCAATCGATACCCACCGGATACGCAGAATGGCCGAACAGGACGGTGCTATTTATATGGCACAAAGCGGCATGGTTTTTGTTAACCGCGAACGTCTGCCGTTATAATCTGAACCGGACCCGGTTAATATCCGTAACGCCTTTTCTGCTGTTCAGAAAAGGCGTTTTTGTTCAGACGGCAGCGATATGTGTGAACAGCCAGCGGAGCAGCACATCGGTCAGAGCGGCATCATCCGCCGGGTTCAGTTTTGCGGCTTCTTTCCGGAAATGCTGCCATAACACCCCGTTCTGTGCGGGGATTTGCCGGTGCAGGCGCTGTGCTGCCGCCAGTTTACTGCTGATCACCTGCGGATCCGGAAAACGCGGCAGCGGCTGCCCGTACAGACACTGCAGGTCATCCTGCAGCTGTGAAATTTGTGACGGTGCAAAATTGAGTAATTGTCCGCTTTGTCTCAGTCCGGAGGAATACCCTGCCTGAACCGCCTGTAATGATTGATGTAATACCTGCTGCAGTGTGTTCATTTTTCTCTCCTGATAATCCGGGCTGCTGTGCCGGGGATAATAGCGGACAGAAAAATCAATGCTTCGCTGTCCGGCGAAATATCTGCGTTTATCATGGAAGAGGAAAAGAAACGGAACACTCCGGTTATTGCTTTTTAATTGTGCTTATCCCGGGGAAAAGGATTCAGGACTTATCATCATGTCCGCAGAATGATAAATAACGGTAAAGCTCAGGCAGTTCTGAATGCCTCCGGCGGATAACAACCCTTGTATCAGTCAAAAGAGGATGGGAATTCCGGAAAAATACGCTTTTTATGTGGTTATATTGTGGAAAATTTAGGTTTTGGTGATGTAATTATTGGCAAATATCCTTAGGAAAAGCATAATGGCGTAAATTTTACTTACTTCCTCAGGTAACAAATGAGCCAGTACGAATTAGATTATTCATTCAGTGACGCATATCAAAGTACCCTGAATAACATTTCAAATGAACTCCGGAAAGAAGCCGAAACAATCGCGTTTATGCATATACATAACTCCGAAGTGAGAATGAAGTTTTTAAGGGATATAAGTCAGTTCATTTCAAGAAATGAATGGGAGGTAAGAAACGCCTGCCTGAGCTTATCAGCAGGACTGGATAATATCGAAGATATGAGGGCGTTACTGAAAGAGCAGCAAAGAGCAATTCAGCTTCAGGAAGTCCGACAATATGCTTATGTTGAAGCTGTTAAGAATGAAAAAAATGGTGTCACAACTCTTTTTTTAAAACAAGTTGGATTTGTTGGTGGCGGTATGCAGATTATCGCTGGTTATGGCGCTTGCGCAGCCAGTGTTGGTCTGCTGTGTAGTTCATTAAGTGTGGGACTGATCGCTCAGGGCACGAATAATATGTATGAAAATGGTTACTATCTTTTATTCAGGGAAAACACCAGCGGATATTTAAGGGATGGTTACAGATATGTATCAAAAGAATTAGGGTATGGTAACGATGAAGCAGATATGATTTATAATTTCGTCGATCTGACATTATCCGCAGGCGGTATGGTAAATCCAGCATTAAAACCAGGAGCATTCAAACTTTATAACTACATAGACACTGATTTTATTGCAACATGGAGATTAATGTCTCCGGCTGCTTTATATTCAGAGGGGTTTTTAGATGCCGTGACGATATACTCAACCTATGATTTGTATAATAACAAGAGTAAAAAATGACAGATTTTAATACATTAACAAAAATACCATTTGGTTGGTATCAAATATTTTTATATTATATTATTTTTTTTGTTGTGTTTTTTGTTACAAGGAAATTAATGAATTTTTTAATAAAAATAAATAATTCATTTCTAGACTTTATTTACATATTAGTAATAATGGCTATTGGGGGAGGGTATCTAACAGTATTTAAACTTGGTGAAAATTTCATTCTTGGACGATTTTTTATATCATCAGGTGGAAATAAAGATATTATAATATGGAGTAGCCTTTTATTTTCTTTTATTCTTGCTTTTTTTTCATCACCAAATATAAGAAAATAATTTATTGGCTGAAAATTATTATTTTCAGCCAATAAATAAAACTATACGGTACTGGCGATGCTGTAACCTGATGTTGATGCCATGATATGATTACAGGTAATGCTTTCATAACGAAGTGTCAGCGTTTCACTGGGTAACGCATCATTTTGCATCAGAGAGTTAGCGTGTGTTTGTGAAAAGTTAATGATGCTCGCATTCCGTAAAAGAATGGTCATATATTTCTCCTGAGCACCAGCATCGGATGTACGGTAATAATCAATTTCACAATCCATTACTTCATTATTCGTTACAGCGGTAATCAATAATGGCGTGGATTTATCCACGTATTTTGTTATTGAAACCGGGCCGTGAGTTAGATTTTGTGCCCTTGATATATCAAAAGAAACCGCTATTACCAATATTTCATCAGTATGTGATGCCTGATACTTATTACCCAGTGATTTATAAGATGAGCAACCATCAGAAATCCCGCCTTGATTTTTGCCATTTATTGTCATATATATATTGTTAGCCATAACAACTACTCTCCAAAGAAATAATTGGTTTAATAAATTATTTCCCTTATGTTGATGTTTTAATGCCGCTATTTCCCATGAAATTAAAGTGCATTTTTAATTATTCTGAATGGCTTCAAATAATAATGGTAATGCCGAATCAATTAATTTAGTCAATGTAACGTTCCGGTTTACACTGTCATCATGTCCGGATGTCTGCAAAGCCGGGCTTGTGATATAAATTTCATGCTCATGTCCCGGTTGATAATCAGACCCCGGTGACTCTCCGGAAGATGCTCCCTGCGAGATCAATCCCTGATTTTCACCGGTTACTGACTGGTAAATAGCGCGTGACATTAACTATCTTCATAAGGTATATGGTAAATTTACCTTAAGTTCATCATTTTATTCATATTAGTGCAATAAAAAAATACGACGTTATCGTAAGTAAAAATTACAGCTGCACAGACAGCCGCCGGAACCGCATGATGTTCAACCGGCAGGCATTATTGCGCACCAAACGGTATCAGCGTTCGGATAAGCTGCAACAAAAAAGCCCTTTCAGTTATCCTGAAAAGGCTTTTCGATTCAGAGCATTAAACGGTATTACTTAGTTCATGCCGTATTTTTTCAGTTTTTTACGCAGAGTACCGCGGTTGATACCCATCATCAGGGCAGCGCGGGTCTGGTTACCACGGGTGTATTGCATCACCATGTCCAACAATGGCTGTTCAACTTCAGCCAGTACCAGCTCATACAGTTCATTAACATCCTGACCGTTTAATTGAGCAAAATAGTTCTTCAGTGCTTGCTTAACTGAGTCACGTAACGGCTTTTGAGTTACCTGATCTTGTGAATTTACAGTAGCAACGGTTAGTACGTCAGAATTTACGCGTTGTTCGAACATAGTTCTGTCAGCTCTTTTCTTTATTTACGCAAAAAATTTTCAAAATATGCCTCCAACGCCTCCAGCTGTTCGCCGGCATCCTCAATGGCGTTGAATGTGCGCCGAAACTGAACATCAGGTGCATGTTCCTGCATATACCAGGAAACGTGCTTGCGGGCTATGCGGGCTCCCTTGCTTTGACCGTAAAAGTCGTGCAATTCCCGCACATGCTCGCACATTATGCGTTTCACCTCTGCACCGGGCAGGGGCGGCAACAGTTCGCCTGTGTCCAGATAGTGCTGGATTTCCCGGAAGATCCAGGGTCTTCCCTGAGCAGCACGACCAATCATCAGCGCGTCTGCGCCGGTGTAGTCCAGTACTGCCCCGGCTTTAAGCGGGTCAGTAATGTCGCCATTGGCAATAACCGGGATGGCAACAGTCTGCTTAACTGTCCGGATGTTGTCGTATTCGGCTTCCCCATTAAACAGACAGGCACGGGTCCTGCCATGGATCGTAAGAGCCTGAATACCGCAACGCTCGGCCAATTGGGCAATCGTGACACAGTTCCGTTCTTCCGGTGACCAGCCGGTGCGAATTTTCAGTGTGACGGGTACGTCCACCGCATTAACCACCGCTTTCAGAATCTCTTCCACCAGCGCCGGATAACGCAGCAGGGCGGAGCCTGCCAGCTTACGGTTCACTTTTTTGGCCGGACACCCCATATTGATATCGATGACCTGCGCACCACCGGCAACATTAATCTTTGCCGCAGCCGCCATTTCACCGGGATCATTACCGGCTATCTGCACAGAACGGATACCTGGCTCATCACTGTGTACCATGCGTAATCTCGATTTGTCCGTCTTCCAGACCTGGGGGTTGGAAGAAAGCATCTCTGAGACGGCCATACCCGCGCCCATTTCATAGCACAACGACCGGAAAGGCCGATCGGTGATGCCTGCCATAGGGGCCGCGATAAGGCGGTTTTTCAACTGGTATTGTCCGATACGCATAGACGAAGAAGTGTGGCCATACTGTGACTGCAAGGGCGCGTATATTACGCATTTTTTCAAAGATATGAAAGGACAAACTTTGAGCAAATCGACCTTTACGGCGAAATTTTTTTTATTGCTTTTTTCGGATTTTATTAATTAGTCTGTTGTAACAATAAGTTAGCTCAGAACAGCATACCGTGCGGTTTTATGATTTAATTTTCAGAATAAAATGCGTTTGCGTGAAATTGCTTAAAATATATTCACTTAATCACGCAAACGCACGATTTATATACCAAAAAGTAAGAATATCAGCCGCGTTTTGTGGCGGTGATCCGGCACCATTCTTCTTTTTCGGCAATCTCATCAATCTCAAAGGCGTCACGGTAAGCCTCTGCCACGCCTTCCGCCTGAGTCGCGAGCACGCCGGATAACCCGAGTAATCCGCCGGCCTGCGGCAGCGCGCCGATCACCGGTGCCAGTTCACGCAGCGGACCGGCCAGGATATTGGCCACCACAACGTCCGCAGAGAGCGTCTGCGGCTTTTTATCAGAGAGGTAAAGGGTCAGCTTGTCTGAGACGCCGTTGCGCTCTGCGTTGTCCCTGCTGGCCTGAATCGCCTGCGGGTCGATATCGATACCGATAGCTTCTTTTGCGCCCAGTTTGAGGGCGGCGATCGCCAGGATCCCGGAGCCGCAGCCGAAATCGATCACGGTTTTACCGTTCAGATCCAGCCCGTCGAGCCATTCAAGACACAGAGAGGTAGTCGGGTGGGTACCGGTACCGAATGCAAGACCCGGATCGAGCATCACATTGACCGCATCCGGGTCAGGGATTTCACGCCAGCTCGGGCAGATCCACAGGCGCTGACCGAAACGCATCGGGTGGAAGTTATCCATCCATTCGCGTTCCCAGTCTTTGTCTTCAATCTGTTCGATTTTATGGACAAAGTGTTCGCCCAGCAGCGGATGCTGCTGTAATTGCGCAACAACGGCTTTCATGTCTGTTTCGGCGTCATACAGGCCGATCACGTCGGTGTCGCCCCACAGGCGGGTTTCCCCCGGCAGCGGTTCAAAAATCGGGGTATCGTGGCTGTCCTGAAAGGTCACAGAGACAGCACCGGTTTCAGTCAGTTCATCACCGATAACTTCGGCATCAGCACCGGTGGAATTTAAGCGTATTTGGATCCAAGGCATAACATACTCTTTATAAAAAAGCCCCTGTATAACAGGGGCCTGAGAAAGAAAAGCGACAGAAAATCAGACCTCGTGCAGGCCGAGTTTCTTCTCCAGATAATGGATGTTGGTGCCGCCTTTGCAGAAGTTCTCATCATTCATAATCAGCTGGTGCAGCTCGATATTGGTTTTGATACCGTCGATAATCAGTTCCGCCAGCGCATTTTTCATACGGGCGATAGCAATTTCACGGGTTTCACCATAGGTGATGAGCTTACCGATCATGGAATCATAATACGGCGGCACAGTATAACCGGCGTAAATATGAGACTCCCAGCGGACACCGAAACCACCCGGAGAGTGGAAGCGGGTAATTTTGCCCGGGCTCGGTAAGAAGGTGTGCGGATCTTCGGCGTTGATACGGCATTCGATCGCGTGACCTTTGACTTTGATATCGTCCTGTTTCACAGAGAGCGGCAGGCCGGATGCGACACGCAGCTGCTCTTTGATCAGGTCAACACCGGTGATCATTTCAGTGACCGGGTGCTCTACCTGAATACGGGTGTTCATTTCGATGAAATAGAACTCGCCGTTTTCAAACAGGAACTCAAAGGTACCGGCACCACGGTAGCCGATATCGATACACGCTTTGGCACAGCGTTCGCCGATGCTTTTGCGCAGCGCCGGGGTGATACCCGGCGCAGGGGCTTCTTCCACCACTTTCTGGTGACGGCGCTGCATGGAGCAGTCGCGTTCCGCCAGATAGATGGCGTTACCCTGACCATCCGCCATCACCTGGATTTCAACGTGACGCGGGTTCTCAAGGAATTTTTCCATGTAAACCATGTCGTTGTTGAAGGCCGCTTTGGCTTCGGCTTTGGTCATTGCAATCGCTTCTTCCAGATCTTCATCATTGCGGACAACGCGCATACCGCGTCCGCCGCCGCCGCCGGAGGCTTTGATGATGACCGGGAAACCGATACGTTTGGCAATGGTGTGGTTCAGCGGCATATCGTCGCTGAGCGGGCCGTCAGAGCCCGGTACACACGGAACGCCGGTTTCTTTCATCGCGCGGATAGCCGACACTTTGTCGCCCATCAGGCGGATGGTTTCCGCTTTCGGGCCGATAAACGTGAAGCCGGAGCGCTCAACCTGCTCGGCAAAGTCCGCGTTTTCAGATAAGAATCCGTACCCCGGGTGGATAGCCTGTGCGCCGGAAATTTCAGCGGCAGAGATAATGGCCGGGATATTCAGATAACTTTTCGCAGAGGCTGCCGGACCGATACAGATGGTCTCGTCAGCCAGCAGAACGTGTTTTAAATCACGATCTGCGGAAGAGTGAACAGCGACCGCTTTGATCCCGAGCTCTTTACAGGCCCGCAGGATCCGCAGTGCAATTTCACCCCGGTTGGCAATAAGGATTTTTTCCAGCATGATTCGCCCCGTTATTCGATGACGACCAGTGGCTCGTCAAATTCGACAGCATCGCCGTCTTTTAACAGAATTGCTTTAACCACACCGGCTTTGTCAGCTTCGATCTGGTTCATCATTTTCATGGCTTCGACGATGCACAGGGTGTCACCGGCATTGACCTGTTTACCGACTTCAATAAAGGCTTTCGCATCCGGGCTTGGTGAACGGTAGAACGTACCGACCATCGGAGAGCGGACCACATGACCGGCAATCTCTTTTTCCGGTGCCGGATCAGCCAGACCTGCGGATGGTGCGACAGCGGCTGCTAATGCAGGCTGCTGAACAGGTGCGCTGTATTGCTGTGGTACGGCCATAGCCTGAACCGGTAACGCGCGGCTGATGCGTACTGACTCTTCGCCTTCAGAAATTTCCAGCTCAGAAATACCGGACTCTTCGACCAGCTCGATCAGTTTTTTTATTTTACGAATATCCATGAGATGATTCCGTACTCTTAGTGTTGAGTTAATTGTGACAGACGGTGAACCGCTGCCTGTAAAGCATAACGGTAGCCTTCCGCACCCAGCCCGCAGATAACACCGGTGGCGATATCAGAGAGATAAGAGTGGTGACGGAACGGCTCCCGTGCGTGTACATTCGACAGATGGATCTCGATAAACGGGATGCTGACGGCCAGCAGGGCATCACGCAGAGCCACACTGGTGTGAGTGAATGCAGCCGGGTTTATCAGAATAAAATCGGTGTTTCCCCGTGCAGCATGAATTCTGTCGATGAGTTCGTGCTCGGCGTTGGATTGCAGATGGCTTAGTGTAACGCCACACTGACCGGCATCCCGGGTCAGCGTTGCAACGATATCCGCGAGCGTGAGCGTCCCGTATTTATCGGGTTCCCGCGTGCCCAGCAGGTTAAGATTCGGGCCGTTCAGTAACAAAATATGATAACTTTCGGTCATCCTGCCGGTATCTCCTGCAATCTAACGTAAACGCACAAGATAACGCGATGTTAATGCGTTGTCACCTTTTTCTCACCGCAGGCAATATTAATTTTTACAGAGGAAGGGCGACATTATAAACATTTCATTGCAGTTCGCAGCAAAATACTGGTCTGAACAGACCGGAACCGCGACAGGGCTGACCAGTTCATCATACGCATTATCTGAATATCCGGGAGAAATAACCGCCGTTTGCATCCGTTTGCTGATAGTAGTCTGCCTGCCGGTTTTTTAACAGGCACGCCCGGACATCAGGGTGTTTTTCTGCCGGTGTGCTCACATAACCGGCATTCCGGAGGCGGATATTACGTAAGATGACCCGTGTGAGAATAAGCAACGATAAATCGTTGCCCGCCGCAGTGGTACGCAGGTGGTGCGTTATAGTGCATCCGCGCCGGGAAATTGGCAAGTTCCGCAGATATTACGGCGGTCAATACGGGCAGAACGGGATATAACGGGGTTGTATCCGGGATACGGTTATTTATATTTACGGTTTTTTAAGATTATTCTTAGTCAGTGGTGTTGCTTGTCCATCATAATCCGGCGAATAACCCGGTGTTTTTGTCGTCTTATCGGGGGTTAAGCAGCTTGTTTTAATGCGAGGATAGAAACAACGGGCGTCAGGCCGATTGTAAGATTGCGTATATTATATAGAATCCGGTTGAACTTGATGCATAGTTACCGGTCAACTGTTCGGAAGTTTGCAGGAATTAATGACGAAAAGAAGGCAGCAGCCGGATTTTTTACATTAATTTTAATCTGCCTGCGCGTATTTTATCAAATATGTGAAAAAGTCTGCGTTTTTATGCAGCTTTATACTGCGCAGTATATAAAAATTATCTAGAATAGACCGCTCCCTGATGTGATGTGGACACGCTGCCGGCAAGGTGCAATCTGTGGCTTGTCGCAAAGAAACGTGGTTGGTAAAGTAGACGGGTTTTTTCCCCGTCCCCGGCTTGCAGGATTATCCTTTTGTATGTTTAAAAAAATTCGTGGCATGTTTTCCAACGACCTGTCGATTGACCTGGGTACAGCCAATACCCTGATTTATGTCAAAGGACAAGGCATTGTTCTGGATGAACCGTCTGTCGTGGCTATCCGCCAGGATCGTCCGGGTTCAACCAAAAGTGTTGCTGCTGTTGGCCATGAGGCCAAACGCATGCTGGGCCGTACCCCCGGCAATATCGCAGCAATCCGTCCGATGAAAGACGGTGTTATCGCTGACTTTTTTGTGACCGAAAAAATGCTCCAGCATTTTATCAAACAGGTTCACAGTAACAGTTTTATGCGCCCGAGCCCGCGTGTTCTGGTGTGTGTGCCGGTCGGCGCAACCCAGGTTGAGCGCCGTGCTATCCGTGAATCTGCGCTCAGCGCCGGTGCCCGTGAAGTGTATCTGATTGAAGAGCCGGTTTCAGCGGCTATCGGTGCCGGTTTACCGGTATCAGAAGCGACCGGTTCCATGGTGGTGGATATCGGCGGCGGTACCACCGAAGTGGCGGTTATCTCCCTGAATGGTGTGGTTTACTCCTCTTCTGTCCGTATCGGCGGCGACCGTTTCGACGAAGCTATCATTAATTATGTGCGCCGTAACTATGGTTCACTGATTGGTGAAGCAACCGCAGAACGCATCAAACACGAAATCGGTTCGGCTTACCCGACTGACGAAGTGCTTGAAATTGAAGTCCGCGGCCGTAACCTGGCGGAAGGGGTTCCGCGCGGTTTCACCCTGAACTCCAACGAAATTCTGGAAGCTCTCCAGGAACCGCTGACCGGTATTGTCAGCGCAGTGATGCTGGCGCTGGAACAGTGCCCGCCGGAGCTGGCATCCGATATTTCCGAACGCGGAATGGTGCTGACCGGCGGTGGTGCGCTGCTGCGTAACCTTGATCGCCTGCTGATGGAAGAAACCGGTATTCCGGTGATCGTCGCGGAAGATCCGCTGACCTGTGTCGCCCGCGGCGGCGGCAAAGCTCTTGAGATGATCGATATGCACGGCAGCGATCTTCTCAGTGAAGAATAAGCGGACTCCCGTCCGTTCAATACTGCAGGCCGGGGGAGTCCGCTCCCCCTGCTCGCCGGATTCACACTCTGTCTTCCCGGACGGAATTACTGTAGTGCCTGATATCGCATCCTATGAAGCCGATTTTTAGCCGGGGGCCTTCCCTTCAGATTCGCATTATTGTTGCGGTTATTTTTGCCATCGGACTGATTGTGGTTGATAACCGGATTGATGCTTTTACCAAAATCCGTAACTATCTGGATACGGCGGTCAGCCCGTTCTATTTTTTAGCCAACGGCCCGCGTCAGTTACTGGACGGTATCTCTGATAATTTTGCCACCCGCGAGCAGCTGGAATTTGAAAACCGCGCGCTGCGCCAGGAACTGCTGGTTAAAAGCAGTCAGAATCAGCTGCTTGAACAATTTAAGCAGGAAAATGCCCGGTTGCGGGAACTGCTCGGTTCACCGCTGCGTCAGGATGAGCACATGATGGTCACTCAGGTCATGGCGGGGGCCAACACCCCGTACCGTGACCAGGTGGTTATCGATAAAGGCAGCCGTGACGGCGTGTATGACGGCCAGCCGGTGATCAGTGATAAAGGCGTGGTGGGGCAGGTAATTGCCGTGTCCCAGTTAACCAGCCGTGTTCTGCTGATCTGCGATACCACCCACGCACTGCCGATTCAGGTACTGCGTAACGATATTCGCGTCATTGCATCCGGCACCGGATGTACTGACGATTTACAGCTTGAACCCCTGCCGAACAATATTGATATCCGCGTGGGGGATGTGCTGGTCACATCCGGCCTCGGCGGTCGTTTCCCGGAAGGGTATCCGGTCGGGATCGTCTCTTCGGTGAAAGTGGATAATCAGCGCGCTTATACCATTATCAGTGCCAAACCAACGGCAGATCTTCAGCGTCTGCGTTATCTGCTCTTATTATGGGGCGGAGACAGCAACCCGCGTGACCCTTCCGGCCCGTCTGAAGTGTACCGCGCAGCCAATGAGCGTATTATGCAGGTGATGCCGCAGGTGATCCCGTCCGTTGCGGCGCCGGAAACGGACCCGGCAGCGGTACTGCCGGACGCGCCGCCATCCTCCGCCGGTACGACACCGCCGACCCCGGCTAAGCCAAAGCCTGAACAGCCAAAACCGGCAGACAGCCCGGCCACTGCCGCCCCGGCTGCTCAGGAGCCGGCAGCGGATACCGCACCGGCCCGGCCGCTGAGGATGAGGCCGCAGCAATGAATACCTACCGGGGACAAAACCGGATTATTGTCTGGCTCTCCTTTCTGATAGCACTGGTCCTGCAGATTATGCCCTGGCCGGAGCAGATTCAGTTTTACCGTCCGTCGTGGGCGATGCTGTTTCTTATCTACTGGGTGATGGCGCTGCCGCACCGGGTCAGTGTCGGCTCCGCTTTCTTTCTCGGTTTGATTATTGACCTGATTGAAGGTTCCACACTGGGTGTACATGCCCTGAGCCTGTCTATCGTCGCTTATCTGGTCTCATTCAGACATCAGCTGCTGCGTAATATGGCGCTGTGGCAGCAGTCGCTGGTTATTATGGTGCTGTCAGTGCTGATGCAGTTCTTTGTTTTCTGGTCAGAATTTCTGTTGTCCGATATTGTGTTTCATCCGGAAGTCTTCTGGAACAGTCTGGTCAATGGTATCTTATGGCCATGGATTTTTTTATTACTGCGTAAGACCCGCCGTCACTTTTCTGTTCATTAATCAGGGAACGGCGGCGTGATACGTGAACAAAACGTCAGGACCCCTGAATGCTGCCGATTTACCTTGCTTCAACCTCTCCCCGCCGCCGGGAACTTATCCGGCTGCTGAATGTTCAGTGTGACACGCTCTCTCCCTGTATCGATGAAATCCGCCGTGACGGTGAACCCGCAGCGGATTACGTGGTACGTCTGGCGCGGGAGAAAGCACAGGCCGGTGTGGCGCTGGCAGCAGAAGATCGTCCGGTTATCGGCTCTGATACCATTGTGGTACTCGGCGGTGATATTCTGGAGAAGCCCCGTGATGCGGCACATGCCTTTACCATGCTCAGCGCACTATCCGGCTGTACACATCAGGTGATGACGGCGGTCGCGGTTTCTGATCGTTTCCGGACACTGAGTACATTGATTGTGACGGATGTGACATTCCGCCGGTTATCAGATGACGAAATAAACGAGTATATTCAGACAGGTGAGCCGATGGACAAAGCCGGTGCGTACGGCATCCAGGGCCTGGGCGGGCGCTATGTCCGCAAAATTAACGGTAGCTATCATGCTGTGGTGGGATTACCGTTAGTGGAGACCGAAGAATTAATTAAACGGTACACGGATACCCTGAACGGGGTTGTACCGGAACATATTGACGGGAAAGAAATACCATGACAGCCGAGCTTTTAGTCAACGTGACCCCGTCTGAAACACGGGTCGCTTATATTACCGGCGGGATCCTTCAGGAAATTCATATTGAGCGCGAGGCTAAACGCGGTATCGTCGGCAATATCTATAAAGGGCGTGTGAGCCGGGTGCTGCCCGGAATGCAGGCGGCCTTTATCGATATTGGCCTGGATAAAGCAGCCTTTCTGCATGCCTCGGATATTATTCCGCACACGGAATGTATTTCCGGGGATGAAAAAGAGAAATTCCGCACCCGTGATATCGGGGAACTGGTCCATCAGGGGCAGGATCTCATTGTGCAGGTGGTCAAAGATCCGCTGGGTACCAAAGGTGCGCGTCTGACCACCGATATCACGCTGCCTTCCCGCTACCTGGTATTTATGCCGGGCGCGTCTCATGTCGGGGTTTCCCAGCGCATTGAGAGTGAGGAAGAGCGTGAGCGCCTGAAAAATATTGTGGCGGGTTATTGTGATGAGGACGGCGGTTTTATTATCCGCACGGCAGCGGAAGGCGTCGGGGAAGAAGAACTGACCTCTGATGCCGCGTTTCTGCGCCGGTTGTGGACCAAAGTTATCCAGCGCAAAAAACGCAATACCACCCGCACCAAAATCTACGGTGAACTGGCGCTGGCGCACCGTATTCTGCGGGATTTTGCCGGTGAGTCACTCGACCGTATCCGGATTGACTCCCGCCTGAGCTTCAAAGAGTTACAGGAATTTGTGGATGATTACATCCCGGAAATGACCGCCAAACTGGAGTTGTACCAGGGCAGTCAGCCGATTTTTGATCTCTACGATACTGAAAATGAAATTCAGCGGGCGATGGAGCGCAAGGTTGAAATGAAGTCAGGCGGATACCTGATTATCGACCAGACCGAGGCGATGACCACTATCGACATCAATACCGGCGCGTTTGTCGGGCACCGCAATCTGGAAGAAACCATTTTCAATACCAATATCGAGGCCACACAGTCGATTGCGCGGCAGTTACGTCTGCGTAACCTCGGTGGTATCATTATCATTGATTTCATTGATATGATCGATGATGACCACCGCCGCCGGGTGCTGAGCTCGCTGGAACTGGCGCTGGCAAAAGATCGCGTGAAGACCACGATTAACGGTTTTTCACAGCTCGGGCTGGTGGAGATGACCCGCAAGCGCACGCGGGAGAGCCTTGAACATGTCCTGTGTGAGAAATGCCCGACCTGTCAGGGGCGCGGCAGTGTCCGCTCGGTGGAAACGGTCTGTTATGAAATTCTGCGTGAAATTGTCCGCGTGCACCACCTGCTGGATGTTGACCGCTTCCTCGTTTATGCCTCACCGGCAGTGACTGAGGCATTGCAGGGGGATGAATCCCATGCACTGGCAGAGGTGGAAATTTTTGTCGGTAAACAGGTTCAGGTTCGCGCCGAACCGCTCTACAGTCAGGAACATTTTGATGTCGTTATGATGTAATTCATTGGCGGTACACTGCCGGATATAAGCGGATATCCGGTTCCGCCGGCCTTGACAGCTGCAGGAGAAGGAGAGCCAGTGAGGCGACTGCCCGGGATTTTACTGACATGTGTGATTGTAATCGTGATTGCTGCGGCACTGGTGCTCGGCGGTCTGCGCTACCTGTTGCCTCAGATTAATGAATACCGCCCGCAGATCGAACAAAAACTTTCGCAGATGACCGGTGCCACGGTCAGAATCGGGGAGATCAGCGGCCGCTGGCAGGGATTCGGCCCGGCGCTGACACTCCGTGATCTGACGGTTACCGCCCCGGATGCAGACATTTCAGCTGAAAAAATCGACCTCTCTCTGGATATCTGGCGGACACTGTTCCGTTTTCAGGTCAGTTTCCGGGATCTGACATTCTGGCATATGAAGCTGGATTACAAACAGCCGCTGAGCAGTGACGGCAGCAGCATTGAAACGGATGATGCTCTGTCCGGGCTCTGGCTGGAGCGGTTTGATAATTTTGATCTGCGCGACAGTGAAATCCGTTTTCTCACACCGTCCGGCGATCCCGCCACTTTGCTGGTTTCCCGTCTGTCATGGCTCAATCAGAGCAAACGCCACCGCGCCCAGGGGGAGATCAGTCTCTCCTCGGTGAATAACCCGCGCGGCTGGCTGCAGGTGCGTCTGGATCTGCGTGATGTCAATGGTCTGCTGGATGAGGGTACGGTCTATCTCCAGGCGGATGATATTGATATGACACCGTGGTTCAGCCGCTGGCTGCGCGATAACACCGGGCTGAACAAGGCCGGTTTCAGCCTGGCCGGCTGGATGACGGTGGAGAAGGGGATGATAACCCGGGGCCTGGTCAGACTGAACTCCGGCGAGGCGGACTGGCTGGTCGGTAAGGACACGCACACCCTGGAAGTTCAGGATCTGCTGGTGCAGATGCGCCGCCAGGGGGAAGGCTGGCTGTTTAATATCCCGGATCTGCTGAACCTGAAAACTGACGGGCAGCAGTGGCCGGAGGGCAGTCTGTCACTGCTTTATATCCCGCCGTCAGCTAAATACGGCGGCAATCCGCATCTGCGTATCCGTGCCAATGATATTGAGCTGGCGCGTCTGAGCAGTATTGTGCCGACATTCTCTTTCCTCACCAATGATATTGTCAAAGGCTGGCAGGAGCGCGAGCCGTCAGGTCTTATCCGTGATTTTGCCCTTGATATCACCCCTGCCGCCCCGGAAAACCTCGAACTGGATGTTTCCTGGCAGGATGTCAGCTGGAAAGCCCGGGAAGAATTACCGTCAGTATCCCATTTCAGCGGCGTATTACGCGGCGGCCAGGCACGCGGCATTCTGCGTTTTGCCCTCGATGACAGTGTGCTGGACTACCGCCCGATGTTTACCGCACCGCTGGCGGTATCAGAAAGCCGCGGACAGGTGCAGTGGCGTAATACCGGCGGCAACTTCAGCCTCTGGAGTGATAATTTAGATCTGCAATCCGGCGCACTGCGGGCGAACGGGAACTTCCGCTATCAGCATGATAAGGACAGGCCGCCGTCACTTGGTATCCTCGGTGGTGTGACGCTGACAGATGCCGGAGAAGCCTGGCGCTATTTCCCGGTACCGCTGATGGGGGAATTTCTGAGCGAATACCTGACGCAGGCACTGATTGCCGGGAAAGCGGAAAATGCCACGGTCATATTTCAGGGCAACCCGGCGGACTTTCCGTTCCGTAAAAACGAAGGGCAGTTTCAGATTTGGGTGCCGCTGCGTGATGCCACCTTTAAATATGATCCGGAATGGCCGGCACTGATAAACATGGATGCGGATCTGAATTTCCATAATCAGGGGTTGTGGATCAGTGCGCAGGAAGCAAAACTGGGTGAAGCCACCGCCCGTAATCTGAAAGCGGATATTCCGGATTTTACGGTTGAGCGCCTGTATATTCAGTCCGATATTGAAGGTAAAGGTGAATCTCTGGGCCGGTATTTTGATGAAACCCCGATGAAGGGTTCTATCGGTAATACCCTGGAGCAGCTGAAAATCGGCGGAGAGGTAAACGGTGATCTTAAACTGGAAATCCCGCTTAACTTCAATGAGATGGTGCGGGCAACCGGGCATGTTAATCTGAAAAATAATGATATTGATGTGGTACCGCTCGGCAGCACACTCAACGGTGTCAGCGGCCAGTTCCGCTTTGATAACGGTGACCTGGAAAGCGACCGCATCACGGCACACTGGTTCGGGCAGCCGCTGAATATCCGCTTTACCACCAAAGAAAACCCGTCTGATTTCGCCGTCAATATCGATCTGGACGCTGACTGGCAGATGAAGGGCATAGACGGGATACCGGCGGCGATAAAACAGCACGTGACCGGTTCGTTCCCGTGGACGGGGGATGTGAAGATTACCCTGCCGCAGAAAGGGGAAATGAGTTATACCGTGGATCTGGAGGGTCAGACCGGCAAACTGACCAGCAGCACCTTACCGGCTGTCCGGCGCTGGGCCGCGGAGAGCGGCACCCTGAATGTGCATGCCACCGGGACAGAACACACCCTGAAAGCCGGGGGCACGGTCGGTAAATCGTTCAGCGTCCTGACGGACTGGCACCTCGGCGATATTCTCACGCTTAATGGTGCGGCAATTGTTCCGGGGACAAAAGTGCCGGAGAAAGTCACCCGGGATGTTATCAGTATTGCCCTGCCGCCGATCAGTGGTGAGGAGTGGGTCGGCGCGCTGGCGGTTGCCGGTCAGAATCATCAGCAGTCTGCCGCACTGAAACTGCCGGGGAATATTGATATTTCCGCGCCTTATGCGGACTTTGCCGGACAGCGCTGGAATCAGATAAAACTGCGTATTCATCCGCAGGAAAATGGCTGGCTGCTCAGCTCAGACAGTCAGGAGCTGCGCGGGGATGTCCGTATTCCGGCCTCCGGACCATGGCAGGCGAGTATCGATTATCTCTACTATAATCCGGAGTCGATTCAGAACGCCCTGCCGGAATCACAGCGCAATGAAACCACCAAAACGGATTACCGTGTCGGCAGCTGGCCTGCGGTCACGCTGCGCTGTGAAGCCTGCTGGGTAAGCGGTCTGAATATCGGTACGGTGAATGCGAAAGTCTGGCCGGACAATAATTCACTGGTGCTGGATGCGGCAACAGTTAAAAACAGTGCCAGTGAACTGACCCTCAGCGGTCGCTGGGATGCCGGGCCTGCGCCGCTGTCGCACTTTAAAGGTCAGTTTAAGGGGCCGGTTTTTGATAATATGGCGGCGTATTTCGGGGTACTGGTGCCTATCACCGGCTCACCGTTTACTGTGGATTTTGACCTGAACTGGCGGGATGTTCCGTGGTCACCGGATGTGGCGACCCTGAACGGCATCATCAGCACGTCGCTCGGTAAAGGGGCGATTGAGCGGATGGGCGGCGGTAACGCCGGTAAACTGCTGCGGCTCGTCAGTTTTGATGCGTTACTGCGCAAATTACAGCTCGATTTTACGGATACTTTCAGCAATGATTTCGTTTTTGACAGCATACGCGGCAAAGGCGTGATAAAAGAGGGTGTTTTAAAGACAACCGATACCCGCGTGGACGGATTAATTGCGGATATCAGCTTCAGCGGTTCAGTTTATCTTGTGGATCGTCGCATTGATATGTCGGTGGTTGTCACACCGGAACTCTCTGCGACGGTCGGGGTGGCGACAGCCTTTGTGGTTAACCCGATAGCCGGAGCGGCAGTCTTTGTGGCCAGTAAGGTGCTCGGCCCGCTCTGGAGTAAAATTTCGGTGATACGGTATCACCTGAGCGGTAGTTTAGAAGAGCCGAAGATAGATGAAGTTTTGCGTCAGTTAAAGGAGACCCGGGAATGAAAAACGCAAATGTGGCTTTATTGCAGCTGTGCAGCGGCACAAATATTAAACACAATTTGGCGCAAATCGAACAACAGATCAAACAACTGCCTGATAATATCAAACTGGTGATGACACCGGAAAATGCGCTGATTTTTGCATCAGGCAACACCTATCAGAAGTATGCGGAAGTGCAGGGCGAAGGCCCGCTGCAATCCGCGGTGGCTGATATGGCCCGCCGTTACGGGGTGTGGATTCTGGTCGGCTCAATGCCGCTGATCAGCCGCGAAGACCCGGCGCGCATCACCAGCAGCAGCCTGCTGTTTGATGATAAAGGGGAAATCAAAGCCCGTTATGATAAAATTCATATGTTTGACGTGAATATTGATGATGAGCAGGGCTCATACAATGAATCAAAAATCTTCCAGCGCGGTGAGCACATTACCGTTGTCGATACCCCGGTGGGCCGTCTCGGCATGACCATCTGTTATGATCTGCGTTTCCCGGGCCTGTTCCAGGCACTGCGTGAGCAGGGCGCGGAGATTATCTCTGTTCCGGCAGCCTTTACTCGGCTGACCGGAAAATCTCACTGGGAGCCGCTGTTGCGCGCCCGTGCGATTGAAAACCAGTGCATTATCCTGGCGCCGGCACAAGTCGGTGTACACGGTACCCGCCGCACATGGGGACATACCATGGCGGTTGACGGCTGGGGCAAAGTGATGAAAAAAAACACGGATGCGGTGGCCGCCATCGGCGTTGATATCCGTCCGGACAGCTTAACCTCAATGCGTGAGCAGATCCGCGTGGTGAAACATAACCGTTTCCGCCCGCAGCTGACGTCACTGATTGAGAAAAACACCACAGGTAAAGAGTAAATTATGAGTTTTTCAACTGTCAGTAACCATCTGCTGACCGCCCATGATCTTGACGAACAGGATCTCTTTTCTGTCCTCACACAGTTAGCAGATCGCCATATTGATTATGGCGATCTGTATTTTCAGAGCAGTTTTCATGAAGCCTGGGTGCTGGAAGATAAAATTATCAAAAACGGCTCTTACAATATTGACCAGGGTGTCGGTATCCGCGCCGTCAGCGGTGAGAAAACCGGTTTTGCCTATGCGGATCAGATAAGCCTGACCGCATTACAGCAGAGTGCATCCGCCGCCCGCAGTATTGTCCGTGAGCAGGGTAACGGACAGGTGCAGAGCCTGCATCGTGTCAATAACACGGCACTCTATGCCGCGCTCGATCCGCTGCGTGCAATGCCGCGCGAGGAAAAAATCGCACTGCTGCACCGCCTTGACCGTGTGGCACGGGCGGAAGATCCGCGTGTGCAGGAAGTGAATGCCAGCCTGACCGGTGTGTATGAAGAAGTGCTGGTGGCTGCCACTGACGGCACACTGGCAACAGATATCCGTCCGCTGGTGCGCCTGTCTGTCAGTGTGCTGGTGGAAGAGGACGGCAAACGTGAACACGGCGGCAGCGGCGGCGGTGGTCGTTTTGGTTATGAATATTTTCTCGGTACGGAAGACGGTGAGATCCGCGCAGACCATTTTGCCCGCGAAGCGGTGCGCATGGCGCTGGTGAATCTCTCTGCTGTTGCGGCACCGGCCGGATCAATGCCGGTTGTGCTGGGCGCGGGCTGGCCGGGCGTGTTGCTGCATGAAGCGGTCGGGCATGGCCTGGAAGGGGATTTCAACCGCCGTGGTGCATCGGTATTCAGCGGAAAAATCGGTCAGCAGGTCACATCATCACTCTGTACCATTGTTGATGACGGTACTATCGGTGATCGCCGCGGTTCACTGGCAATTGATGATGAAGGTGTACCGGGACAGTATAATGTCCTGATCGAGAACGGTATTCTGAAAGGTTATATGCAGGATAAGCTCAACGCCCGCCTGATGGGGGTTGACCCGACCGGTAACGGCCGCCGTGAATCCTATGCCCATCTGCCGATGCCGCGCATGACCAACACCTATATGCTGGCGGGGGAATCATCGCCGGAAGCGATTATCGCCAGTGTGAAAAATGGCCTGTATGCCCCGAATTTCGGCGGTGGTCAGGTGGATATCACCTCCGGTAAGTTTGTGTTCTCGACATCTGAAGCGTATCTCATTGAAAACGGTAAGATTACCAAACCGGTAAAAGGTGCGACACTGATTGGCTCCGGTATTGAGGCCATGCAGCAGGTATCGATGGTCGGTAATGACCTGAAACTGGATAAAGGTGTCGGTGTGTGCGGTAAAGAAGGCCAGAGCGTGCCGGTGGGTGTCGGTCAGCCGACCCTGAAACTGGACAGCATTACTGTCGGCGGAACGGCCTGATGATGAAAAAATACGGTACGCTGGTGATTGTTCTGATTGTCGCGGTCTCTGCCTGGCTGGCAGGGTTACCGGGGCAGTTTATCGATACCCGTCCGTCAGAGCCGGTACCGCAGCATACAGAGCAGCCGCAGAGCATTGATGCCCTGACAGCACAGGCACGGGTGGTCAGCTATGTGCAGCAGCACCAGCGCCTGCCGGATTACTATGTGACGAAAAAAGCCGCCCGTAATGCGGGCTGGCAGCCGTCAAAGGGCAACCTCTGTGAGGTGATGCCGGGTAAAGCCATCGGCGGTGACCGCTTCGGCAACCGGGAAAAAGGGTTGCCGGATGCACCATCACGGCAGTGGTTTGAAGCGGATATTAACTATAACTGCGGTCATCGCGGCAGTGATCGTCTGCTTTATTCCGGGGACGGGCTGATTTATGTCACCACCGATCATTACCGTTCCTTTCAGCAGGCCAATTAATCCATGACACCTGATATCAGCATTGTGCGTTTTGATTTCCGTACCATCCGGACAACAGACGATTTTTATCAGCAGTTCAGTGATAAATTTCAGCTGCCGTACTTCGGGTGTAACACGGATGCACTGTGGGACGTGCTGACAGGCGGGATTGATCTGCCGGTGATACTGGCGTTTGAACATATTACCGCACGTCAGCGGCGGCTGTTTTCAGCCATTATCGGCACCTGCCGGGATGCGGAGGAAGAGTGGCCGGGGGATATTCAGCTGGTGCTGACCCCCCTGACCATGACGGCGGATTAAGCGCTTTCTGCCAGTTCTTTCAGATACTGGAACAGCTGGCGGTAAGCTTTCGGCGGTTTATTGCCTTCGCGCTCTTTTTTCGCATTGCGGATAAGCGTACGCAGCTGCTGGCGATCAAGGTGCGGGAACAGCGCAACGGCTTCTTCCGTCACGGTATCATCACCGGTGACCAGGCGTTCGCGCAGATCTTCGAGTTTATGCAGCAGGACAACCTGCTGGTTATGGCGGTTTTTCAGTTTGTCGAGTGCGGTGGTAATCGGCTCCGGGTCACGGGCCCGCAGCAGTTTACCGATGAGCTGTAACTGACGGCGCAGGCCTTCGCGCTTGATTTTTTGTGCAAGCAGGATGGCCTCGAGCAGCTGTTCATCCAGCGGAATACGTTCCAGCTGGGTTTTGCTCAGTGCAACCAGTTCAGCACCGAGTTTTTTCAGGGCTTCCGCATCGCGTTTAATTTCGCTTTTGCTGACCCAGATTATCTCGTCATCCTCTTCCTCCTGAGGAAGTGCATCGGGTTCTTCAAACCAGTCTTCAGGCTGCTTTGCCATAATAGTATTTCCTGTGGCGAAACACAGAGCGGCGGGTGCCGGATGATCTCTGTGTTTGTGAGTGTTAACATTTGATTATTGCGTATTGTAACCGGGGAAAAGGCCGGATAACACCTATTCAGCTGTCTGATTAGCTGACGGCCCCTTAATTTATTGAATTGGAACCTGATTGATGAATATCACTTCTCAGATTATGGCGCAGCGTACGCGCCTGGAACAAGCGGTTTCGCAGGCACTGAGTATTGCACAGAAAGGGTGTGACAGCGCCGAAGTTGCTGTCAGCCGGACCACCGGGATGAGTGTGAGCACCCGTATGGGTGAGGTGGAGAATGTCGAGTTTAACAGTGACGGTGCACTGGGGATCACGGTGTATCATAACCAGCGCAAAGGCAGCGCATCCTCCACAGATTTAAGCGAAGAGGCGATTGCCCGTACCGTACAGGCGGCGATCGATATTGCGAAATATACATCTGAAGATCCGTGTTCCGGCCCGGCAGATCGTGATTTGCTGGCTTTTGAGGCACCGGATCTGCAACTGTTTTATCCGTCCGAAGTGAGTGCTGACCAGGCGATCGACTACGCTGCCAATGCGGAAAAAGCGGCGCTGAGTGCCGACCCGCGCATCACCAACACAGAAGGCGGCAGCTTTAACAGCCATTACGGCATCCGGGTGTTCGGTAACACGCTGGGTATGCTGCAAAGCTACTGCAGCAGCCGTCACTCCATGTCCGCCTGTGTGATCGCGGAAGAGAACGGCGATATGGAGCGTGATTACGCTTACACCATTGCCCGTAAGCTGGATGACCTGAAATCCGCACAGTGGGTGGGGGAAGAGTGTGCCCGGCGGACGTTGTCCCGCCTTGCGCCGCGCAAACTGGCAACACAGAAAGCGCCGGTGATTTTTGCCCCGGAAGTGGCAACCGGCCTGTTCGGGCATCTGGTCGGCGCGATCAGCGGCACCTCCGTGTACCGCAAATCCACCTTCCTGCTCGACAGCCTCGGTAAACAGATCCTGCCGGACTGGCTGACTATCCGCGAACTGCCGCATGTGATCGGCGGCCTGGCCTCCACCCCGTTTGACAGCGAGGGGGTCCGCACCGAGGATCGCCTGATTATCGAAAACGGCGTTCTGAATAACTGGCTGATGACCACCTACGCCGCGCGTAAACTGGGGCTGAAAAGTACCGGTCACGCAGGCGGTATTCACAACTGGCACATTGCCGGTCAGGGGCTGGGGTTTGATGACATGCTCCGGGAAATGGGCACTGGTCTGGTGGTGACCGAACTGATGGGACAGGGTGTCAGCGGAATCACCGGTGATTACTCCCGCGGCGCATCCGGTTTCTGGGTGGAAAACGGCGAGATTCAGTATCCGGTCAGTGAAATCACCATTGCCGGCAACCTGAAAGACATGTGGGCCAACATTATTGCCACCGGCGACGATATTGAAACCCGCAGCAATATTCAGTGCGGCTCAGTCTGGCTGCCGGAAATGAGTATTGCGGGGCAGTAAGTGTTTTAGTGCATTAAAATAAAAAACCCTGACTTTTATGTCAGGGTTTTTTATGCCGGAAAGAAGCACAGCACTATATCATCAGCATGATCAGGCCCTTTGTGAGCATAAATAACTGGTTTTCGAAATTAAGCACCAGTGGCAGCGGGGATTCTGTTAACGGGGAAAAGGCAAGAACGTGCAGCAGACTGAATGTTGACATAGTGGCTCCGGAAAGAGGAAAGATAAGCCATCATGCAGAAAAAGAAGGGAAAATGGAAGCTGCGCCCGCAGATTGCCTGAAACGGACGCAGAGCAGGCTTAAAGCAGATTAACGGTGTAACTCACCGGCAGCTTCAGGCTGATAGATAATTTCTGATACTTTTACGCGCGTTGCTTCACCGTTCGGCAGTTCCCATGAGATCTCATCGCCGACAGAAAGCCCGAGTAACGCAGCTCCCAGCGGTGCCATCACAGACAGCTGTTCTGCACTGTCTTTCAGCGATGCCGGGTACACCAGGGTACGGATACTCTCTTTCCCGCTCGATAAATCTTCAAAGCGCACGCGGCTGTTCATCGTCACAACCGTGGCCGGCATTTCTGCAGGCGGCAGAATTTCCGCGCGATCTAACTCGTCATTCAGGGCTTCAGCCACCGGATTGTCAGCATAAGCAGGCTGTTCCAGCAGCATATCCAGACGCTCCGCGTCCAGCTCATTAATAATTATATTGGGCTTTTTCATACCACACTCCAAATCATTTCCAATACAAAAGAACACCCCCACACCAGAAGGAGGGGGGTGCTCATTTGATAATTAATCTGATAGTAGGCTGTTCTCTCCGGAAAGGAAAGAGATCAGGATCACGAACCGCCGGGCTGCGTGAACGAAACAGCGTATCAGTTTTCTTTAAGTAAAATATTTCGGTTAGTATAACTAATCTTCATCAAAACCTGAATCAAAAAGGGAAATAATTGCCTCAATGGCAGAATTTTCATCAGGCCCTGTTGCTTCCACTTCAATAAAACTGCCCTGTTCGGAATCCAGCATCAGCATGGCAAGCACACTGTCTGCCCGGGCTTCTTCATTTTGCTTATTACGGAATACCACCGTTGACCGGAAGGTCTGGATCAGTTCAAACAGTTTCATGGCCGGCCGGGCATGCAGCCCAAGCCGGTTTTTGATTTCAACCTGACAACGGATGGTCATGGATTACTTCCGTTTTTCCAGGGTCCGGTGGCGCGACTGCACGTTTTTCCCGCGTGAGCGGAAGTAATCCGCCAGCTGTTCCGCCACATAGACAGAACGGTGTTTGCCGCCGGTACAGCCGATAGCGACGGTCAGGTAGCTGCGGTTGTTGGTTTCCAGCATCGGCAGCCACAGTTCCAGATAACTGCGGGTCTGGTAAATAAAGTTGTGTACTTCGGTATGGCGGTCGAGGAACGCCGCCACCGGTTTATCCAGACCGGTCATCGGACGCAGTTTCGGATCCCAGTGCGGGTTCGGCAGAAAACGGACATCAAACACATAATCCGCATCAATCGGGATGCCGTGTTTAAAGCCGAACGACTCGAACACCATGGTCAGCTCGCGTTCGCGCTTGCCGAGCAGGCGGGTTCTCAGCATTTCTGCCAGTTCATGCACTGACATCTCAGAGGTATCGATAATCAGATCGGCACGGGAACGCAGCGGCTCCAGCAGATCGCTCTCTTCGTCAATCGCACTTTCCAGCGAGAGATTTTTGCTGGAGAGGGGATGCAGACGGCGTGTATCACTGTAACGGCGGATCAGGGTGTTGCGATCCGCATCCAGGAACAGCAGCTGGGGTGAGAAACTGTCCGGTAATCTGGTCAGGGCTTCCTCAAAGACTTCCGGGGACTCCGGCATATTGCGGACGTCAATACTCACTGCGGCAGAGATATCGCGTGTTGCCAGGGTAGCGGCAAGCTCCGGCAGAAGAGTGACCGGCAGGTTATCAACGCAGTAGAAACCCATATCTTCCAGCGCCCGCAGGGCAACAGATTTACCCGAACCAGAGCGGCCGCTGACAATCATCAGCACCATGAGGGGACTCCCTATCGTTTCTCTTTCAATGGCAATACGCCATTATCCGTTGTCGTCAGCCGGTTATCATCACTCTGTGATGATACTGTACAGCTCTTCATCGCTTTGCGCCTGACGCAACCGGCGGCAGAGCGCTTTGTCAGCCAGTTTTTTGGCCACTAACGACAGTGTGTGTAAATGCGTCTGACACTGATCAGACGGAACAAATAACGCAAACAGAATGTCCACATTCTGATTATCAATCGCATCAAACGCGATAGGTTGCTCCAGATGTAAAAATACGCCGCAGGCGGTTTGCGCCTCGCTTTTATCCAGTTTTCCGTGGGGGATGGCAATCCCGCCACCGATACCGGTTGTCCCGACTTTTTCCCGTGTAAGGAGTGCCTCAAACAGCGTGTTTTCCGGCAGCGCCAGCGCGGTGGCAGCCAGTTCACTGATAATCTCCAGTGCGCGCTTCTTACTGGTACAGTGAATATTATTGCGTGTACAGCTGATACTCAGTACATCGCTCAGGGACAAATTTGCTTCGTTATTCATTTCATTGTTCACTTAGGATCAGAATCCCGGCAACCACCATGGTAACCGGGATCAGAGCACTGCTTTTTCCTGAGAAAATTCAGACTGTTAATTCAGTCATGCACCCGGATGCAGAAAGTTTACCGGTTTCTCAGTTTTTCTTTGTGTTTGGACAGCTGGCGGCCGAGTCTTTCTGCCATCTCATCAATTGCCGCGTACATATCCTCTTTTTCCGCTGAGGCGTGAAGATCCGCACCGTTTACCTGAGCCGTTGCCTCCGCAATTTTACTGACTTTCTCAACCTTAAGGATCACCTGAACGCTGTTGATTTTATCGAAAAACTGCTCCAGTTTTTTACACTTGGCTGTCACAGTCTCACGTAATGCATCTGTAATTTCAACGTTGTGGCCGGTAATTTGTAATTCCATAGTGTCTTCCTTCTCAATGTGTATCAGATCAGCTGTTTACGCTGATTTGAGGGCGGGATGGATAACGACTCGCGATATTTTGCGACAGTCCGTCTGGCGACCTGAATACCCTGTTCGGCAAGCATGTCGGTCAGTTTGCTGTCGCTGAGCGGTTTCGCCGGATTCTCGGCGGCAACCAGTTTTTTCACCAGTGCACGGATGGCGGTGGAGGACGCCTCGCCCCCGCTGTCAGTACTGACGTGGCTGGAGAAAAAGTACTTCAGTTCAAAGATCCCCCGCGGACTGTGCAGAAATTTCTGCGTTGTCACCCGGGAAATCGTGGATTCATGCATCTCAACCCGCAGTGCGATATCAGCCAGCACCATGGGCTTCATATATTCTTCGCCCTGTTCAAAGAACGCCTGTTGCTCTTCCACAATACAGGTCGCGACTCTGAGCAGCGTATCGTTCCGGCTTTCCAGACTTTTAATGAGCCACTTTGCTTCCTGCAAATTGTTGCGGATAAACTGACTGTCGCTCTCACTGCGGGCCCGCGAACCCATTGCGGCATAGTGATTATTAACCCGCAGACGGGGAATGCTGTCGGAATTGAGTTCCACTGTCCAGCGTTCGCCGTGTTTTCTCACGAGGACGTCAGGAATAACATACTCTGATTCTCCGGTGTTGACTACCAGGCCCGGACGCGGTTCCAGTGACTGAATCAGATCAATGGCGGATTTCAGCGCCTCTTCTTTCAGTTTGGTTACACGGCCCAGGGTCCGGAAATCCCGGTTCCCCAACAATGCCAGATGCTGATCCGTGATAGCAAGGGCTTCTTTCAGGCTCGGGGTCTCCGGCGGCAGAATTTTCAGCTGCACCATCAGACATTCCCGCAGATCGCGGGCGCCCACACCCACCGGATCAAAACGCTGAATGCGCTTGAGTACCGCTTCGACATCTTCGGTGGTGACGTCATCGTCACCGATACTCAGGCGGATATCATCGACAGAGACGGTCAGATAGCCGGTTTCATCAATCGCATCAATGATTGAGAAGGCAATCGCGGCATCGGTTTCGGTAAAGGGGGTCAGGCGGGCCTGCCAGATCAGATAATCCTGTAAGGTCTCGGTGGTTTCGCCCTGATAGAGCGGCAGTTCATCGTCGCCGTAATCATTGCCGGTGCCGGACGGCGTACCGGCGGTGTAGATTTCTTCCCACTGCGCATCCAGCGGCAGATCATCCGGCATGGCGGTTTGCTCGAGTGCTTCGGCGCTGTCCAGTTCTTTTTGTGTTTCAGATTCAGCAGGCGTGTCAATTTCCTGATGGTTATCATCAAGTTCCAGCAACGGGTTAGATTCCAGCGCCTCGCGGATCTCCTGCTGGAGTTCAAGCGTGGAAAGCTGCAACAAACGGATAGCCTGCTGAAGTTGTGGCGTCATCGCCAGTTGCTGGCTGAGTTTAAGCTGCAGACTCTGCTTCATTACGGACACGGGCTCCTTACGGCATTACAGGCGGAAACCTTCGCCCAAATAAACACGTTTAACCTGCTCATTATTCAGAATGGATTCCGGGCTGCCGTGGGCGATCATATGACCCTGGCTGACAATGTAAGCCCGTTCACAGACATCCAGTGTTTCGCGGACGTTGTGGTCAGTGATCAGGACGCCGAGTCCGTAATCACGGAGGTGCTGAATAATCTTTTTAATATCAATAACGGAAATCGGGTCAACACCGGCAAACGGTTCATCCAGCAGGATGAATTTCGGGTTGGCGGCCAGCGCGCGGGCAATTTCCACACGGCGGCGTTCACCCCCGGACAGTGACTGGCCCAGGCTATCGCGCAGATGACTGATATGGAACTCTTCCATCAGCTCTTCCGCCCTGTCCCGGCGTTCATCATTGTTCAGATCTTTGCGGATTTCAAGCACCGCCATCAGGTTCTGCCATACCGTCAGACGACGGAAAATAGAGGCTTCCTGCGGCAGATAGCCAATCCCCTTGCGGGCACGTTCGTGCAGCGGCAGCAGGGAAATATCTTCATCATCGATGCTTATTGCACCGGCATCACGGGGAACAATACCCACGACCATATAGAAGGTCGTGGTTTTCCCGGCACCGTTCGGGCCGAGCAGCCCGACGATTTCGCCGGAACTGACTTCAAGCGTCACATCTTCGACGACTTTGCGCCCTTTGTAGGCTTTGGCTAATTTGCTTGCAATTAATTTTGCCATAAATCGTTACTTACCTTTCTGGCCGGTTGCCGCCGGGCCTTTTTCCTGAATCTGTGACGGCAGCAGTACGGTAGTCACCTGTTTGCCTTTGTCACTGAATGCCTGCATTTGTTGTGTCGGCACCACATAGGTAATCTTGTCACCGGTGATATTGCTGTCCAGCTGTTCCAGGTAGGCATTACCGGTCAGCGTGACCAGCTCATTGGCCATTTCGTAACGCAGTTTGCTGCCGCGTCCTTTGATTGGCTTGCCGTTATCCTGCATCTGGTAGAACGTCACCGGATTACCGAATGCTTCGATCACCATTTTATTGGAATCGCCGCCCGGACGGGTGACCACCACTTTGTCAGCGCGGACATCAATCGTTCCCTGTTTTACCACAACATTATCCGTAAATGTGGTGATATTTTTTTCTAAATCAAGGGCTTGTTTTAATGATGTTACCGTCACCGGCTGCTGTGTATCTTCTTTTAACGCCAAAGCAGGGACACTGACGGCCAGAATTGCTGTTGCAATCAGAGTATTAAGGATGTTTGCTTTCATTTGGGATCTCATAGTAAGTCTGTACATCTTTGATCAGTTCCGCATTACGACTGCGTAAATTACCCCGCATCTGCAATCCGGCGGAACGCAGTCCTGTGCCCGTGATGGTGACTTTGTCGTCAGAACTCACATCCTGGGTTATCAGATTGACTTCGGCGTTATCCGTGGTGATCTGCCTGAGCTGCGTATCGGTGGTCAGGCTGTCAACCTGCACATCACCGTATAAATATAACATTCTGTCATTGGTTAATTTGGCCCGCTTTGCCCGGATAGTCCAGGTGGCGGTTTTATCAGGATCGTAGGTGGTCAGCACCGGATTAGTAAACCATGTTACTTTTTCCTGAGCAAAGTTCTGCACATCATCCGCATTCAGCCGGTACGCCAGCAGCCCTGTCGGTTCGTAAGCCAGGGTTGAGGACGTTTGGGTTTTATACGTCGGCGTACCGTCTTCCACAATTCTGCCGTCGGCGTCACCTGAACGGGTGACCGACAGGTTCCAGCCGAGCAGACCGAGGGCAATAAGTGCCAGAATAATGATCAGCCAAAGCTTAAATTTACTCATGAGATCCCTGATAAAGCCATTATAACCAATAAAATACTTTTCAGACGGACAGGCCTTTCGCCGCATCCAGCTTATTTTGTGCCAGCAGAATCAGATCACACAATTCGCGGACAGCGCCGCGGCCGCCTGCAATCTGTGTAACATAATCCGCTTTGGGTAACAATAACGGGTGGGCATCCGCAACTGCGGCGGATAAGCCGACCTCTGCCATGACCGGCCAGTCAATCAGGTCATCGCCGATATAGGCGACTTCGCCGGGGCGAATCGCCAGTTTAGCTAATAGTTCGCGATACGCCAAAAGCTTATCGCTCTGTCCCTGGTAAAGATGTGTAATGCCGAGTGTATTGGCACGATCTTCCAGTAATTTTGCTTTGCGGCCGGTAATTATAGCCACTTCTACGCCGGAGGTCAGCAGGCAGCGGATACCGTAGCCGTCACGGACATTAAATGCCTTCAGTTCTTCACCGCTGTTGCCCTGATAAATCAGGCCGTCAGACATCACGCCGTCCACATCACAGATAAGAAGCCGTATTTTACCGGCTTTTTCCATTACTGTTTGCGCTATCGGGCCATAGCAGGTGTCAATAGTGGTAATTTGTGTCATCGTCAGTCCTTATACCACCCCGGCCTGGAGCAGATCATGCATATGCAGTACACCGAGCAGTTTATCACCTTCTGTGACTAATAAAGAGGTGATATGACGGGACTGCATTAAATTCAGTGCCTCAACCGCCAGGGTATTGGCTTTGATGCGGATCCCGCCCGGGGTCATCACATCGGCAATCCGGCAGTTATTGAGGTCGGTGCCCGCATCGAAAATCCGGCGCAGGTCACCGTCAGTGAAAATGCCCTGAATGATCATGTCATCATCACAAATCACGGTCATACCCAGTTTTTTACGGGTGATTTCCACCAGTGCTTCGCGCAGTGAGGCGGTTTTCGGCACATGCGGGATATCATCCCCGGTGTTCATCAGGTCGGAAACCAGTAACAGCAGTTTGCGGCCGAGCGCACCGCCCGGATGCGAGAGGGCAAAATCTTCAGCGGTAAAGCCGCGGGCCTGCAATAAGGCAATCGCCAGTGCATCCCCCATCACCAGCGTGGCGGTGGTGCTGGTGGTCGGCGCCAGGCCGAGCGGGCAGGCTTCCTGCGGAACTTTAATACACAGATGGACATCCGCCGCTTTCCCCATGGTACTGTCCGGGTTGCCGGTCATGCAGATAAGCGGGATGTTCTGACGTTTGATAACCGGGATCAGCGCCTGAATTTCTGAGGATTCACCGGAGTTTGAAATCGCAATAACCACATCTTTCTTTGTGACCATCCCCAGGTCGCCGTGCGCGGCTTCGCCCGGATGCACAAAGAAGGAGGAGGTGCCGGTGCTGGCAAATGTCGCGGCCATTTTATGACCGATATGACCGGATTTTCCCATCCCCATGATGATCACTTTGCCTTCACAGCGGAATATCAGTTCACAGGCTTTATCGAAATCATCATTAATATACTGTTCGAGTGACGCGAGACCTTCACGTTCAATCCGGAGGACACGTTTACCTGTTAGTTGAAAATCAGTTCGGGACATCAGTTTTTTCTCACTTTCAGTATCTGTCTGTGTATTAATGGCTGACACTTATCAGCCGGTAAAAAGACTTATCAGCCAGGCGGTGAAGGCGCTGAGCAGAATAATGCCTTTCAGCCGGTTCAGCCGCTGGTTCCGGCCGGCCGCAAAGAAAATAAATAACACACCGGCCGCGATCATTACGGCGAAATCGGTCATAAAACGGTCTGTCGCCATCGGCGCGGTGGCTAACAGCGCCGGGATCCCCGCGACGACCGTGGTATTAAACAGTGTCGCGCCGATAAGGTTCCCCAGTGCGATATCTTTTTCACCTTTGACTGCCGCCGCAATCGTGGTGCACAGTTCCGGCAGACTTGTACCGATAGCCAGGATAGTCAGCCCGGTGATGCGCCCGCTGATCTCCGCATAGCGGGTGAATGCAGAGGCGTTATCGATCACAATCCGGACCGCCACCGGCATAATCAGCAACCCGGCGACCAGCCACAATAAAGCAACCGGCAAATTATTTTCCTGCGGCAGTTCATGGTTTTGTTCAGTTGTGAAGCCGTCATACTGATCCCGCCGCGCCATTGCGGCAATTTTCACCACCAGCCAGAGACTGGCGAGCCCCGCAAGCACCAGAAACCCGCCCTGAACCCGCGTGATACCGCCGGACCAGATAAACAGCCCGAACAGCGCCATTACCGCCAGCATCAGCGGAAGCTCACGGCGCAGCACCGCAGACTGCACACTCAGCGGACGGATAAGGGCGGCAAGCCCTGCAATCAGCAGTAAATTGATAATATTGGAACCGATAATGGTGCCGAGCGCCAGATCCGGCTGCCCTTCAAGGACCGCACCGGCGGAGGTCAGCAGTTCCGGCAGCGACGTGCCGGGACCGGCCACCAGAATACCGGTGATAAACGGGGAGATGCCGAGCGCGCGGGAAAATACCGCGGCACCGTACACAATCCGGTCAGAGGCATAAACCAGCAGAATCAGCCCGGTCAGTAAAAGGATGCTGGTGAGTAACATGGCTCTCCTCCGGGCTGAAAAACAGTCAGAAATAATGAAATGCGGGAAATTGAGGGTATTGTACGGGCTGAGGCGCAAAAGTAAAACAGACGTTTTGTACCCGGCAGGGCGTTAATGTTAAATGCTGATATACTTGTGTATCACACTATTTATGCCCCGTTACTCAGGGGGGATAAATAATTCAGACAGTAACACCCGCATTTAAAGGCGAAAACTGCCGGATTTTTTTATATTATGATGGGTCAGTCCTGTATGTGTTGTAAAAACACGAAAAACATAACGTTAAGGTTGTGAGGTCATGAACCGACAGACGGAAAATATTATTGAGATCCGGAACATGTGTTTCCGGCGCGGTTCGCGCATGCTGTTTAATGATATCAGCCTGGATGTGCCGCGCGGCAAAGTGACCGCGATTATGGGGCCGTCCGGGATCGGGAAAACCACGCTGTTGCGTCTGATTGGCGGGCAGCTGCGCCCGGACAGCGGTGAAATCTGGTTTGACGGTGATAATATCCCGGCACTCTCCCGCAGCAAACTGTATCAGTCGCGCCGTAAAATGAGCATGCTGTTTCAGTCCGGGGCGTTATTTACCGATATGACAGTCTATGACAACGTGGCGTTCCCGCTGCGTGAACATACCCGGCTGCCGGAATCCCTGATCCGGACAACCGTGATGATGAAACTGGAAGCGGTCGGTTTACGGGGGGCGGCAAACCTGATGCCGTCTGAACTTTCCGGCGGAATGGCGCGTCGTGCGGCACTGGCGCGGGCCATTGCACTGGATCCGGATCTTATCCTGTTTGATGAGCCGTTTGTCGGCCAGGATCCGATTACCATGGGTGTGCTGGTAAAACTGATTGATGAACTCAATCAGTCGCTGGGTGTAACCTGCGTTGTGGTCTCTCACGATGTGCCGGAAGTGCTCAGTATTGCGGATAAGGCTTATATCGTCGCGGAGCAGTCCGTGATTGCACAGGGCACCGCAGAAGAGTTGCAGGAGAACACCGAACCGCGCGTGCGCCAGTTCCTGGATGGTATTGCTGACGGGCCGGTTCCTTTCCGCTATCCGGCGGGTGATTACCAATCAGATTTATTAGGATAAACGAGACATGTTGACACAGGCACTTGCTGCTTTGGGACGCCGCGCGTTAGCGACATGCGCGTCTTTCGGGCGGTCAGGATACATGCTGTTCCGTGCGCTGTTCGGCAAACCGCAGTTTGCCCGGCAGTGGCCGCTGCTGCGTAAGCAGCTGTACAGCGTCGGTGTGCAGTCCCTGCTGATTATTTCAGTGTCCGGGCTGTTTATCGGGATGGTTCTGGCCTTACAGGGATATCTGGTTCTGAAAACCTTCAGTGCGGAAGCCAGTCTCGGCATGATGGTGGCGCTGTCGCTGCTGCGTGAACTGGGGCCGGTGGTGACCGCTCTGCTGTTTGCCGGACGCGCCGGTTCCGCACTGACAGCGGAAATCGGGCTGATGAAAGCCACAGAACAGTTATCCAGCCTGGAAATGATGGCGGTCGATCCGCTGCGCCGTGTGATCGCACCGCGCTTCTGGGCCGGTTTGATCAGCATGCCGCTGTTATCCATGATTTTTGTCGCCGTGGGTATTCTTGGCGGGGTCATGGTCGGGGTGGACTGGAAAGGGATCGATGAAGGGTTCTACTGGGCTTCCATGCAGGCCAATGTGGACTGGCAGAAGGATGTGATGAACTGCATTTACAAGAGTGTGGTTTTCGCCTTCACCGTCACCTGGATTGCCCTGTATAACGGGTATGACGCTATTCCGACGTCTGAAGGGATTAGTCGGGCAACAACACGCACGGTCGTTCATTCATCGCTTGCCGTGTTAGGGTTAGATTTTGTGCTTACGGCACTGATGTTCGGGAATTAAACAATGCAAAGCAAGAAAAATGAAGTTTGGGTCGGGCTTTTCGTCTTAATTGCCATTGCGGCGATTATCTTCCTGGCACTGAAAGTGGCGGATATCCGCTCTGTCGGCAGCGAAAAAACCTACCGCGTGTCTGCCACCTTTGATGATATCGGCGGCCTGCAGGCCCGTTCACCGGTAAAAATCGGCGGTGTGGTGATTGGCCGCGTCAATGACATCCGTCTGGACAAGGACTATAAACCGGAAGTGACGCTGGATATCTACAGTCAGTATGATCAGATTCCGGACACCAGTTCGTTGTCTATCCGCACCTCCGGTCTGCTGGGTGAGCAGTATCTGGCACTCAGTAAAGGGTTTGAGAATACAACAGACCCGGATCTGCCGATGACTGAGATGCTGAAAGACGGCAGCCGTATTCAGGACACCAAACCGGCGATGGTGCTGGAAGATTTAATCGGTCAGTTCCTGTATAAGAGCGGTGACGGCGAAGGGGGTAATACCCCGGAAGCGGCACCGGCTGCACAGCACTGATACGAAAAGTAATGTAAAAGCGGATGTTTTTGCCCGCAGGGGCGGACATCCTGCATAATACTGTTTACCGAAGACACCTTCACGGCGGAAAGTGCCGGTGATTAATCAGGAGTTGATTATGTTTAAGCGTTTACTGATAGCGGCAATGCTGGTGGTGATAGCCCCGTTTGCCGGCGCTGTTGACCAGACAAACCCGTATACACTGATGAATGATGCGGCGGCGAAAACCTTCAGCCGTCTGAAAGCAGACCAGGCGCAAATCCGGCAGAACCCGGACTATCTGCGCACCGTGGTTCAGGAAGAATTACTGCCGTATGTGCAGATCAAATACGCCGGTGCACTGGTGTTAGGCTCTTACTACAAAGATGCGACACCGGCACAGCGCGACGCCTATTTCAAAGCCTTTGAGGCGTATCTGGCCCAGGCATACGGCCAGGCACTGGCAATGTACACCAACCAGACTTATCAGATTGATCCGGCACAGCCGCTGGGTGATAAAACCATCGTGGCTATCCGTGTGACACTGACCGAGCCGGGCGGGCGTCCGCCAATCCGTCTGGATTTCCAGTGGCGTAAAAATACCAAAACCGGTCACTGGCAGGCGTATGACATGATTGCTGAAGGTGTGAGCATGATCACCACCAAACAAAATGAGTGGGCATCTATTCTGCGTCAGAAAGGGGTTGATGGCCTGACTGCGGAGCTTGAGCGCAGTGCGAAAACCCCGATTACCCTGGATCAGAAATAATGACAGCTGCGCTGACGTGGGAAAAACAGGGTGAAACCCTCGCCCTGAACGGGGAACTGGATCGCGATACACTGCTGTCGTTCTGGAATGCACGTCAGCAGCAGATGAGCGCCGTGCAGACGGTGGATGTTTCCGGTCTCAGTCATGTGGATTCCGCCGGGCTGGCTATGCTGGTCCGTCTGCGGGGAGAGCGTCCGAAAGCACCGTTTGTGTTATCCGGAGTAAGCGCTAACTTGCAGATGCTGATGTCACTCTACGGTGTTGAGTTCGAATTCAGTCAGAACGCGTGAATTAAAAATAATGTAAATAACGGCAGGACAGATACTTATTTGCCGTTATTTTCCGTAAGGTAACTGCCTCCGCCTGTGTCACTACAGCCGGAGGCATTTTTAATGGTTTAAGAGCGGGGCATATTCGATTACGATAGTGCCTATAACACACAATCTGATAACCAATTTGAGAAATTATGGATACGAACGAAATCAAACAGGTGCTGATGGATAAGTTAGCACTTACTGACGCAATTGTGACCGGTGACGGCAGCCATTTTCAGGTGATCGCTGTCGGCGATCTTTTTGACGGCATGAGCCGCGTTAAACAGCAGCAGGCCGTGTATGCGCCGCTGATGGAATATATTGCGGATAACCGTATCCACGCGTTGTCTATCAAAGCCTATACCCCGGCTCAGTGGGAACGGGATCGTAAACTGAGCGGGCTGTAACCGCGGCGGCTGACAATACAGTGATAAGTCACGCGGCAGCAATTAATGATAATGAGAGTGTCTACAGATGGATAAATTTCGGGTAAAAGGTCCTTCCGTTCTTCAGGGCGAAGTGACTATCTCAGGGGCAAAAAATGCGGCATTGCCTATCCTGTTCGCGGCAATTCTGGCGGAAGAGCCGGTTGAGTTACACAATGTGCCGGAACTGCGGGATATCGACACCTCTGTGAAGCTGTTAACGCGGCTGGGTGCCAAAATTGAGCGTCAGGGAACCACACTGCGTGTGGATGCTTCTGCGATTAATGAATATTGCGCACCTTATGATCTGGTCAAAACCATGCGCGCGTCTATCTGGGCGCTGGGGCCGCTGGTGGCCCGTTTTGGTCACGGTCAGGTTTCTCTGCCGGGCGGCTGTGCTATCGGTGCCCGTCCGGTTGATTTGCATATCACCGGCTTAGAGCAGTTAGGGGCGAAAATCACCCTCGATGAAGGGTATGTCAAAGCGGAAGTGGACGGTCGTCTGACCGGCAACACTATCGTGATGGATAAAGTCAGTGTGGGTGCCACCATCACTATTATGTGTGCGGCAGCGCTGGCAAAAGGCAAAACCGTTATCGAAAACGCGGCCCGTGAACCGGAAATTGAAGATACCGCTGCATTCCTGAATGCGCTGGGTGCCAAAATCACCGGTGCAGGGACTGACCACGTGGTGATTGACGGTGTTGAACGCCTCGGCGGCGGCTCTCACACCGTTGTGCCGGATCGTATTGAAACCGGCACATTCCTGATCGCCGCAGCGGTTTCACGCGGTAAAATTCTGTGCCGTAACGCCAAGCCGGATACGCTGGATGCCGTGCTGGCCAAGCTGCGCGAAGCCGGGGCGGAAATCAAAACCGGTGACGACTGGATAAGCCTGGATATGAAAGGGCAGCGTCCGAAAGCGGTCACCTTCCGTACCGCGCCGCATCCGGGTTTCCCGACAGATATGCAGGCGCAGTTCAGCCTGCTGAACCTGGTGGCGGAAGGATCCGGCATGATCACGGAAACCATCTTTGAAAACCGCTTTATGCACATTCCGGAACTGATCCGTATGGGTGCACATGCGGAAATTGAAAGTAATTCTGTGCTGTGTCACGGCGTGGAAAAACTGTCCGGTGCTCAGGTGATGGCGACCGATCTGCGCGCATCTGCAAGCCTGGTACTGGCGGGTTGTATCGCGGAAGGCACCACAATCGTTGATCGTATTTATCATATCGATCGCGGTTATGAGCATATTGAAGAGAAATTACGCGGCCTGGGTGCGGATATCGAACGTATTCATTCAGCAGAGTAATTCCCTGATATAAGTGATAAACAGAAAAGAGCGGATATCCGCTCTTTTTTTGTGCCTTATTCCTGTCCGCCGGGGGAAGGCGTGAACTCTTCGATGGTCACATCGACAGACCGCATCTGACCATTACGCAACAGGGTGACCGGCACAACACTGCCCGGGCTCAGTTCCGCCACCTGATCCATCATTTCCAGTGGTGAGGTGCTTGGCTTGTTATTGACGCTGGTGATGATATCCCCGACCTGAATCCCGCCTTTATCCGCCGGGCCGTCACGGGCAACCTGAAAGACCCGCAGACCGGTTATCTGATTGATATCACTGTTGTTAGTCCGGATCGGCGGCAGCTCTTTGGAAGTGATGCCGATATAGCCCCGGATCACACGGCCGTCTTTTATCAGTTTATTCATAATGCGCAGGGCAAGCTCTGCGGGGATCGCCAGCCCGATGCTGTCACTCATCCGTGACGGATCGTTGCTGTCGTAAGACATGGTATTGATGCCGACTAACTCGCCCTCAGTATTGACGAGGGCACCGCCGGAGTTACCGGCCATAATCGAGGCATCAGTCTGAAGAAAATTCTGGCGGCGGGTCGGACTCAGCCCGACACGGCCCATTGCACTGATTATGCCCTGGTTTACTGTCTGCCCGACATTAAACGGGTTACCGATCGCCAGCACCACATCACCCACATGGGACTGACGTTTCGGGTTGATCGGGATCACCGGCAGTTTATCGGTGGTATTGATTTTCAGCACCGCGAGGTCAGTCAGATCATCCGCACCAATCAGCATACCTTCATACAGGCGGCCGTAATTGCCGTATTGCAGTGCGATCAGAATCTGATCGGCATTTCTAATCACATGCTGGTTGGTCAGGATGTAGCCCTGATCATTCATGATCACGCCGGAGCCGAGGGAGTTCAGCTCGGGGCCCTGCTGGGAGAGGCTGCCCATACTACTGCTGTAAACGTTGACCACGGCAGGTGCGGCACGGCGTACTGCCTTGTTGTAGCTGACCGGTTCGTCATTATTAAACAGATTCGTAAACCACTGGGTCACAAATTGCGGGCGAATAGACGGGACGCTGACCAGAAGCAGGGCAGCCACAAGAAGTCCCATAAAAACGGAGCGCAATAATTTAAACCACATAGTCCTTAACCGGTGTTGTGAGTACGGGAAGAAAATACTCCCGGCAGAATAGCATAATCCGGGCGAATTATATGTGGGTAATTGCGGTATTTTATGATGTGGTACAAATAAACAGGTGCGGTATCAGGCGGTTATTTATCGCTTCCGGTCATGACGCGCCGGGCCGCCGGCTGCGTCATGTTATACAGGTGTTTAAACCGGCTTATCACCGATCACGGTTGCTCTGTGCATAATGCGGTGAAAATCGCCGTAATCAAAACTGGCGAGATGCTGGGTGCAGCGGTTATCCCAGACGGCCATATCACCGTTCTGCCAGTGCCAGCGGACAAAATATTTCGGCTGTGTGCTGTGTTTAAACAGGAACGTCAGCAATGTATCACTCTCTTCCGGACTTAATTCACAGATACGGCGGGTAAAACCTTCGGTCACAAATAAGCTCTTCTTACCGGTAACCGGATGGGTTCTGACCAGCGGGTGGCGTTTCGGCGGGAAATCACGGCGGGCTTTTTCCAGCGCGTCTTTTGCTTCGCCGGTCTGCGCAAAGCGGCTGTCCGGGAACGAGAGGCTGATATCATGCTCCGCCGTCAGGCCGGATAAAAATGCCTGTAACGGCGGTGATAAATCATCATAAGCACGGGTCAGACTGGCCCACAGGGTATCGCCGCCGAAAGGGGGAACCTGTACGGCGGATAATACACAGCCCATGGCCGGTTTTTCCAGAAATGTCACGTCGGTGTGCCACAGTTCGTTATCTTTCAGATCCAGCAGGTGGCTGTCGAGCACAATCAGTTCCCGCACGTCTTTGTGGGAAGGATAAACCGGATGGATATGCAGTTCACCCAGCGCAGCGGCAAAGTCCCGCTGGGCTTCCGGTTCAATATATTGCTGACGGAAAAACAGTACCTGATGTTCCAGTAACGCATCCTGTAATGCCGCCAGCGTGGCGGCATCCGGCGTTTTATTCAGGTTAATACCCCCGACCAGCGCACCGATGGCGGGTGTCAACGGTTGGATCTCCATATGCATGACCTCTCTGTCAGTTAAGATTCTTTGCCGTACCACGGCACTAATGCCTGCTGCAAATGACGCAATGCCAGTTCGATGGCGAGCGCCACCACGGCAATCACAGCGATGCCGGTGATGACGATGCCGGTGTTAAGAAACTGCGCGGCGGACTGCACCATAAACCCCAGTCCCTGCTGTGCCGCGACCAGCTCTGCCGCCACCAGGGTTGACCAGCCCACGCCGAGGCCGATCCGGATGCCGGTCAGCATCTGCGGCAGTGCTGACGGCAGGATCACATATCTCAGTACCTGAAGCCGGTTTGCCCCCAGAGACTGTACAGCGCGGATCCGGTTTCCCGGCGCAGCCATAATGCCCTGCATTGTTGAAATCAGAACCGGCGCAAGGATCGCCAGCCAGATCAGCAGGATCTTGGTGGTTTCCCCGATCCCGAACCAGATCACGATCAGCGGCAGATAGGCAAGCGGGGGAACCGGGCGGTACAGTTCAACCACCGGATCCAGTATGCCGCGTATCCGGGAACTCAGTCCCATCAGTACGCCCAGCGGGATCCCGGTGATAACCGCCAGAAGCAGCGCTTTGAGCATGCGGTCAAGACTGGCCGCCAGGTGCTGCCACAGCGTGGCATTCATATAACCGGATTCGGATAACGCCAGAAACTGGTGTCCTATCTGAGCCGGGGCGGGTAAATAGAGCGGATTGACCCACTGCAATGCGGTGATCAGCCACCAGCCGGCAATCAGCACGGATAAACTCACAATACTGAGAAATAAACGGCTGTAGCGGTTCTGTTTATTTATATCTGCCATTGATGTCACTCCGTACCGGTGAATTAACCGCGCTGGTATGCCATTATTTTGTCTGACAGTGTGTCGCGGTGATGAATAAAGGCCGGGTCTGATTTAATTTGCCGGACAGGCCTGCCATCTGACCACTGCTGATAAAACGGGGGTTCTTCTTCCGATATTATCCGTCCCGGAGACGGCGCCATTAATATCAGCTTCGTCGCCATTAACAGTGCTTCTTCAATATCGTGAGTGATAATAAAAAAGGCACTCTGCTGTTTTTTCCACAAGGTCAGAATTAAGGTTTGCATCTGCTCCCGGTTGGCGGCATCGAGTGCGCCGAAGGGTTCGTCCATCAGAATAAAATCAGACTTTACAGCCAGTGCCCTGGCAATGCCGACCCGCTGCCGCATTCCGCCGGACAGTGACCAGATATTATCGGTAATGGCATGCAGTAATCCGACTTTTTGCAGATTCTCTTCGACCGCTGCTTTTTCTTCCTGTTTACCGAGTTTTTTAATTTTCAGTCCCAGTGCGACATTTTCATAGACATTCAGCCAGGGCATGAGGGCATCATTCTGAAATACCACGACTCTGTCAGAGGCGGGATGCCGGATTTCGTTTCCGTCCCGTGTTATTTTTCCGCCGGAGGGGGGCAGAAAACCGGCGACAATATTCAGCAACGAGGTTTTCCCGCAGCCGGAAGCACCGAGGATCACGGTAATACCGTTATCCGGAATGGTTAAATCAATACCGGATAAGGTTGTCTGCGGCTGACCGTGATAAACCAGATCAATATTTTCCAGTACGATATCCGCCATTGTTATTTCCCCGCTGCCGTGGTGACAGCGTCCGTATTGATATTGCCGGCATAGGAATCTTTAACCGAATCAATACTGCCCTGCTGCTGTAAAAACAGTGCGGTATTGCGGATATCATCTGCCAGGGTGGTTGTCAGGATCTGTTTTTGCTCTTTCAGGGCGGGATAATCATTACCCGCCAGCACGCCTGCCACATCTTCCGGGCGGGCACCGGTCAGCTGTGCAATTTTGCCTGTGATGTCAGGAAAGTCCGTAATAGTATTTTTATTCCGCTGATACCACTGAACCTCAGTGTCAGTAGCGGCGGCGAACTGCGCCAGCACATCAGGATGCTGTGAGGCAAAGTTGCTGTCCGCGACCCACAGGTCATAGGTTGGTTTTCCCCATGCCCGCACATCACGGCCGGAAATCCGGATCTGCCCGTTGGCTTTCAGCTGACTTAAGGCCGGTTCCCAGACATACGCCGCGTCAATATCGCCTCTCTCCCATGCCGCGACAATGTCAGCAGGGCGAAGATTGACCAGCTGAACGGATTTTTCATCAATATTCAGATGTTCCAGTGCTGCCAGCAGGCTGTAATGAGCGGTGGAGGTAAAAGGTACAGCAATTTTTTTACCGGCCAGCCCACCGGACGGATCACGGTCATTGCGGATAATCAGTGCTTCGGCGGTGTCCGGGATGCCGGAAATATAAAAAACCTCTACCGGCAGTCCGCGGCTGGCGGCAACAGTAAACGGTGCGGATCCCATATTGGCAATATCCGCTTCACCGGCAGCCAGGGCGGTCAGCACATCGGCACCGCTGTCGAATTTCTTCCAGATGATCGGTTTACCGGTGGCAGCTTCGTAGGTATGGTTTGCCTGCGCGATTTTACCGGGGTCGATAATCGCCTGATAAGCGATTACCACCGGTTTTTCCGTTGTTGCCGGTGGTGCCGGTGCTTTCTGGCTGTAAATAAACCCGCTGATAATGACCAGTGCTGCCAGCAAAGAGATGACCACCTTTAATTTATTTTTTCTCTGAGGCTGATATAACGACATTGTTCTCTTCCGTTGCGAAGTCACGAATAGTTATCTATTTAGTGTTATGGAATATATTCCGGGAAAGAATTACTTTTTATATTGAAATTCCTTTTTGTTATACATGAAGAATATTCCCGGCAAAGATACTTATTTCATTAAAATGAAGGGTGGGGTCATTATTTTTTTTATACGTAATGCATTGTTTATCTGTGTGTAACCCGGAGATATACGGTTGGCAAATAATCATCATGATATATCAGATTATTTTGTTATGAGTTATGGCTTTATTTTCTTATTCTCAATAAGCCGTAATGCGATAACCTGGAAAATAACGGAATAATAATCACAATGAGCAATGCGGGAGTAACGGGATTATGGCAGCACAGATACCGCCGGAGCAGGTATTTCCGGTTTCTGCGGAGCAGCTTGCTGCTTTGCAGACAGCAACAGCAGGTTTTACCTCTCAGCAACTGGCCTGGTTATCCGGTTATTTGTGGGGACGGGGGAATACGTCTGTACCGGCAGATATTTCCCCGGCATTAAATACAACAGACCGTGAGATTATTACCCTTATTTCTGCCTCGCAAACCGGTAATGCACGGCGCGTATGTGAAGAATTAAAAAGACGTTTTCTCAGTGAGAAACTCGCGGTGAATTTAGTGAATGCCGGAGACTATAAATATAAGCAACTCGCCCGGGAGAAGATTGTCATTATTGTGACATCCACGCAGGGTGACGGTGAACCACCGGAAGAAGCGGTGGCATTTTATAAATATCTGCATTCATCAAAAAGGCCGGATCTCAGCGGCACCGCTTATGCTGTTTTCTCGCTGGGGGATTCGTCATACGAAAAATTCTGTCAGGCAGGAATCGATTTTGATACTCAGCTGACAAAGGCCGGTGCGACCGCGCTTGTGCCGAGGACGGATGCGGATGTGGATTATCAGGCAGCGGCAGCGGCGTGGACTGAATCACTGACACAGGTGCTGAAAGCTCGGGGCATTGCGGCGGGAGATCCGCAGCAGACTGCCGCTCAGGCGGTCAGTGTCACTGAAAACCGTTACAGCAAAGAGGCACCGCTGACGGCATCTCTCTCCGTTAATCAGAAAATTACCGGCCGCAATTCACTGAAAGATGTGCGGCATATTGAAATTTCTGCGGGGGATTCCGGTCTGCATTATCAGCCCGGTGATTCGCTCGGGGTCTGGTTTGAGAATGATCCGGCACTGGCGGATGAGATTATCAGCCTGCTGCATGCCGATGCGGCGGCGGAGATCACCGTATCCGGCAATACCTGCAGCCTGCGCGAGGCATTGATCCGGCATCTGGAGCTCACACAGAATAACGGGGTGACGGTCAGCAAATACGCACAGTTATCGCAACATGACGTGTTATCCGCTCTGATCAGTGATAAGCAGGCCGCGCTGCATTACGCGCAGACCACGCCTGTCGCGGAAATGCTGCGTCAGGCACCTTCTCGGCCTTCAGCACAGGCTTTTGCCGGTATTCTCCGGCCACTGACCCCGAGGCTCTATTCAATTTCATCATCGCAGGCCGAGGCGGAGGATGAGATCCATCTGACGGTCGGCGTGGTGCGGTATGAGACGGATGGCCGGGCACGGACCGGCGGGGCTTCCGGCTTTCTCGCTGACCGTATACAGGAGGGCGGGGATGTACGGGTTTTCATTGAATCTAATGATCATTTCCGTCTGCCTGCCGATCCGGATGTGCCGGTTATTATGATCGGTGCAGGTACCGGTATTGCGCCGTTCCGCGCGTTTATGCAGCAGCGGGAAAATGACGGTGCTTCCGGTAAAAACTGGCTTTTCTACGGCAATCAGCATTTTACCGAGGATTTTCTGTATCAGACCGAATGGCAGCGTTATGTCCGCGATGGCGTGCTGACCCATATCTCACTGGCCTGGTCGCGGGATAAACCGGCAAAAACCTATGTCCAGGACAAACTGCGCGAGCAGGGAGCGGACGTGTGGCGCTGGATTGAGGATGGCGCACATATTTACGTCTGCGGTAATGCGGGTCTGATGGCCCGCGATACTGAGGACGCATTACTGGCGATCATCAGCCGGTACGGTAACCGGGACGGTGAATCGGCGGATGAATTTTTAAGTGAGCTGCGCACGGCGCGCCGGTATCAGAGGGATGTCTATTAATGAGCGATAAACACAACGGGCCTTTAATCGTGGAAGGCAAACTGAGCGACAGCGAAAGAATGAAGCGCGAGAGCAACTATCTGCGCGGCACCATCAAAGAGGATCTGAGCAACGGTCTGACCGGCGGATTTGAGGGGGATAACTTTTTGCTGATCCGCTTTCACGGCATGTATCAGCAGGATGACCGCGATATCCGGGCGGAACGCACAGAACAAAAACTGGAGCCTCGCCACGCCATGATGCTGCGCTGCCGGCTGCCGGGAGGGGTGATCACCCCGGAACAGTGGCTGAAAATAGATAAATTTGCCGCAGAACAGACTTTGTACGGCAGTATCCGGATCACCAACCGGCAGACGTTTCAGTTTCACGGTATTCTGAAAGGGGATGTTAAACCGGCGCATCAGATGCTGCATGAGGCCGGGCTGGATTCACTGGCAACCGCCAACGATGTGAACCGCAATGTACTCTGCACTTCGAACCCGGTTCAGTCCGGCCTGCACCGGGAAGCGTATGAATGGGCGAAAAAAATCTCTGAGCATCTGCTGCCCCGTACCCGCGCGTATGCTGAAATCTGGCTGGACAAAGAAAAAGTGGCGGCAACCGATGAGGAACCGATCTTAGGTGAAACCTATCTGCCGCGTAAGTTTAAAACCTCGGTGGTGATCCCGCCGCTGAATGATGTTGATTTACACGCCAATGATATGAATTTTGTGGCGATTGAAGAAAACGGCAAGCTGATTGGTTTTAATGTACTGGTGGGCGGCGGTCTGGCGATGACGCACGGTGATACGGCAACGTTTCCGCGTCTCGCCAGTGAGTTCGGGTTTATCCCGCTGAAAGACACACTGGCAGTGGCGGAGGCGATTGTCACCACCCAGCGCGACTGGGGAAACCGGACGGAGCGTAAAAATGCCAAAACCAAATACACGCTGGAGCGGGTAGGGGTTGATACATTCAGACAGGAAGCAGAGCGGCGGGCGGGTATCACGTTTGCCCCGATCCGCCCGTATGAATTCACCCTGCGCGGTGATCAGATAGGCTGGTTAAAAGGGATTGACGACCACTGGCATCTGACGCTGTTTGTTGAAAACGGCCGTCTGATTGATTTGCCGGGCAAACCGCTGAAAACCGGCGTGGCGGAAATCGCCAAAATCCACCGGGGGGACTTCCGGTTAACCGCCAATCAGAACCTGATTGTCGCCGGTATTCCGGAGGCGGACAAATCCCGTATTGAATCCCTTGCGCGGGCACACGGTCTTATCAGCGATAATGTCACGCCGCTGCGGGAAAATTCCATGGCCTGTGTGTCGTTTCCGACCTGCCCGCTGGCGATGGCGGAAGCGGAGCGGTTTCTGCCTGAGTTTGTCACAGAGGTTGAGAAGATTATGTCTTCACACGGTGTGGAGAATGAAGAGATCGTCCTGCGGGTCACCGGCTGCCCGAACGGCTGCGGAAGAGCCATGCTGTCGGAAGTGGGGTTAGTGGGCAAAGCGCCGGATCGTTATAATCTGCATCTTGGTGGTAACCGCACCGGCACCCGTATCCCGCGCATGTACCGCGAAAATATCAGCTCAGCAGCGATTTTATCAGTGCTTGATGAGCTTATCGGACGCTGGTCACAGGAGCGGACGGACGGGGAGGATTTCGGTGATTATCTGATCCGCGCCGGGGTGGTGAAACCGGTACTGAATTCTGCTGTGGATTTTTATGAGGCCGGCGCTGCCTGAAATAAAAAACCGCGCCGTGTTACGCGGCGCGGTTTCAGTATTCACTGCAAAAATGTATCAGCGGCCGGCATTATTCAGCAGCAGATAGATATTGTCATCGCCGCGTAAAATATTCAGTGCCAGCACGTTTGGTTTGCCGTCGATAATTTTGCGCAGTTCAACAATGCTCATCACCCGGTGATTGTTGACGCCGATAATCAGATCGCCCGGCTGAAGCCCTGACCCGGCTGCCGGAGAATCTTTCTGTACCGCATCAATATTGACACCTTTATTACCCTCTTTATTACTGCCGTTACTCAGGGTTGCACCCTGCAGCAGAGTGGTCAGGTTTTCCGCTTTGGTCGTCTGGCCTTCGCTGTCATCCAGTATCACGGTGACTTCCAGCGGTTTACCTTTGCGCAGCAGACCGATTTTCACTTCTTTGCCCGGCGCGGTGGTGCCGATTTTGGCTCTCAGTTCCGCAAAGCTGCTGACACGTTTGCCGTCAACGGAGACCAGCACGTCACCGGATTTTATCCCCGCTTTGGCAGCGGCGGATTTCGGCATTACTTCACTGACAAACGCCCCGCGCTGGGCTTCCACATTCATTGCCTTGGCAATATCGGCGTTCATTTCAGTCCCGCGGATACCAAGGGAGCCGCGTTTGACTTCGCCGGTGGCAATCAGCTGGGAGGTCAGGTCTTTGGCCATGTTACTCGGGATAGCAAAGCCGATCCCGATATTACCGCCGCCCGGTGCCAGAATCGCGGTGTTGATACCGATCAGTTCACCGTTGAGATTCACCAGCGCACCGCCGGAGTTACCCCGGTTGATGGAGGCATCGGTCTGGATAAAGTTTTCCAGCCCTTCCACATTCAGACCGCTGCGGCCTAATGCTGATATAATCCCGGAGGTTGCGGTCTGACCCAGACCAAACGGGTTACCGACAGCAACGGTGAAATCACCGACGCGCAGTTTGTCGGAATCCGCCAGGGTGATGGCTGTCAGGTTCGGGGCATTTTTCACCTGTAACAGGGCAATGTCGGTCTGCGGATCGCGGCCGATTAAGGTCGCATCATATTTGCGGCCGTCATTGAGCTGGATCTGGATTTTATCCGCATTCTGAATAACGTGGTTGTTGGTCAGAATATAGCCTTTCTGTGCATCAATAATGACGCCGGAACCCTGTCCCTGGAACGGACGGACACTTTCCTGCTGTGACGGCATATTCGGGCCGAAGAAGAATTTAAACTCTTCCGGCACCTGCTGACGGGCAACGGCTGTCCCGGAAACTTCCACGCTGACCACGGCAGGCAGTACTTTTTCCAGCATCGGTGCCAGGCTCGGCAGAGATTCGCCGGTGGCCATTTTGGCCGGTAACGCTGCATTTGATACCGCAGGCAGTGCCGCGAGAGATAACCCGAGGCTGATGGCAACAGCACTGAGCAGGTTTTTTTTCTTTTTATTCATCATTCGTTTTGTGTCTCATCAATTAATAAGCTGAATCTGCAGGCATGAGAAGCCGCAGCATACGCAGATATCTGTATGACTCTATGTGTGTGTAAAAGTTCCGCATTCAACGGAAATAAAACAACCTTTACAAGGCTTTACGTGAACTGAAGATTAGTGCGGGGAATGGTTCGGAAGACCGTATTAAGCAGCTGAATTCAGGCGAAAAAAAACCGCAGTCGCCTGCGGTTTTAACGATTAACTTTCTTTGTTCCCGGCGGGACGGAACAGGCCGGATGAGCCGTCTGAATAATCACGCGGCGGCATTTTTACCGGTGCCTGATCATTATCGGCCTCAGCTTCCGTCAGGCGGTAACTGAACGGATTATCCTGTGCGGACAGTTCCGGCATCAGTTCTGATGAACTTTTCGCCATGTGCTGATATAACTGGCGGTAATCTTTCGCCATGTTATCCAGCAGTTCTGCACTGCGGGCAAAGTGGCTGACCAGCTCTTTGCGGTACTCTTCCAGCTCGGCCTTGTTCTTTTCCAGGTCCCGTTTCATGGCTTCCTGCTCTCTGAACTTAGAACTGCCCAGACGAACGGCCAGCGCACCAATGATTAAACCAACTGCTAATCCGATGAGTGCATATACCCAAATCATGGCTACTCCTTTAAGTGCATCATGCGCGTTAGAATCTGTTGTCACTATAACCGGATTTGCCGTCCGGGGGGAATAGTGAAGGTAAGGCTTTCCGGCATTATCCCGGATTTCCGGGTATAATACCCGCCGCTACATCATAAAAATCTCAATAAAAACCTCTGATAATATTAAGGGATTACTGTTTATGAGCACAACACCGCGTGAGTTGTATCAGCAGGCACTGAACGGCAGCGGATTTGCACCGGACGAGGTGCAGCGGCGTACCGTTGACCGGCTGACAGAGATGCATCAGGCGCTCCTGATGCATACGCCATGTACTCCGGAGCCGGAAAAAGGGCTGCGCGGCACCCTGAACCGCTGGCTGAAAAAAGCGCCTGAACCGGTGAGTTGTCCGCCGGTACAGGGCATTTATATGTGGGGCGGGGTCGGGCGCGGCAAAACCTGGCTGATGGATCTGTTTTATGACAGCCTGCCCGGGCCGCGCAAGCTGCGGCTGCATTTCCACCGCTTTATGCTGCGGGTGCATGAGGCGCTGACGACGCTTCAGGGACATGAAAATCCGCTGGAAAGTATTGCGGACGGCTTTGCACAGGAAACGGATGTTCTCTGTTTCGATGAGTTTTTTGTCTCCGATATCACGGATGCCATGATCCTGGGTACCCTGCTGGAAGCGCTGTTTCAGCGCGGCATTGCGCTGGTGGCGACCTCCAATATCCCGCCGGATGACCTGTACCGTAACGGATTACAGCGTGCCCGGTTTCTGCCGGCCATTGAACAGATTAAAAAATACTGTGATGTGCTGAATGTGGATGCGGGAATTGATTACCGCCTGCGTACCCTGACACAGGCTCATCTGTGGCTGACCCCGGCGGATGCGGACACGTCAGCGGCAATGGACAGCATGTTTTCCCGGCTGACCGGCGGACAGAAAGCCGGACAGGCGGCGCTGACCATCAATCACCGTCAGCTGCCGGTGGTGCGGGAAACTGATGGTGTGCTGGCAGTGACATTCCGGACACTGTGTGAGGATGCGCGCAGTCAGCTTGACTATATCGCGCTGTCAAAAATCTATCACACGGTACTTTTATATGAGGTTCCGGTGCTGACCACGGAAAATGAGAATGCGGCACGGCGCTTTCTGGCGCTGGTGGATGAGTTTTATGAGCGGAAAGTCAAACTGATTATTCAGGCACAGAGCGGGATGGATTCTCTCTATCAGGGGCAGTTATTGGCTTTCGAGTTCGCCAGATGCCTCTCCCGGCTGCAGGAAATGCAAAGTGAGGAGTACCTGAAACTGCCGCATCTGGTATAATGCGCGCCCCTGAAAAGGGTTTCGGGGAAATTTTTTTAATTTGGGGTCGATTTTTTGCAGGGACTTCTCTATAATCTTGCGACCCCACGTTACAGCGGTTTTCTTTATTTCCCAAAGAAGACTGCAACTAGCGCCAGATGATTCTGCTCGAAGGGGTAGGTTTACTGGACAAGCGTCGTGTGAGCCTCAGTTTCTGAACATTGGTTCACCAACATGTAACTTATTTATTGGGTAAGCTTTAATGAAAACTTTTACAGCTAAACCAGAAAGCGTACAACGCGACTGGTTCGTTGTTGATGCAACCGGCAAAACTTTAGGCCGTCTTGCAACTGAATTAGCCCGCCGTCTGCGCGGTAAGCACAAAGCGGAATATACTCCTCACGTTGACACCGGTGATTACATCATCGTTCTGAACGCAGAAAAAGTTGCTGTAACCGGCAACAAGCGTACAGACAAAGTGTACTATCGCCACACTGGCTACGTTGGTGGTATTAAGCAAGCGACCTTCGAAGAGATGATCGCACGCCATCCTGAGCGCGTTATTGAAATCGCTGTGAAAGGCATGTTGCCGAAAGGCCCTCTGGGTCGTGCAATGTACCGTAAACTGAAAGTTTACGCAGGTAACGAGCACAATCACGCGGCACAGCAACCGCAAGTTCTGGACATTTAATCGGGATTATAGGCAATGGCTGAAAATCAATACTACGGCACTGGTCGCCGCAAAAGTTCATCCGCTCGTGTCTTTATTAAGCCGGGTAGTGGTAACATCGTCATCAACCAACGCAGCCTCGAAAACTATTTCGGCCGCGAAACAGCACGCATGGTCGTTCGCCAGCCGCTGGAACTGGTTGAAATGTTAGAAAAACTGGACCTGTACATCACTGTTAAAGGTGGTGGTATCTCTGGTCAGGCAGGCGCAATCCGTCACGGTATCACCCGTGCTCTGATGGCGTACGACGAATCTCTGCGTTCTGAGCTGCGTAAAGCCGGCTTCGTAACGCGTGATGCACGTGAAGTTGAACGTAAAAAAGTGGGTCTGCGCAAAGCACGCCGCCGTCCACAGTTCTCCAAACGTTAATCACTGGTTTCGTTGGAATACAAAAAACCCGCCACCGGCGGGTTTTTTTATAACCGTATAACTGCCGCAAATTATCCCGTCATAACCTGTAGTTTCATGTTTATTTCATGAATCTGTCGCTGTTAACCCCCATTTTTAGTGTTTTTGAATGATTTTTTGCCCGGAGTCACCCTAAGTTGGGCAAAATCTGGTAAACTGGCACAAACATTTTCTCGCCCCTGAACACACTGCCGCGCGCCCGGACTGGCTCGCTGTGGTTTTCTTTCCCGGATTCAGTGAGAGATTACAGGTAGGAATGGCGTAGTGCGCTGTTCATTCCTTTATTTTGATAAACTTGGAGGTTTTCATGGCTGTCGCTGCCAACAAACGTTCGGTAATGACTCTGTTCTCCGGCCCGACCGATATTTTCAGCCACCAGGTACGGATTGTACTGGCGGAAAAAGGGGTAAGTTTTGAAATTGAGCATGTCGAAGCAGGCAATCTGCCACAAGACCTGATCGATCTGAACCCATACCAGACGGTACCGACACTCGTGGATCGCGAGCTGACCTTATATGATTCACGTATTATCATGGAATACCTTGATGAGCGTTTCCCGCACCCGCCACTGATGCCTGTTTACCCGGTGATGCGTGCGCAGAGCCGTGTGATGATGCACCGCATCGAGCAGGACTGGTACTCGCTGATGAATAAAATTGAAAAGGGCTCTGCCCAGGAAGCGAACCAGGCCCGCAAACAGTTAACGGAAGAGCTGGTTGCAGTTTCGCCGGTATTCAAAGAATATCCGTATTTTATGAATGAAGAATTCAGCCTGGTGGACTGCTATCTGTCCCCGCTGTTATGGCGTCTGCCGGTACTGGGTATCGACCTGTCCGCACGTCCGTCTTCGGATACCAAACATCTGCAGTTCTACATGCAGCGCGTGTTTGAGCGTGACTCTTTCCTGGCTTCCCTGACGGAAGCTGAGCGTGAGATGCGTTTACAGTCACGGGGTTAATCACTGATGGATATTCAGGAATTAACACCGCGCCGCCCTTATCTGTTGCGGGCACACTATGAGTGGTTACTGGATAATGAGCTGACACCCCATCTGGTGGTGGATGTGAACACCCCCGGTGTCAATGTGCCGATGGAGTATGCTCAGGATGGACAGATTGTCCTGAATATTGCACCGCGTGCTGTGGGCAATCTGGAAATGACCAACGAGTGGGTCGGTTTTAATGCCCGTTTCGGCGGCGTTCCGCGTCAGGTGGATGTGCCGATGGCCGCCATTATTGCGGTCTACGCCCGTGAAAACGGTGCCGGAATGATGTTTGAGCCGGAAGTGGCTTATGAGGCTGCGGAAGACGAAGACATTCTGACCCCGGCTGTGGATAACATCACCCTGATCCACGACGAACCGGCAAAACCGGCGGAAGAGAGTACTGACGGGGATGACCCGGAACCGCCGAAACCACCGCGTGGCCGTCCGAACTTACGTGTCGTGAAGTAACAGACTGATAAATAAAAAAGACCGCGAAAGCGGTCTTTTTACTGAAATTCTGCGGAGATTACCGGAGTATCGGGCAGGTAAATGTTTTTGCTTCTTTGTCTGCAATAAACGTCTCAATGCAGGCTATTTTCGTGCGAAGGTGTTGTTTTTCATCCGGGGATAACTGATTAATCTGATTATCCACGGTTTCAGCCGAGCGGTAATAGAGAAGCGTATCCGGTACAACCACCGAATTAAACTCTGTTAAGGCATTGTTCCGGGTTTTTACTTCTTTAAGCATTAATAACCGGGCATCAGCATAGTGCACGATAGTGTCAGGTGAAGGATAACGCAGCATCTTTTCGCCATACATTTTTCCGGCAGCTGACCAGTTTTTTTTTGCCATTGCGTTGACAGCCGGCGTATTAAATTGGGAAAGCACGGCATCATCAGGTGATATCGCAGCATTTTTCAGGCCATCAAGAACCAGGCCGGGTTGCCGGGCATCAGCCGTATTTTTTAAAACAAGCGTATCAGTACCGGCACTGGCAGGTGCAATAAAAAGACTATTAACGAGTAACAGTAACACGACCGACAGTTTTTCCATCTCCGCTCCTGCAACGAATAAGATATTCGTATAATTCTGTCCATTTGGTAGGGTCAACAGTAATACAGCCTAAAGTACCTCTTCCGGGATGTAAATACCGGTCATTATTACCCGGGACTGCATTTCCTGTTCCCAAATAAAACCAATTTTTGGCAAACGGTGATTGTACGGTATATCCCAAACCGCCATCATGCGGGAAATCAGGTATTTGAATATTGTGAATACCAACGGGGATTGGGTTGATATCATCGGTGAAGGCATGTATTTTCCCGTAAGGATATTCCAGTATTTCATTTGAAACAGAAAAACTGAGTGATGCGGCTGATCGGTAATTCGGGCTGACCCGTGATAAATACCCCTCTTTAACAGAGAAGTTTTTCCCTTTTTCCACACCTTCTGACGCTGTAAAATAGTCGCGGCCATTCTTATTACTGGTCACATCAACTTTTAATGTTCCGGGGAGTGCAATAATGTTTTGTGCGGGTTCTCTTTTGACATTAAGCCAGCCATCTGCACCGCCTGTAATATAGCGTATATCTGCCATTGGATATTTCCTTATGATCCGAAATTCAGATAATACTAACAGCCGGTAATTAAAAATAAATGAGTAGTAATAATTAGAGATTCGATATTCTTTTGACCGGCAGACAATAAAACGGTACCGTCAAATCTGAAACACAAAACCGGATTTCAGGGCACAGACAATAACGGGAAGGCCAATCTTCAGCCTTCCCGTTACCGGGTTTTATATAAGTGTAAATCCGTTTTTATACATGCAGATAATCCAGAATACTTTCTGCCGCCCGGCGGCCTTCGGCAATGGCGGTAACCACCAGATCCGAACCGCGTACCACATCCCCCCCGGCAAAAATGCCGCTGACAGAGGTTTCAAACGGATAGGTTGCCTGTGCGGGGGCGCTGATCCGGCCCTGCTGATCCCGCGTGACACTGAGGGCATCCAGCCACGGCATCGCGTGCGGCCGGAAACCAAACGCGATAATGACCGCATCGGCATCAATAACAAAGGCGGAATTATCATCCGTTTCAATCTGACGGCGGCCACTGCTGTCCGCATCACCCAACCGGGTGGTTAATACGCGGACACCACAGGCCTTACCCGATACATCGGTTTCAATGGCGGATGGCTGACAATTAAACCGGAAAATAACCCCTTCTTCTTTGGCATTTTTCACCTCACGGCGCGATCCCGGCATGTTCTCCTCGTCGCGGCGGTATACGCAGGTCACTTCCGCAGCCCCCTGGCGGATAGCCGTCCGCAGGCAGTCCATTGCGGTATCACCACCGCCGAGCACCACGACACGTTTATTTTTCAGATCAATAAACGGGGCAGAATCATCATCCGGCAGTCCCATCATCTGGCGGGTATTGCCGATCAGATACGGCAGGGCGCTGTATACCCCGGCGGCATCTTCATTTTTCAGCCCGCCGCTCATCGGCTGACAGGTACCCGCGCCAATAAAGACAGCATCATAATTCTGTTGTAATTCACTGAGCGTGATGTCTTTTCCGATCTCGGTATTCAGCTGAAATTCAACGCCCATTTCAGTGAACAGTTCACGGCGGCGCTGCATAATGGATTTTTCCAGCTTAAACGACGGAATACCGAACGTGAGAAGCCCGCCGATTTCCGGGTGCTTATCAAAGACCACCGGGGTGACGCCGTTGCGGATCAGGACATCGGCACAGGCCAGACCGGCAGGACCGGCACCGATGACCGCGACCTTTTTTCCGGTCAGGCAGACAGCGGAGAGATCCGGTTTCCAGCCCATTTCAAACGCTTTGTCGGTGATGTAACGTTCAATATTACCGATGGTGACTGCACCGAACTCATCATGCAGGGTACAGGCACCTTCACATAATCTGTCCTGCGGGCACACCCGGCCGCACACTTCCGGCAGACTGTTGGTCTGGTGTGACAACTCAGCGGCCTCAATAATCCGGCCTTCCTCCGCCAGCCGCAGCCAGTTAGGGATATAGTTATGTACCGGGCATTTCCATTCACAGTACGGATTACCGCAACCGAGGCAGCGGGTGGCCTGCTCTTTCACCTGCGGCGGCGAAAACGGCTCATAAATCTCGATAAATTCGGTTTTACGGAGTGCCAGCGGCAGCTTTTGCGGATCCGTACGCTGTAATTCAATAAACTGATAAACATTGCGGCTCATCTTGATTCCCCTTACTGTGCCCGGATCCGTAATTCAGTGTCTGCGTGGCGGGTTACCCCGGCAAGTGCATGAATATCCGCAGATTTCGGCTTGACGAGGATAAACCGCCCGGCCTGTTCTGTCCAATCTCTGAGAAGTGCGTCTGCTCTGGCGGAGCCGGTCAGGCGGCGGTGGTCTTCCAGCATGCCGCGCAGGTGTTCCTGCAGAACCGGCAGCCCGCTGATATCGCGGGTTTCTGCCATTTCCGGGTTGACACGCCCGGCGGCGGTGCCGTCCTCATCATAGAGATAAGCGAATCCGCCGGTCATCCCGGCCGCGAAGTTAATTCCGGTTTTGCCGAGCACACAGACAATCCCGCCGGTCATATATTCACAGCCGTTATCACCGACACCCTCGACCACCGCGAGTGCGCCGGAGTTACGGACAGCAAAGCGCTCTCCGGCACGACCTGCGGCATACAGTCTGCCGCCGGTAGCGCCATACAGACAGGTATTTCCGGCAATTGTGGTATCGTGAGCGGCAAAGGCAGAACCCGGATGCGGATGCAGAACAATCTGCCCGCCTGCCATTCCTTTACCGACATAGTCGTTGGCATCGCCCGTCAGGGTCAGTTCAATACCTGCGGCATTCCAGACGCCGAAACTCTGCCCGGCGGTGCCGGTGAAGTGCAGTTTCAGCGGTGAGGCGGCGATCCCGCTGTTGCCGTACAATTCCGCCACAAAGCCGGAGAGCGCAGCCCCCACCGAGCGGTCGGTATTGCGGATATCGTAATAAAAGGCGCGGGATTGCTGTGTCTGCACGCAGGTGCGGGTCTCTTCCAGGATGCGGCGGTTCAGTTCACCCTTATCAAACGGCGGATTGGTTTGTGAACAGAACAGGGCAGCACCCTCATGTGGTACCGGGGAGACCAGCAGATCGGACAGATCCAGTTTCTGCTGCCGGGCGGTGGTGCCTTCAATCCGGACCAGTAAATCAGTGCGGCCGATAAGATCGGTCAGTTTTCTCACCCCCAGTTGTGCCATCAGCTCGCGGGTTTCCTGTGCAATAAAGCGGAAATAGTTCATTACCCGCTCCGGCAGGCCGTGATAGTGATCGCGGCGCAGCGTTTCATCCTGGGTTGCCACGCCGGTGGCGCAGTTATTCAGGTGGCAGATGCGCAGATATTTGCAGCCGAGCGCGACCATCGGTCCGGTGCCGAAACCAAAACTTTCCGCACCAAGAATGGCGGCCTTGATGATATCCAGCCCGGTTTTCAGCCCGCCGTCTGTCTGTAAGCGGATTTTATGGCGCAGACCGTTGCTCACCAGTGCCTGCTGGGCTTCCGCCAGCCCCAGCTCCCACGGTGTACCCGCATATTTGACGGAGGTGAGCGGGCTGGCGCCGGTGCCGCCGTCATACCCCGAAATGGTGATGAAATCGGCATAGGCTTTCGCCACACCGGTGGCAATGGTGCCGACGCCCGGCTCCGAGACCAGTTTGACGGAAATCAGCGCGTCCGGATTGACCTGTTTGAGATCGAAAATCAGCTGAGCCAGATCTTCGATTGAGTAAATATCATGGTGCGGCGGCGGGGAAATCAGGGTGACGCCGGGCACCGAATAGCGCAGCGAAGCGATATACGGCGTGACTTTATCTCCCGGTAACTGGCCGCCTTCACCGGGTTTCGCGCCTTGTGCCACTTTGATCTGAATAACCCGCGCACTGCGCAGATATCCCGGGGTCACACCAAAGCGTCCGGAGGCTACCTGCTTGATTTTAGAGTTTTTCTCTGTACCAAAGCGCGCCGGGTCTTCACCGCCTTCGCCGGAATTGGAACTGCCGCCGAGCCGGTTCATGGCGACAGCCAGTGCTTCATGGGCTTCCGGGCTGAGGGCGCCGATAGACATGGCAGCGGTATCAAAGCGGGAAAACAGGGATTCCGCCGATTCTGTTTCATCAATACTGATGGGTTGTGTATCGGTACGCAGTGCCAGCAAATCGCGCAGCATAGCGGCCGGACGTCCGTTTACCAGCGCCGCATAGTGCTGGTAATCCGCATAATGTCCGCTGTGAACTGCTTTCTGCAATGTGGCGATCACATCCGGGTTATAAGCGTGATATTCACTGTTATGAATGTATTTCAGCAGACCGCCCGCATCGAGCGGTTTGCGCGGCAGCCAGGCGAGACGGGACAGGTTATGCAGATCCTGCTGGAAATCACTGAAATCCGCGCCGCCGATCCGGTTTGGTACGCCCCGGAAACAGAGCTCCGCTACCGAATCACTCAGGCCGACCGCTTCAAACAGTTTGGCGCAGCGGTATGAGGAGACGGCGGAGATCCCCATTTTGGACATAATTTTATACAGTCCCTTGTTGATGCCGTTACGGTAGTTGAGTAACACCTGCGCCGGTGAGTGTGTCAGAACGTTATCACTGCACAGTTTCAGCAGGGATTCACAGGCAAGATAAGGGTAAATGGCGGTAGCACCGAACCCGAGCAGGACGGCAAAATGATGCGGGTCACGGGCACCGGCGGTTTCGGCGATAATGTTGGCATCACAGCGCAGGCTCCGGCTGACCAGGCGCTGCTGTACCGCGCCGACAGCCATCGGTGCCGGGATCGGCAGGGTATCCGGGGAAATCTGCCGGTCACTTAGCACCACCAGTACGGCACCGGCGCGGACAGCGGCTTCCGCATTATCACACAGGGTGCGGATCGCCTGCTCCAGCGTGGTTTCCTGCGGATCAAAGCAGAGTGACAGATGTTCCGCGCGGTAATAATCCGGATCACGGCTCAGTAATTGTTCAAAATCCGTGTGCATCAGTACCGGCGAGGCCATACTCAGCCGGTGTGCCTGGCCTTCCGCTTCGCAGAAAACATTCATTTCCCGGCCGATGCTGGTGGCGAGCGACATAACGTGGGCTTCCCGCAGCGGATCGACCGGCGGGTTGGTTACCTGGGCAAACTGCTGGCGGAAATAGTCATAAATCAGACGCGGGCGGGTGGAGAGTACCGCAAACGGGGTATCATCCCCCATTGAGCCGACCGCTTCCTGGCCGTTTTCCCCCAGCACCCGCAGTACCTGCTCCAGCTCTTCGAGAGTGTAGCCGAACTGCTTCTGATAGACCGCCAGTTGTGCATCATTAAGGGCACGCTGCGGCGGTGTTTTATTCATCAGATCCTGATACGGCGTGAGGCGCACAACGTTTTTTTCCAGCCATGCTTTGTACGGATGACGGGTTTTGAGATCGTTATCGGTCTCGCGGGTATGCAGAATGCGGCCTTCCTGTGTATCAATCACCAGCAGTTCCCCCGGCCCGACACGGCCTTTTTCCGTGACCTCATCCGGCTGATAATCCCAGATACCGATTTCGGAGGCGCAGGTGATCAGTTTATCTGTGGTGATCACATAGCGGGCAGGGCGCAGCCCGTTGCGGTCGAGGTTACAGGCGGCATAGCGCCCGTCAGAGATAACAATTCCCGCCGGGCCGTCCCACGGCTCCATATGCATCGAGTTAAAATCAAAAAAAGCACGCAGGTCATCATCCATATCCGGATGATTCTGCCAGGCAGGCGGCACCAGCAGGCGCATGGCGCGCACCAGATCCATCCCGCCGTTGAGAAACAGTTCCAGCATATTATCCAGCGAACTGGAATCCGAACCGGTTTCATTAATGAACGGGGCGGCGGTGATAAGATCCGGGATCAGCGGCGTACGGAATTTATAAGCACGGGCACGTGCCCATTCGCGGTTACCGGTGATGGTGTTGATTTCGCCGTTATGAGCGAGATAGCGGAAAGGCTGTGCCAGCGGCCAGCGCGGAACGGTATTGGTTGAAAAACGCTGATGGAACAGACAGATGGCGGATTCCATTCTTAAATCGGCCAGATCCGGATAAAAACGCGGCAGATCGGCGGCCATGCACAGGCCCTTATAAATCGTCACCAGGTTGGACAGACTGCAGACATAAAAATCCGGGTCGCTGATGCGCTTTTCAATCCGGCGGCGCGTCATAAACAGGCGGCGTTCCAGATCCCGGGCCCGCCAGCCTGCGGGAGCATTGATAAAAACCTGCTCAATCTGCGGCATACCGGCGAGAGCGATTTCGCCGAGGATTTCCGGTCTGACCGGCACTTTGCGCCAGCCTGCGATAAACAGCGTTTCGTCCGCCAGCTCTTCTTCGATAATGTCACGGCAGGTTTGTGCAATGACCGGATCCTGACTGAGAAACAGCATCCCGACTGCATAATTACGCGCCAGCCGCCATTCATTCTCTGCAGCAATCATCTGAAAGAAACGATCGGGTTTTTGTAATAACAAACCGCAGCCGTCCCCGGTTTTGCCGTCGGCAAGGATCGCACCGCGATGCTGCATCCGCGCCAGCCCGCTGATGGCGGTACGCACGACTTTATGGCTGGGTTGTCCTTCGAGGTGGGCAATCAGGCCGAAACCGCAGTTGTCCTTATCCTGTGACGGGTTATAAAGCATAAGTGGCCCCTTTTGCATGTCTCACATTAGGCCGCATTCCTGCGGCGAAGCTGTTTCCGGGCCTCAGTCAGCCCTGCTGACGACAGATATCTCAGCAAAGGGTATTGTGATGTTATGTTTGTGCCGCGACCGGCTTCTGAATAATTATTATATCGGTGCTGACCACAGGTGATCCGGAACGTCATTTTTCAACTTACCGGGAAATACTGTGACGGTCAAATATCAGGGGACTGACAGTATGTGAGCCTGGTTTTTGCGATAATTTAATGAAAAAAAACTATTTTCAGGATTTTAATCCGCTGTTTCCGCAACCGGAGTGCCAATTTTTTGTGTGATGCACATCACTGTTTTTTGCGGGTTATTACCGCGCAGCATGGGCGTTTTTATTTATAACCTGATTTTATCTGCTCTGTTTCTGCTAATTTGCAGATAAATGTCGTGTTTTTAATTTTATTCAGATAAAAAAACAGTACCGGGTGATAATCCGGCCATATTATCCGGCGGAAAATGCGTACAGCGCCGGTGAGTTTGATTTTTTACTTAATCCGCGCCGGAAACGCGGTGATCCGCCAATTTTACGTTATGATACTAATCCTCATTCAGCGGGTGGAGCAGGTATGAAATTGCTACGCGGTTTAGCACAATATTATGTTGATTTACTGATGAAACTGGGACTGGTCCGGTTTTCGTTATTGCTGGCATCGGGACTGGTGGTACTGGCAATGGTGGTGCAGATTGCTGTCACCATGCTGCTTCAGGGGGAAGTGCAGAGTATTGACCTGGTGCGCTCGGTCTTTTTCGGCCTGCTGATCACGCCGTGGGCGGTCTATTTTATGTCGGTGGTGGTTGAACAGCTTGAGGAGTCCCGCCAGCGCCTGTCCGGGCTGGTCAGTAAACTGGAAGTGATGCGTAAGCGGGATCTTGAGCTCAACGAGCAGCTGAAAGAGAATATTACCCAGCTGAATCAGGAAATTACCGAGCGCGAAAAAGTCGAGGATGAACAGGTTGTTCTGCTGGATAAACTGAAGAAAGAGATCAGCCGCCGTGAGCAGACCCAGCTTGAGTTTGAACAGCAATCAGTCCTGCTGCGTTCCTTCCTTGATGCCTCACCCGATCTGGTTTATTACCGCAATGAGAAAAATGAGTTTTCCGGTTGTAACCGCGCCATGGAACTGCTCACCGGACGCAGTGAAAAACTGCTGCGCGGCCTGACCCCGCGCGATATTTATGACCCCGAAATCGCCGATAAGGTGATGGAAACTGACGAAAAAGTGTTCCGTCATAATGTCTCGCTCACCTATGAACAGTGGCTGGTCTACCCGGACGGGCGCAAAGCCTGCTTTGAGCTGCGCAAAGTGCCGTTCTATGACAGTGTCGGCAAACGCCACGGTCTGATGGGTTTTGGTCGTGATATCACGGAGCGCAAGCGCTATCAGGAGGCGATTGAAAACGCCAGCCGCGAGAAAACCACCTTTATTTCCACCATCAGCCATGAACTGCGCACACCGCTGAACGGCATTGTCGGGCTGAGCCGGATTCTGCTGGATACGGATCTTAATCCGGAGCAGGAAAATTACCTGAAAACCATTCATGTCAGCGCCGTCACCCTCGGCAATATCTTCAATGACGTGATTGAGATGGACAAACTGGAGCGGCGCAATGTCCGCCTCGATACCCAGCCGGTGAATTTCACCGAATTTATTTCTGATCTGGAAAACCTGTCCGGCCTGCTGGTGCAGCCGAAAGGGCTGCAGTTCACCCTCGATCTGATCCAGCCGGTACCGTCCGTGATCATGGCGGACGGCACCCGTCTGCGCCAGATCCTGTGGAACCTTATCGGCAACGGTGTGAAGTTTACCCGGGAGGGCGGCATTACGGTGAAAGTGTGGCGCGAAGCCAATGACATGCTCTGTTTTGAGGTGCGGGATTCCGGCATTGGTATTCCGAAGGATGAACTGGAGAAAATCTTCGCCATGTATTACCAGGTCACGGACAGTGCGGGCGGACGCCCGGCCACCGGTACCGGTATCGGCCTGGCGGTCTCCCGCCGTCTGGCGCAGGCAATGGGCGGTGATATCACCGTGACCAGTGAGCCGGGTAAAGGCTCCTGCTTCACGCTGTCGGTCTGCGCACCGGCCCGGGAGGCACCGGAAGAGGAAGATGATGATGACCTGCTGCCTGCCCTGAATATCCTGCTGGTGGAGGATATCGAGCTGAATGTGGTGGTGGCGCGTTCTGTCCTGGAAAAGCTGGGTAACACGGTGGATGTTGCGATGAATGGCCGTGACGCGCTGGCGATGTTCTCGCCGGAGGAGTACGACCTTGTGCTGCTGGATATCCAGCTGCCGGATATGAGCGGGCTGGATATCGCCCGTGAGCTGCATCAGCGTTATCAGGCGGATGAGTTACCGCCGCTGGTGGCACTGACCGCCAATGTACTGAAGGACAAAAAAGAGTATCTGGACGCCGGGATGGATGACGTACTGAGCAAACCGCTTGCTGTGGGCGCTCTGACGCAGATGATAGCGAAATTCTGGGGGGATGGCAGTGAGGTACTGCCTGCGGAGAAAAGCAGCTCAGCGGCATCTGAAGACGTGTATGCGCAATCACTGGATCTGGAGATGCTGAACCAGTATATCGAACTGGCGGGACCGAAACTGATTGCAGACAGCCTAGATGTATTTGAAAAAATGATGCCGGGCTACCTGGCGATTCTCAATTCCAATATGGTGGCGAAAGATCGCAAAGGTATTACGGAGGAAGGGCACAAAATCAAAGGTGCGGCGGGATCTGTCGGGCTTATCCGTCTGCGGCAGGTTGCGCAGCAGATTCAGTCACCGGAACTGCCGGCATGGGATGATAACGTGCAGGAATGGATCGATGAACTGAATCACGATTGGGAAAGTCAGGTGGGGATTTTAAGAAACTGGCTGGCAAATCGCAGGTAAAAAATAACCCCAACCGAGGTTGGGGTGCGCGAATACTGCGCCAACACCAGGGAAACTGGTTCACCCGCGACAACTATTTATCGTTATTTAGGCGAGTGATGAAATAGGCTCTTACATCATACAGGCTTCAACATAGCAAAGATAAGTATTTTTGTTACAAGATTCATTAAAAACTGTGATGAAGATTGGTGTTTGGACCTCTAAAGGGTTAAGCATTAATCTACTACAAAAGGAGTCAGATATGAAATCTGTTGGTATCGTTTTAAGCGGATGCGGTGTTTTCGACGGCAGTGAAATCCATGAATCCGTTCTTTCACTGCTCAGTGTAACCCAATCCGGCGCACAGGTGTATTTTTTTGCACCGGATGAACCTCAACGCACTGTTATCAATCACCTTTCCGGTGAGGAAAAGTCAGAGAAACGCAATATGCTGGAAGAGTCTGCACGGATTTCCCGCGGAGAAATCCGTCCGCTGGCTGACGCGGATGCCTCACAGCTGGATGCCCTGATTGTTCCGGGGGGTTTTGGGGCGGCAAAAAACCTGTGCGATTTTGCGGTAAAAGGCGCTGACTGTGAAATAGATAAATATTTTTTATTGTTGGCGCGTGAGATGTTGTCTCAGGGCAAGCCGATGGGATTTATGTGTATTGCACCGGTAATGATCCCGAAAATCGTTAATTCATCAGTGCAGCTTACTATTGGTAATGATTCTGATATTGCGGCTGCGATCGCAAAAATGGGCGGTGTGCATGTCAGTTGCACGGTGGATAATATCGTCGTAGATGAAACCCATAAAATCGTGACAACCCCTGCTTATATGCTGGCTGAGGATATCGCTCAGGCTCAGATCGGGATTGATAAACTCGTGAAAAAAGTGCTTGAACTGGCCTGATAGGGGATGAGGAAAATGATGGGGAGGATATTGCGGTTTCTGCGGAAAATAGTTGTTTTTGTTATGTTGTTATGGGTAACAATGATAATTTTATTCGCGTTCCTCCCCGTTCCTTACTCCATGGTGATGCTGGAAAGACAGCTGTCGGCATGGTCAACATTTAATTTTTCTTATGTTGCCCGCAGTACATGGGCGGGCGAAGATGCTATTTCTCCCCGGCTGAAGCTGGCGGTGATTGCATCTGAGGATCAGAATTTCCCGCACCACTACGGTTTTGACTTCGGCGCTATCTCTGATGCACTGTCAAAAAGCGGTAAGAAAGGCGGGGCTGCACGCGGTGCATCCACACTGAGCCAGCAGACGGTCAAGAACCTGTTCCTGTGGGATGGCCGCAGCTGGGTACGTAAAGGACTGGAAACGCTGCTGACGCCCGGCATTGAGCTGGTCTGGTCAAAGTCACGGATCCTGACGGTGTATCTCAATATCGCGGAGTTCGGGCCGGGTATTTTTGGTGCGGAAGCTGCGGCACAGCATTTTTTCGGTAAAAGCGCGAAGAACCTGACTGCTGCTGAGGCCGCATTACTGGCAGCCGTACTGCCAAATCCGCACCGTTTGCATGCGGATAAACCTTCTGCGTATCTTCGCCAGCGCCAGCAGTGGATTCTGCATCAGATGCAGTTACTGGGCGGAACTGCGTTCCTGAAGAAGAATAATCTGGCTGACAATTAACCATTGTATAATGAATTTATCTTACTGATTTATTTTTTGCAGAAATCATAAATAATTATGATAGTCGCTGTGGTTCTGACTGTTTCGGTATAATATTCTTATTATTTGTTATTTACTGATATATCCTGCATTTTATCTGTTTTCGGGCGGGGAAACAGAAAGCCGGCGCCCGGTACAGGTATAAAAAAAACCTGACATTAAGTCAGGTTTCTTATCGGTTTCCGAAAGCGGACGGAATTAATTCAGCCAGGTAAAGGCAGTAGTGACTTTTTTCGCGCCATCTGTTTCACTGGCTACTTTCGCCGCAGCCGCCCCTTCCTGACGGGTAACCACCCCTAACAGGAAAATCTCACCGTTTTCAGTGATCACTTTGATATTGGCGGATTTTACCGCATCACTGGTCAGCAGTTTGGAACGGACTTTTGTTGTGATCCAGGCGTCTTTGGAGGCGGTTCCCAAATCAATCGGTTCTCCCTGACGAACTTCGTTATACACCAGTTCGGTGCCGTCCACTTTGGCGGCAATCTCTTTTGCCCGCCGGGCCAGGGAGAGATCGTCTGCCTGTCCAATCAGCAGAACTTTCCCCTGATAAGCCACCGGAATAATCCGCTGCTGTTTGATATCTTTATCTTTATTGAGCTGGCCGCTGACACGGGCTTCCAGTGTGCCGTCATCGACCTGTGTGCCGACAGAGCGGGGATCTGTGGCGGCTTTGGTCGCCACAGCTGCCGATCCGACAAGTGCTGCGCCGATACATCCCTGTAACAGTAACGCGCTGCAGATTAATGCTGCCACGGGCACAATTCTCATAATATCTCCTTAGTCTTCCTGGTGGGGGAAAAGGGTATTGTCGATTAAATCACATAAACAATTCACCGTCAGCATATGCACTTCCTGTATGCGGACACTGTGCTGTGAAGGTACGCGGATTTCCGCATCACGCGGACCCAGCAGACCCGCCAGCTCCCCGCCGTCGTAGCCGGTCAGGGCCACGATCGTCATATCACGGGTCACCGCTGCCTCAACCGCTTTAATGATATTGCGGCTGTTGCCGTGTGTGGATATTGCCAGCAGCACATCACCGGTCTGACCAATGGCGCGGACCTGCTTGGCATAAATTTCATCCTGCTGCCGGTTGGCGGCGATCGCGGTCATCACCACATTATCGGTATTCAGTGCCAGTGCGGGCAGGCTCGGGCGCTCGGTTTCAAACCGGTGGATCATACTGGTGGCGAAGCGTGAAGCTGTCGCCGCCGAACCGCCGTTACCGCAGCAGAGGATTTTATTGCCGTTCAGCAGCGACTGAACCATCATAAGGGCTGCCCGTGAAATGGCATCCGGCAGGGCTTCTGCGGCTGCAATCTGCGTCTGAATACTTTCAGTAAAACACTGTTTAATTCTGTCTAACACGTATAAGTCCTGCTATCAGCAACGGATGACGACATTAACAAAAATCGGCGTGACCAAAGGCATTTTTCAGCCAGTCAATATGGTCACCGGTTATCGCGCAAATGTCAAAACGGCAGTCACAGGTCAGCATACTCAGCTGTTGCTGAGATAACCAGCAGGAAGCGGCATAAAGTAAGCGGCGCTGCTTGGTTTTTGTGACACTGGCGGCTGCTCCGCCATAGTGCGCATTGCGGCGGTAGCGGACCTCGGTAAACACCCAGGTGCCGCTGTCCCGCATAATCAAATCAATTTCGCCCCGGCGGAAACGGACATTCTGTGCAACAAATGTCAGTCCCTGCCGTTCCAGCCAGCGGCGGGCAAACAGTTCATGACGACGGCCTGTCAGCCATGTAAGCATAAATACGCTCCCTGTATATCAGCAATATCCTGTATACCAGCAAGATGAAGGTGACATCCTGTCACCTGTAAAATTCAGATAAAGACTAGTTTACAGCATCCAGCGGGGCAAGATTACCCTGCTTAAAGACCAGCCACGGCAGGTGGCGGTAAACGGTGCAGTTATCAGTGACAGTGATATCTCCGCTGGCACCATTCATGCGCAGAGTATGACGCTGCATATCACCGAACTGATTCGCCAGGCGCCATGCATCCATACCCATTGCATAGAGGCGGACACGGGTATAGTCGTTGCCGAATTTCCCGGCTGCCTGATTCAGTAACTGCGGGTTACTACCCGCAATCAGCGGAATATCCGTCAGTTTCAGCCCTTCCATCTCAAACTGAAAATCTTTACCGGTTCCGGCTTTATTGCTGCGGGAGCTGGCATAAAACGCCGGGCGTCCGCGCGCGCTGGTGGCAAATTCCAGTGCCGGTTTGATGTAAATCAGCTGATCAGAGGTGGCGATAATATAGACCGAGTCCACGCCGCCGCTGACAGGCTGCGGCTGTACCACCGTGTCTTCCGGCTGCGCTACTGCTGATGAGGACGGCTGCACCGGGACACCGGTCAGTGAAAGCGCGCTGCCCGGATTGCCGGAGAAGGTCTGGTGCAGTACCACACCACCGCCGTTTTTCTGCCACTCATCGGCAAAGCTTTGTGCGATCCGGCGGCCGAAGCTGTTATCCGGTGTCAGCACCAGCGGCGCGGTTTTATTATCCTGAAGGATAAACTGCGCCGCGTTGCGGGCTTCATCTTCCGGTGAGAGCGAGAAATAGCAGACATTAGGACGGGCGATTGGTGTATCTAATTCATTGAGCGCCAGAATGTTCAGCGGGGTGTTTGCTGCCGCCAGCGTGGCAACATCCCCTTTGAGCAACGGCCCGACGATCAGATCCATTCCGTCAGCCTGTGCCTGTGCCAGCAGGGTTACCAGCGGCTGGCTGTCGGTATCATAGATTTTTACATCAGTCACTGTGCGGGATTCGCCGCTGTACGGCAGTGCCTGCGGGGCAGACACCGGGCTTGCAGCCGTTGCGCCGTCTGCGGTGCTGTCATTAGTCGGTGCGCCGTTTGCTTCGTCCGGGGTGGTGATGTCTCTATCCGGATCCGCCGGGCTGAGTGTGGTCTGCGCCGGTACCGGCTCTGTGCTGACCGGCTGTGCAGCCGGCATTTCAGCAGCGCGGTAACCGGTACTGTATACCGCCCCGTTTTGTGCATCGGTAAAGCCCTGACGGATAGCATCACCCATCAGTTTCGCCTGACCGCTCAGCGGCAGGAACAGGGCGACACGGGCATTGTTACCGGTCTGACCGTAGGTGCTGCTCAGTATCTGGATAAGATCCTGCGGCAGGGATTTGGCGGCCGGGTTATCCGGGTAGCGGATTTGCCAGTCACCGAGTGCAGCGGAAAGCGCTTTCAGATCCTGCTGGTTGTTCTGATACAGAAAAAGCAGGTCAATCCAGCCCTGTAATACACTTTCATCTGCGTTAACCTGAATGTTATTGCGCTCATCCGGGGTAAAACGTGTTAGCATCAGCCAGGTTTCATCAATATTCTGCTGATGTGCATCCGGATCAGAAAGCAGCGGCTCCTGCGCGATATAGGCACGGATAGCATCAACGGACGGTTTTCCGGCCGCAGCATCAATAACCTTCTGATATTGCTGAACCAATGTTTCCGGCTGGCCTTTGCCGGTAGTACCCGCATGCTGGTTATCGGGTGTACACCCTGAGAGAACCAGTGTGGAAAAGAGTGCGGTACAAAGTAATTGCCTGCGGTAACGCGATAAAGTTAAGGAAAACATACTGTACCCGGTTATAGTTTTCTGAAAGCTCAATTCTAATGTGATCATCTGGACGAAACAATGAATCAACCTAATCAAGCCGTGGTTGCGGCAGCGACACTTTATGTTGTGCCGACACCGATCGGTAATCTGAAGGACATCACGGCACGCGCGCTTGAGGTGCTCACGAATGTCGATCTGATTGCAGCGGAAGATACCCGGCATACCGGCTTATTACTTTCTCACTTCGGTATTAATAACCGGTTGTTTGCGCTGCATGATCATAATGAACAGTATAAAGCAGATCAATTAATTACCAAATTACAGTCCGGGGTCAGTATCGCATTAGTGTCCGATGCAGGTACACCTTTAATTAACGATCCCGGTTATCATCTGGTCCGCCGCGCCCGTGATGCGGGGCTTACTGTGATCCCGCTGCCCGGTGCCTGTGCCGCTGTCACCGCGCTGAGTGCCGCCGGTCTGCCGTCTGATCGATTTTGTTACGAAGGGTTTCTGCCCGCCAAAACCAAGAGCCGTCAGGACACATTGCGGGCACTGGCCGATGAACCGCGCACGCTGATTTTTTATGAATCCACCCACCGTATTCTGGACACACTGGCTGATATGGTCACCGTCTGGGGGGAAGACCGCTATGTGGTACTGGCGCGGGAGCTGACCAAAACCTGGGAGTCTATTCAGGGAAAACCGGTCGGGGAACTGCTGGCCTGGATTCTGGAAGACGAAAACCGCCGCAAGGGGGAGATGGTGCTGATTGCGGAAGGGGCGAAACCGGTTCAGGATGAGGAATTCAGCCCGGAAATTTTGCGTGCGCTGGCGATTGTACAGAAAGAACTGCCGCCGAAAAAAGCGGCTGCCGTGGTGGCAGAGTTGTACGGTGTGAAGAAAAATGCCCTTTACCGCTACACCCTGGAGGGGAATTCAGCTGCGGAGTGATGCATTTCCCGCCATCCGCTCTTTCGTCGCGGAGTTATTCTGTACATCAGCGGGAAAGCTGCTTATAATCCGCAGCGGAGTCAGCCAGGCAATCGCTGCTTTATCGTAGTCCCTCCGGGAGACGGGTAAAGGGGAGGAAAGTCCGGGCTCCGCAGGGCAGGGTGCCAGATAACGTCTGGGAGGCGTGAGCCTACGACCAGTGCAACAGAGAGCAAACCGCCGATGGCCCGTAAGGGCACAGGTAAGGGTGAAAGGGTGCGGTAAGAGCGCACCGCGCGGCTGGTAACAGTCCGCGGCACGGTAAACTCCACCCGGAGCAAGGCCAAATAGGGGTTCATATGGTGCGGCCCGCACTGAACCCGGGTAGGCTGCTTGAGCCAGTGCGTGAGTGCTGGCCCAGAGGAATGATTGTCCACGACAGAACCCGGCTTAACGGCTGACTCCTCACTATCACAACCCCGCGTCTGACGCGGGGTTGTTTCATTTCAGAACCGTGTATCAGGTAAGAATATCAATCAGCAGTGCCCGGCAGGACGTTTTCGCCTGAAAGGTCACTTCCCGGCTGTCCTGTATAAACGCACCGTCCCCACACTCAATTATCCCCTGTTTTTGCCCGTCATCCGCCGTCACCGTACCGTGAACCGACTGATAAAATGCCCGTTTGCCGTACAGCGGCAGTGTCAGGGATTCACCGGCAGGGAGCAGAATATGGGAAATCCGCACACCCTGCTGTAAATCAAGACTGCCGTTTTCACCGTCCGGTGAGGCAATCAGCTGTACCGGCTGCTGTGTCAGCATCAGTTTTTGTGAACTGCCGCGCAGGCTGCCGCGTGCGGCTTTCAGCCAGATCTGAATCCGGGTCAGCGGGGATGCCTGACAGGGATTGGTTTCGGTGTAACTGGTATCCTTGCGCGGTGAGAAAAACAGACACTCATCCTGTCTGCTCTCCAGATACAGCCCGTCATTATCACGAATATCGTGCTTCCCTCTGAGGATCAGGTTTACAATATCCACATCGGGATAGGATTTGGGCTGGAAACCGGCACCGGGCGCCAGTACCTCCTGATTCAGGGCTTTCAGCGGACCGTATCCCATAAATCCGGGGTCAAAATAGTGTCCGAAAGAGAATGCATATTTTGCCTGTAACCAGCCATAGTCGGCGGACCCGGCCTGTCCGGCGGTTCTGTGTATAATCATAATGGTCTGCCTGTTATTCAACATAGTGAAATAATAAAGGGCTGGACGCTGAATTGTTAGCCAGTTAATCTGGTGGCGACATTCAAAATTTCTGACTGAGATAATGATGAGTAAAGACAAAGCGTTGACGCTGGAATCATTGCGCGTGATGGATGCCATCGACCGCCGGGGAAGTTTTGCGGCGGCGGCAGAAGAACTGGGGCGTGTACCATCTGCCCTGAGCTATACCATGCAGAAACTGGAAGAAGAGCTGGATGTTGTTCTGTTTGACCGCTCGGGTCACCGGACAAAATTCACCAATGTCGGGCGGATGCTGCTGGAACGCGGCCGCCTGCTGCTGGAGGCAGCGGATAAACTGACCAGTGATGCGGAAGCTCTGGCAAGAGGCTGGGAGCCGCATCTGACCATTGTCTGTGAGGCGCTGATCCCGGCAGCCTCGCTGTTCCCGCTGGTGGACAAACTGGCACAGAAATCCACCACTCAGCTGACCCTGGCGACCGAAGTGCTTGCCGGGGCCTGGGAGCGGCTGGAAACCGGGCGCGCCGATATCGTGATTGCGCCGGATATGCATTTCCGCACCTCCTCTGAAATCAACTCCCGCCCGCTCTATTCCGTGGTGAATGTGTACGTGGCGGCACCGGATCACCCTATCCATAAAGAGCCGGAGCCGTTATCCGATACCACCCGGGTGAAATACCGGGGAATTGCGGTGGCGGATACCGCCCGTGAACGACCGGTGCTGACGGTGTTACTGCTGGACAAACAACAGCGTCTGACGGTCAGTTCTATTGATGATAAACGCCGGGCTCTGCTTGCCGGGCTGGGGGTGGCGAGTATGCCGTACCCGATGGTGGAAAAAGATATTCAGGAAGGCCGCCTGAAAGTGATCGGTTCCGAATACAGCCACGAAACCAATGTGATTATGGCGTGGCGCCGTGACAGCATGGGTGAGGCCAAAGCATGGTGTCTGCGGGAAATTCCGAAATTGTTCAGCGGAAAATAAATTTTTATATTACTGAACCGCATCAGTATGCCCGCCCTGTTATGCAGGGCGGGCATTTTTTTTGCGTGCCGGCGGTCTGTTGCGGCATCTTCCATCAATAATAAGAACAACAGCAATTGACGGTAACTATTTATCCGTTAGCCTTTACCGGATACCAGCGGTCATAGCAGAAATATTTCATCAGTGAATGTGCAGGGGGCAATGTGGATCTGAAGCGGTTTATGTCGGATGTGGATTTTGCATTTGATCATGATTTTTTTGAGAAGGTTATTTATATCAATCTCGCATCACGGCCGGATCGCAAATTCGATATTCTGGAAGCGCTGGCAAATATTGAAATTCCGCACCATAAAATTGTCTGTTTTGATGCGGTCGCGAAAAGTCCGGGATTTCTGGGATGTGCACTTTCTCATGTCGCAGTGATGAAGATGATTATCGACAATGACTGGGGACCGGTACTGGTCGTCGAGGATGATAACAATTTTTATTATGATGATGAGCATATCCGGCAGGCGAATGTTTTTTTATCGGCTTTGCGGGAAAGAGACTGGGATGTCGCGTTACTGGGCGGAAATTATTATCATGTCTATGAGCATGAACCGGAGTGGTATTCACTGAAACTGAAATATTCACACTGTACAAATGCCTATATTGTGAACCGGGGTTACGCAGAGACACTGTATCAGGCCTTCAGTGAGTCTGTTTGCCGGATTACTGCAGGCGATGAACCGAATGAATCGCACAGTATTGATGTTGTCTGGAACGAGCTGATGGATAAAGATAACTGGTATGGCTTATACCCGTGTATTGCCTATCAGGAAGCCGGATTTTCGGATATTCGTATGGCAACACTGAATTATGAATATTTGTTTAATAAGCCGTTATCAGATCTGATATTCTTTACCCGCGATGGTCATGTAAAAAAAGCAGAAACATCCGCCGGCGCGGATGTTTCATAATATTATTATTATATTGCTGTGTGGCTTTGCCTGAATGTGATTACCATTTCTTTTTCAGTAAATAATCGATACTGAATTTACCCGGTCCGGTTACCGCCAGCAGTAAATAACCACCTGCAATGGTAAAGTTTTTCATAAACATTAACTGGTTGGCACCTTCCGCAAAATTGCTGTGGAACAGCAGGGCGGTCAGTACAGTAAAAGCAAAGGTGAAAATCGCGGTTGTGCGGGTTAAAAAACCAAACAGGATGGCCAGCCCGCCGCCCAGTTCAAGCAGAATGGTTAACGGCAGTAATGCTCCCGGAACACCCATTGCCTGCATATATTGCTGAGTACCTGCATAAGCATCCCCTAATTTGCTGTATCCGGCCACAATAAATAAGACAGGCATCATGATACGGGCGACTAAAATAGCGTAGTTGTTCATTGTGAGATCCTTATTAGCTCAACAATACTGAATAGTAAATATGAGGACTGTGTCACATATTCTTTTGTTTAAATGGCACGATGTGCCAATCCGTTTCGTTGGGATAATAGTAAGTGCGAATGATAAGGATTGTTAGCAAGAATTCTTAATAAACAAATTCAAAATTTTTGAATGCGGGGGAATATGTCAGTGCTGTTTGTTACGGGGTAAGCTGTTCTGAAGTGTGCGGAAGACACCCCACAGCCCCAGGGCGCGTTGCCCCCAGCGGACGAGTTTTTTCGGATGGCGGACAGCAAAGACGGACAACAGGCTGACACCCGCCACAACCAGCGGACGCAGTTGTGATAATGTTTGCCAGGTGCGATCGAATGACTCGGTTTTTTTCAGCCACTGATCCGTGGCCTGTGACAGATCGCTGCGCTGGGCAGCGATAGTGTCAATCAGTGCCTGTTTTTTGCGGGCGCGTTCGGCACGCTGATGCTTATTCATGATCCTGCTCCTGCTGCTTTTTTCTTTCCAGCAGTTGCCGGTCTATCGCCAGCTGTTCGCGGGTCGCGCCCAGTAAGGATGAACGGCGGGCTTTGCGGACGGCACACAGGGCGAAAATCAGCGCCCCGCCGAGCAGAACCGATGTCATGATAATCATTGCGGTCAGGCGGTAGACAGGATCGACCGCCCACATAACCAGAATCATCAGGCTCATCAGCCCGAATGCCGTCAGCAACAGAGCGGTACCGGCCAGTAAAATCAGCTGGATCAGGCTGGATTTCTCTTCTTCCAGCTCCGTGGCGACAAGCCGGAGCCGGGTCTCAGCCATGCTGATCACAATGGCGGCGATACGTGTCAGTGTATCAAGGAGCCCTTTGCCGGGCCCCTGCGGACGCTCCTGATCGGTCATAACTCAGCGGCGGGCCAGTAAAACGCCTAACACCACACCGACAGCGGCACCGATACCGATACCGGTCCACGGATTTTCGCGGACATAATTATCGGCCTTGCCGGCGATCTCTTTTGTCTGCTGCACAACCTGCTCTTTCCCTTCCGCCAGACGGGTACGGGATTTTTCCAGTGCGGCCTGTGCTTTTTTCTTCAGCGAATCCACTTCTTCTTTGGATTTGCTTTCTGCCGTACTCAGCACAGATTCCAGGGTGTCAGCCAATGATTTCAGTTCAGCGCGTAACTCTTCATTTGTATGATGTGACATAGGAACTCCTCGTGGTGGTTATACCGTAGCAGATTCAAAATAACCGCTTTTTATCTGCAATTAAAGGTAAATTATAGTTTATTTTCCGGCATTGTTCTGCACATTACGGGGGATGCCGGGATAATTCAGACGAAATGACGCTGAAATGGCGGCCGGGGAGATAATGTATCCCGGCCGGCTGCTGTAATTGCACCGGCCGGAAAAATAGTCTGTTGATTTACTGCGCGTGCGTGTCGTCAGACGGTTTTGTCCGCCGGCGTTTCCACACCACCCACAGGCTGGCGATCAGACCAAAGACCAGCAGCACCACCGGGATCAGCATCAGGATATTCATCAGATGATGTTCATACTTGCGGAAAATCGGGCTGATACCGAGGCCGTAACCGAGGGTGGTTAAAATACCGACCCACAGGAAGCCGCTCAGCCAGTTGAAAAACTGAAAACGGCGTGAATTCAGACCGGCGATCCCCGCCAGCATCGGCAGCAGGGTACGGATAAACGCCAGGAAACGACCGACTAACAGTGCCGCAAGGCCGTGACGGTGGAATAAACTGTGTGCCCGCTGATGGTAATGCGGGGGCAGATGAGACAGCCAGCCTTTCACAATCCGGGTATTACTGAGCCAGCGCCCCTGTAAATAGCCCACCCAGCAGCCGAGACTGGCTCCGGCGGTGAGAACTATCAGGGTTGTCGGGAAATCGAGCGTATCTTTGGCGATCAGAACACCGACAAGAATCAGCAGGCTGTCGCCGGGTAAAAATGCAGCGGGAAGCAGGCCGTTTTCCAGGAACAGAATGGCAAACAGCATAATGTAAATCGCCCACAACAGGGACGGATTTGACAGGGTTTCATAGTCCTGATGCCAGAGGGCAAAAAAAAGTTGCTGCATTGTTTCCATCAATTATTCCCGGATCTGAAGTAAACTTATTTTATGTTATGGGGCATTTCTGCTGATATGGCCGGAACCCCTGATATACACATCGGTAAATCCGGCCACTTTAGCAAATTAGAGGTAGCGGAGACAGTGAATTTTTTCCGGTTCCCTGAAACAATATTAAGATTAAATTCAGCCTTTTGCAGATTATATTTTACGGAAAATCAATAAGTTCTGTAATGAAATGTCAATTACCGGTCAAACCTGCTGTAAATGAAGGTTTTTTCTTAAATAACGTTATGTTGAACAGCTGTTTTATTTTCCGCCGGCGGCAGTTGCAGGCGTTCACACACGGCCTGCGCCACAGTATCCAGTAACTGATAACGGCGGCGGTATTCGGCACGTTTTTTACTGGCTATTTCCTCCGCAGGTTTACGCGGCAGGGTCAGCGGAAGTATATATTCCTGCTGCGGGTTGGCGGTGCCCCCGACAGATTCCCAGAAAGTATTATAATCGGCCACCCATTGTGTCAGTTTTTTATGGCGGTAACGGCGGCTGCGGTAAATATGCGTTTCATTACTGGACGCAATAATCTGCTGACACTGAAACAGTGAAGCGATAAGGCAGATGACTTCCGTGAGAATACGTTTGGGAAATACACCGTGGCAGTTTTTGGTCGCTGCGCGGATAGCATGGTGCGCCTGTTCACTGACACCGCCCTGGAGTGCGCCGATAAACAGCGTCCGTTTTTCGTTCAGGTTCAGCAGCGTGAAGGCACTGCGCGCCAGAATCTCTCCGGCATCATCCCGCATTTCCAGCGTCAGTTCACCCTCTTTGTTAAATGCATCCTGCACATCCAGCCAAAGGTGGCAAAGACCCTCTTTTCCCTCAACCGGGCAGAGATAAAAACGCTCGTTACTGTAGATTTGGCTGAATACTTCCGGCGGCAGAACGGCTTTGGTGATCCGGTAATGGTCACAGATAGCCGCCGACTTATTTTTCCGGTGAAAATTAATACTCAGATACGGACGCTGTAATTTGGTCGGCAGCAGCGGCTGTTTTTTCAGGATCGCATCGCAGCAGGCGGTATCTGTCAGGCCGGACAGGTATTTCATGGTAGACAGCGGCATAAACAGGCTGCGGGCCGCAAATTTAAAGCGGTTACGGGCGGAATCCCAGTGCATACCGGGGCAGAATTCTTTGGTAATGAGTTGTTTGAACAGTCGGAGGCCGGACATAGTAGCGCCTTTGATAAATAAAATTATTACACAATGAAACAATTCATCCATTTTAACGGCAGAATAAAGATAAAAATTAAAGAAAGCTTATCACCGGACCGCAGGCTTAGCTAATTATAAGGATTTCAGGGGAAAAACCAGTGATTACAAAACCACAACAACCGGCGGAATAATAGCCGGTTAATTATGGAAAAATAATATTTATATTTAAAATCAATCTATTATTGATGTACTTCATACCGTTGATAAAAAATCACTCATCAACATTCATTAGTTATATTCATGGTATTTTTATTATCCGGCAGTATTTTATCTGGCTGGAGAAGTGAATGGCTACGGAAAACGGAAAAAAGAAGCAAAATAACCGTGATTTTTCAGCAGAAGAAAAATAACGACAGAAAATAAACAATAAACAAAATTAAACAATGCATTATTAAGTATTGCACCGGCATTGTTAATGTTTTGTATTTAACGGTTCTTTGTAGAATAAAAAACCAGTAAATAACTTATTATGTAAATTTAAAATCTTATTTTTTCTTATTTTTTGGATTAAAAATTTGTGATCTCGACGTCATTTCTCAAAAAAACTTAGTGGCTAAAAAGGGTTGTTGTTTTATGTATTTAATTGATTTTATTTCATTTTATTTAAGTTTGTCACTGTGATTTATAGTTAGGCTATCATTTAAAATGCAATGAATTTGGCGCAAAGTAATGACATTACCTCAGTGTAATTTACTATTTTGGAGCTCATTGTGAATCAGTCAGAACTTATCACGCTCGCGTCCGCGAATGCGTTAAATAAAGATTTCGACGTTAAATATCAAAACGTCATCAGTGATTTCTTCAGCCGGGATCCCGGTAAATGGCCGATTTTTAATCATCCGCAAATTCGGGCAATTACGCAATTCCGTCAGACCACTGATGCGGATGTGCAGCAGATCAACCGTTATCCGCAGGGGAAGGATCTGTTTGCTCAGCTGGCGGGTGAGTCACATGTCCGTCAGAACGTGACCTGTCCGGGAGAAGGGCAGGATGATTTACTGGTGTTTGCGTCCGCGCTGTGCAAAAACTGGGAAAATCCGCTGGCGGTGGAAAACGTTATTGCCATGCCGTCAGACCCGGCAGTTTACGGCTCCATGCTGGGATTACTGGGTAACCCGAACATGGTGTACTGCGAGTACTCCGGCGTGGCGGATAACATGGAAAAAACCGTTATCCGCAAAGTGGCCAATCTGATTGGCTATGATGCGGACAAAGCGTCCGGTCTGTTCACCCAGGGCGGAACCATGTGTAACCTGTACGGTTATCTGTTCGGGATCCGTAAATCGCTGAAACAGTCAAAACACCTCGGAATGTCGGTTGATCAGGATTTCCGTATCATCAACTCACAGGGTGGTCACTACTCCAATATGACTAACCTGTCCCTGTTAGGTGTGGATATCACCAATAAAACAATCCGTATCAGGGTCACGTCAGATAACACCATCGACCTGGCGGATCTGGAACAGCAAATCCGTGCCTGCTATACCGTCCACTGTAAGATTCCGGTCATTTTACTGACGGCGGGAACAACTGATACCTTTGGTGTGGATGAGATCAAACAGGTTTATGATTTGCGCAACCGTCTGTGTGAAGAATTTGAAATTACCGAAAAACCGCATATTCACGTGGATGCGGCGGTCGGCTGGCCGATTATTTTCTTTATTGATTATGATTTTAATACCAACCCGCTGGCGATTAACGATGCCACCCTGGCTGGTCTGCGTCACAATGTGGCGAAATTTAAACAGCTGAAATATGCCGATTCCATCACTATCGACTTCCACAAATGGGGTTATGTGCCGTATACCTCCAGTCTGGTGATGGTGCGTGACGGTGATGATTTTAAAGCCCTGGAAAATGACCCGGAGAACTTCACCTATTTTGAGCATGCGCTGGAAGGGCAGACTCACCTGCAATCCACCATTGAGTGCAGCCGCAGCGGTGTCGGTGTATTCGGCGCGTATGCCGGATTGCATTATCTGGGTGCCGAAGGTTATCAGACCATCATTGCGCACTGTCTGCAAAATGCGAACTATATGCGCAATCGGCTGTTATCGCTGGGGAATGCCTGTGTGATGGTGCCGGAAAACCAGGGGCCGAGTGTCGGTTTCCGTCTCTATTCACCGAAACTGGTCAATGATCCGCAGGCAATGTTTGCGTATGAGCTGACCTGTGCCGGAGATAAAACGGCCTATGATATGATGGTGCGTAACAGCCGCCGGCACCGCGAATTATTCCTGAAACGCGGCAAAGCAGGGCTGTTTACCAACTGGGTGGACTCTATCGCCTGCTCGGCTTATGCGGAGCATAACCGGTTTGTCTATATTCCGGGGGAAAAAGCGGTCTTTATGAACCCGGTGACGCAGCGTCATCATATCGATGCGTTTACTGAAATGCTGAAAACCATGAGCACAGAATAAAAAAGGGTGTTTTTTTCTTTTCTGTTTATGGTATAACAGAAAAAGAGCATCACGGCAGTGTCATATAACGGCACTGTCTGTGAAGCAAGATTAACGATTTTAAGAGAAGAGCAAACCGATGAACTGCATGATGAACCGTCAGCTAAGCCTAAACCTACTACTCAGTTAGGTGGCTCCGTTTATCTGTTTTTCTTCATAAGCCACCAGCAAGGTGGCTTTTTTGTGCGTGTAAACCTGCTGGTGGAACTGTTTTTTTTAGGGAGAGTTCCTATGATGTCAGGTTTTACCGCAAGGATTATTATCAGCGCAGCTTCACGATCGGTCTGTTGTTCTGCCGCCGCTTCTGTCTCTCAGATGACACAGCAGGAGGCCGTATGAGTCAGGAATGGACATCCCGTTTTGGTCATATTTTAGCCGCCGCCGGGTCGGCCATCGGCATCGGTGCTATCTGGAAATTTTCGTATGTTGCCGCCAATAACGGCGGTGGTGCCTTCCTGGTTGTTTTCCTCTTATTCAGTTTTGTTATCGGTCTTGCGGTATTACTGGCCGAAAATATCCTCGGCAGCAGCACCCGCAGCGAAGCCGTCAACGCTTTCAAAAAAATGATGGGACGCCACTGGGCGTGGATCGGGGTGATCGGCGTATTCAGCTCGTGGTGTATTTACAGTTTCTACAGCGTGGTCGGCGGCTGGACTATCGGTTACACCGTGATGGCCGCCGCCGGTGAGCTGAACATTACCGACAGCAGCCAGCTGAGCGGTATCTTCACCCGCTTTATCAGTAACCCGTGGTGGCCGGTGATCGCCCACCTGGTATTTGCCGGTATGACCTGCTTTGTGGTGCTGGCCGGGGTGCAGCGCGGGCTGGAAAAATCCGTGAAAGTCATGATGCCGTTACTGTTTATTATTATGATCGTGCTGATTATCGTCGGGATAAGCTTACCCGGCTCATCCGCCGGACTGAAACTGTTCCTGTATCCGGATTTCAGCAAACTGACCGGCAAAGGCGTGCTGGATGCACTGGGTCTGGCGTTCTTCTCACTCTCTATCGGGCTGGGGATCCACATTACATACAGCGCGTATTTATCTGATAACAAAAGCATTGCCAACTCCAGCATGTGGGTGGTGATCCTCTCCTGCATGGTGTGTGTGCTGGCCGGACTGATGATTTTCCCGGCATTAGCGGCGGCCGGTCTGGAGGCGAATGCCGGTCCGGGTCTGACCTTTATGACCATGCCGGTGTATTTTGCTCATCTGCCGGGCGGCTCCGTGCTGGCGGTGACGTTCTTTGTCTTGTTGCTGATGGCGGCACTGACATCCGCAATTTCACTGCTGGAACACATTGTGGCGTATGTTCAGACGCGTTTTCAGTGGACACGCCGCAGAGCGGGCCTGGTGGTGACGGCATCGATTATGCTGATGGGGATCCCTGTGTCATTATCTTTCGGGCCGTTAAGTGATGTAACCTTCGGCGGGAAAACAATTTTTGATGTTCTTGATTATCTGACATCCAATATCCTGATGCCGCTGTTCGGTATTGCTGTCTGCCTGATTTTCGGCTGGTCGCGTAAAGCGAATGCGCTGATTCCGGAAAATATCACCGGACTGAAACGTCAGAGTTTATTACTGGTCTGGCGTTATGTGGGACCTGTCTGTATCGGTGTGATTCTGGTACACGGTCTGATCAGTTAATAACAGATAAAAAAACGGCCTGCATACGCAGGCCGTTTTGCTTTACGGACAATCAGAACCGGTAATTCACACCCAGGAAGCCGCTGTACGGCGTTTCCTGTTTACTGCCGTTGGCGTAGTTGAATTCGCCGTAGACAGCCCAGTTATCATTCAGTTTTGCATCAACACCAATACCGTATTTCCCGGTGGTGCCGGACATATCATTGGTCCGTTTCCCTTGTTTATTCAGTTCCACATCACCGTTTTTCAGGAATTCATGGTTCACGGCCACGCGGATATACGGTTTGATTTGTGTACCGTTTTCCAGCACGAAGTTTTTCCCGAAGGTGGCACCCAGCTCACCGCTGAACGAGCGGGCGGCATCGGCTTTGATACTCATCTCATTACTGTAGCGGTAATCCGCGCCCTGGCCGCGGAAGGCGGCAACCATGGCATACGGTTCGATAAAGTAATTCTCTTTTTCGAAGTACTTACCGGTTTCAACAGAGAAGCCGATACCGTTGGTGTTACTGTTGGCAGAGGTTTTGCCGTCATTAAACTGCGCATCATAATCACTGCGGAAATGGTTGGCTTTCACCACACCGTCCACATAGATACCGGATTTATGCTGCCAGGTGGTGTAAACGCCGAGGCTGTAACTGTTTATGGTACCGTCGTTTTTATCCATCTTCAGAGAGGAGTGAGAATACCCGGCAACAACGCCGCTCCAGAGATAGCCGTTTTCCAGCTCCGTCATTTTGTCACCACCGGCGACAATGCCGCTGATATCATGACGGTAGGCGACTTCATTATTACTGATATTGTGGCGTCCGCCGGTGACTTTCGACCAGACACCGAGATTCACCTGCGGGTTATTGCGCAGCTCACCGAGACGGGCGCGCAGCGTACTCAGTTCGCTCCGCCAGATTTGCGGCAGGGCGTTGGCAATCATCATTGCGGTTTTACCCGGTTCAGAGAGATCCGGGCGTTCAGGTTCCGGATCCACAGGGTCAACCGGGTCAACCGGGCCAACCGGCGGAGTTTCTTTGGTGGGTGACAGATACCATTCATCCGCTGAATTTTTATCCTGCACCAGATAATATTTATAGGCTCCGAGATCCACACTCTTGTTGGTCATGGTAAACGTATCGTTCTGACTGCCGGCGGCGTGGATCAGATGATAGCGATCCGGGTCGGTGGTGTTACTGACCAGCGCCTTACCGGAATCCATAACACGGACACCAAACTTACCGTCTGTTTTATCCGAGACACTGAGGAAATCCCCGCTGCCGTCCGCGAGGCTGGTATTCATCACAAACAGGCCGTTACCGGAGAGTTCTTTGATGTTGAGCTGACTGTTGCGTCCGGTATTGCTGCTGCCCGGTTCACCGAAGACGGCGACACCATTGTTCACCAGGTTATCGACAGTGACAACGGATTCACCGGTATCACCGTTATGGCGGATATAGAGATACGCATTATCACCGGTCAGATTCACATTCTGAGCATACGATCCTTTACCGAAGTTGCTGAGCCACGGATGCTGATCCCCGCCTTCCATCACCAGAGAGCCGTCTTCCACATCCAGGTTATAGAAGGAGTAAGCACCGTAATCGAGGATGGTTTGTCCGCCGTTGCGGATAGTGGTACCTTCTGTGCCGCCGTAAGCCAGAACATGCTGGATCCCGCCGTCAACCAGGGTAGTGGCCGCTTCCGCATATTTGCCGACAAGCTGAAGGCCGTCTCTATAAATAGTGGTATCGGAGGCTTTGCCGTTCAGTCCGACATTCTGAACACCGCCTGCCATGACCTGTGTATTAATAGCCGTCGGATCATTACCCCATTTTGCTTCAGGATCACTGTTCTCAACCCACCTGCCGTCTTTCCAGTCACCGTCATGGTTTGTCACCAGCTGCTGACCGTATATCACGGTATCCTCAACCGTCCCGGAGCGTACCCGCTGTGTGCCGCCTGTATAAATCGTGGTGTTTTTGGCACCGGTACGGTCATTGACATAAACCGACTGATAGCCGCCGTCATAGATATAGTTGTTCAGTGCCAGCCCGGACACGGCGTGATAGCTTCCTGCGCCGGTAATATAGTTATTGGTGGCTGTACCACTATCCTGTGTATAGGTACCGCCATTCCGAATAAGGGTACTCCGGGTTTCTGCATCCGGATTACTGACAGGAATGTACAGCTCACCGCCGTCAATCAGATTATTTTCAGCATAGGCGTTATAGCCGACAGTCAGCTTACCGTCTTTATTTACACGGGTATTATAAGCCGATACCCGTTGTTTGGTGTCAGATGCGGTGCGTAACTCCATCACACCGAAGGTATCCACGGTGGTGTTGTAGGATGTCGTGCCGTTATACATTTGCAGGTTAGCGACATGGCCCGCATCAATCCCTTTCAGGGTAATACCGATAACGCTGCTGTTATCAAAAGGGGTTGCTCTGAATGAATCGCCCAGGTGGGTCGTCGAGTGCCCGATGGTCGTGCCGATCAGGTGGGTATCATCCTGAAATCTGACATTCGGTTTTTTTGCCGCAGAGTAATTGATATCTATTCCGGTCAGGTATTTATAACCTTTTACCGTAAATCCTTTGCCTGCACTGACATCCGCCAGTACATCAGCATCCGCATTGCTATAGCTGCCGCTATTTTTAATACTATCAATACGTTTGGATTCATCACTGAAGGAAAATTCAGGAATCGGTTCAGGTATCACAGCATAACCGGCAGAGGCGTACGACATCCCCATTGCGGAAAGTATCAGAAAGGAAAGTTTATTGATTTTCATTTTTTTGCCCGTGGTGGTTTTTTAAAAACACGTGAAAATCTGTGTTATTTAATTAATAAATAAAAGAAAATATTTTTTTTCGGGGGCGGAAAGAGAATAATAAGATCCTAGGATTTTAGTTAAGAACAGTCAATGCAGGGAATTTAGGGAAATTTAAGAATGTCTGTAATGCTGATTTTTTGCACAAAAAAGATCAGAAAGTATGAAAGTGAAATGATTATTTCAGGTGATGATCACTATTAAAATGAATAATAAACAGAATATAAATAATCAGCTAAGTATAAACAGATAACAACATTATAATAATAAACATCTTATTGTGTTCTTATGGTGATATTTTCTGTATTTACGCTTATTTGTAGTATTAATATCTGATTTTCCTAATTTAATGCAGAGTGTAAGAGTAATGAGAAATTCAATATTAATTGATTTAAGTCAAAACAGCCAAAAGCCATATTGTATTAATTGATATCCACCGGTAAATAAATCAGATGTAATTTATTTAATTTGTTATTTATTTGTGCTTAACCGATTAAATTATACCGGATGAGAATGTATTTCATTTTTATTTTAAACAGCATCGGTTGTACGAAATGTATTATTTCGCCGGACTCAGTTAATTCTGAAAACACCCCGGATTGCGTCTGATGAACCGGTGATATTCATCCGGTAAATGCTGTCTTTCTTCCTGTCGGTAGTGAAAAACTCCGCCATTCTCATTGCTGAACGCCGGTACGTTATATTTTAAATTGATATAAATTAATAAAACCGATAAATAGATTAAATGTTAAAAATAGAAAAAATTCTCATTATCTGTAAAATAATATTTCTGATTTTATTTTTTTGTTTATTGATTATGTTCCGTGTCTCAGTAATTTAATAATAAGCGGATTATATTAATATTAAATTAACACAACGGAATAGAGAGAATGATCGAAGATAATACCTTTATTACTTCGGATATCACTTCTGAGGGTATTAACCGGCGAAGCTTTCTGAAACTCTGTGCGGCGTTAGCGGCCACCATGGGTCTCAGTGCAAATACATCTGCCGAAATCGCGGCGTCCGTCAGCCGTAAGGATTGTCCCCCCGTCATCTGGATATCTGCACAGGAGTGTACCGGTTGCACTGAGTCCCTGCTCCGGGCGACGCACCCGACCATCGAAAATCTCATCCTTGATATGATTTCGCTGGAGTACCACGAGGTACTCTCAGCGGCATTCGGTCATCAGGCGGAAGCCAACAAACACAATGCGATTGAGAAATACAAAAGCAAATATGTGCTGGTGGTGGACGGCTCTGTACCGCTGAAGGATAACGGCATTTACTGCATGATCGCCGGCGAGCCGATTGCCGATCATATCCGCCGTGCGGCGGAGGGTGCTGCCGCGATTATTGCCATCGGCTCCTGTGCCGCCTGGGGCGGGGTGGCTGCCGCCGGTGATAACCCGACCGGCGCGGCATCACTGGAAGCGGTTCTGCCCGGCAAAACCGTGATTAATATTCCGGGCTGCCCGCCTAACCCGCATAACTTCCTGGCAACGGTTGCTCACATCATCACTTACGGCAAAGCCCCGGGGCTGGATGACAAAAACCGACCGCTGTTTGCGTACGGTCGTCTGATCCACGAACACTGCGAGCGCCGCGCTCACTTTGACGCCGGACGTTTTGCCAAAGCGTTCGGCGACCACGGTCACCGCGAAGGCTGGTGTCTCTATCACCTCGGCTGCAAAGGGCCGGAAACGTACGGTAACTGCTCCACATTGCAGTTCTGCGATGTCGGCGGTGTGTGGCCGGTGGCTATCGGGCATCCGTGTTACGGCTGTAATGAGGCCGGTATCGGCTTTCATAAAGGTATTCATCAGCTGGCCGGGGTACAGAACCAGACACCGCGCGCTGAAAAACCGGATGTGGATCTGAAAGAGGGCGGTTCGGTATCGGGTGGTGCTATCGGTCTGCTCGGCGGTGTGGTTGGTCTGGTGGCCGGTGTCAGTGTGATGGCTGTCCGTGAGCTGGGCCGCCAGCAGAAGAAAAACCGGTCCGGCGATCTGCGGGGAGAGTAACTGTGAACAGGCGTGACTTTATTAAAGCGGCTTCCGGCGGAGCATTACTGTTAGGTAATACATCCGTGAGCCATGCGGCGGCGGAGAACCGCCCGCCGATCCCCGGTGCATCGGGCATGCTGTATGACTCCACCCTGTGTGTCGGCTGTCAGGCGTGTGTGACCAAATGTCAGGATATCAATTTCCCCGGCCGTAATCCGGACGGGGCGCAGACGTGGTCCAACAATGACAAGCTGTCACCGTACACCAATAACATTATCCAGGTATGGACGAGCGGCAGCGGTGAACACAAAGATCAGGAAAAAGACGGTTATGCCTACATCAAGAAACAATGTATGCACTGTGTTGATCCGAACTGTGTCTCTGTCTGCCCGGTCGGTGCGCTGAAAAAGCATCCGGTCACCGGTATTGTGCATTATGACAAAGATATCTGCACCGGTTGCCGCTACTGCATGGTCGGCTGCCCGTATGATATACCGAAATACGATTACGATAACCCGTTCGGGGCGATCAGCAAATGCGAACTGTGCAACCAGAAAGGCGTTGAACTGCTTAATAAAGGTGGTTTGCCCGGCTGTGTGGATGTCTGCCCGACCGGCGCTATCATCTTCGGTTCCCGCGAAGATCTGATGAGTGAAGCGAAAAAACGCCTCGGGCTGACAGCCGGAGAGGAATACGCCTATCCGCGCCAGACCCTGAAAACCGGCGACAACTACAACCATCCCGTGCCTTCCTATTACCCGCATCTGTACGGCGAAAAAGAGGGCGGCGGAACGCAGGTGATGGTACTGACCGGCGTGCCGTATCAGAATCTGCAACTGCCGGAACTGGCTGAACTCTCCACCGGCGCCCGCTCCGAAAACATCCAGCATACCCTGTACAAAGGGATGATCCTGCCGCTGGCGGTACTGGCCGGGCTTACTGTGCTGGTGCGCCGCAACAGCAAAAATGACACTCACGACGGAGGTGATGATCATGAGTCATGATCCCAAACCCCTCGGCGGAAAATTATTCAGTAAGCCGATCATCATTTTCGGACCGCTTGTTATCCTTTGTGTTCTGCTTATCGTCAAACGTCTGATTTTCGGACTGGGGTCTGTCTCTGATCTGAACGGCGGCTATCCGTGGGGGATCTGGATTGCCTTTGACCTGCTGATCGGTACCGGTTTTGCCTGCGGCGGCTGGGCGCTGGCGTGGGCGGTGTATGTATTCAATAAAGGTGAATATCACCCGCTGGTACGTCCGGCATTGCTGGCAAGCCTGCTGGGGTATTCGCTGGGCGGATTATCCATCACCATTGACCTTGGTCGTTACTGGAATATGCCGAACTTCTTTATTCCGGGGATTTTTAACGTCAACTCCGTTCTGCTGGAAACCGCGGTCTGTATGACGATTTATATCGGCGTGATGGCACTGGAACTGGCACCGGCATTCTGTGAACGCATGGGCTGGAAAATCTCTCTTAAGCGGCTGAACAAAATCCTGTTCTTTGTGATAGCGCTCGGCGCGTTGTTACCGGCTATGCACCAGTCATCGATGGGATCACTGATGATTGCGGCAGGCCACAAGGTCTATCCGCTGTGGCAGAGTTATGAAATGCTGCCGCTGTTCTCCCTGCTCACCGCCTTTATTATGGGATTCTCCATTGTGGTCTTTGAGGGCTCGCTGGTGCAGAGCGGCCTGAAAGGCAACGGCCCCGATGAAAAACGGCTGTTCGGCAAGCTGGCACTGACCGTCAGTGTGCTGATGGCGCTGTTTCTGGTACTGCGCTTCGGGGAGCTTATCTATCGCGGCAAGTTCGGGCTGGCTTTCGCCGGGGATTATTACGCTGTGCTGTTCTGGTGCGAGATCGCGCTGATGGCGATTGCACTGGCGGTCTTCAGTATCCCGGCGTTCCGCCGCGATTCCCGTCTGCTCTACATCGGTGCGGTGAGCATGCTGCTCGGCTGTGCGGCATGGCGTCTTGCCTATTCATTGCTGGCGTTTGATCCCGGTAATGGCTATCACTACTTCCCGGCGACGGAAGAACTGTTAATTTCCATTGGTTTCGTGGCTGTTGAGATCTGCGCTTACCTTTTCCTGATCCGCCTGTTACCGATACTCCCTGCAGTCAATAAAACCGCAGATCACCCTTATCATGAGGCAAGCAAGTCATGAGCCAGAGAATTACGATTGATCCGGTCACCCGTATCGAAGGACATTTACGCATCGACTGTGAAATTGATGATGGTGTGGTCACCAAAGCCTGGGCGTCAGGCACCATGTGGCGCGGAATGGAAAAAATCGTCAAAGGCAAGGATCCGCGTGATGCGTGGATGATCCTCCAGCGCATCTGCGGTGTGTGCACCACCACACACGCGCTGGCCTCAGTGCGTGCCGTGGAAAATGCCCTGAACCTGGATGTGCCGGTGAATGCGCAGTACATCCGCAATATCATTCTGGCGGCGCACACCACCCATGACCATATCGTTCACTTTTATCAGCTTTCCGCGCTGGACTGGGTGGATATCACCTCCGCACTGAAAGCGGATCCGGCAAAAGCCTCTGCCATGCTGAATGGCGTGTCTGACTGGCCGCTCAACAGCACACAGGAATTCATCAGAGTACAGGATAAAATCAAAGCCCTGGTGGAGAGCGGGCAGCTGGGGATTTTTGCCAACGGCTACTGGGGACACCCGGCGATGCAGTTGCCGCCGGAAGTGAACCTGATTGCTGTCGCGCACTATTTACAGGCACTGGAATGTCAGCGCGATGCTAACCGCATTGTGGCGCTGCTGGGCGGCAAAACGCCGCATATCCAAAACCTGGCGGTCGGCGGGGTGGCAAACCCGATTAATCTCGACGGTATCGGTGTGCTGAACCTGGAACGCCTGATGTATATCAAATCATTTATCGACAAGCTGAATGATTTCGTTGAGCAGGTTTATAAAATTGATACTGCGGTTATTGCTGCATTTTACCCGCAGTGGTTTGAAACCGGGCAGGGCGCGGTGAACTACCTGAGCACGCCGGAATTCCCGACCGACGGCAAAAACGGCAGTTTCCTGTTTCCCGGCGGCTACATTGAAAACGCTGATTTAGCGACCTTCCGCCCGATTAATTCTCAGACGGATGCTTTTCTGCTGGAAGGGATTCAGGAAAGCTCGCCGCACTCCTGGTATCAGGATGAAGCACCGCAAAAACCATGGGAAGGCACAACCGAGCCGAAATACACCGGCTGGGACCCGGATGGTAAATACTCGTGGGTGAAATCGCCGACGCTGTACGGCAAAACCGTTGAAGTCGGTCCGCTGGCGAATATGTTCTGTAAACTGGCGGCGAAACACCCGGGAACAGCCGAAAAACTGAATGAAATTATCGAGGTTTATCAGACCCTGACCGGCAACACGCTGGAAGTAAAACAGCTGCATTCCACACTCGGGCGGATTATCGGCCGTACGGTGCACTGCTGTGAATTACAGGCGGTGTTGCAGCATCAGTATGCCGCGCTGATCGCTAATATCGGTACCGGGGATCACATCACCTATGTGAAACCGGAATTCCCGGCTACCGGTGTGATAAAAGGCGTGGGTTTCCTGGAAGCACCGCGCGGCATGTTATCGCACTGGGTGGTGATCAAAGACGGTGTGATTGAAAACTATCAGGCGGTGGTGCCGTCCACCTGGAACTGCGGGCCGCGCAATCACGATAATGTGGCGGGGCCGTATGAGCAGTCGCTGGTCGGGCTGAAAATTGCCGATCCGGAAAAACCGCTGGAAGTGGTGCGCACTATCCACTCATTCGACCCGTGCATGGCATGTGCGGTTCATATTGTTGATGTTGATGGCCGTGAAACGGTATCAGTGAAGGTGCTGTGATGCGGATTCTGGTATTAGGTGTCGGCAATATTCTGCTGACCGATGAAGCCATCGGCGTGCATATTGCGGAAGCACTGGCGGAGCGCTATATCCTGCCGGATTATGTGGACGTGATGGACGGCGGCACGGCAGGGATGGAGCTGCTCGACAGCATGGCCGGGCGGGATCATCTGATTATCACCGATGCCATTGTGACGGCGAAAAGTGCACCGGGTACCATCCGCATTCTGCGGGATGAGGAAGTGCCGGCGCTGTTCACCAATAAAATTTCCCCGCACCAGCTGGGGCTGTCTGATGTGTTGTCTGCACTGCGTTTTACCGGGGAATTCCCCGCCAAACTGACGCTGGTGGGCGTGGTTCCGGCCTCGCTGGAGCCGGATATCGGTCTGACCCCGCGACTGCAGGCCGCCGTTGAACCGGCACTGCAGCAGGTGCTGGCGGTACTGCGGGAATCGGGCGTTGAGGTGGTGAAGAAGGAGACAGCAGATGTCTGAGGATATTCAGGGCTTTATGCACAGCCCGGCAACGCAGATCCGCGAAGCATTTGAAAAGATAGCGGCAGATACTATGCATGATCTCACCTTCCTGCACCCGTCGATGCCGGTGTATGTCACGGAACTGACACTGTTTGAAGGGCAGTGGACGGGGTGTGTGATCACGCCGTGGATGTTCAGTGCCGTGATTTTTCCGGGGCCGGATCAACTCTGGCCACCACGCAAAGTCAGTGAAAAAATCGGCCTGCGGCTGCCGTACGGCACCATAACATTCACGGTCGGTGAGCTGGAAGGGGTATCTCAGTATCTGGCGTGTTCGCTGCTGTCGCCGCTGCCGCATACACTGTCCCCGCAGGAAGGAATGAGGCTGGCAGATGACAGTGCGCGTATGCTGCTCTCACTGCCGGTCACCGATCCGGATGCCCCGGTGATGGCCGGGCGCAGAGCGCTGTTTACCGGTAAACCGGTACCCCGGCATGCATGAGTTATCCCTGTGCATGAGCGCGGCGGATATTATCCGCGAGCAGGCTGAACAGCACGGTATCACGCGGGTGACGGATGTCTGGCTGGAAGTCGGCGCACTGGCGGATGTTGAGGAGAGTGCGCTGCACTTCTGTTTTGATATCGCCTGCCGTGATACCGTGGCGCAGGGCTGCACACTGCATGTTGATGTTATCCCGGCACAGGCGTGGTGCTGGGATTGCAGCCGTGAGGCCGAAATCATGCAGCACGCCGGATGCTGCCCGCATTGCGGCAGCGAACGGCTGCGCATCAGTGACGGCGATGATTTGCGGGTAAAAAGTCTGGAAGGTGAGTGAATTTTACTCCGCTGCCGTATTCAGCAGCCAGCGGGAAAACTGCTGCATGGCCGGGGTTTCCGTGCGGGACTGTAACCGGGTCAGCCAGTAGCCGCCGAGGGTGATCTCAGCGGCAAACGGCTGTACCAGTGCGCCCGACTGCAACAGGCGGCTGAACATACTCACCGGCGCAATTGCAACTCCGGCACCCAATTGTGCCGCTTCCGCCATGGCCAGTGAGGTATCAAACACCATGACCGGCTGTGACGGGGAAGGCGGTGTGCCGCCTGCACAATCCAGCCAGCGGCTCCACTCATCCCGGCGGAATGAACGCAGCAGCGTGAAGCGGTGAACATCATCCGGCTGCTGTAACTGTTCTGCAATCGCCGGTGAGCACAGCGGGGCGTGCGGTGCACTGAAAATCAGTTCCGCATCCGATTCATGCCATGCGCCGTTACCGAAACGGATCGTATAATCATGCCCTTCCGCCGCCGGGTCCACGTGGTTATTGTGGGTGGAGATATGCAGATCAATATGCGGATGGCTGTCATAAAATCCGCTCAGACGCGGCAGCAGCCAGCCTGCGGCAAATGTCCCGACCACCCCCACTTTCACCCGCTCACGGAACTGCCCGTGAGAAAAACACTCCAGCGTGTCCGCAATCCGGTCAAACGCCTCATTCAGCACCGGCAGTAATCCTTCACCTTCATGGGTCAGCACCAGCCCGCGCGAGACGCGGGTAAACAGCGCACAGCCGAGCTGCTCTTCCAGCACTCTGACCTGCTGGCTGACGGCGGCATGGGTGACATTCAGCTCAATCGCCGCGCGGGTAAAACTGAGATGACGGGCGGCGGCCTCAAAGGCGCGCAGCGGGTTAAGGGGGAGGTAACGTCTGACCATAATCCACCTGTAAGTTTTTCTTTAGGCTCTTGTTATAATTAACCGTTTGTTCTGTCCGGCGAATCTGACGATACTTGCCGCCGTTACTCACACACGGAAGGTTAATTCTGATGAAAAAATCATTATCTGCAACACTGATTTCTGCCCTGCTGGCGTTTTCCGCCCCGGGGTTTTCCGCCGCTGACAATGTCGCGGCGGTGGTGGACAGCACCATTAAACCGCTGATGGCACAGCAGGATATTCCCGGGATGGCAGTTGCTGTTTCCGTAAAGGGCAAGCCCTATTATTTCAACTATGGTTTTGCCGATGTTGAGGCAAAACAGCCGGTCACTGAAAATACACTATTTGAGCTCGGATCTGTAAGTAAAACTTTCACAGGTGTGCTGGGTGCAGTTTCCGTGGCGAAAAAAGAGATGTCCCTGAATGACCCGGCGGCAAAATACCGGCCTGAACTGACACAACCGCAGTGGAAGGGGATCACATTGCTCGATCTGGCTACTTATACCGCAGGCGGACTGCCGTTACAGGTACCGGATGCGGTGAAAAGCCGTGCGGATCTGCTGCATTTCTATCAGCAGTGGCAGCCGTCATGGAAACCGGGCGATATGCGTCTGTATGCAAACAGCAGTATCGGCCTGTTTGGTGCTCTGACCGCCAACGCCGCAGGGATGCCGTATGAGCAGTTACTGACTACGCGTATCCTGTCTCCGCTGGGGTTATCACACACCTTTATTACCGTGCCGGAAAGCGCGCAAAGTCAGTATGCGTACGGCTATAAAAACAAAAAACCGGTCCGCGTGTCGCCGGGACAGCTTGATGCGGAATCTTACGGGGTGAAATCCGCCTCAAAAGATATGCTGCGCTGGGCGGAAATGAATATGGAACCGTCACGGGCCGGTAATGCGGATCTGGAAATGGCAATGTATCTTGCACAGACCCGCTACTATAAAACCGCCGCGATTAACCAGGGGCTGGGCTGGGAAATGTATGATTGGCCGCAGCAGAAGGACATGATCGTGAACGGCGTGACCAATGAAGTCGCATTGCAGCCGCATCCGGTAACCGACAATCAGGTGCAGCCGTACAACCGCGCTTCCTGGGTGCATAAAACGGGGGCGACAACCGGTTTCGGCGCCTATGTGGCCTTTATTCCGGAAAAACAGGTGGCGATTGTGATCCTGGCGAATAAAAACTACCCGAATACTGAAAGAGTCAAAGCCGCACAGGCTATTTTGAGTGCGCTGGAATAATGTTTTTCCTGAACCGGCCCCGGCGGACACGGCGGGGCCGTAATTTAAGATTATTCCTTATGCAATAATTTGCTTTATGGGCTGTTTTATGGAGGATGAGAGTATCGGGCACTGACAGCTTCCGGCTGAACCGGATTTCACTGTGTGCTGCGGCAAACTGATGTCAGTCTCAACACACAGAGGAAAATGTTGTCATGGACGTTCTGCGTTTTATCCTCCGCTTACCTTTTATTCTGCTGCGTCTGGCAGCACGAGGTCTTGTTTATCTTTTTACGCTGCTGGGGTTTCTGCTGCGCCCGTTCACCGGACGGATCCGCTGGGCGGTACCAGGCTGGGTGACCTTTGCCGGTAATCAGCTTGTCCGGCTGGAGCGGGGTGTAAACCGCTATCCGAAGACCATTTTTGCCTTATTGCTGCTGACCGCTGCGGTGGCAGCGGGCAGTTATTACACCTGGCACTGGTACCAGAACAAACCCGGGCCGGTGGATGTCGCACCGCTGGTGGTGCAGGATATTTCCGCGTCTGTGCAGCGCCCTTCGGCAGTGAATTATAACCGTGATGATAATTCAGCGCAGATTGTGGTGGTGACATTCTCCCGCTCTGCCGCACCGGTGACGCTGATCGGCAAACCGGTCACTGCCGGTATTACTCTGACCCCCGCAACGGAAGGTGAGTGGCAGTGGCGTAATGACCGCAAGCTGGTATTCACAGCGAAAAAAATCTTCCCGATGGGGAAAACTTACACCGTCGATATGGATGCCAAAACACTGCTGGCTCCGCAGGTGGCGTTAGCGGAGAAACAAAAGACCTTTACCACCCCTGAGTTTTATTATCGCGGCGGCCGGGCGGAGTTCTATCAGGATCCGCAGGATCCGATGAAAAAACACGCCATTATCGGCCTGACCTTCAATGCCCCCGCTGATGTCAAAAATCTGGAATCACGTCTGTCGCTGACCCGCGATGGTAAGCCGGTACCGTATACCGTCACTTATGATGATAAAAAACTCAAAGCCTGGATCCACTCCGGGCAGCTGGCACTCAATGATACGGACAGCGAAGTGCTGCTGACGGTCAGAGCCGGTGTCGGTGCGGTCGTTCCGGCGAATACCACGGAAAAAGATGAAACCTTCCGTGTGATCGTGCCGAACCGCTACAGTCTGGATGTGACGGGCATTGACAGCCAGCTGGTGGAATCAGATGACGGAAAAGATCGCCGCGCCCTGATTGTGTCATTCTCCGACCCGGTGAATGAAAAACAGATCACAAAAGCGGTTCGTGCCCGTCTGCTGCCGGAAAAACACCCGGATTATCATTCTGAGGGTATTTACGACGACTGGAAACCGGATGATATCAGCGAAAAAGTCATTGCCTTATCAGAGCCGGTCACGCTGACTCCGGATGACAGCGAGCAGGAAAATCAGGCAGCATTCAGCTTCAGTTATAACGCCCCGGCCAACCGCTGGCTGCTGGTGGAAATCACCGGCGGTATGAGTTCAGCGGGCGGTTATTACCTGAAAACATCACGTTATCTGCCGGTACGCATCCCGGATTACCCGAAAACACTGCGCTTTATGTCAGACGGGGCACTGCTGTCGATGAAAGGTGAAAAACAGATCACCGTCGCGGCACGTAACTTCCCGGGCCTGCAACTGGATGTGAAACGGGTGATCCCGGGCCAGTTACAGCACATCGTCTCCTTTAAGGATAAAAACTTTACCTCAACGGATTTTAACCGCCTGAGTGATGAATACTTTACGGAGCATTTTACCTATCAGACGGCGTTGTCAGCCGCCAGCCCCGGCGATATTCAGTACAAAGGTATCGACCTGAGCAAATACCTCTCAGCCGACCCGTCCGCAAAACGCGGCATATTCCTGCTGAGCCTGCGGGCGTGGGATCCGGCTAAACCGGCGGAAGCCCCGGAAGCGGAAAGCTATGACGAAGGGGATGAGGATTACGAAGAGGACGCGGTTCTCGATTCGCGCTTCGTGGTGGTCACTGATATGGGGATCATTGCGAAATCTTCCCTCGACGGCTCGCGGGATGTATTCGTGCAGTCCGTGTATACCGGCGAGCCGGTCAGTGATGCGAAAGTCTCGGTGGTGGCCAAAAACGGCACCACACTGCTGAGCCGTGTGACCGGCAGTGACGGCCACGCCGCATTCCCGCCGCTGCATGATTTCCGTAATGAGCAGATGGCGGTAATGTTCCTGGCGGAAAAAGAGGGGGATGTCTCCTTCCTGCCGGTCAATGCCTGGTATGACCGCCAGCCGGACTTCTCGCGCTTTGATATTTACGGCGACGAAACCCCGGAAGATCCGCGCACCCTCAGCAGTTATCTCTTCTCAGATCGCGGTATTTACCGGCCGGGGGAAACCTTTCATGCGGGGCTTATCACCCGCACCTATGACTGGAAAACCCCGCTGACCGGCATCCCGCTGCGGGCGGAGATCCGCGACCCGCGCGACACGCTGATGCACTCACAGCAGATTATTCTTGATGCCACCGGTTTCAGCGAACTGAGCTACACCACATCGGAAAACGCCCCGACCGGCGACTGGAATATCTATCTCTACCTGGAAGGTAAAGATGAGAACGATCTGCGCCTGCTCGGCACCACCACTGTGGTGGTGAAAGAGTTTGAACCGGACAGCATGAAGGTGGCGCTGAAACTGACACCGGATCGTCAGCAGGGCTGGGTGAAACCGGATGAATTACAGGCAGCGGTTGATGTGCAGAACCTGTTCGGCACTCCGGCGCAGAACCGCCGTATCGCGACAAAAATGACCATGCGGCCGGTTTATCCGTCATTCACGCAGTATCCGGATTATCGTTTCTATGAAAACAGCCGCAGTACGGATAACTTTGAAACACAGCTTGAAGAGCGCACCACCGATGAAAACGGTGCCGCACTGCTGGCGTTAGGGCTGGAAAACTACGCCGAAGCGACCTATCAGTTACAACTGTTCACCGAAGCGTTTGAGCCGGGCAGCGGCCGTTCGGTCACGGCAGCGGCGCGGGTACTGGTCTCCCCGCATGATTCGCTGGTGGGTATCAAAGCGGACGGCGACACAGATTACATCAGTAAGGATGCACTGCGGGTACTGAATCTGATTGCGGTGGATCCGTCACTGACCCGTATTGAAAAGAGCAATCTGAAACTGGTGCTTCTGGAGCAGAAATACATTTCGGTGCTGATGCGCCAGCCGTCCGGGGTCTTCAAATATCAGTCCAGACTGAAAGAAACCCGGATTGATGAACAACCGCTGACCATCAGCAGCACCGGTACAGATTTCACACTGAACACCTCGAAACCCGGCCACTTTATCTTACAGGCGGAAGATGCGGACGGTAATGTGCTGAACAGAACCGACTACACCGTTGCCGGTAACGCGAATATCACCCGCTCGCTGGATCGCAATGCGGAACTGCAGCTGACGCTGAATAAAGAGGAATACAAACCGGGCGAAGAGATTGAAATTGCTGTCAGCGCGCCGTACACCGGCAGCGGTATTATCACCATTGAGCGCGACAAAGTGTATCAGTGGGTGTGGTTCCGCGCGGACACCACTAACTCGGTGCAGAAAATCCGCGTACCGGCAGAGCTGACCGGCAACGGCTATGTTAACGTGCAGTTTGTCCGCGATATCAACTCCGATGAAATCTTTATGAGCCCGCTGAGCTTCGGCGTACAGCCGTTCCGTGTCAGCCATGAGGCGTTTAACGCGGGGATTTCACTGACATCGCCGGACGTGATGAAACCGGGTGAAAATCTGGCGGTTCATGTGAAAACCACCTCGCCGCAGAATGTGGTGGTCTTTGCCATCGATGAAGGCATATTGCAGGTGGCGCGTTACCGTCTGAAGGATCCGCTCGACTATTTCTTCCGCAAACGGGCGCTGGAAGTGAAAAGCACCCAGATCCTTGACCTGATCCTGCCGGAATTCAGCAAAATGATGGCGCTGACCGCAGCACCGGGCGGGGATGCCGGAGAAGGAATCGATCTGCATCTTAATCCGTTCAAACGCAAGCGGGATGAACCGGTAGCGTACTGGTCGGGGATCACTGCCGTTGATGGTGACGCGGTCTTTAATTATCAGGTGCCGGATTATTTCAACGGTAAGATCCGCGTGATGGCAGTATCGGTTTCACCTGACCGCATCGGTCACACACAGAGCAGCACAACGGTACGGGATGATTTTGTGCTGACGCCGAATATTCCGGCCATGGTCTCCCCGGGGGATGAATTTGATGTCTCCCTCGGTATTGCCAATAATCTGACCGGCCTGAGCGGCGAAGCGGTGCCGCTGGATGTCACTGTCAGCGCTGATCCGGCACTGGAAATCACCGGCAGCAGCCGTGAGCAGATCACCCTCGGTGAGAAGAAAGAGGCAGTACTGTCGTTCCGCCTGAAAGCCAATGCGCTGCCGGGCACGGCGGATATCACTTTCCGTGTCACTTCCGGGGATAAATCGGCAGTCCGCACGCAGAATCTGTCAGTCCGTCCGGCCTCGGCTTACCGCACCCGCTCGTCTCTCGGACGGATGGACGGTAAACAGCAACGGGTGACGGCGCTGCGGCAGATGTTTGATAACTATGCCAAACGGGATGCGCGGGTGTCATACTCGCCGATGGTGATGAGTGAGGCGCTGTCGCAGTATCTGGATAACTATCCGTATAACTGTTCGGAGCAGATCACCAGCCGCGCCATTCCGCTGCTGTTCAGTCAGCGTAATCCGGAAATCAGCACATTGCAGTCACAGGCGGCGATCCGCAAACAGCTGCAACAGACCATGACCACACTGCTGACACGGCAGAATGGTCAGGGTGGTATCGGTGAATGGCAGGCGATGCCGGAAACCGATCCGTTTGTCACGCTGTATGTGGTGCAGTTCCTGCTGGAAGCACAGGACGCGGGTTATCCGGTGCAGGAATCACTGCTCGGCTCCGCCAATATTTACCTGAAGAAAGTGGCGGCGAACCCGATGCTCAATACGCAGGATGATCTGCGGATGCGCGCCTTTGCTGTCTACCTGCTGACCCGTCAGGGCGAGGTGACCACCGGACTGCTGGCTGAAGTACAGACACAGATGCAGAGCAGTTATCCGGACGCCTGGCAGGATGACCCGGGTGCGCTGTATCTCGCGGCATCCTACAAAATGCTGAAGATGGATAAACAGGCGGATATGATGCTGGCGCCGACGTGGAAAGCCCTGAACACGGCTTACAATAAAGCATGGTGGACACGGCGCTATCTCGATCCGCTGGTGCAGGACAGCACACGGCTCTATCTGATTGTCCGTCACTTCCCGGAAAAAGTGTCTGCTATCCCGCCGCAACTGTTGGAAAACATGGTGCTGCGCTTTAAAGAGGAGCGTTACACCACCTATTCAGCAGCCATGAGTATTCTGGCAATGGAATACTACAGCCGTCATATGCAGCAGAGCGGGGCACAAGCCGGTGAACTCACTATCAGTGTCCTGAAAGGCAAAGAAGCGCCTGAAGTGATTTCGGTGATGAAAAATGTCTCCGCGACCGGAAAGTTCGGTGACGGTGTCAGTGAAATCCGCTTTGATAATCCGTCGGATAATCCGGCCTGGTATGTGGTGACAGAATCCGGTTTTGACCGCACACCGTCGCAGGCGGCAGTGGCGAAAGGGCTGGAAATCAGCCGTGATTACCTGAATGAAAAAGGTGAGGTGATAACCCGTGCGGCACAGGGCGAAAAAGTGTATGCCCGTCTGCATATCCGCGCCAACACCAAACAGGGACTGAATAATATTGTGGTGGCGGATCTGCTGCCGGGCGGGTTTGAGGTGGTGCGTCAGGATCCGGAAGCGGCGGACAGCCTGCAACTGTCACAGCTCCCGTTCAGCACCGGCCGCCGCTGGGTGCCGGACTTCACTGATGCCCGCGAGGACAGAGTGCTTATCTACGGCAGTGCTGCGGCGGATAGTCAGGAGTTTATCTATCAGATAAAACCGGTGAATACAGGGCGCTTTACTATTCCTCCGGCCTTTGGCGAAGCCATGTATGACCGGGAGATTCAGGCGCAGTCTGCGGCAGCCGGGGTCTTTACGGTTCTGCCGCCAGCCGGTGACAAACCCTGAATGCACGGGCGGTATCAGTCAGAATGAGCGGCATCCGGCGTATTTTACAGAACCTGGCGGCAGTGATTATCCTGCTGGCGCTGTTTCTGACCGGATTCCGCCTCTGGCCGCACCCGCCGCTGTCAGAAGGTGTGCCTCTGTCGGTTGCCTATTATGACCGCAACGGCACACTACTGCGCCTGACACTGGCAAACGATGACCGCTACCGGCTGTGGACCCCGCTGGAAGAGATGTCACCCCTGCTGACACAGGGGACGCTGCGCTATGAGGATCGCTGGTTTTATCTCCATCCCGGGTTTAATCCGTACAGCCTCACGCGCGGTTTTTTTGTCAGTTACATCAGCGGGGAGCGGCTTCAGGGCGGCTCAACCATCACCATGCAGCTGGCACGGATGCGCTGGCATCTCAACACTCGCACCCTGCGGGGGAAAACCGAACAGATCCTGCGGGCGGTGCAGCTGGAACTGAGCTATTCCAAGCACGACATCCTGGAAGCCTATCTTAACTATGCCCCCTATGGCCGGAATATTGAGAGCGCCGGGGCAGCCTCACTGGTCTATTTCAATAAAAAACCGGCGGATTTAACGCTGCCGGAAGCCCTGACGCTGGCGGTACTGCCGCAGTCGCCGGGGTATCGTGTCACACCGGGAGGCGCGGATATCAGCCAGCCGCTGATGCAGGCACGCAACCGGCTCTGGCAGTACTGGCGGGAAGAGCATCCGGACGATGAAAACATGGCGGCACTGTTTGAACTGCCGCTGATGCTGCGCCAGCCGGAACAGATGCCTTACATCGCTCCGCATCTGATTGAGCAGATAGCGCGGCAGAACCGGTTCAGTGCTGAAAAACCGCAGACCGTGGTCACCACGCTGGATGTGAATCTTCAGCGTATTGCCAAAAAACAGGTGGCTGCTTTTATCGCCCGCCGTCAGCAGGCGGGATTACACAATGCGGCGGTGCTTCTTGTTGATACCCGTGATATGGGCGTGCGGGCGCTGGTGGGCTCTGCGGATTATTACAACACGGCGATCCACGGTCAGGTGAACGGTACCAATGCCAAACGCTCCCCCGGATCGGCGCTGAAACCCTTTATTTACGCCCTCGGGCTGGAGCAGGGCGTGCTGCACCCGCTGACCATTCTTAAAGATGTGCCGTCCACCTTCGGCAGTTATGCGCCGGAGAACTTTGATCTGCGCTTTATGGGGCCGCTGCCGGCGACACAGGCACTGAACTACAGCCGTAATATTCCGGCGGTGGATATCGCGGCAAAACTCAGCAAACCGAATCTCTATCAGTTTCTCCGGCTGGCCGGGCTTTCCGGGATGGTGGGAGAAAAGCACTACGGGTTGTCGCTGGTCCTGGGCGGCGGTGAAGTCACCGCGCAGGAGCTGGCAAAACTCTATGCTATCCTCGCAAACCGGGGTGTTCTGCGCCCGCTGCGGATGACTGAATCAGAGCCGCCCGCTGCACCGGTTCGCCTGCTGAGTGAGGAAGCGGCATTTATCACCCTGGATATGCTGGGGCAGCACCGCCGTCCCGGTAACACCCTCGCGCAAAAACCGATGACACTGCCGGTGTACTGGAAAACCGGCACGTCCTGGGGATTCCGTGATGCCTGGAGCAGCGGCATCACCGGGCCGTATGTGCTGGTGGTCTGGCTCGGGAACTTTGACGGCACCGGAAACAGTGCGCTGATTGGTGCGGAAGCCGCCGCACCGCTGTTTTTCAATATTATCGACAACATTATGGCGGAATATCCGGCGCTGCGGGAGCCGGACTTTCCGCAACCGGAAAATCTCCGTCAGGTGGAGGTTTGTCTGGCCAGCGGCAACCTGCCGACGCAGTGGTGTCAGCGGCGGGGCAAAACCTGGTTTATCCCCGGTAAATCACCGATTGCGGTTGATACCATCTACCGCCCGGTGGCAACGGATAAAATCACCGGCGACGTGGTCTGTCCGCCTTATGATCCTGCTGAGGTGAATATTGATATCTATGAATACTGGCCGTCTGACCTGGCACGGGTGTTTGCCATGGCCGGTCTGCCGAAGAAAACCCCGCCGTCTGCCGCACACTGCAAAGGCGGCAACAGCCTGATCGGCGGCACTCCGCCGCGTATCACCTCACCGCTGCGCAACACCACCTACACACTGCGGCGGACAGCAAACCAGCCATCCTCTCTGTTTTTTACCGCCACTGCGGATAATGACAGCAGTGTGATTTACTGGTTTGCCGGGGATGCATACCTCGGTAACAGCACCAGCCGCCGCCCGCTGGAATGGAAACCGGAAACCGCCGGGAGCTACCGTATCCGCGCCGTAGATGATCACGGTCGTGCAGATTCACGGATGATTCAGGTGGATATTCTGGGGGTGAGGGACAGGTGAGTTTATAGAGTAAACCGGTGATATTATTTGCAAATATATTACTCTGGATAATTTATTTTTTATTTTCATTCGGCTGACAAAGTAAAAAACTCAGCGGGACTCACACTTTCGGTGAATATCTTTATTACCGATTGACAAGAAAAAGGCAATAAAAATACTGAGTGTATTGATAACCATACGGTATTAGTTGCCCGCTATGACTGAAAAAAAGGTACTGCTGTGCATGGCATTAGTCATTGCCCTGATATGGGGAAGTAATTTTCCTGTCTCTAAAGCAGCGATTGAACACATTGGAGCATGGCCATTCCGGTTTTATTGTAATATTATTTCTGTTGTTATCCTGCTGATTATTATTCTATTCTTCTTCCGGAAGAAAATAGTGTTCAAAGATATTATGCTATGTATTCCTCTGGGGGTGTTTAATTTATTTTTGGTGCCGTTACTGAATAATGTTTCTCTGTTTTATACCGATGCGGTAAAAGCGTCCGTGCTGATTTATACCATGCCGGCTTTTACGTCATTAATTTATATGGTTATCAACAGAAGTATAAATATAAAATATGTAATGACAGCGATTTTGGGCGTGACAGGTGTACTGATTTTTATTTCTGCGGATAAAATCGGAACAGGTGAGTTAATTATATTAATCAGTGCCTTTTGCTGGGCTACAGGAACGGTTCTGTCAGAAAAAATACCGGTTAAATCAAATCTCTTGCTCAGGGTATTCTATCAGAACGGTGTTTCGTTGCTGCTGATTGTACTGACGATGCCATTTATGTCTGATGATATCAGGTTGCCATTATCTGTGTTCAGTCAGCCTGATGTGTTATTACCGGTACTGTATACAGGAATAACCGGCGGTGTTTTGTCTATATTTTATGGTTTTATATGATCGAAAAGGGCGGGGCGGAACTGACATCCTGTGCCATTTTGCTGTCACCGGTTATCAGTGTTCTTATTTCACTGTTTTTTCTGGGGGAATCTGTCACTCTGAATATGCTGATTGGACTGCTGTTTATTATTTCCGGCCTTTTTATTGCATTCCGGAAGAAAAAATCATCCGGCAGGTAATAAAATCGCCCTCCCGGAACAGATTACATTCCGGGAGGGCGCTGATAATAAAACGGCTTATTTATTTTTTATCGCTGATACGTGAAAAATCCCACTCTTTTAAGGCTTTTTCGGCCTCTTTATTGCCGTATTTTGCTGACAGTATCAGGTTATCCCGTGCTTTGCGCAGATCATCATCACTGCCGGTACCGACCAGTTTGTGATAATACATCCATGCGACCTTGAGTTTCGCCATTTCATGATGATTGCCCTGTTCAAGGGAGGTCATTTCATAATAGCGGGCAGCCTGCGGATAATCCTTTTCCAGCCCGGACTGACCGAAATAGAGCATATCACCGGCGAGGTGTGCGGTATTGCTGTCACCCAGTCTGGCTCCCGCATCAAAATACGCGAGGGCTTTTTTGCCATCCTCCGGGATGCCGCGCTCATTCGGTTTGCGGTAGAGATTCCCCAGTACGTTATACGCTCTGGCGTAGCCGTTTTTACCGGCGAGTTCATAGAAATAGAGCATTTTTTCCGTATCTTCCGGAACACGTTCGCCACGGGCATAGTTTACCCCCAGCGAGAATGCAGCCATGGCATCACCGCTTTCCGCTTTCTGCCGTTTCGCTTCAATTTCCTGTTCATAACGGCCGTATTGCTCATATTCCTGTTTTTTCTTAATCCGTTGCAGCACCGCATCATGTTCTGCATCTGTCAGTGTGTCAGTCAGTTTGTCTCCCTCGCGGGAACTGACATCGGCAAGTGAACCGTAGTAATACGCTTCGGCGGCATCTTTTTTACTGACATAAGCGTTATACATACCTTTCAGGGCGTACGTGTTGTTATATTCCAGCGAGCGGTTATACCACGCGATGGCTTTATCCGGGTCGGGTGCGGTGTTGCAAAAGCCTTCAAGCCACGCATCCCCCATGGCTTTGGTCATGGTTTCCGGCGGCATCAGCATATAGTTATCGGTATTTTCCGGGTAGTCCGATTTTTTCAGCCACGCCGTCAGATACTGTTCCGCTTTAGCGGGATCGGCATCGTCACGGCGGCAGTATTCCGGTGATATATAGTATTCGTAGAGGGCTTCTGTGGCAGCAATATCGCCGTTATCATGGCCTTTCTGCAGATAAGACAGTGCTTTATCTGTGTCATTATTCTGCCGGTAATAATTGAACAGAGCGATTTGCGCATCGGCCCGTTTATCTGCCTCCGCTTCCAGCAGTGCGAGATATTTTTTGTTATCCGCGTTATACAGGGAGTTGCCGTTGTTATCACTGAGAGTACCGTTATACAGCCGGGCCAGTGTATCAAACGCGGCTTTTGACACGGATTCATCACTGTTTTTCAGTCCGTTTTCCACCCGGGTGACCACACCGGCCCACTCCGGTGAATCCGGTGGTATGCGGTTCTCTTTGAGCAGGATGACTGCCAGCAGGGTATCGGAGCAGCTGTCACCTTTCTCCGCACCACGGCGCAATGCCGCCATTCTGCCGTCATTGGTTTCCGTCACCCCGGCCAGAGCGCAGAATGCAGGCAGATAACCGCTTTCAGCGCTTTTTTCAAACCAGTAACGGGCAGCATCATAATTACCGCGGCTTCTGTCGTGTTCCCCGGCGGCGTTCATGGCACTACTGTCCCCTGCCTGTGCCGGTTTTATTGTGCTTTCATAGAACGTGATATTTTCTGATACATCACGCGGCCCTTGGTAGGCACGTATCAGGACAATCGCTTTATCCCAGTCCGGTTCGATAATACGTTGCTGTGTATTTTTATCGTACACTCCCTTTTCATAGGTATCCGCCAGCAGGATGGTGGCGTGGTTATGACCGGCATCTGCTGCTTTTTGCAGGTATAACAGGGCTTTTTGCGGATCTTTACGGACACCACGGCCAAGCAGCCAGGCATAACCGGTTTCATAGGCTGCATTCGGGCTTTCATCCGTCAGTCTGGCGTTTATTTCAAACTGATCCATTGCCTCCAGTTCGTCCTCACCGTAATCACCGGCTTTGCTGAAATAATAACGGGCTTTCTGACGATCCGCGCTGACAAGGTTGCTGCCCTGCAGATACTGTGTACCCAGATCACGCAGATAGCGATTATTGCCGGTTCCCGGGAGTTTGTCGTACAGCGACAGCAGCCGTTTTTTATCCTCCGGGCTGAGTGTGTCTGCGCTTTTGTAGTTATCAATCAGTGTGGTAATGGCATTTTCGTGCCCGCCTTCGGCTGCCATTTTCAGGTAATACAGCGATTTTTCCGGATCCTGCGTCAGGCCGTGGTCGCCGTTTTTCCAGGCATAAGATAATTCATAGGCGGCTTCCGCATCCCCTTTACGGACGCGGGCATTCAGGTCTGCCAGGGTATCACGGCTCTTTTTGACTTTGCTCAGGCGTGATTCTGTGAAACGGTAATCGCGGTCAGGAATTTTTTCATACCAGGCAATGGAGGCATTCAGGTCAGCGTTTACACCGTATTTACCTTCATAATAGATCTCGCCCAATTCATACATGCAGGCCCATTCGCCGGCATCAGCACACTGTGTCAGGCGGGGTACAATATCGCGTTCTGTCAGTCCGGTTACCTTCAGAAATGCCTGATTCAGATTGCTCTGCGTACCGGGGCGGGTTGCGCTCTTCAGACGATTCACCATGTATTCACCGGCTTCCGGGCTGCCCTGATCTGCCGCTTTCATCATCAGTTCAATATCCGGACGCAGGATCTCATCGGTCATATCCGGTTTATCTTCCGCATCTTCCAGTTTCAGCCGCGCATAGTAATACGTGACATCCGGATCCTGACCCAGCAGCGGGGTAATCAGTTTCTGTGCTTCGGCGTTATTATCCCGCAGGGCAAGCAGGACCCAGAATTGTCTGGCAGGGAGGTCATTTTTGCCTTCGGAGAAGACAATCTGCGTGACATCATTCCATTCTTTTTCCGTCAGCAGGGAGCGGGAATATTCACTCTTCATGATTTCCAGCGCCAGCTTCAACGCCTGTTCATTATCGCCGGTATTGAGGGAAATAAGCGCTTTTGCCAGGTGAGCATCGGCACCGGGGGTATATTTGCTGGCTTTCTGATACAGTTCCATAGCCTGTTTGCGGTTTTTGACCGGATCTTCCCGCAACAGATAATCGGCATAAAAATGTGCCTGGCGGTAGTTATTATTCTCTTCGGTATCTTTTTTCAGGAACGCGATAATCTCTTTTTCATCAATTTCACCACCGGTATCAAAGGAAAAATACAGATCCGTTAAACGCCGGTAAGCCTTATCCTGAAAATAGGGATTTTCTGACAGGGATTTATAGATCCCGACGGCTTTTTTTACATCCTGTTCAACACCGATACCTCTGGCATATTTATAGGCCAGCTGATCCTGTGAATCTGCCAGCGGCGATAATTCTGCCGATTTTTTATTCAGTTCAAAAGCACGGACCGGATCATAAATATTCCCTTCCTGATCACCGTAACGTGCGGAAGCCAGCATCAGTGCCTCCGGGTCATCCGGATATTTTTCCAGTAACTTGGTTAAATACGCGGATATCTGTGTGTTGGTGTCGTTATCCGGAAATTGATAGCTGTCGGCAAGATCCGCAATAATTCCGATTAATGCATCATGGTGTCCGGTATCCGCAGCCTGTTTCAGGTATTCTGCTGCGCGTTCACGATCATAATCGAAGGCATCATCAAAACGGATATTACGGTGGATTTGATAAAGCAGATAAAGGGCATCGGGATATCCGGCTTCAGCTGCGGCTGTCAGATATTCAGGGTTTGTTTTGGTATCAAGATACCAGGTATAAAGGGCTTTCGGATCGTTTTTATCAATCAGCGGCTGTAAATAACGGAGGGCTTTTTCTTTATCTGTGATGACTCCCGTTCCCTGCATATAAGTATCATAGAGGGCGTAACGGGCATGAAGATTACCGTTCTCTGCCATTTTTTCCAGTTTCGCCAGCCGGTCCGTTATTTCATCTGCTGTTTCTGAGCCGTAGAGTGATAACGCTTTCGGCATAACATCTTCTTCACTGAGTGAGCTTATTTGTGAAAAAGCCATATAGCGGTATTTTTTTGCCTGTCCGGGGTCGGCTTCTATTCCGTGACCGCCGGTCTCGTATATCCGGGAAAGTAACATCGCGGGGAAGAGAAATTGTTCACTGAGCAGGGGCGTCAGGATCTCAACGGCTTTTTTATAATCTTTATCATATTCGTAAGCGATATAACCCAGGGCGAATTTTGCAAAAAACGATCCCTGATCGGCGGCGGCGGTCATATATTTTCGCGCCTGCTCTGCATCTGACGGAATATTTTCATATTTATCGAGCATATAAATACTGCCCAGTAATTCCTGTGCCTCACGTACACCGGTTTCTGCCGCAGCGTTCAGTGAGGTAATACCGTACGGATCCTGTTCGGTATAAGGCACCCTGCCGTGATAGCGGTAATAACCGAGGTTATATAACGCGTTTTTATTACCGGCTTTCGCAGCCCGTTCCAGCCACTGATATCCCAGCACCGCATTTTCCGGTGTACCGTTGCCGCTGAGATACATCACTGACAGCGCATAAGCAGCCTGCGGATCCTTTTCCGCTTCGGCGGAAAAATAACGGAATGCGCCGTCAGTATCCCCGGATAAATACAGCTCATAGCCTTTATCTGCAGGGGTAGTACCGGACGTCACAGAATAGGTCAGCCAGGCCCCGCCGGACAGTGCAATAGCAATAAGCAGAGCAATCCTTAGTTTACGTTGCTTTGTCATATCATCCCTTATACGGATTAATCTTAAACAGAAAGTGAAGAATAAAAAATTTGACTTAGTGTAACGGAATGGAGAGGTAATTCAACGTGATTGGACAGGGAAAAAACAAATAAAAACATTATGTTATTTTCTGATGATATCCGGTGGGCTGTTTTTTGATACGGGAAATCGTTATCTGAATAACAAACGGGAGATAATAAAAGTGGTGAAGGTTGGGCCGAAAATTAACCTGCGAAAGAAGATTTAATATTTTGCATTCATTTACGGGAAATATTCTGAATAGTAATGTTCCTGAAATCTATGAATATCATTAGTAATGTTTACAGTGATAATGACATTATTTGCCTGATATTGGCACACAAGTCAAAAAATCTCTGCTGCCATTTTGCTGCCATCGGTTCGCGGATGTAAAAAAGCCACCCTGTGAAGAGTGGCTTAATACACTGATAAATCAGTGAAAATTTGGTGGCCCCTACTGGACTTGAACCAGTGACCAAGCGATTATGAGTCGCGTGCTCTAACCAACTGAGCTAAGGGGCCGAGTGGGGATGATTATACTGCCTGTTTCCGGCGGGGTCTAGCGTTTCTTGTCTATCTGACTGTTTTATGAGCGGAATATTGACTTCGGAAAATGATTAATGTGCGGTGATTGTGTAAATGAATGACTGTTTGTCCGGTAATGGGTCAGCATAAAAAAGGCGCCGTTAAACGGCGCCTGATAATGCTCTGATCCTCAAGCGGATTATTCGTCGAGGAAGCTGCGTAACACTTCAGAACGGCTCGGGTGGCGCAGTTTGCGCAGTGCTTTCGCTTCAATCTGACGGATACGTTCGCGGGTAACGTCAAACTGTTTACCCACTTCTTCCAGCGTGTGGTCAGTATTCATATCAATACCGAAACGCATACGCAGTACTTTTGCTTCACGCGGAGTCAGACCAGCCAGTACTTCATGAGTCGCGGAACGCAGGCTCTCTGAGGTGGCTGAATCCAGCGGCAGCTCGAGGGTGGTATCCTCGATGAAATCCCCTAAGTGCGAATCTTCATCATCACCAATCGGCGTTTCCATTGAGATTGGCTCTTTGGCGATTTTCAGCACTTTGCGGATCTTATCTTCCGGCATCAGCATCCGCTCTGCCAGCTCTTCCGGTGACGGCTCACGGCCCATCTCCTGAAGCATCTGACGGGAGATACGGTTGAGTTTGTTGATAGTCTCAATCATATGCACCGGGATACGGATAGTACGTGCCTGGTCTGCGATAGAGCGGGTAATCGCCTGACGGATCCACCAGGTGGCATAGGTTGAGAACTTATAACCACGACGGTATTCAAATTTATCAACCGCTTTCATCAGACCGATGTTACCTTCCTGAATCAGATCCAGGAACTGCAAGCCACGGTTGGTGTATTTTTTCGCGATAGAGATAACCAGACGTAAGTTCGCCTCAACCATCTCTTTTTTCGCACGGCGGGCTTTCGCTTCACCGATAGACATGCGGCGGTTAATATCTTTGACCTGTTCAATGGTCAGACCGGTTTCTTCTTCAATCTGACGCAGGCGTTGCAGGCTGCGTTCAACTTCTTCCGCGATATCCTGCAGCTTTTCAGACCACGGTTTGTTCATCGCGACAGCAGCCGTAAACCAGGAATCACTGGTTTCATTGCCGGTGAACAGGGTGATGAAGTTTTTCTTCGGCATTTTGCTCTGCTCAACGCAGAGTTTCATGATGTAGCGTTCCTGCTGACGGACACGATCCATCATTTCACGCATGTTGTTGACCAGGTGGTCAAACTGTTTCGGAACTAAACGGAACTCTTTGAAAACTTCAGAGAGCTGCTGGATTTCCGCATTGGTGTTCGGGTGGTCGCGGCCGTGAATTTTAATCTGCTGACGCGCTTTTTCATGCTGCACACGCAGCGCTTCGAATTTCTGACGAGCCAGTTCAGGATCGATGCTGTTATCGTCATCGCTGTCACTGTCATCCTCTTCTTCTTCGTCTTCGTCGTCGTCATCTTTGTTTAATTCTTCGGCCGGCAGCTCAGAACCGATGTTGGTTGCGGTTGGTGCCAGATCTTCTTCCGCGTTCGGGTCAACAAAGCCGGTAATCAGGTCAGAAAGACGGACTTCGCCTGCTTCAACGCGGTCGTACTGATCGAGTAAATACGTGATTGCCTCAGGATATTCAGCAACGGAACACTGAACCTGATTGATGCCATCTTCGATGCGCTTGGCAATGTCAATTTCGCCTTCGCGGGTCAACAGTTCTACCGTCCCCATCTCACGCATATACATACGCACAGGGTCAGTGGTCCGGCCAATTTCCGATTCTACACTTGAGAGGACTTGTGCTGCAGCTTCGGCTGCATCATCATCGGTGTCTGTTGAATTCTCTGCCAGCATCAGATCATCAGCATCAGGTGCTTCTTCCATTACCTGAATGCCCATGTCATTGATCATCTGGATAATATCTTCGATCTGATCAGAATCGACGATATCTTCAGGCAGATGGTCATTGACTTCAGCATAGGTCAGATAGCCTTGCTCCTTACCACGGGTGACAAGAAGTTTCAGCTGTGACTGCGGGTTTTGCTCCATAAGACGGTATCCACACTTCTGAGTATTTAGGTTTGTGTTGGTCGGCAAAACAACTTAGCCAGCAACAATAACAATCAAGGATTTCTTTTCTTCGGCCATGAACCTTGGTGACATGGCATGCAGGGCTGTTCCTGCTGTCTGCGGCACTTAAGCCGTTATATTCATCATAGTTTAATAATAATACTTATTGCCGGACCCGTACGAGAAGGCTCACTTCATTGCGCTCTTCCGGGGTCAGACCTTCTGTCCGCTCTTTGGCGATCAGGAAGTTAAACCGGTCATTGAGAGCAGATACCACCAGATGATTTAACGCATCTTTGAAGGTTTTTTCTGCTATCTCATCTATCTCTATATCGTTCCATCCGGCCAGTTTTTCAAGTTGTGGCGCTAATTTATTATCACGGTAGTGTTCCAGTAACTGACCGGTGGTCAGCCCGGGTTGTGATAAACAGGTATCAATCAGTTCCCTGAATAATGAAAAACCGGCAATACGGCTGGTATCAATGGATTCCAGCGGTGGCACTAATTGAGCAAACTGCGGATTCTGCACCAGCAGGGCAATCAGGATCCGCATGGTGGTCGGTTTCAGCTTCGGGGCCTGATAACCGGGACTGTTTTCACTCTGGCGGACAGCCTGTTTGAGCTGTGTGATATCCGGTAATCCGAGTAAATTGCCCAGATCCTGCAATAAAAACGCCTGCTGTGCTTCACCCGGCACGCGGCTTATCAGCGGCATGGCGAGGGCATTCAGCTTGCTGCGCCCCTCCGGGGTGCTCATATCCACCTGGCGCAGCAGGGTATCGAACAGAAACTGAGACAGACTGTGAGCCTCATTCTGCCGCTGCTCAAAAGCCTCACGGCCTTCGCGGCGTACCAGTGAATCCGGGTCATCACCGTCCGGTAAAAACATAAAACGAAGCTGCCGCCCGTCATTCAGATGAGGAAGGGCCGTTTCGAGTGCCCGCCAGGCGGCTTCGCGTCCGGCGCGGTCTCCGTCGTAACAACAAATTATGGTATCAGATGTCCGATAGAGCAACTGTATGTGCTCTGCCGTTGTCGATGTCCCGAGTGAGGCCACCGCATAATCAATACCGAACTGTGCCAGGGCAACCACATCCATATAGCCTTCCACCACAAGGATGCGGGACAGTTCGCGGTTATTCTGCTGCGCTTCATACAGCCCGAATAACTGACGGCCCTTATGAAAAATATCGGTTTCCGGTGAGTTCAGGTATTTCGGCAGTGCGTCATCAAGAACACGTCCGCCGAAGGCAATTACCCGGCCGCGCCGGTCGCGGATAGGAAACATCACACGTTCCCTGAAGCGGTCATAGCAGCGGCCGTTATCATTGACCACTAACATGCCTGCATCCAGCAACTGCTGACGGTCATCCTCACTGCGGGCAAAGCGTTTGAGGACGTTGTCCCATCCGGCGGGGGCATAGCCGATAGCAAACCGGCTGATAATCTCCTGACTCAGACCCCGGCGGTTCAGGTACTCACGGGCATGACCGGCGTTATCGGCCTGTAATGCATGGCGGTAAAAGCTGTCCAGTTTTTCCATCAGCTGATACAGATTCTGGCGCTGATGTTTTTCTATCTGGCTGCTGCCGCTTCCGGTTTCATAAGGAACATCCAGCCCGTGCATTGCTGCTAATTCTTCGATCGCCTCGACAAACTCGAGCCGGTCATAATTAATTAAAAAATCAATAGCATTGCCGTGGGCACCACAGCCGAAGCAGTGGTAAAACTGTTTATCGCTGCTGACTGTAAAAGAGGGAGTTTTTTCGTTGTGGAAAGGACAACACGCCTGGTGATTTTTACCGTGTTTTTTCAGCGGCACCCTGACATCGATAAGATCGATGATATCGGTTCTCGCTAATAAGTCGTTGATAAATGTGCGTGGAATGCGCCCGGCCATAACCCCTTTTTCGCCTGTCTGATAACGATAATAAGCCGCGCTTCCTTCCGGAAACACGGCCATTAACTGCAACTACTGCGGTCTGACTAAGTTGCGGCGCGGCCGCAGCGATTAGTACAGACGAGTGCGACGTGCGTTTTCGCGAGCCAGTTTCTTAGCGTGACGCTTAACAGCAGATGCTTTAGCGCGTTTACGTACAGTCGTTGGTTTTTCATAAAACTCACGACGACGTACTTCAGCTAATACGCCTGCTTTTTCGCAGGAACGTTTGAAACGACGCAGTGCAACGTCAAATGGCTCGTTTTCACGTACTTTAATTACCGGCATGTGCCTCTCACCTCAATAAATAGGTCTGTACTGGCGTTATGCCAGTTGTCTTTAAAATGGTGCGGAATTTTACTTCAATGTGACCCACGTTGTAAAGTGCTGTGGATAATCAGACAGAGAAATACCCCGGATTTGGTCCGGTGTTACCGCCGGGACCGGATCCGCACACCCGACAGGGGTTTTACAGAGGGTGCAGATTATAGCGGATACGCGGTGATTTGTCAGCAACAGAAATCCGTTATGCAGGGGAAAAGTGTGTGGATAACTGTGTTCATCCTGTGAATAAGCGGTTTTTGCTGAATAAAAATACGGCAGAAAAGCCCCGTATTTCACCTTAATACCTGTCAGCACGTCATTATGGTGATACACTGCATTCTTTGCGGAGACGGATTTGCGTTCTGCTGTCCGCCGCCAGTCCCGTCAGTTTTTGTTCCAGCGAGTTAAGTCCCATGCGAGTGTTAGGCATTGAAACGTCCTGCGATGAAACCGGAATCGCAATTTATGATGATGAAGCCGGTTTGCTGGCTAATCAGTTATACAGCCAGATCAAAGTCCACGCGGATTACGGCGGCGTGGTGCCGGAACTGGCATCCCGTGACCATATCCGGAAAACGGTGCCGCTGATTCAGGCAGCACTGAAAGAGGCCGGTCTGACGGCACAGGATATTGATGCGGTGGCCTATACCGCAGGACCGGGGCTGGTCGGGGCGCTGATGGTCGGGGCAACAGTCGGCCGTGCACTGGCGTTTTCCTGGGATGTCCCGGCGGTGCCGGTTCACCATATGGAAGGCCATCTGCTGGCACCGATGCTGGAAGAACATCAGCCGGAATTTCCGTTTGTCGCGCTGCTGGTATCCGGCGGTCACACACAGTTAATCAGTGTGACCGGTATCGGTGAATACACACTGCTGGGTGAATCTATTGATGATGCAGCCGGGGAAGCCTTTGATAAAACAGCCAAATTACTGGGGCTGGATTATCCGGGCGGGCCTGCACTGTCACGCATGGCAGCGCAGGGCACGCCGGGGCGTTTTACCTTCCCGCGTCCGATGACCGACCGGCCGGGGCTGGATTTCAGCTTCTCCGGGCTGAAAACCTTTGCTGCCAATACCATTCATCAGAATGATGATTCAGATCAGACCAAAGCAGATATCGCCCGTGCTTTTGAAGATGCGGTGGTGGATACGCTGGTAATCAAATGCAAACGCGCGCTGGAGCAGACCGGCTTTAAACGGCTGGTGATGGCAGGTGGCGTGAGTGCAAACCGCACACTGCGTGAACGCATGGCGCAGACACTGCAGAAACTGGGCGGAGAGGCATTCTACGCCCGTCCTGAGCTGTGCACGGATAACGGTGCGATGATTGCACTGGCCGGGATGATCCGCTTCAAAGGCGGGATGCGCAGTGAGTTAGGGGTGACCGTCCGTCCGCGCTGGCCGCTGGCTGAGTTACCGCCGCTGGACAAATAATCTCCGGACACAAAAAAGGCGCTTCAGCGCCTTTTTTAATCCTCTTTTTCCTGCTCTTTCGCTTCCTGAATTATCTCTTTATCCGTTTTGGCCCGCTTTTTCTTCAGCTTCTGCCAGATGCGGCTTTCCTGCCCGCGCCACAACCGCTGGATATTGTCATGATGGCGGATCAGCACCAGACAGGAGAGCATGGCGACCGGGAAGGTAAACTCCGGTTTGAACCACCAGACATAAAACGGAGCTACCAGCGCACTGACAATTGCGCCTAATGATGAGTAACCACTCAGCAGCACGGTCAGCAGCCAGGTGCCGGCAACCAGTCCGGTCAGATCCCAGCCGATGGCGGCAATCGACCCAAATGCCGTTGCCACGCCTTTTCCGCCTTTAAAGTGGAAAAATACCGGATAAATATGGCCTAAACAGGCAGCAATGGCGATAATGCCGAGGTAAAAATACGGTATTTGCAGGAGGTAGGCGAGCCAGACCGGCAGCATACCCTTGAGAACGTCGCAGATAAGGACACCGGCAGCCGCCAGTTTGCCGCCGATGCGCAGCACGTTGGTCGCCCCCGGGTTTCCGGAGCCGTGATGCCGCGGATCCGGCAGTCCCGCAAGACGGCAGATCAGGATCGCACTGGAAATTGATCCCAGCAGATAAGCGAAGATGATCATACCAAGCGCGATTCCACTCATGCTTCTCTCCTGACAGACGGTAAATTATAGTTATTGCTCCCCATGGATAATACGCATATTTCATGGGAAGTGATATCCGATGAGCATAAAAAAACGGGGTAATTGCGGATGGATGTTGTTTTTATTAAGAAACTTGTTGTTTTTACAACGATTGGTGCTTACGACTGGGAAAAGGATATTACGCAGAAATTGGTGCTCGATATCGAAATGCACTGGGATAACAAACGCGCATCTGAGAGTGACGATGTGGAACATTGTCTCGATTATGCCAGTGTCAGCACCGCTATCCTGAATTATGTACAGACAAGAGCGTTCGCGCTGGTGGAACGTGTGGCGGAAGAAGTGGCGTCATTATTGCTGACAGAGTTCGCTACACCGTGGGTGCGTATTCGTGTGGCTAAACCGGGGGCGGTGGCGCAGGCGGAAGAAGTCGGTGTCATGATTGAACGAAGTGCGGGCTGATATTGTCATAATGCCGTCAGCGGAACTGTCATAAAAGCGCTGAGGGTGTCATGAAACTGTCACACTTGCGTCATATGCTGTCCTCCGTATCCGGCATTCCCGCGTCCGGGAGTGCCTTATTTTATCTGCCATACAGGGCGTTATATGGGCGATATCACAAGTTTACTGCATGCATTGATTCTCGGGGTTGTTGAAGGGTTAACCGAATTCCTGCCGGTGTCATCAACCGGTCATATGATTATTGTTGCTGAGCTTATCGGCTTTACAGGCGATAAAGCGAAAACGTTTGAAGTGGTTATCCAGCTCGGTTCCATCCTGGCAGTGGTTTTCCTGTTCTGGCGGCGGATGTTTGCCCTTATCGGCATTCATTTCGGCCGGGTTCCCCATGAAGGGCAGACGCAGGGAAAACTGAATTTACTCCACATTATTATTGCTATGTTACCGGCGGTGGTTCTCGGTTTACTGCTGCGGGATCAGATCAAGTCTCTGTTTAATCCGGTGAATGTGATGTACGCGCTGGTTGCGGGCGGTATCCTGCTGATTGTGGCGGAAGTCTTTAAGCCGAAGAAGGTGCAGGCCACAGGTCTTGATGACATCAGCTACCGTCAGGCGTTTGCCATCGGCTGTTTCCAGTGCCTGGCATTGTGGCCGGGATTCTCCCGCTCGGGTGCCACCATCTCCGGCGGTATGCTGATGGGGATCAACCGTTACACCGCGTCAGAGTTTTCCTTTATTCTGGCCGTACCGATGATGATGGGCGCGACAGCACTGGATTTATACAAAAGCTGGCATTTCCTGAGCAGTTCGGATATTCCGATGTTTGCGGTCGGTTTCCTGGCGGCGTTTATTGTGGCCTTGATTGCCATGAAAACCTTCCTGTCACTGATTAAACGTATCTCCTTTATCCCGTTTGCTATCTACCGCTTTATTGTGGCTGCTGCTGTTTACGTGGTCTTTGTTCACTGAGTTTCGCGTAAACACATCACTCTTTGCGCAGGGAAAATCCATCTGACCTGCGCAAAGTCAAAGCGGGCACTCTGCAGATTTGCTAGTAATATAATTAATAACGGATACATAAAAGCCGGTAATGGTTTACCGGCTTTTATGTGTAATATTTTATTTATGTTGACTGCCCGACACAGCGTGATCAGATGCTCCGCACCTGTCACGAATCTGACCACAATGCCGCGCCGGAGCCAATAAATCGAGCAGGAGTCAGGATTATGTGCAGCACATGCGGTTGCAGCGAAGGAAACGTGCAGATTGAAGGTCACAGCCACGACCACCACGGCCATGATCACCATCATCATGACCATGACAACCATTCCCGCCCTGTCATTATTCATCACCACCACTATCATCATAACGGTGATGTAAATCACTACTATTATGACGGCCGTGAAGCCGGTGAAGAGCATGAGCACGAACATGCTCATGATCATCATCATTCACATGATCATGAACATGCGCACGACCACGGTCATGACCATGATCACGCAGCGGCTTTTGCGCCGGTAGTTGATAAAGACAATATGCATTACGGGATGGGCGAAGCGGGCACACACGCGCCGGGCCTGACCCAGAAACGGATGGTACAGATTGAGATGGGGGTGCTGGATAAAAACAACCAAATCGCCGTCCATAACCGTGAACATTTACAGGAGCAGGGCATTCTGGCGCTGAACCTGGTGTCCAGCCCCGGCTCCGGCAAAACCACATTACTGACCCGCACACTCAATTACCTGAAAGACAAAATCCCTTGTGCCGTGATTGAAGGCGACCAGCAAACCACCAATGATGCTGAGCGGATCCGCGCAACCGGTGTACCGGCGATTCAGGTTAATACCGGCAAAGGGTGTCATCTGGATGCACAAATGGTGCATGACGCTATGCATCATCTCGGACTGAAAGATAACAGCCTGTTATTTATCGAAAACGTCGGTAACCTGGTCTGCCCGGCCGGTTTTGATCTGGGTGAGCAGCATAAAGTGGCGATTCTGTCAGTGACAGAAGGTGAGGATAAGCCACTGAAATACCCACATATGTTTGCTGCCGCAGACCTGATGCTGATTAACAAAATCGACCTGCTGCCGTATGTGAATGTCAATATTGAAGCCTGTGTGAATGCGGCACGCCGTGTGAATCCGGATATCGATGTCATTGTGCTGTCAGCCACTACCGGTGAAGGAATGGATGAATGGGTTGCCTGGTTGCAGGATCGCCTGAGTAAGGTGAAGCAGCAGCGCAGTACGGCGGAATAAGGGATTTCTATGCGTTTTGTTGATGAATTCCGTGATCCGGCACTGGCAGAAAAACTGCTGGCGCAGATCCGGGAAGAGATGGCTTCGTGGCCGCATCCGCTGAAACAGCCTTTGCAGATTATGGAAGTGTGCGGCGGACATACGCACGCCATTTTTAAATTCGGGCTGGATAAACTGCTGCCTGATTCCGTGGAATTTGTTCACGGGCCGGGCTGCCCGGTCTGTGTGCTGCCGATGGGGCGTATTGATGCCTGTCTGGAAATCGCAGCCCGTCCGGGGGTGATTTTCTGTACGTTCGGGGATGCCATGCGCGTTCCCGGACGCGGCGGTTCACTGCTGGATGCCCGCCGTCACGGCAGCGACATCCGTATTGTCTATTCCCCGCTGGATGCGCTGACCATTGCCCGTGATAATCCTGACAAAGAGGTTGTTTTCTTCGGACTGGGGTTTGAAACCACCATGCCGGGCACGGCGGCGACCTTACAGCTGGCGAAAAAAAACGGACTGAAAAACTTCACCGTTTTTTGTCAGCACATCACCATTATCCCGACGCTGCGCACACTGCTGGAGCAGAAAGATGTGTTTATCGACGGCTTTATCGCGCCGGGGCACGTCAGTATGGTGATTGGCTGCACGCCGTATCAGCCGCTGTGTGATGAATTCGCCAAACCGTTTGTGGTGACCGGCTTTGAGCCGCTGGATCTGCTGACCGCCATTCTGATGGTTGTCCGCCAGCTGAAAAAACAGGCACAGGACAACCACGCGCTGATGGCGGTGGAAAATCAGTACAGCCGAATTGTGCCGGAGCAGGGGAACCTGCTGGCACAGAAAGCACTGGCGGAAGTCTTTGAACTGAAATCCAGCAGTGAATGGCGCGGACTGGGTAATATCGCGGACTCGGGTATTCAGCTGACACCGGCTTACCATGAATTTGATGCTGAACGCCGCTTCCGGCCGCAGCCGCAGTCTGTTGCTGATAACCCGCAGGCGCGTTGCGGGGATGTATTAACCGGCCGCTGCAAACCGGTGGACTGTCCGTTATTCGGCAACGCATGCACACCGGAAACAGCACTCGGCGCACTGATGGTCTCCTCTGAAGGGGCTTGTGCCGCTTATTATCAGTACCGGCGCGGAGAATAACATGAAACCTATTACTGAAATCACCCTGGCCCAGGGTAATGGCGGACAGGGGATGCAGCAACTGATCGACTCCCTGTTTTTGCAGGCATTTTCCAATCCGTATCTGAATGAAAAAGAAGATCAGGCACGCATACCGCTGACTGAATTACAGGCTGCCGGTGATCGCCTGGCGTTCAGTACCGACAGCTATGTGATTGATCCGATTATTTTCCCCGGCGGCAATATCGGCAAACTGGCGGTATGCGGCACGGCGAATGATCTGTCTGTCGGCGGCGCAATTCCGCGCTATCTCTCCTGCGGATTTATCCTTGAGGAAGGGCTGTCGTTTGACATCCTGTCTCAGCTGGTTAACAGCATGGCGGAAACCGCAAAAGCCAATGGTATTCAGATTGTGACCGGCGATACCAAAGTGGTGCCGCGCGGTGCGGCAGATAAAGTCTTTATCAATACCGCCGGTATCGGTGTGATCCCGCATCAGCTGAACTGGGCGGCGGCACAGTGCCGTCCGGGGGATAAAATTATTGTCAGTGGTACACTGGGTGACCACGGTGCAGCGATCCTCAATCTGCGTGAAAACCTCGGGCTGGATGCGGATCTGCGCAGCGACTGCGCGGTGCTGGAGCCGATGCTCGCACCACTGCGGGCAATTGACGGCGTCCGGGCTGTGCGTGATGCCACCCGCGGCGGTGTCACCGCTATCCTGCATGAATTTGCCGATGCTTCACAGTGCGGTATGAATATTGAAGAGCAGAAACTGCCGCTGAAAACCGCAGTACGCGGTGTGTGCGAGCTGCTGGGACTGGAGGCACTCAATTTTGCCAATGAAGGTAAAGTGGTGATTGTCACCGCTCCGGAGGCTGAAGCCGCCGTGCTGGCAGCCCTCCGTAACAGCCTGCTCGGTCAGGATGCCTGTACCATCGGGCAGGTAACAGAAGCAAAACAGGTGAAGGTACAGGGGATTTTCGGGGCGACCAGGTTGCTGGATCTTCCGTATAACGAGCCGTTGCCCCGCATCTGCTAATCTACGTCATCCTCCACTCTGTGGCTGTGTTGGCCGCACTCATCGGCCCCGGTCACATACTGATGTATGCTCCCGGGGCACTCTTCCCTTGCCGCCTTGCCACAGAGCGGATGATTTAGCAGATTTCGCGAACAGGGACGTGTCAGCGTCTTTCCGGTTTGCCGGTTATCCCGCTGCCCGAATCTGAAAGAAGATGGTTTGATGTTTTATTCTTTCCGGCACACAGTGAGTATTCGGATGATTCAGCAGATTTCGCGGACAGGGACATGTCAGTATTTTTAAAAATATTAATAAGCTAATTATTCTAACAGGAGTATGATTCTCCGGTGGATCACATATAAAGATCCTACTGGTACACACGTACTCCGACATCGATTCCCGACGCTGTCGGGATTTTTTTGGTAAAAAAATGAACTGGTCTACATTTAAATCAACGTATCTTGTCAGGTTCTGGCAGCCGTTGCCCGCAGTGATCGCCGCCGGCATCTTATCCGCATACTACTTCGGATTAACAGGCACATTCTGGGCGGTCACCGGAGAGTTTACGCGCTGGGGCGGACACATTCTGCAACTGTTCGGCGCTCATCCGGAAAACTGGGGGTATTTTAAGGTGATCGGTTTGCAGGGCTCGCCCCTGGATCGTATCGACGGCATGATGATTATCGGCATGTTTGCCGGTTGTATCGCCGCTGCCTTATGGGCTAACAACGTCAAAATCCGCCTTCCGCAACACAAAATCCGTATCTGGCAGGCCGTTATCGGCGGCATTATCGCCGGTTTCGGAGCGCGTCTTGCAATGGGGTGTAACCTGGCGGCCTTCTTTACCGGTATCCCGCAATTCTCCCTGCATGCCTGGTTCTTCGCACTGGCAACTGCCGCAGGCTCTTACTTCGGCGCAAAATTCACACTGCTGCCGATGTTCCGCATTCCGGTTAAACTGCAAAAAGTCAGCAAAGCGTCACCGCTGACACAGGATTTGCAACGGGCGAAACGCCGTTTTCGTCTCGGTATGCTGATCTTCCTGCTGTGTGTCACCTGGTCTCTGTTCACGCTGTTTAAATCCCCGAAACTCGGCATGGCAATGCTGTTCGGCATCGGGTTTGGTCTGCTGATTGAACGGGCACAAATCTGCTTTACTTCCGCATTCCGTGATGTCTGGATCACCGGGCGTACTCAGATGGCAAAAGCGATTATCCTCGGTATGGCCGTCAGTGCTATCGGCATCTACAGCTATGTGCAACTGGGCGCAGAGCCGAAAATATTCTGGGCAGGCCCTAACGCCGTGATTGGCGGGTTGCTGTTCGGCTTCGGTATTGTGCTGGCAGGGGGTTGTGAAACCGGCTGGATGTACCGTGCCGTGGAAGGTCAGGTGCACTTCTGGTGGGTCGGTCTGGGGAATATTATCGGTGCGACGATTCTGGCCTATTACTGGGATTCTGTGGCGCCGTGGCTGGCGACTGACTACGACAAAGTCAACCTGCTGGATACCTTCGGCCCGGCCGGTGGTCTGCTGGTCACTTACGGATTACTCGCTTTCGCCTTTATCCTGTTACTGATGTGGGAGAAACGCTTCTTCCGCCGGAAAAACCAGGCTGACGCTGTCGCCGCTGCCGCACACTAAGGAGCACACCATGAATACCGAAAATACTGCAATTGTGCCGGATTACCGGCTGGATATGGTTGGTGAGCCGTGTCCGTATCCGGCAGTGGCAACCCTTGAAGCCATGCCGTCACTGAAATCCGGGGAGGTCCTCGAAGTGGTGAGTGACTGTCCGCAATCCATCAATAATATTCCGCTGGATGCCAAAAACCATGGCTACACCGTGTTGTCCATCCAGCAGGACGGGCCGACAATCCGCTATCTGATACAGAAATAATGCGGTTCCGGGCACCGGTTATCTGCCGGTGCCTGTCAGCACTTCAGTAATGCCACTGCGGCACGGATACGCGGCTCTATCGGATAGTCCGGTGCCGGAGGTGCCAGTTTCAGGGCAATCTGGCGCAGCGGCTCTGCCATCACCATCGATAACAGCAAATCACTGGTTTGTGCTGCATCCGGCTGCGGCAGGAAGTTCTGATGGCGGGACAGCCATTCCGTCAGCAGCGCACGTCCGCGCTCAATTCCGCCTGCCTGATAGCGGGTCAGTAATAACTCCCGGCCGGGAAAATCACTGCTCAGCAGACAAAATAATCCCGCCGCCTCAGCACTGAGCACCTTGTGGCTCATGATGGTCAGATTTTTTTCAAGCAGCTGATAAAAATCATCTTTAGTCTTTGCATCCTGCATAAACAGCGGCACAAAGGAATCCGTCCAGCCGCGCACTATCTGCTCTGCCAGATCTTCCCGGTTATCAGCAAACCGGTACAGCGTCTTTTTGGAGACCCCCGCCTGTTTTGCCACCGCATCCATCGTCATCGCGGCATACCCCTGTGATAACAACAAACTGAGTGATGCTTCCCGGATTTTTGCAATCAATTCTTCTTCCGGAACAACCGGGCGGCCACGTCCGCGGAGTTTTGTGGCAGGTTCATGATTAGCCATACGTGCGATCCTCAATTGACAAATATCCATGGCGGGACAATATTAATTTGGAAACGAAATTCGTTTCTTAATTGTGGAGTATACGTTATGTCAGCGAAAAAACAAAACTTACCGTGGGCACTGAATGATATTAATCAGTTATTATCCCCTGAGCCACTGAGAATGGAAATGGGTCTGGAACGCAGCGAAGAGGGGCTGCTGACCGTATCTGTCAGAACTGATTTGCGCGGCTGCAAAGGGCGGATGCTGGAGTGGTGGTTCACGTTTTTTGAAACCACGCAGCATATCCGCTGGTGGCATCCGCATGATCATGTGGCACACCACGGCTGGGATTCTGTCTGGAAAAAAGGGGAGAGTTATATCGGGGCGACAATCCGTGCGGTTGAGTCTCTCGGGCCGATCCCGCCGGTCGGGGCGACACTGAAATTCAATGATGCACAGGATTTCTTTGATGCGGATAAACTGGCCGCAGCGCGGCAGACTCATCAGATTTCCGGTGCGATTTGTGCCCATATCGGGTTCGGGGATGATGTGAAAACCGATACGCTGGGTTACCCGATCGACGGAAAAATGCTGCATATCACCTATGATACTGAGTTCGGATGTGTGTTACGCAGCCGGTTTTTACTCGGGGCGTCATTGGCGGATCCGCTGACGGAATTGCCGGATGAGATTGGTTTCGGGCTGATGAAGCACTGCTATAACGAGTTTACTTACTTGTCCCGTTTTCTGCCGTCACTCTATTACGGCGAGCACGGTAACGATGAAAAAGCCCCGCTGCCGTGGGCATAACAGCGGGTATCTGCGGGAGCCTGTTACCGGGCTTCCCGCAGATCGTGTTTTCAGCGCTCCGCTTCACCGCCGAGGGCGGCAATGGTGTTGCTGATCAGCGCACTCAGTTCGCCGGTCATCAGAATAAAATCAGCATCAAACCGCTGAGCAAAATCCTCACGGTCGATATCTTCATTTTTGTCTTTTAAATCATCACTGTATTTCAGGCGTTTAAAGGAACCGTCATCAGACATCAGGAACTGAATCCGCTCTTCCCAGTCCAGAGCCAGTTTGGTGACACATTTTCCTGCTTCAATGCAGGTGGCGATTTCATCTGATACCAGATCCTGCTTCTTACAGCGGATCACACCGCCGTCTTCCAGAATGGCTTTCAGTTCAGCTTCCTCCATCAGGGCAAATCCGGTTGGTAAATCACCGGAACGCACCCACTCGGTCAGCGTCAGTTCAATCGGGTCTTTGGTGGTCAGCGGGATCACCGGCAGAGAGCCGAGTGTTTTACGCAGCAGGGCAAGGTTATCTTCCGCCCGTTTGGCACTGGCGGCATCGACGATAATCAGGCCGCGTTCGGCATCAATCCAGATGGCGGTCTGGCTGAAACGGCTGAAGGCACGCGGCAGCAGCGCGTGAACCACTTCATCTTTCAGGGAATCTTTTTCCGTTTTCTTCAGTTTGCGGTGCTGCTCATGTTCCAGCTTTTCAATTTTCGCCTGTAATTCCTGTTTAATCACCGGCGATGGCAGCATTTTTTCTTCTTTTTTTGCACAGATAAGGATCTGTTTACCGGCAGCGTGAGTCAGTGCATCCCCCCGGGATCCCATCGGCGAGACCCAGCCGGTTTTCATCATATCCTGACTGCCGCACGGCGTGAATGCCATGTGTTCCAGCTGTTTTTCCAGTTCATCGGCAGACAGCGGAAACGGTGAGCTAAGGCGGTAAACGAGTATATTTTTAAACCACATCGGACAGTCCTGTTTTATGATGCGCGGTCATTGCGCGGTGAGAATTGCATCCCGCTATGATAACGGATCTTGCCGCGTTGCTCTAATGCCTTCGCGCGGAAACTTGATTGTCAGAGCGCCGCCCTGCATTATCAGAAGCATGAAAGACAGAGCGTAACTCCACAGCAGAAGGGGACAGTATGCGGATCGGTATTGATTTGGGCGGCACCAAAATTGAAGTGATTGCACTCAGTAATGAGGGGCAGGAATTATTCCGTAAACGGACGGATACGCCGCGTTTTGATTATCAGCAGACATTACAGGCGATTGCCGGGCTGGTACACGATGCGGAAACCGCTACCGGAGAGACCGGTACTGTCGGAGTGGGGATACCGGGAACGCTGTCACCGGTCACCGGGAGGGTAAAAAATGCCAACTCGGTCTGGCTTAACGGTCAGCCGTTTGATGCGGATCTCAGTGCATTACTGCAACGGAAAGTGCGGGTGGCAAATGATGCAAATTGCCTGGCGGTCTCTGAAGCGGTTGATGGTGCAGGTGCCGGGTTTCCGGTGGTTTTTGCGGTGATTATCGGTACCGGCTGCGGCGCGGGGATTGCCCTGAACGGGCAGGTTCACAGCGGTGGCAACGGTGTGGCCGGGGAGTGGGGACATAATCCGCTGCCGTGGCAGGATGAAGCCGACCGGCTGTTTAAAGGCATGGCGGATTGCTATTGCGGCAAACAGGGCTGTACCGAATTGTTTATCTCCGGTACCGGTTTTATGGCTGATTATACGGCGCTGACCGGTGAGGTCTGCAAAGGCGCGGAGATCATCCGTCGTTTGTCGCAGGGTGATTTACCGGCTGAACAGGTGATGGTGAATTATGAACAGCGGCTGGCAAAAGCGCTCGGTCAGGTCGTGAACATGCTGGACCCGGATGTGATTGTGCTGGGCGGCGGGATGAGTAATGTCGATCGCCTGTATCAGACAGTACCGGCGCTGATGCGTTCCCGTGTTTTCGGTGGTGAATGCGGTACGCCGATCCGCAAAGCGGTGCACGGTGACTCCAGTGGTGTCCGTGGTGCGGCCTGGTTGTGGCCGAAAATCTGATAAAAAAAGCCCGCACACGGCGGGCAAAGGCATATTTTAACACGATAACAGAAGGTAATTGCGGCGCTTTATGACAGGTAAAGCGCCTGATGCGTCCGGGAACAGCGGCGGTTAATGCGCCGCTGAGTCCGGAAGATTAATTGAAGATTCTGAAACGGCTTTCATCATCCATAAAGGCTTTTTCACCGGCTTCCTGCTCAATGGATCCGAACACTAACTGTGCGCGCAGTTTCCAGTCAGCCGGGATATCCCAGGCTTTGCTGACCTGCTCATCAATCACCGGATTATAGTGTTGCAGGGATGCGCCGATATTTTCTTCGGACAGTGCAGTCCAGACAGCAAATTGTGCGATACCGCTGGCCTGTTCAGACCAGATCGGGAAGTTATCCGCATACAGCGCAAATTGTTCCTGTAAGCCTTTGACAACGGACTGGTCTTCAAAGAACAGCACAGTACCGGCACCGGACAGGAAGGCATTATCAATTTTGCTTTCTGTCGCGGCAAATGCATCTGCCGGTACAATGGCGCGCAGTGTCTCTTTCACGATATTCCACAGTTTTTTGTGGTTTTCACCAAACAGCACCACGACGCGTGATGATTGTGAGTTAAACGCCGTCGGGCTGTGTTTCACGGCTTCTTTGATGAGCGCGGCGATACGATCCTGAGAAACAGGCAGATTATTACCAAGGCTGTAAATTGTTCTGCGTTTTTTAATTAACTCGATAAATGAATTAGACATGTTACTCTCCGTTAAATTTTTTGTCGGAAAAACTGGTTTCCGCGCTCTCTTCAGTTCATGATGAACAGCATATAAGCAATGAATCAAAAAACATACCGAAAATATTTAACCTTATGTTTCAAAAAATTCGGCCAACAGAAAAATTTCCAATAAATATCATTGAATTAATAATTGTGTACTAATGGCGTGAAAATATCACGCCGTTGTAACACGATATTCCGGCGATAATTTGCTGATCCCGAGTCCGTTCATTTTTCTGACAGAGATCTGCACCGCAATACGTTCTTTCATGGCTTCAATGTGGCTGATAACACCGATGGTTTTTCCGGTGGCATTCAGGTTATCGAGTGCATCCAGCGCAATATCGAGTGTTTCCTGATCCAGTGTGCCGAAGCCCTCGTCGAGGAACAGGGATTCAATCTGTGTTTTATGACTGACGAGATCAGACAAGGCCAGTGCGAGCGCCAGGCTGACCAGGAACGTTTCCCCGCCGGAGAGGGTTTTGGTGTCACGCTGAGTGTCTGCCTGCCAGGTATCTGTGATTTGCAGCTCCAGGCTATCTGCTGTTTTGCGCTGCAATACATAGCGGCCGTGCAGTTTCTCCAGCCGCCGGTTCGCCAGATGGATCAGATAATCCAGCGTCAGTCCCTGGGCAAAGCGGCTGAATTTGGCGCCATCGGCAGAGCCTATCAGCAGATTGAGGCGGCTGTGGTCGGTGACGTCCTGCTGATGCCGGGTGATCTGATCCAGTAAATCGCGCTGCTGTACCCGCAGATTATCATCCGCCGTCAGCCGTCCGCGCAGTTCCCCCTGACGGCTGCTCAGTTCCCGCAGTTGCTGTACGGCGGCGGTCTGTGATTCTGTCAGCTGTTGCCGGGACTGTTCACGGAACGGCTCCGGTTGGACGGACAGATGCTGCTCCAGCGCGGTTCTGGCATCCCCGAGACTGGTGGCGGCTTTCAGCTGTGCCTGGTTAAGTGCTGTTTCCAGCGTCTGTAACTGCTGATGTTCCTCTTCACTGAGCAGGGCGGCGAGGAAATCGGCCTCACCGGCAAACGGGCTTTCTGCCAGTTGCTGCTGAAAAATCTGCTGATTGTGGTGCTGCTGCTCCTGTGCGTCCAGAATCTGCTGTTGCAGCCGTTTTTCTTCTCCCCGGAGCCCGGCAAGGTGCTGTTGCAGGCTGTCGCGCTGCTGTGTCAGGGTTTTCAGTCGGTTTTCCGTTTCCTGCTGCTGATGAAGCAGTTTCTGTAATTCCGTGCTGATATTTTTATCACCAAACAGCGCCTGCCGCTGTTCCGTGACGGCGTTGTGTTGTTGTTGCAGTGCAGCCAGTGCGGCGGATTGTTCTGCCAGTTGTGTGGTCAGCTTTGTCTGCTGTGCTTCCAGATTTTGCTGCTGTGCGGTCAGTTCCGCGAGTTGCTGTGCACTTTGCTGTATCAGTTGTTCATTTGCGGCGAACTGATCACTTTCCTGCTGACGCTGTGCCAGCCACTCAGCGGTTTCTGCCGGTGAGGGAATGGTGTAACCAAAGGCGGTCACGGTTTGTGTCAGCGAGGTTTCCAGTGTCTGTTGCTGCTGATGAAGCTGCGTCAGCCGGGCCGCCCGTTCCGTCTGCTGCTGCGCCAGGAACTGCTGTTCCTGACTGTTGCGCTGTAATGCCTGTGACAGCCGCTCACACTCAGCCTCTTCCGCCTGTAACCGGTTTTGCAGTGTTAATACCTGTGTTTCCAGGGTGCGGCGGGCTTCCAGAGACTGCTGTTGCTGCTGATACAGCCCGTCATAATGCTGAGTGATGTCATTCAGTGATACCGGGGAATCTGTCAGGGCGTCAAACCCGCCCTCAAGACAGATTTTCTGCCATTGTGAAGTATGAGCCGCGAGAGCCTCTCCGGTTTCCTGCAGTGTACTGCTCAGTTTTTCGTGTTGTGTGCGGGTAAAGGCCAGCTGAGATTGCTTCGCTGCCAGTGTTTTTTCCGCCTCTCTGATAGTGTGTGTCAGTGTTTCCAGGCGCTGCGCGGTTTCATCCGGTGTTACCTGCTGATAGTCCGTGACAGCCGGGTGATCGGTACTGCCGCATAACGGACAGGGCTCTCCGGCCTGTAAACGCTGACGTTCCGCCTCCAGCCGGACAATGGTTTGCTCCAGCTGATAACGGGCTGTCAGGTCACGCAGATGTACCTGCTGGTCAGCCAGAACCGGCCCGTGTTGTGCAATCAGGTCTGTCAGCGTTTTAATCTCTTCCTGAGAGTCGCGCTGTTGTTGCAGAAGATTTTCCCGGTTACGGGTCAGCAGGGTGATTTCCGGTGCCAGAGATGTCAGTTTTTGCAGTAATCCGCGTTTTTCACCGGTCTGTTGCAGTTGTGTGGTTAACTGCTGATCCGGTTCGGTTTGCCGGGCCTGCTGCAATGTGGTCTGTAAGGCGGTCAGCTCTGTTTTCAGCGGCAGAACAGACTGATTGCGGGCAGCCAGTTTATCTGCCATTTCTGTATGTGCTGCGGTCAGTGACTGCTGCTGAATTTCCCCCGCCTGCTGCTGTTCTGTCAGTGCGAAAATCTGAGCCCGGTATTCCTGCCGGGTGTGCAGCTCATGCCGCCACTGAACAATGGCGGACGGAAGCTCTGCTTTCTGTGCATTTTCCTGTCTGAAGTGTGTGCTGCGTGCATAACTGTCACGGGTTTGCGCCAGCTGTTGCTGAAGCTGTACTGACTGGTTTTGCAGTGCCTGCTGTTCCTGAAACTGTGTCTGATAGTGCTGTGTCAGTGTCTCAGACTGACTGTTCAGCAGCTGCAGCCGGTTATCCAGCGGCCTGATGTCGTTTTCTGCCAGTGTTTCCAGTTGCTGATACTGCTGTTTCAGCCCGGTGAGTAACTGTTGTTGCTCCTCACACTGACTGCTCAGCGGCTGCAGCGAGCGGGTGGTGCTCTCTGTAGTTTGTGCCAGTTCCTGCATACGGGCGGTCAGCTGTGCACTTAAGGCGGCACTGCTCTGCACTGCCTCTCCGGCCGGGCGCAGTTTTTCTGCCGGTTTGGCGCGGGCAAGCCGGTTAAGCTGTGTTTGTGCATCCTGTATCTGCTGCATAACGGAAGCATGTTGCTGTTGCCGCTGTTCTGTTTCTGTATTCAGTGTATCGCGGTGCTGCCACCATTGCAGCGCGGTCTGTAGCTGTGTCTGACGGATAAGCTGAGCCTGCTCATCAGCCTGCAGAGTGGTCAGTTCAGCCTGACACGCAAGACGCTCCTCGTCTGTCATCAGCCGGATAGCGCCGGTCTGCGCTTCCAGCAGAGATAACGCCTGTTGCGCGGCTTTGTAGTCTTCATAAACCTGACGGGAAATCAGACGGTAAATTTCCGTGCCGGTCAGTTCTTCCAGCAGATCCGCCCGTTCATTATCACCGGCATTCAGAAAGGCAGCGAAATTTCCCTGTGATAACAGGACGGAACGGGTAAAACGGGCGAAATCCAGGCCGGTGATCTCAATAATGCTCTCCCTGACCTGCGTCAGTTTGTCTGAGAGAATTTTTCCGGTGGCACACTCAGCCAGTTCGGCCTTCGGCGGCTGAAGGTTACCGTCAGCTTTATCCCTTGCGCGGCGCTGGCTCCAGAACGCGCGGTATGTTTTTCCTTTGACGGAAAACTCCACTTCGGCCAGACATTCCGCAGTATGGCGGGTCATCACATCATTCTGGGATGCGGATGTTTTTACGCGCGGGGTTTCATGATAGAGCGCGAGACAAATGGCATCCAGCAGCGTGGTTTTCCCGGCACCGGTCGGGCCGGTGATGGCAAACAGTCCGTTTCCGGCAAAGGGCTCTGCTGTAAAATCAATCTTCCATTCGCCCTGCAGTGAATTGATATTTTTAAACCGTAATGTCAGGATTTTCATTCACTTTTTCCTTTCCGGCTGTCTGTGCGGGGGCTGCTTTTTCCGCTGATACCGGTGCTGATTTCACTGCTGTCTCTCTCTGCCTGGTCACGAACCTGTTCACACACGCGGCGGAAAAGGGTGGTGAGACGCGGAATATCCTCTTCTTCGGTATCACTGAGTGCCAGACGGCGGGCAAAAACATCATCCGGAGTCAGTTCATTCAGGGTTTCACGCAGGGCTTCGCTGTTGTCTGCGGTTATCTGCCTGCGCTCGCGCCGCAGCAGGAGCACTTCAGCAGCCAGCGGCTCTGTCAGTGCCTGAATACGTTTCTGAATGTCCGGCAGGTAATCCCGCCCGGCAATTTCGATGTCCAGCCAGACCGGCTGTGTATGTTCATCACGGGGCGGAAACTGTTCCAGTGCCAGGCTGATGGCATCGAGATCGCCTTTCAGACAGACCATTGGCTGAAAACAGGGAACCGGCACCGCATCAATCGCTGTAATACTGTTGTTCTCCAGGGTCAGCAGGAAGACACTTTTTTCCTGTCCGGACTCATCAAAACTGAGCGGGACGGGGGAACCGCTGTAACGGATGGTGCCGCTGTCACCGATGGACTGTGCGCGGTGAATATGCCCGAGGGCAATGTAATCCGCCGGCGGGAACGCACCGGCCGGGAAGGCATCGAGTGTGCCGATATAAATATCACGGACAGATTCCGATGTTTTGGCACCCACTGTTGTCAGGTGGCCTGTCATAATGATTGGGACATCCGTGCCCAGTTCAGTCCGTTTTGCCACCGCTCTGTCATAAAGAGACTGATAATGTGTCTGTATGGCGGTCAGCAGTGCCAGTTGTTTCTCTGATTCGGATTGTCCGGCCTGACTTTCCAGAATATCGCGCGGCCGCAGAAACGGTACGGCACAGACAATCGCGCCGGGCTGATTCTGCTTATTATGAAGCACGACCAGATCCCGCGCCGGATCCGGCCGGGCAATCACATCCGCATTCAGGCAGGCCATCAGTTCACGGGATTCATTCAGTGTGGCAACGGCATCATGGTTACCGGCAAGCATAATCAGATGGCAGCCGGTCTGCTGCAATTGTGCAACAAAACGGTTATACAGCTCACGGGCGTAACTCGGCGGGGAGGCGGTATCAAACACATCACCGGCGATAATCAGGGCATCTGCCTGCTGTTCTTTTATCAGGTTTATCAGCCAGTCTGAAAACTGCAGATGTTCCTGCAGCCGGTTTTTAGTGTAAAAATATTGTCCGAGATGCCAGTCTGATGTGTGAATGATTTTCATATATACGGTTATTCCTGCCGGGCGAACTGAATGTGTATTGCATTAGGCGGTTTACTGAAAACAGAGTATAACGGAAATCAGGCGGTAAAAATAAATATTGGATAAATATCCAGTATTTTACGATCTGACACGCATTTTGTGTGTAGTATGTCAGTTTAATGACATTATCTTTGCGGTGCAGGCTGAGGTATCGGCTGATATTCATAAATCTGTCACAAAAGTGACGCATAATCGCGGCACTGTCTGATGAAATGAAATTAACGGTAAACAGGGAACGCCATGGCAAGACGAATTTTAGTCGTTGAAGATGAAGCACCTATCCGTGAAATGGTCTGTTTTGTACTGGAGCAGAATGGCTATCAGCCTATCGAGGCAGATGATTATGATGCGGCTATTGCCCGGCTGGTGGAGCCTTTCCCTGATCTTGTCCTGCTGGACTGGATGATCCCGGGCGGTTCCGGTATTCAGGTTATCAAACATATGAAACGGGACAGTCAGCTGAGGGAGATTCCGGTGATGATGCTGACGGCACGCGGTGAAGAGGAAGACCGGGTCAAAGGTCTGGAAACCGGTGCAGACGATTATCTGACCAAACCGTTTTCACCGAAAGAGTTAGTGGCCCGTGTTAAAGCGATTCTGCGGCGCATCTCCCCGATGGCGGCGGATGATCTTATCGCCATGAACGGCCTGACACTCGACCCGGCATCCCACCGCGTAACCAGTAATGAGAATCCGCTGGAAATGGGACCAACCGAATTCAAACTGCTGCACTTTTTTATGACTCATCCGGAGCGGGTTTACAGCCGTGAACAGCTGCTCAACTATGTCTGGGGCGAGAATGTCTATGTTGAGGATCGCACCGTGGATGTGCATATCCGCCGCCTGCGCAAGGCGCTGGAAGCGGACGGGCACGATAAAATGATACAGACAGTCCGGGGAACGGGTTACCGCTTCTCTGTCCGTTACTGATAATAATGTTAAACCGCAAGAGGATCGCGCGTGCTTGAGCGTCTTTCGTGGAAAAAAATTGTACTGGAATTACTGGTTTTCTGCCTGCCGGCACTCTTTTTGTCACTTTTTTTCGGCTATACCGGCTGGTTTCTTGCCGGTGCCCTGTTTGCCGCTGCCGTCTGGCACAGCTATAACTTACTGAAACTGTCTGACTGGCTGTGGCTGGACCGCAGTATGCTGCCGCCGCCCGGCCGCAGCAGCTGGGAGCCGATTTTTTACGGTATCTACCAGCTTCAGCAGCGTAACCGCAAGCGCCGCCGTGAACTCGCCACCCTGATCAAACGCTTTCGCAGCGGGGCGGAATCCCTGCCGGATGCCGTAGTGATGATGACGGAAGACGGCAATATTTTCTGGTGTAACAAACATGCCCAGCACCTTCTTGGTTTCCGCTGGCCGGATGATAACGGGCAGCACATCTTTAACCTTCTGCGTTATCCTGATTTCAGCCGCTATCTGACCCAGGGCGATTATACCCTGCCGCTGACGCTGGAACTGAATAACGGCAGCATGATGGAATTGCGCATCATGCCGTACTCGGAAGGGCAGTTACTGATGGTTGCCCGTGATGTGACAGAGAAACGTCGTCTTGAAAACTCGCGGCGTGATTTTTTTGCCAATGTCAGTCATGAATTGCGCACGCCGCTGACCGTTTTGCAGGGCTATCTGGAAATGCTTGCGGATCAGGATTTTGATAACCCGATGAACAAAAAAGCGATTCTGACCATGCAGGAGCAGACCCGCCGTATGGACGGTATGGTTAAACAGCTTTTGCAGCTGTCAAAAATTGAAGTGGCGGTCAAAAGCGGGCTGGATCAGGTGGTGGATGTACCGGGAATGCTGATCATGCTTCAGCAGGAAGCCGTTACCCTCAGCCGGGGTAAGCAGGAGATCCGCTTTACGGTGGATGACAAACTGAAGATTTTCGGGGATGAGGAAGAGCTGCGCAGTGCCATGTCAAACCTGGTGTATAACGCGGTAAATCATACACCGGAAAATACCCTGATTGAGGTCAGCTGGGCGCTGCGTAACGGTAATGCGGTGTTCAGTGTGAAAGATAACGGCCCGGGTATTCCGGCGGAACACCTGTCGCGCCTGACGGAACGTTTTTACCGCGTGGATAAATCCCGCTCGCGGCAGACCGGCGGTTCCGGTCTGGGGCTGGCGATAGTAAAACACGCTTTACAGCATCATCACACCCATCTGGATATTACCAGCAAACCCGGGCAGGGAACGGAGTTCAGTTTTACCATTCCGGCACGGCTTATCGCTAAATCTTCTCATTAAAGCGGCTTTTGCCGCTTTCTTTATTTAATCGCTGTTAATTTCAGCAGATTTAAAATGTCTGATTAAAATATAAACAAATCATATAGTGTTTATTGAAGCTTACATAACAGCAATCGCTGCTTTGGAAATAGACTTCGGTATATAGTTCTGGTTTTTGCTTTGACTATTGCCTTTCTGCGCTATAAAAGTTTTACTTGTAGTGAGTTATTGGCAATTATCACTGTTTTTTAAATCTAATCACTATAGTTATTAACTTAACATGAATAACATAGTGCTAATGGAATGTTAAAACAGCAGGAGATGCCGCCGGTGACAGATCAGGGAGTTGGATCTTTATTTCCGATATTTTTATTAAATATTTCACATTAAATTAACAGTAACAGACAAAAATAATATGGCGCATCGTTTAACTTCACGAGATATTTTAGCCTTAGGTTTCATGACCTTCGCGCTGTTTGTCGGGGCGGGGAATATTATATTTCCGCCAATGGTCGGCCTTCAGGCCGGTGAAATGGTCTGGACGGCGGCAGCCGGGTTCCTGGTCACCGGCGTTGGTTTACCGGTTCTGACCGTGATCGCACTGGCAAAAGTCGGCGGCGGTATTGAGGCACTCAGTACACCTATCGGTAAATATGCCGGGTTGCTGCTGGCTATTGTGGCCTATCTGTCCGTCGGGCCGCTGTTTGCCACGCCGCGTACAGCCACTGTTTCCTATAAAATCGGGATTGCACCGCTGGTGGGCGGGGAATCTGAAATGTCCCTGCTGATTTACAGCGTGATCTACTTTGCCTGTGTGATCGGCATTTCTCTGTATCCGGGCAAATTGCTGGACAGTGTCGGGCATGTGCTGGCACCGGTTAAAATGCTGGCTCTGGCGATCCTCGGGGTGGCTGCGGTAATGTGGCCGGCCGGTGATGCCATTATGGCAACGCCGGAGTATAAAGAAATGGCGTTCTCCAACGGGTTTATTAATGGTTATCTGACCATGGATACCCTCGGGGCCATGGTCTTCGGGATTGTCATTGTTAATGCCGCCCGTTCGCGCGGAGTGGAAAACTCGTCACTGCTGACCCGCTATACCATGTGGGCCGGGCTGATTGCCGGTGCGCTGCTGACGCTGGTTTATCTGGCGCTGTTCAAATTAGGGGAAAACAGCGGGTCGATTATCCGGAACCCGGCTGACGGCGCGGAAATTCTGCATGCGTATGTCCAGTATACCTTCGGTAACTACGGCAGCTTCTTCCTTGCGGTGCTGATTTTTGTTGCCTGTATGGTGACGGCGATCGGCCTGACCTGTGCCTGTGCGGAATTCTTCAGCCGTTATCTGCCGATTTCTTACCGTAAACTGGTGTGGATCCTCGGTGCGTTCTCCATGGTGATTTCCAACCTGGGGCTGAGCAAGCTGATAGCATTCTCCGTTCCGGTGCTGGTATCCATTTATCCGCCGTGTATTGTGCTGATCCTGCTGAGTTTCACACTGCGCTTCTGGAAAAAACCGGGACGGGTGGTTGCGCCGGCAATGCTGGTCAGCCTGATCCTCGGGACGATGGGCGCTCTGAAAGCCACTAAAATGTTCGGCTCTTATATGCCTTCATGGATTGAGTCACTGCCGTTCTTTAAATATGACCTGGCGTGGCTTGCGCCGTCACTGGCAGTGCTGGTGGTTTCCATTGTGGTTGATCGCCTGATGGGCGCTGAGCCGGAAGTGAATCACAAACACGCCTGATAACCCGGTTTATAAAAATACCCTGTCATGTGCGGGGTATTTTTTTGCCCGTGATTCAGGCACAAAAAAACCAGCCCGCAGGCTGGTTTTTGTATCTCTTAACTGCCGGAACTTACAGTTTGCCGGAGTTCTTTTTCAGGAAGTCAGCAACGCCTTTCGGAGATGCATTCATACCTTCCTGACCTTTTTCCCACTGAGCAGGACACACATCACCGTGCTCTTCGTGGAATTGCAGTGCGTCAACCATACGCAGCATTTCGTCTACGTTACGGCCCAGCGGCAGGTCGTTGACGACCTGATGACGGACAACACCGTTTTTGTCCACCAGGAAAGAACCGCGCAGAGCAACACCGGCTTCCGGAAACTCAACACCGTAAGCGCGCATGATGTCATGTTTGATATCCGCAATCATCGGATACTGAACCTGACCGATACCGCCATCCTCGATAGCAGTGTTACGCCATGCGTTATGAACAAACTCAGAGTCCATAGACACACCAATCACTTCCACACCGCGTTTTTTGAATTCTTCATAGCGGTGATCGAATGCGATCAGCTCAGAAGGGCAGACAAACGTGAAGTCCATCGGCCAGAAGAAGATAACAGCCGGACGGCCGTTCAGGTGTTCTTTCAGATTGAAGTTATCAACAATTTCACCGTTACCCATAACGGCTGCAGCTGTAAAATCGGGGGCTTGACGGGTTACCAGAACCATAATTTACTCCTGTAAGATTATATAGAGTATGGCAATAAACAACAGACAGAATAAAGAATCCGGGGATGGTATTAAAGATCATAATACCGATTAATATAATAGGTTTTACCTATCAATAGTTCATTATTCTATCTGCTACCCGAATAAGATAGAGTTATTTGAGTAAAGTTCAAGTGCTAATTGTGTGAATGAACGTAAAAACCGTTACTGACCTGTAAACGGCTTTGTCACACTGTCCATCATCTGCGGATAGAAACGGAAGAAGATATTTTCAAGAGACTGATAATTATCGGTAAAATCCTGATTTGTCTCCCTGAGCGCGGCAAGTTTCGGACGCCTTTTTGCCATCCCCGCCAGCACCTGTCCGATATAGGGGACTTCCTGATAACGGATTAACCAGCGCTGCGGCCACATAAATTCATTCAGCTCCTGAAATTTCACCGGTGTAAACGCCAGCTGCGGTTCAATCACGGTGCGGACGTGCTGTGTGAAATCGGTCAGTGAGGTCGCGGGCTCAAATTGTGACCAGTGCAGGGAAAGAAAATGATCCCAGACCACATCCAGGGTGATCGGCGCGTAGCGGCGGTATTCCGGGCGGAACAGCTGACGGGCTTCCCGTACCAGCGGGTGTGTGTCAGTCAGGGTATCAACACGCCGGTGCAGCCGGATCCCCGCCGCGACCGGTGCGCTGTACTGTTCTTCCGGGGCGCCGCGGACAAAATCGGCCATCAGATTGCCGAGAAAACTGCTGTTTGCCAGTGAGGCAAGGTGGAGATGTGCGAGAAAATTCATAATACCGCAGCCTTTTATTCCGCCGTCGGCGGGTTATTTCTTGCGCCCTGCTTACCGGGGCACTAGACTATTGCGCCTGTTTTTCTTTTTGAGATGAAACCGAGAATCTCATGCGTGTTGCCGATTTTACTTTTGAACTGCCGGACGAACTGATTGCCCGCTATCCGCAGGCGGAGCGGAGCAAGTGCCGCCTGTTATCGCTTGATGGTATCAGTGGCGAACTGAACCACGGTATCTTCACCGATGTGCTGAATAAACTCAATCCCGGTGATCTGCTGGTATTTAATGATACCCGCGTGATCCCCGCCAGAATGTTCGGCCGCAAAGCCTCCGGCGGAAAGATTGAAGTGCTGGTGGAGCGGATGCTGGATGAGCATCGTGTACTGGCACATGTCCGTGCATCGAAAGCACCGAAAGAGGGTGCGGAGCTGTTGCTGGGCGAAGATGAGAGCGTGAAAGCCACTATGGTGGCGCGTCACGATGCACTGTTTGAAATCCGTTTTGATGATGAGCGCGATGTGCTGACTATTCTGAATCAGATTGGTCATATGCCGCTGCCGCCATATATTGACCGTCCTGATGAAGAGTCGGATCGCGAGTTATACCAGACCGTGTATAATGACCGCCCCGGCGCGGTGGCCGCACCGACTGCCGGGCTGCACTTTGATGAGCCGCTGCTGGCGGCATTGCGCGAAAAGGGTGTGGAAATGGCCTTTGTCACCCTGCATGTCGGGGCGGGTACTTTCCAGCCGGTGCGCGTGGATAACATCGAAGATCACATCATGCACTCCGAATATGCGGAAGTGCCGCAGAATGTGGTTGATGCCGTGCTGGCGTGTAAAGCACGCGGTAATAAAGTGGTCGCTGTCGGCACAACATCCGTGCGTTCCCTGGAAAGTGCGGCGAAAGCGGCACAGGATGCGCTGATTGCACCGTTCTTTGATGATACGCAAATCTTTATTTATCCGGGATATGAGTATCAGGTGGTGGATGCGCTGATCACCAATTTCCATCTGCCGGAATCCACGCTGATTATGCTGGTTTCCGCGTTTGCCGGCTATCAGCACACCATGCAGGCGTATGAAACGGCGGTACGTGAGCATTACCGTTTTTTCAGCTACGGGGATGCGATGTTTATTACCCGCAACCCGCAGGCGAAATTTGAAAAAATTGGTCAAAACGACTGATATACTACTGATTATTGATCAGGCAGATTTCAGCGACTGCTGACTGACTGCCGCTAATTACACATCATCAGACTGTTTTTCTGATGCCGGAGGTTTTGTGAAATATGAACTGCAGACGACAGACGGCCGTGCGCGCCGTGGTCGCTTAATTTTTGATCGTGGCGTTGTTGAAACCCCTGCATTTATGCCGGTGGGGACTTATGGCACAGTGAAAGGGATGACACCGGAAGAAGTGAAAGAGACCGGTGCGCAAATCTTATTAGGCAACACGTTCCATCTGTGGCTGCGCCCCGGTCAGGAAATTATGAAATTACACGGTGACCTGCATGACTTTATGCAGTGGAAAGGCCCGATTCTGACTGACTCCGGTGGTTTCCAGGTATTCAGCCTGGGCGCAATGCGTAAGATCAAAGAAGAAGGTGTCCATTTCCGTAACCCGATCAACGGAGAAAAAATCTTCTTAAGTCCTGAAAAATCGATGGAAATCCAGTACGATCTCGGGTCTGATATCGTGATGATTTTTGACGAGTGTACGCCGTATCTGGCGGACCGGGATTACGCGAAGAAATCCATGGAAATGTCCCTGCGCTGGGCAAAACGCAGCCGTGACCGTTTCGATGAACTGGGTAACCCGAATGCACTGTTCGGTATCATCCAGGGCAGTGTTTACGAAGATTTACGCGATGTGTCAGTGAAAGGGCTGGTGGAAATCGGATTTGATGGGTACGCTGTGGGCGGTCTGGCTGTCGGCGAGCCGAAAGAAGATATGCACCGTATTCTGGAGCATGTCTGTCCGCAGATCCCGGAAGATAAACCGCGCTATTTAATGGGCGTGGGCAAACCGGAAGATCTGGTGGAAGGGGTGCGCCGCGGTATTGATATGTTCGACTGCGTGATGCCGACCCGTAATGCCCGTAACGGTCATCTGTTTGTGACGGACGGCGTGGTAAAAATCCGTAATGCGAAGTATAAATCAGATACATCACCGCTGGATGCGGAATGTGACTGCTATACCTGCCGCAATTATACGCGCGCTTACCTGCATCATTTGGATCGCTGTAATGAAATCCTTGGCGCGCGCTTAAATACCATTCATAATCTGCGCTACTACCAGCGTCTGATGGCGGGTATCCGGCAGGCAATCGAAGAAGGCCGTCTGGACGCATTTGCCGCTGAATTTTATCAGCGGATCGGGAAACCCGTTCCGCCGTTAAGTGAGTGATTTCCCCGAAACGGGATCACCCGGTGGGGTATAACATAGGCGATATCCCACCGGCAGGTTTATCTGCCTGATAATTATGTGAATAACAAGAGGATAGTTTGATGAGTTTTTTCATTTCTGACGCAGTAGCATCAACCGGTGCGGCCGCTTCTCAGGGCAGCCCGATGTCTCTGATTGTTATGCTGGTCGTTTTCGTGCTGATTTTCTACTTCATGATCCTGCGCCCGCAACAGAAACGTGCTAAATCACACAAGCAATTAATGGACTCCATTACCAAAGGTGATGAAGTGTTAACTACCGGTGGTCTGATCGGTCGTGTGGCTAAAGTGTCTGACACCGGCTACATCGTTCTGGAACTGAACGAAACAACTGAAGTAACCATCAAACGTGATTTCGTCGCAGCAGTTTTACCGAAAGGTACACTGAAGGCGCTGTAATCTTCCTGTAGTATGATTTTCCCGAAGGGACTGCCGTGTTAAACCGTTATCCTTTGTGGAAGTATCTGATGCTGATCGCTGCGATCCTCATCGGTTTGCTTTATGCGCTTCCAAACCTGTATGGAGAGGATCCGGCTGTTCAAATCACTGGCGCGCGGGGAACCGCCGCCAATGAACAGACCCTGGATCAGGTCCGGACCATTTTAGAAAAAGATCAGATCGCGAGTAAGTCGATCGCACTGGAAAATGGTGTGATACTTGCCCGTTTCTCAAATCCTGATATCCAGTTACGTGCCCGTGAAGAGCTGATGAAAGGCCTGGGGGAGCAATATGTTGTTGCCCTGAACCTTGCTCCTGCGACACCGAAATGGCTGACCGCCGTCGGTGGCGAGCCGATGAAACTGGGTCTCGACCTGCGTGGTGGTGTTCACTTCCTGATGGAAGTGGATATGGAAACCGCGCTGGGTAAACTGCAGGAGCAGAATCTCGACGGTATCCGCTCGCTGCTGCGTGAGAACAGCATTCCGTTCGCCTCTGTCCGCAAATCAGCGGATTACGGCGTGGAAGTCCGCTTCCGTGATGATGCATCACGCTCCGAAGCCAGCTCGCTGTTAACAAAACGCCTGCGTGATTTAGTCTTCAAAGACGGTTCGGATAACACCCTGACCGCAGTGATGAGCGATCAGCGCTTAAGTGAAGCGCGCAGCTATGCAGTTATGCAGAACATCACTATCCTGCGTAACCGTGTTAACCAGCTCGGTGTTGCCGAGCCGCTGGTACAGCGTCAGGGTGCGGATCGCATCGTGGTCGAATTACCGGGTATTCAGGACACCGCCCGGGCGAAAGAGATCCTCGGGGCAACCGCCACGCTGGAATTCCGTCTGGTCAACAGCACTGTTGACCCTGCCGCTATCGAAGCAGGCCGTATTCCGGGCGACACCGAAGTGAAATACACCCGTGACGGACGCAAAGTCGCTCTGTACAAGCGTGTGATTCTGACCGGTGACCACATTACTGACTCCACATCACAGAGTGATGAGTACGGTCAGCCGCAGGTCAGCATCTCGCTGGACAGCGCCGGTGGTAACACCATGTCCGATTTCACCAAGGATAACCTGTATAAGCCGATGGCGACCCTGTTTGTCGAATATAAAGACAGCGGGCGTAAAGATGCCGCAGGCCGCTCAATCCTTGAGAAAAACGAAGAAGTTATCAACATTGCCAATATCCAGTCCCGTTTAGGGTCAAACTTCCGTATCACCGGGATTGATAATGCCAATGAAGCACGTCAGTTATCACTGCTGCTGCGTGCCGGTGCCCTGATTGCACCAATCCAGATTGTGGAAGAGCGGACCATCGGGCCGACTCTGGGTCTGCAGAATATCGAGCAGGGCCTGGAAGCGTGTCTGTGGGGGCTGATGGCCTCAATTCTCTTCATGGTGATCTACTACCGTAAATTCGGTCTGATCGCGAGCAGCGCGTTACTGGCGAACCTTATCCTGATTGTCGGGGTGATGTCGCTGTTACCGGGGGCTACGCTGACCATGCCGGGGATTGCGGGGATCGTGCTGACCCTTGCGGTTGCGGTTGATGCGAACGTACTGATAAACGAACGTATCAAAGAAGAACTGCGCAACGGGCGTTCTGTCCAGCAGGCAATCCATGAAGGGTATAAAGGCGCCTTCTCCAGTATTATCGACGCAAACTTAACCACACTGATTACCGCTGTCATTCTGTACGCGGTCGGTACCGGTTCAATTAAAGGGTTTGCGATTACGACAGCCATTGGTGTGGCAACCTCCATGTTTACAGCGATTATCGGTACACGTGCCATCGTGAACCTGCTGTACGGCGGTAAACGTATTAATAAGCTGTCTATTTAAGGAGCACGTTGTGGCACAGGATTATACTGTTGAACAATTAAACCACGGCCGCAGAGTCTATGACTTTATGCGCTGGGACAACGTGGCATTTACCATCTCGGCACTGCTGCTGATTGCCTCTGTGGCAATCATCGGCGTGAAAGGGTTTAACTGGGGTCTGGACTTCACCGGCGGTACCGTCATCGAAGTTAACTTCAGCCAGCCGGCTGACCTGGATAAAATCCGTGATACTGTTTCGCTGGCCGGGTTTAAAGACCCGCTGATCCAGAACTTCGGCAGCAGCCGTGACATCATGGTACGTCTGCCGCCGGCAGAAGGCGTGGCTGGTCAGGAACTGGGTAAAACTGTCATCAATGTTATTAACAAAGATATTGATGAAAATGCAGTGGTCAAGCGTATTGAATTCGTCGGACCGAGTGTGGGTGCTGAACTGGCTCAGACTGGGGCGATGGCACTGATCGCCGCATTAATCTGTATCCTGATTTATGTGGCGATGCGGTTTGAATGGCGTCTGGCGTTGGGTGCGGTTATCGCGCTGGCGCATGACGTTATCATCACCCTCGGCGTACTGTCGTTATTCCATATTGAGATTGACCTGACCATTGTGGCATCCCTGATGTCGGTAATCGGTTACTCACTGAACGACAGTATCGTGGTATCTGACCGTATCCGTGAGAACTTCCGCAAAATCCGCCGTGGTACCTCGTATGAGATCATGAACGTTTCCCTGACTCAGACGTTAAGCCGTACCATTATGACATCGGCAACCACCCTGTTAGTGGTTCTGATGCTCTATATCTTCGGTGGTGCAATGCTGAAAGGCTTCTCGCTGGTCATGCTGATTGGTGTGTCTATCGGTACCATTTCCTCAATCTACGTGGCGTCCGCGCTGGCCCTGAAACTGGGTATGAAGCGTGAGCACCTGATTGTGCAGAAAGTGGAAAAAGAAGGTGCGGATCAGGAATCTATCCTGCCGTAATTTCTGCCGTGAAAAAACAGAAAACACCCTGTATGTGCAAGCATGCAGGGTGTTTTTTATGTGTAAACAGGGTAAACTACCGCAACAGTTCATTGACCCGCAGGATAATTTATGCATTGCCCGTTTTGCTCTGCCGTTGATACCAAAGTCATCGACTCACGCCTGGTGGGTGATGGTTCTCAGGTCCGCCGCCGCCGCCAGTGTCTGGAATGCCACGAACGTTTTACCACATTTGAGGTCGCCGAGCTGGTGATGCCGCGTGTGGTCAAAAGTGATGACAGCCGCGAGCCGTTTGACGAAGAAAAGCTGCGCCGCGGTATGCAGAAGGCGCTGGAAAAACGCCCCGTCAGCTCTGACGATATCGAAACTTCCCTCAGTCATATCAAATCGCAGTTACGGGCTACCGGCGAACGGGAAGTCTCTGCTAAGTTTGTCGGCGAACTGGTGATGAGCGAGCTGAAAAAGCTGGATAAAGTCGCGTATATCCGCTTTGCCTCGGTTTACCGCAGCTTTGAGGATATCCGTGAATTCGGCGAGGAAATTGCCCGCCTGCAGGACTGAACATGATGCATTCTGATGAATTTTATATGGCCCGCGCCCTTGAACTGGCGGCGCTGGGTCGTTTTACCACGGCACCGAACCCGAATGTCGGCTGTGTGATTGTCCGTAACGGCGAAATCGTCGGCGAAGGTTACCATCAGCGCGCCGGTGAACCGCATGCGGAAGTGCATGCGCTGCGCATGGCCGGTGATAAAGCCCGTGGTGCCACCGCGTATGTCACACTGGAGCCGTGCAGTCATCACGGCCGCACACCGCCGTGTGCCGAAGCGCTGATCAATGCCGGGGTCGGCCGGGTGGTGGCCGCCATGCAGGATCCGAATCCGCAGGTGGCCGGACGCGGACTGTTTAAACTGCGTGAAGCCGGTATTGACGTCAGCCACGGCGTACTGATGCAGGAAGCGGAAGCACTGAATAAAGGCTTCTTTAAGCGGATGCGTACCGGTTTCCCGTATATTCAGCTGAAAATGGCGGCATCAATCGACGGTAAAACCGCATTAGCCAATGGCGAAAGTCAGTGGATCACCTCAAAAGCCGCACGGCAGGATGTTCAGCAATTCCGCGCACAGGCCGGGGCGATTTTATCCACCAGTGCCACGGTTCTGGCGGATGATCCGGGCCTGACTGTCCGCCATGCGGATTTCCCGGCATCGCTGCAGCAAAGTTATCCGGAGGCGGATATCCGTCAGCCGGTGCGAATTATCACCGACAGCCGTCAGCGGGTGACCGCTCAGCACCGTGTCACACAATTGCCGGGCAGTTGCTGGCTGGCGCGGACCGCCTCTCAGCCGGATAACTGGCAGGGCGATGTTGAGGAAATGATCCTGCCGGAGAACGGCAGTGGTGTGGATCTGGTTCTGCTGATGATGCAGCTCGGCAAACGCAATATTAACCATATCTGGACAGAGTGCGGCTCACATATGGCGGGCGCATTGCTGAAAGCTGGGCTGGCGGATGAAATCGTGCTTTATCTGGCACCGAAAATTCTGGGCAGCGGTGCACAGGATCTCTTTACACTGCCGCCGCTTGCCCATCTGCGTGATGCGCCGCAGTTGCGGATCGACGATTGCACGATGGTCGGGCCGGATCTCCGCCTGCGGCTGATCCCGGTTTATTAACCGCTGAATTTACGCCGGAATTTAATTTTTATTCCGGAGTTTGAAAAACACAGGCGCGGTGACGGAAAGAATGTGATAAAATCCGCGCCCCGCAGTATGAAACTCGTAAGAAGGAAAGGCTATGAACGTCATTAAAGGTGTTGTCAGTGCGCCGGGTGCGCGTATCGCCATCGCAATTGCCCGCTTTAACAACTTCATCAACGACAGCCTGTTAGACGGTGCGGTTGATGCGCTTGAGCGTATCGGTCAGGTTTCCTCTGAGAACATTACAACGGTCTGGGTGCCGGGTGCGTATGAACTGCCGCTGGCAGTGAAAACACTGGCTGATACCGGAAAATATGACGCTATTATTGCGCTGGGTACTGTTATCCGCGGCGGCACCGCACATTTTGAATATGTGTCCGGTGAATGCAGCTCCGGGTTATCCGCCGTTGCAATGAATAGCGCGATTCCGGTGACTTTCGGGGTGCTGACCACCGAAAATATTGAACAGGCCATTGAACGTGCGGGAACCAAAGCCGGTAACAAAGGGGCGGAAGCCGCAATGACCGCGCTGGAAATGATCAACGTAATTAAGGCCATCAAAGGCTGAATTCAGATTTTAGTAAGGGGATATGTGTGAAACCTGCAGCTCGTCGTCGTGCTCGTGAATGTGCCGTTCAGGCGCTTTATTCGTGGCAGTTATCCGGCAATAACATTGCGGATGTTGAATCAGAATTTCTGTCAGAGCAGGATGTCAAAGACGTTGATGTCGCCTATTTTCGTGAGCTGTTCTTTGGTGCGGCAACGAATGCAGTGCGTCTTGATGCACTGATGGCACCGTACCTCTCCCGCCAGCTGGAAGAGTTAGGTCAGGTGGAAAAAGCGGTTCTGCGTCTGGCGATGTATGAATTAAGCTACCGTGAAGATGTCCCTTACAAAGTGGTTATCAACGAAGCGATTGAACTGGCGAAAGTGTTCGGCGCGGAAGAGAGCCACAAATTTGTCAATGGTGTGCTTGATAAAGCTGCGCCGAATGCCCGCAGAAAGTAATCATCTGATACTTTTATGCACGGACATACATGACATGATATAAAAGAGGCCGGTTTAACCGGCCTTTTGTCTTTATCTGATTGCGGAATTTCTGATTATGGCTTGTGGTGAATTTGATCTCATCCGGCGTTTTTTTGACCGGCAGCACTATTACCGCCGGGACGTTGAACTGGGTATCGGAGATGATTGCGCTCTGATGACCGTAGCGGAAAAACAGCAGGTTGCTGTCAGTACGGATACCCTGGTGTCCGGTATTCATTTTCTGCCTTCCGTTTCTGCCCGTGATCTGGCGTGGAAATCCCTTGCGGTAAATTTAAGTGATCTGGCCGCTATCGGTGCTGATCCGGCCTGGGTTTCCCTGGCGCTGACGCTGCCGTCCATTGATGAAGCGTGGCTGGGCGAATTCAGCGACAGCTTCTTTGAGCAACTGAATTATTACGGCATGCAGTTAATCGGCGGCGATACCACACGCGGCCCGATGAGCCTGACACTAACGGTGCATGGCCTGGTCCCGGCAGGGCGGGCAATGAAACGCGCCGGTGCCCGTAACGGCGACTGGATCTATGTCACCGGCACACTGGGTGACAGCGCCGCCGGACTGGCAATTTTGCTGGGTGAACTGCAGCCGGAAGACCCGGCGCATACAGAATATCTGCTGAAACGTCATCTGCGCCCGCAACCGCGTATTTTACAGGGGCAGGCGCTGCGCGACCTCGCATCCTCAGCAATTGATATTTCTGACGGACTGATTTCCGATCTCGGCCATATCCTGAAAGCCAGTCGTTGCGGTGCCAGGATTGAGCTGGATAACTTACCGATGTCTGAGGCACTGAAAGCCTGTTCATCACCGGAGCTGGCGCTTGCCCGTGCACTGGCGGGTGGTGAGGATTATGAACTGTGCTTTACCGTTCCGGAAATTAACCGTGGCGCGCTGGAAATGGCACTGGCACACACCGGCGCACCTTTCTGCTGTATCGGGCAGATGAAACCGGAGAGTGACGGCATCCGCTATTTCAGCAAAGGTGAGGAAGTAAAACCGGCGCTGAGCGGGTTTGATCATTTTGCGGTGAAAGCGCTGGCAGAGTAAGTGGCAGCGGCATTATTGATAACATAAAAAACCCTGCATCAGCAGGGTTTTTTATGTCAGGAAGGATAATCAGGCTTTTGCCAGATACGCTTCGATGGATTTCTGAATATGCTCTGCATCCAGGCCCATATCGCTGCGGATCTCTTCCTGGTCGCCCTGCGGCACATAGCTGTCCGGCAAACCGATATTGAGCACCGGTACCGGCTTGCGCTGCGCCATCAGGAATTCATTCACGCCACTGCCCGCACCGCCCATAACGGCGTTTTCCTCGACAGTCACCAGCGTGTCATGGCGCGCTGCCATCTCCAGGATCAGGGCTTCATCCAGCGGTTTGACAAAACGCATATCCACCACGGTGGCGTTCAGGTTCTCTGCCGCTTTCAGGACTTCTTCCAGCAGGGTACCGAAGACCAGAATTGCGGTTTTTTCCCCTTCACGGCGCACAACACCTTTACCGATCTCAATCTGAGTCAGTGGCTGGAGTGTGGCACCACAGCCGCCGCCGCGCGGATAACGGACTGCCACCGGGCCTTTGCCGTAGTGATAGCCGGTGTGCAGCATCTGGCGGCACTCGTTTTCATCACTCGGGGTCATGATCACCATGTTCGGCAGGATGCGCAGGAAGGAGAGATCAAACGCGCCCTGGTGTGTCGGGCCGTCATTGCCGACAATCCCGGCGCGGTCGATAGCAAACAGCACCGGCAGTTTCTGGATCGCGACATCGTGGATCACCTGGTCGTAGGCACGCTGCAGGAAACTGGAGTAAATTGCGACAACCGGCTTGTAACCGCCGATAGCCAGCCCGGCGGCAAAGGTGACGGAGTGCTGTTCAGCAATCGCCACATCAAAATACTGATCCGGGAAGGATTTGGAGAAGCGCACCATGCCGGAACCTTCGCGCATGGCGGGGGTGATCGCCATCAGTTTCGGATCGTGTTCTGCTTCTTCACACAGCCAGTCACCGAAGATTTTTGAGAAGGTCGGTTTGGACGATTTGCTTTTCGGCAGTGTGCCGGTTGACGGATCAAACTGCGGCACGGCGTGCCAGCTGATCGGATCTTTTTCAGCCGGTTCATAACCGCGCCCTTTTTTCGTCATAATATGCAGGAACTGAGGACCTTTCAGGTCACGCATATTTTTCAGGGTCTGGATCAGCGCCAGTACATCGTGTCCGTCTACCGGGCCGATGTAATTGAAACCCAGCTCTTCAAAGAAGGTGCTCGGTACCACCATGCCTTTGATGTGCTCTTCGGTTTTCTTCAGCAGATCCTTGATAGGCGGCAGGCCGGAGAACACTTTTTTGCCGCCTTCACGTAGCGTGGTGTAGAGCTTGCCGGAAAGCAGCTGTGCCAGGTGGTTATTAAGGGCACCGACGTTTTCGGAGATAGACATCTCATTGTCGTTGAGGATCACCAGCATGTCGGATTTGATATCCCCGCCGTGGTTCATTGCCTCAAAGGCCATGCCGGCGGTGATTGCGCCGTCACCAATCACACAGACGGTTTTACGGTTACGTCCTTCACGGGCAGCGGCAACCGCCATCCCGACACCGGCACTGATGGAGGTGGAGGAGTGGCCGACACTGAGGACATCATATTCACTCTCTTCGCGCCACGGGAAGGCGTGCAGCCCGTTTTTATGGCGGATAGTGTCAATACGGTCGCGGCGCCCGGTCAGGATCTTGTGCGGATAGGCCTGGTGGCCGACATCCCAGATCAGGTTATCAAACGGCGTCTGATAGACATAATGGAGTGCCACAGTCAGTTCAATCGTGCCGAGACCGGAGGCAAAATGCCCGCTGGAACGGCTGACACTGTTTAACAGATATTGCCGCAGTTCATCGCAGAGTTTCGGTAAACTCTCTTTCGGTAACAGACGCAAGTCATCGGGCGTCTCAACGAGTGCCAAAGTCGGATATTTAGCGATATCAATACTCATGTAATGCTCACTAATTCTTATTAAAGTTTCTGAAAATACCGGAACGTGCCGGACGGATTAGTTGTTACGTTCAATCACAAAATTAGCAAGTTCACGCAGGGTTGCTGTGTTGTAATGATGTTCTTCAAGCTGTGAAAGCGCAGCCAGTGATTCCTGATAAAGCGCCTGTGCTTTATCCTGAGCCGCTTTCAGCCCGAGCAGCGCCGGATAGGTGCTCTTTCCGTGAGCGGCGTCACTGCCCTGGCTTTTTCCGATCACATCCGTATGACCGATAACATCCAGAATGTCATCCTGTACCTGAAACGCCAGGCCGATCGCCTGTGCGTATGTGTCGAGAGCCGGTAATACGGCGTAACCTGCTTCACCGGCACTCATCGCGCCCATGCGGACGGAAGCACGGATTAAAGCACCGGTCTTATGGTTGTGTATTTGTTCCAGCGCATGAATACCGATGTTTTTTCCTTCCGCTGCCAGATCAAGCGCCTGGCCGCCGCACATTCCGCCAAGACCGGCGGCATCCGCCAGTTCGGCGATCATCGCCAGACGGTCCTGCGGGCGGACATCCGGCATCGGCCGGGCGGCAAGAATGGCAAATGCCTGGGTTTGCAGGGCATCCCCCGCCAGAATCGCATTGGCTTCACCAAAGGCGACGTGGCAGGTTGGTTTGCCGCGGCGCAGTGTGTCGTCATCCATGGCCGGTAAATCGTCATGGATCAGGGAATAGGCATGAATGCACTCAATGGCTGCCGCCGGGGCATCCAGGTTTTCAGCCGCCACACCAAACATCTCTCCGGTGGCGTACACCAGGAACGGGCGCAGACGTTTTCCGCCGAGCAGGGCACCGTAATGCATGGCTTTACCCATGTCGGTGGCGGCAAACGGCAGTGTGGTCAGGATCTCATCAAGAACGTGATCAACACGCGCTCTGGCCTGTGTCAGTTGGTTGCGGAATGTTTCGGGAGTTTGTTCTGGCATGGTCATTCTCGTTCACACAGGAACCGCCGGATCCGGGCGGTCAGTCGTTTTCAGGTGTAAAATCGCTCAGCGGTGCGTTTTCATCATCATTAAGCAGGATCTGAACCCGCTGTTCGGCTGCCATCAGGGTTTTCTGGCTGGTGCGGGTCAGTGCGATACCGCGTTCAAACTCGGCCAGGGCTTCTTCCAGCGGCAGGTTACCCGCTTCCAGACGGGTGACGATCCCTTCAAGGGCATCGAGTGATGCTTCAAAGCTCAGTGCATCGGTTTTCGTTGCGGATGTTTTTTTGGTCATGGTCTGTTTTTCACTGATGTTACATTTATGTCGCAAATAATTCCTAGTTTACACTTTTCAGTGAAAATTGTGCCTTTCATTTACGATTTTTACGGGGCAGATCGAGATATGGTGATATACTGCCGCCTTTCAATTTCATCAACGGGGATTGCCGCTGCCTGACGCCGGCTGCTCCGTCCTTTGCAAATCAAGCCGATAGCCAGTAAACCGTTATGAAGTTTATCATTAAATTATTTCCTGAAATTACCATCAAAAGCCAGAGTGTCCGCCTGCGCTTTATTAAAATTCTGACCAGTAATATCCGCAATGTGCTTAAAGATCTGGCCGAAGACGTGGCCGTTGTCCGTCACTGGGACTATCTTGAAGTCCGCGTGAAAAAAGAAGAGCTTGGCGAAGGTGTGGCTGACCGCCTGACCCGCATTCCCGGTATCCACCATATTTTACAGGTGGAAGAGCGCGCATTTACCGATCTGCATAATATCTATGAGCAGACTTTCGAAATGTATGCCGCATCACTGGAAAACAAAACCTTCTGTGTCCGTGCCAAGCGCCGTGGTAAGCACCCGTTCAGCTCTATTGAGCTGGAGCGCTATGTCGGCGGCGGCCTGAACCAGCATATTCCGTCCGCGAAGGTGAAACTGACGCATCCGGATGTCACGGTTAATCTGGAAGTGGAAGATGACAAACTGATCCTCGTGGTACGCCGTCTGGAAGGGATCGGCGGTTTCCCGATCGGGACTCAGGAAGATGTGCTGTCTCTGATCTCCGGCGGGTTCGATTCCGGTGTCTCCAGTTATATGCTGATGCGCCGTGGTTGCCGTGTTCATTACTGCTTCTTTAATTTAGGCGGTGCGGCACATGAAATCGGTGTGAAACAGGTGGCGCATTACCTGTGGAACCGCTTCGGCAGCTCGCACAAAGTCCGTTTTGTGGCGGTGAACTTTGAGCCGGTGGTGGCGGAAATCCTGGAAAAAGTGGATGACGGCCAGATGGGGGTGGTGCTCAAGCGGATGATGGTCCGTGCGGCATCCCGTGTCGCGGAACGCTACGGCGTGCAGGCGATTGTGACCGGTGAGGCGCTGGGACAGGTCTCCAGCCAGACGCTGACCAACCTGCGCATGATCGACAACGCAACAGACACCCTGGTACTGCGTCCGCTGATCTCACACGACAAAGAAACCATAATCAATCTCGCCCGTCAGATCGGTACTGAAGATTTTGCCCGTACCATGCCTGAATTCTGCGGCGTGATCTCGAAAAACCCGACCGTGAAAGCGGTGAAAGAGAAAATCGAAGCCGAAGAAGAGAAATTCGACTTTGCGATTCTGGATGATGTGGTGCTCAACGCGCAGAACATGGATATCCGTGTGATCGCGCAGCAGAGTGAGCAGCAGGTCACGGAAGTGGAGATGGTGTCTGAACTGTCTGCCACCGATGTGGTGCTGGATATCCGTTCGCCGGATGAACAGGAAGCGCATCCGCTGAAAATTGAGGGAGCGGAAGTGCGCACACTGCCGTTCTACAAACTCAGCACTCAGTTCGGTGATTTACCGGCGGAGACCACCTGGCTGCTCTATTGCGATCGCGGAGTGATGAGCCGTCTGCAGGCGCTTTATCTGGCAGAGCAGGGCTATACCAATGTGAAGGTGTACCGTCCCTGAGTCACCGCTGTCATTTATTTCTGAACCCCGTCTCTGAGGAGCCGGGGTTTTTTATTGTCTTTTTTCAGAGTGTAAGGGATACCGTTGTGCCTGTTCAGACTCTATGCTGTCCGGCAGCAACATCCATTACTGACGGGGTTTCAGCATGAAAAACAGTGCAGTTCAGGCACCGGCAAGCCGTTTTATCTATTTTATTGTTATTGTGGTGGCGCTCCTTCAGGGGCTCACACTGAATGCAACATCCGATTACCTTATCCGCAGTTCATGGCAGATACCGGGGTCGCTGGTCTGGCTGCCGATGCTGCTGGCGCTGTTTGTGCCGTCGGTATTCAGTTATCTGATTAGCCGGTTTTCCTCAGCGGCACTCTGGGCCGGGCTGCTGCTGACAGTTATTCTCTGTGTCTGGATGAATTTCTGGTATCTGAGTGAGGCAACGGCGGGTCACACCCGGGAACTTTCTTCGCTGATCCCGCTGCTGGTACTGCTGTTCTGGCTGATCCTGCCGTGGTTGCAGCAGCGGCAGTCCTCAGGTTCGTGGAACCCGGATTATGCACTGCTGACGGAACAGTATGTCAGAAACACCGTGCTGGGTGCGCTGGCAGGGCTTATCGGCCTGCTGGTGATGGGGGTGCTGTTTCTGGCGGTTTATCTGTTCCGGATTGTGAATCTGACGTTTCTCAGTGACTGGCTGGATGACTCACTGTATTACTGGATGAGTTTTTGTCTCGGTTTTAATATCAGTCTGGTGTTTATTCAGTCCGCCTTTTCTTTCAGTACCGGAAAAATCGCCGGGTATGTGGCGCGGGTGCTGTTGCCGCTGCTGACCGTTATTGGTGTCATTGCTGCCGGCGGATTATTGTTATCCGTGGTCACCGGCGTCCGCGTCAGCGGGCTGGGTTCATTCACCATGATTTGGTTTGTTGCTTTGAACATCATTCTGCTGAATCTGGTTTACGGTAATGCGTGTGTCCCGCGCTTCCGCTCCTGGCTCAACGGCGTGGTGCTGGCTGGTGTGCTGCTGCTGAATATTTTCTCACTGTCATCGGTTTACGGCATTCTGGTGCGGGTTAATCAATACAGCTGGAGTATGGATCGCTTATACGGATTCAGTATCGCGTTGTTTCTGGCAGTGGTTGTACTGGCCTACAGTGCGGTCCTGTTATGGAAACGCAGCAGGTGGGCGGTACTGCTCGGGCCGGTCAACAAAGCCGGATTACTGACGCTGATGGCGGTTATTCTGGTGATCAGCAGTCCGCTGGCCGATTTTAAACAGATCACGGCAAACAGTATTCTGGCAGGTATTGAAAATGGCAGAATTAAAGTGACGTCAGATATCCGCTATACCCTGGAACGTCTCGGACAGCGTGGAGAAGCGGTACTCGCGGTGCTGAATGACAATCCGGAATACCGCAAAGCACTGACATACTCCTCTTATGATCAGGATAACCGCCGGACATTGCGGGAGGTCATGCTCACCGTACCGGGCAGCCCGCCGCTGCCGGAATCCTGGTGGGAAGGAAAACCGGATGTTACCCGCAGCTGGTTCTGTACGGAATCCTCCGCGAACGGGGAGTGTCTCGGCTTTATGGCGGATGCGGACGGCGACGGACAGGATGATGCGCTGGTCTGTGTCAGCGGTTATTCTGATTTATCGTTCTATTGTCAGATCTGGCAGCAAACCATTGAAGTCACAGGCGGTCAGCCGGATAAACAGGTCTGGCAAGAGCGTGATTATCAGGATATTCAGTATGCCTCTGAAGAAGAGAAGCTGGCGGCCTGGGCAGCGCTGAAAGCGGGGCATTACTCGCTGAAACCCAAAGTCTGGATGATGGTGATGCCGGAACCACAAGTACAGTAAATATGAAAATACCCGGCATCACAGAGAGCCGGGCGTTTTTATCAGTGATCTGCCGGGGTGCGGTAAGGGGTGTCCTGATAATCCCATATCCCCGGTGGCAGCACTAATTCCGCCGCGACTTTCGCGGCTGTTTCCTGTCCGCACAGGCGCTCTGTCAGACGCAGTGCAAAATCGATGGCAGTGGCCGGGCCCTGGCTGGTCAGCAGATTAACACGCTCATCAAAATAGACCCGCTGATTGACCCGCTGTTTTGCCGGTATTTTATCTTCCAGCGCCGGATAGCCGGTCATATTGCCGAGCGGAAACAGATTATGGGCTACCAGAATGACAGACGGTGCCGCGCAGATAGCGGCAACAATGTGCCCGTCACAATGCATGCGGCGGATTTTTTCAATCACCAGCGGGCTGTCACGCAGATTTTCCGCACCTTTCAGGCCACCCGGCAGCACAATGGCATCAAACGGGGTATCCGCCACCCGCACCAGCGGGATATCGGCCATAATGCGGATCCCGCGTGAACCGGTGACCAGGCAACTGCCGTCATCATTGGCACTGGCGAGTGTGACCGTCACACCGGCGCGAACCAGCAGATCCGCAGTGGTGACGGTTTCGGTTTCTTCGCAGCCGTCAGCGAGACAAATGAGAACTGAAGGGGGCATTTTGTTCCTCTTTTTGTTTGACGAGGCTGTAAACGTGAATATGTTCCGGCAGCAGGATCCCGTGATAGCGGGCGCGTTGCAGCAGATAGCCGGTGATGTAATCAATTTCGGTATAACGGCCGTAAAGAATATCCCGGCGCATGGAGGAGCTGTGATCAGCGGTTTTTTCAATCACATGAAGAATGTATTCATAGATATCATCACCGTCAGTGTGGATCCCCTCACGCAGCATCACTTCCGCCACTTCATCACACAGCACGCGGATTTGCGGCAGATGTGCCATCAGTTCGCCGTTTTTGCAGTCATAGATAACGGTGAGCGGGGAAATGACACAGTTCACGGCGAGTTTTTGCCAGCTGGCAGCATCAATTTCATCATGCCAGGCGACGTCCGGCAGGGCATCATGCAGAATATCCGCCAGATGACCGTAATGACGGGCGCGTTCATTCACCGGACCAATGTGGGTCAGTCCCCGGCGGCTGTGATGCAGCAGACCATTTTCTTCAAATGCGCTGTGAGAGGTGATGCCGGTCAGCAGCGGGTTCGGGCAGCGGGATAATTCACGTGCCACACCCATACCATTGTGCAGCAGTAACACCGGGCTGGATTCCGGTATCTGCGGGAGCAGCTGATTAACCGCTTCGGAGGTTTGCCAGGCTTTCAGGCAAACCAGTAATAATTCGGTTTGTGCGAGGAATTCCGGATCGTTTGTGGTAAATTGCCCGTAAAACGGCTCTCCGTTCAGAGAGTCAATATTCACATTCAGGTAGGGCTGGGGAATACGCATCCATCCCTGCACCTCATGATTGCCTGACAGTGCAGCGAGCCAGAGTTTCCCGATTGCGCCGCAACCCAGTACTGTTATTTTCATAAGGACTCCGGACAGCGAAAAAGATGTGAGCAATATCACTGAATAGTACCACTTTTTGGCCGTTTGCACCTTAGTAAATATAGCGGGAAATATAGTGCTTTTGTTGGTCTGATAAACCCGGTATTATGCCGGTCAGTTGAATATAGGGAGGTTTTCCGATGCCATCATTTGATATTGTTTCTGAAGTTGAATTACATGAAGTGCGCAATGCCGTGGAAAACGCACAGCGTGAAGTGACCAGCCGCTGGGATTTCCGCAATATTACCGCGACGATTGAGCTCAATGAGAAAAATAACAGTGTTAAAATGACCAGTGAATCTGATTTCCAGGTCAATCAGCTGGTTGATATTATGCGGGAAAAACTGGCGAAACGCGGAATCGACGGCGCGTCTCTGACCGTACCGGATGAGATTGTTCACAGCGGTAAGTTGTACAGTGTTGAGGCAACTCTGTTACAGGGGATCGACACAGCACTGGCGAAAAAAATCGTCAAGCTGATCAAAGACAGCAAACTGAAAGTGCAGGCACAAATCCAGGGAGAAGAAGTCCGTGTGACCGGCAAATCCCGTGATGATTTACAGTCCGTTATGGCACTGGTGCGTGAAGGGAAACTGGGCCAGCCTTTCCAGTTCAAGAACTTCCGCGACTGAGTGTTATCCGGCAACCTGCATCAGCATGGTTGCCGGTTCCTGTTCAGCCCTGTAAAACCGCTTCGAGTTGTCTGCGGCTTGACAGTCTGGTATCGGTTTTCACATATACCGCCCGTTCCTGCGCAATAATCACCACATCACGCACACCCGGTTGTTCGCGTAACTTCGCGGCAATATCCGGATTATTCACGTCATTTTCCGGTAATTCCAGCCGAAGACTGCTGACATACGGTGGCTGACGCAGTGTCAGGCTGACAGCCAGCCAGAGAAGTGTCAGTATCAGGCCACCGCCGAAAACCGCCACCGCACCATGGATGCCGTAGAGCAGGCCGCCGAGACTGCCGCCCAGTGCCACGCCGATAAACTGGCTGGTGGAGTAGATCCCCATCGCCGTTCCTTTATAGCCTGCCGGTGCTTCTTTACTGATCAGTGACGGTAAAATCGCCTCCATCACATTGAAGGCGATAAAGAAAATCTGTAATCCGCCGTAAAGCAGCCACAGGTTTTTGCCTGCCAGCAGAAACAAGACTTCTGCCAGCGCCATCATGATCACGCAACTGACAAAAACCTGCTTCATTTTACGGTATTTTTCCGCATAAATAATAAACGGCAGCACAGACACAAAGGCGATCAGCATGGTGTACAGATACGCTTTCCAGTGAGATTCCCGTGCCAGCCCGGCATCACTCATCACCAGAGGAAGGGCGACAAAGGTGGCCATCAGCAGGGTGTGCAGAGCGAGGATCCCGAAATTCAGCCGGGCGAGCTGCTTGTCCATCAGCACCTGTTTAATTGCGCCTTTTACCACGGCGGTTTCCCTGTTCTGACGATGCTCTTTGTTGTCCGGCACCACATACAGGGTGACGAGGATCCCGAGGAAGGCGAGCAGGGCAATGCCCCAGAACAGGCCGGACAGGCCGACGATATCCGCCAGTACCGGGCCGAGTACCAGGGCAACGGCAAAGGTGATCCCGATACTGATACCGATAAAGGCCATTGCTTTGGTGCGGTTTTGTTCGCGGGTGGTATCGGACAGTAATGCCATGACAGCAGCGGATATCGCCCCTGCGCCCTGGAGCGCCCGTCCGGCAATCACGCCGTAGATGGAGTGGCTGAGTGCGGCAACAATACTGCCCGCCATAAAGATAATCAGCCCGCCGACAATCAGCGGCTTGCGGCCGATTTTGTCAGAAAGCAGACCGAAGGGGATCTGGAAGATAGCCTGGGTCAGGCCGTAGACGCCAATGGCAAAGCCGATCAGAGTGCTGGTGGCGTCTTTAAAATCGAGTCCGAACGTGGTGATAACAGGCAATACCATGAACATGCCGAGCATGCGCAGAGAAAATACCGAGCCTAACCCCCAGGTCGCGCGACGCTCAAGCGGGGTCATTTTATTATCGTTCATGGGATAACCTCAAAAAAACAGACACCACATTCTAATGAGATTTGTGGTTTTTGCTAAACACAAAATGGCAGGGGAACCCTGCCATTTTGTTATTACAGAAAGTGTGTGTTAACGACTGTAGGCCAGCAGAACATCACCGGAGACGCTTGGGTCAACAGACATCATCACACTGAGTGACGTGATAGCGACAATGGAGAACACGAACAACTTACGCGCCCAGACGCGATCATTTGTTGTTTTATAGCCCGATAATGCCATACCCAGCCACCAGACACTGACTGCCGCAGCGACAATCAGGTACTTATATCCCGCATACCCGCTGATGGCGAGCATCAGTGTGGCAAACATAAAGGCAATGATGTACAGGATAATGTGGTTTTTCGCCACAGAAATACCTTTAATCACCGGCAGTACAGGGATATTGGCCGCCTGGTAATCTTTGAAACGGAAGATGGCAATCGCATAGGAGTGCGGCATCTGCCATAAACTGAAGATTAGCAGCAGGATCAGTGCGCCGGTATCAAACTGGCCTGTCACTGCGCAGTAACCGATAACCGGCGGTGCGGCACCGGACAGGCTGCCGACCAGTGTGCCGTAGACCGATTTGCGTTTCATGTACAGGCTGTAAACCCCGACATAAACCACAAAGCCGACAACAGCAATCAGCATTGCCACCACATTGGCGGCCACTAACAGCAGCACCATGCCGGCAATACCCAGCACAGAGGCATAAACCAGACTGATTTTCGGGTCAATAAGCCCTCTTACCAGAGGGCGGTTTTTCGTGCGTTCCATGACGGAGTCGATGTCGCGGTCGATGTAATTGTTAAAAACACAACCGGAGGCCACGACCAGCGAGACACCGAGCAATGTCGCAATGAACAGGGGGTAATCAATGTCACCTTTGGAGGCGAGCAGGAATCCCCCGACCACAGAAATTAAATTTCCGAAAATAATTCCCGGCTTGGTCACTTGCAGGTATTGCTTCATCATATCGGCAACTCTTAATCAACCATCATATTGATGTTCAGGTTGTACATAATCCACAGTGAACCCACAACCACGATACCGATAATGAGGAGCGTGAACAGGAACGCAATCAGGTTCCAGCGCTCTTCAGACGCGGTATTCATGTGCAGGAAGCACACCAGGTGAACAAGAATCTGAACAACAGCGGTAATCACAACAGTCGCCAGCAGTACAGATGTTGAGGCGGTTCCCTCAATCACCATATAAAACGGGATGACTGTCAGAATGACCGATAATATAAAGCCGATCAGATAGGTTTTCACACTACCGTGGCTTGCCCCGGTACCGGCTGTATTTGAATGACTCATTACAGTGCCCCCAACAGATAAACAACGGTGAACACACAAATCCAGACCACGTCCAGGAAGTGCCAGAACAGGCTTAAGCAGTTCAGGCGGGTTTTATTCACTTCGGTCAGGCCGCGGCGGCTGGTCTGGATGATCATGATGATGATCCAGATAAGACCGGCTGTGACGTGAAGACCGTGTGTTGCCACCAGGGTGAAGAAACCGGACAGGAAGCCGCTGCGGTCAGGGCCGTAGTTTTCGCTGATTAATTCATGGAATTCATAGATTTCCATTGCCACGAAGCCGAGGCCGAACAGGAAAGTAACAAATAACCACAGATTAACCTGACCCACCTGATTGCGGTTCATTGCCAGCATGGCAAAGCCGTAGGTGATACTGCTGAATAACAGCAGGAAGGTTTCCACCAGAACAAACTGTAAGTTAAAGATCTCTTTGCCGGTCGGGCCGCCGGCGGTGCCGTCTTTCAGCACCACATAAATGGCGAACAGACTCGCAAACAGAATCAGGTCACTCATCAGGTAGACCCAGAATCCGAAGACCTTGGTCGCACCTGCATCGTGATGCCCATGATCATCATGGGCGTTATTATGTTGAGTCAGGGTATTAGTTGACATTATCCACACCTGCCTTGCTCAGTTGTTCGTAGTGGGCGTTTTCGATTTTCTCGACTTCAGCCACAGGAACATAGTAATCCACATCTTCGTCGAAGCTTTTCGCAATCCAGGTGACGATCATGCCGGCGAAACCGACAATCGCAAGCCACCAGATATGCCAGATCATGGCGAAACCAAAGATCAGGCTGAAACCGGCGATAATCACACCTGCAGCCGTGTTTTTCGGCATATGAATTTCTTCATATTTTGCAGGGCGTTTATGCGCAGTACCTTTTTCTTTCATATCCCACCACTCATCACGGGACTGAACATCCGGTACTTCAGCAAAGTTGTAGAACGGCGGTGGCGAAGAGGTTGCCCACTCCAGTGTGCGGCCGCCCCACGGATCCCCGGTAAGGTCGCGGTTCTGGTCGCGGTCACGGATACTGACGTAGAACTGAATAATCTGGCACAGAATACCGACACCGATAATCGCCACGCCGACCGCTGCGATTAACAGCATGGTGTGGAAAGTCGGGTCAATGTTCTGGCTGATACGGCGGGTCATTCCCATGAAGCCCAGCACGTAAACCGGCATAAAGGCAACAAAGAAACCGATGAACCAGCACCAGAATGCACGGACACCCCATTTTTCGTTCAGGGTGAAACCGAACGCTTTCGGGAACCAGTAAGCGGTACCGGCGAAGCAACCGAAGACCACACCGCCGATGATGACGTTATGGAAGTGTGCAATCAGGAACAGGCTGTTATGCAGGACAAAGTTTGCGCCCGGCACGGCCAGCAGAACCCCGGTCATACCACCGACGGAGAAGGTGATAATAAAGCCGACCGTCCAGAGCATCGGGGTTTTGAACTCGATACGCCCCTGATACATGGTAAACAGCCAGTTGAATATCTTCACCCCGGTCGGAATGGAGATGATCATCGTGGCGATACCGAAGAAGGCGTTGACGTTCGCGCCGGAGCCCATGGTAAAGAAGTGGTGCAGCCAGACGATAAAGGACAGTACGGTAATCGCGATAGTTGCCCATACCAGTGAGGTATAGCCGAACAGGCGTTTTTTCGAGAATGTCGCAGTGACTTCAGAGAAGACCCCGAAGACCGGCAGAACCAGGATATACACTTCCGGGTGGCCCCATGCCCACACCAGGTTGATGTACATCATCATGTTGCCGCCCATATCATTGGTGAAGAAATGGGTGCCCAGGTAGCGGTCTAATGTCAGGCCGGTTAAGGTGACAGTCAGAATCGGGAACGCGGCGATAATCAGGATGTTGGTACAGAATGCCGCCCAGGTAAAGACCGGCATTTTCATCATCGACATGCCCGGTGCGCGCATACGCAGAACGGTGGCGAAGAAGTTCACCCCGGTCAGCAATGTACCGATACCGGATATCTGGAGACTCCACAGCCAGTAATCGACCCCGACGCCCGGGTTATATTCCAGTCCCGACAGCGGCGGATAGGCCAGCCAGCCGGTCTGTGCAAATTCCCCGATACCCAGAGAGATATTCACCAGCATCACGCCGACCACAAAGAACCAGAAGCTCAGGGAGTTCAGGAACGGGAAGGCAACGTCACGGGCGCCGATCTGTAATGGCACAACCAGGTTCATCAGACCGACAACAAACGGTGTCGCGACGAAGAAGATCATGATAACGCCGTGGGCGGTAAAGATCTGGTCGTAGTGTTCAGGCGGCAGGAATCCGGCTTCACCGGCAGACGAAAGAGCCTGCTGGGCGCGCATCATAATGGCGTCAGCAAAACCACGGATAAGCATCACCATCGAAACGATGATGTACATAATACCGATTTTTTTATGGTCAACAGTGGTCAACCATTCGGTCCATAACCACGTCCATTTGCGGAAGTAGGTAATAAGACCGACAAGTGCAGCACCACCCAGAATGATACCCAGTACCGTAATAACAACGATAGGTTCATGCAGGGGGATGGCATCCAGTGTTAATTTTCCGAACATGCTTTACCCCTCATTCCCGGCATGAGCTGCAGGCATATGACTACTGTGTTCATCTGTGCTCATGTTCATCATTGAATGGCTTTCGCCTTCGTGTGTCTTCCCTGCACCGTGACCGCTGTGACCGAATTTGTTAATGGTCTCAACATACAGGTTTGGTTTGACTGCGGAGAAATAGACAACCGGGTTGTTGACACTCGGTTTTGCCAGTGCGTCAAACGCTTCGGTGGTGGTCAGGGTATCCGGTGAGGCTTTCACCTTCGCAACCCATTCATCGAAGGCTTCGCGTGTCGGGGTGGCGGTGGCGGTAAATTTCATGTCAGAGAAACCATGGCCGCTGTAACTGGCAGAAATGCCTTTGTACACGCCCGGTTCTTCCGCAATCAGATGCAGTTTGGTCTGCATACCTGCCATTGCATAAATCTGGCCGCCTAACTGCGGGATGAAAAACGAGTTCATCACAGAATCAGAGGTGATTTTGAAATTGACAGGAACACCGACAGGGAATGCGATTTCATTCACTGTGGCAATGCCCTGATCCGGATAGATAAATAACCATTTCCAGTCCATTGAGATAACCTGGATGGTGACAGGCTCCTGGTCACTGACCAGCGGCTTGTACGGATCCAGCTCATGGGTGGTTTTCCATGTAATGGTACCCAGGATCAGAATGATAATAATCGGAACCGTCCAGACGACCAGCTCGATTTTATTGGAATGCGCCCAGTCAGGACGGTAAGTTGCTTTTCTGGTTTCCCGGTAACGCAGGGCAAATACGATTGCCATGATAATGACCGGAATAACCACAATGAGCATCAGACCAATGGCGGTTAAAATCAGTGTTTTTTGCTCAGCACCGATAGTGCCTTTCGGGTTCATCAGCGCCATATCGCATCCGCCCAGCAAAAGCGCAGATGCGAGCAGCGAGATTATCCCAATACTCTTTTTGTAGTTCATAAGTCTCATCCAACGACCCCAAAAACAAAGGTACTCAAGTACTCTTGTCGTTTCATCAGTCCGCACATATTACGGCAAGGTAAGATCAGTGTAAATATATGTAATAGGATTGATGGGTTTGTTGCCTCTTTATGTTAAAAGGATCACAAGTAAGCCTGTTTTTATGAAATCATGAAATAAAAGTTACAATTTTAACAATAAGAAGACAAATGTCTGTTTAAGCTTAGATTAGGGAAGGAAATACCGAAAGGATAAAACACTGATTATTACATTTTATGTGATGTAATAGTGAAATTTTTTTGTTCAGAAACAATTTATTGGTAAAAATACGGGAGGTTTTTGCCCCCCGCAGCGAAAAAATGTGATCTAGAAGTTATATTTTATGCTGTAAACCACCGCCTGCTGGTAAAAATCCTCACCCAGTTTGTTATCCGCATAGCGGTACTGAATGCCGGTTGTCACTGACGGAACCGGTGTCCACCATAAGGCCAGGGCACCGTTGACGCCGTCACGCCCGCCGTTGCCGTAACGATCGTTACGGTTGAGTTCGATTTCGTTCCAGTTGGTGATACTGAATTTTTCATTCCACAGGTTAAAGTCATAACCGGCAACCCAGCCGAGAACATAACCGTTGTTACCGCTGTAGAACGTCTGATCAACATAGTGCAGGGCAGCAAACGGTTTGAACCATAAGCCGTGGAAATCGGTGTTATAACCGATACCGTACAGGGTATTCACTTCATGGAAGTTACCGCCGTTCCCCGGCAGGGAATAGGTGCCGTAGACATGACCGTAGGCGTTAAAACCGGTATCACCCAGGTAGATACGCGCTGTGGTTTTGAAGGTGTAACGCTGGTTATCACCGGCATCAGAATCGTTTTTACTGTTAAACGCATTCTCAAGATCGAAGAAACCATAGAGTTCACCCCAGCTGAAACCGGCGCCGCCCTCAAGCTCCAGATACACAAAGTCATCCTTGTGCGTACTGTTACCACTCTTGTGAGTGGTATGCGGAGTCCAGTCCAGATAGTTCATGCTGACGTTAGCAAATCCCCACTGATATTCAGCCTGCGCAGAAAACGCGGCGGTTGCAGCAATCAGGGCTGCAATAGTTGTTTTTTTCATAATTTATTAGCTGTTTATTTGGTCGTTAAAGAGTAAAGAAGTCAGAAGTCACTGCGCGAATATAGGGGGAAGGCACAAAAAGGAAAATGGGGGATGTGATGTATTTGTGGTTTTGAATGTAATTTTAAGAAATAAATTATAAAAATTGTGACCTATATCTAAAACAGGGCATAAAGAAAGCCGGTTTTAACCGGCTTTCTAAACTTTTGATTGAATTTTTTCTGATATTCGCAGCAGCCGGTCAGGCCAGTTTATCGCGGCGGAGTGCACAATAATCGAGCAGCCCGCCAAGGAACAGCCCGGCAATACCGATATTCAGGCCGTAAATAAACAGGTCGCCTTTCAGCGTGTCCGGAATAAAGCCCGGTGTCAGTTCAAACACGCCGGTCAGCAGCAGGATCAGGCTGGCTGTAAACAGAACTGCCGTGATACCGAGCAGTGACATTGCTGTCCGGTAGCCGTTGCGGAAATGCCGCCGCGGCAGGAATTGTTCTGTTTTCTGAGTGTGGAGCAGCGTTTTGCGGCACAACATCAGCAGCAACAGACCGGGAACCGCAGCAACCACGGTGAACAGATAGAACCAGCTCCAGCCGTAGACTTCCACCATCCAGCCGGCAAACGGACCGGTATAGACACGACCGACGGCAGATAAGGCTGACAACAGCGCAAACTGTGTGGCGGAGAATGACCGGTTACAGAGTGTCATCAGCAGAGCGACAAAGGCTGCCGTGCCCATCCCGCCGCAGATATTTTCGATAAAGACCACGCTGCCCATCATATAGATATTCTGGGGGGTGACGGAAAGCACCCAGTAGCCGATGTTGGAAACCCCCTGCAGGAGCCCGAAAAACATCAGGGATTTAAACAGGCTCCAGCGCTGCATCAGATAACCGCCGTACAGCGCCCCGACAATCGTGGCGGCCAGTCCCAGGGTTTTGTTGATTAGCCCCACTTCATCCGGGCCGAACCCGGCACCCCGGATCAGGAACGGTGTGCTCAGTGTCAGGGCGAAGGCATCCCCCATCTTATAAAGGACAATCAGCAGTAACAGCAGCCAGGTGTTATTGCGGGAGAAAAACTCCGCCAGCGGTTCCCGGACAGCCTCACGCAGTGTGCGCGGCGGCGGGGCATCGGTTTCCGGCTCTTTTGCGCGCAGCGTGGCAAACACACCAATCAGCATCATCCCTGCCATCAGCAGGTACATATTCTGCCAGCCGGTATAGCGGTGAGCAATAAACAGCGCCAGACCGCCGGAGAGCAGCATGGCCAGCCGGTAACCTAAGGTTGATATTGCCGCGCCGGTGCCGCGATCTTTCGCGGACAGTAAATCGGTTTTATAGGCATCAAAAATGATGTCCTGTGAGGCCGAGCAAAAAGCAACAATTGCGGCGGCAGCAGCCAGCCACCAGAGGTGTTCTGCCGGTTTCAGCATCCCCATACCGGCAATACTGACGACCAGCAGGAGCTGTGTGGTTATCATCCAGCCGCGGCGGCGTCCGAGGAACGGCAGCTGGTAGCGGTCCATAAACGGTGCCCACAGGAATTTAAACACATAGGCCTGGCTGACAAGCGTAAAAAAACCGATGGTTTTGATATCGACGTTTTCGACGGTGATCCAGGCCTGGAGTGTGCCGCTGGTCAGCGCCAGCGGCAGTCCGGATGCAAAACCGAGCAATAAAAGAATACGGGCATTACGCTGGCTGTATGTCGCCCAAATACTCCGGAGCATGATTATCCTCACACGCCGCAGGTGCGGCGTATTGACAGTGACTGAAAACAGCAGGCCGCCCGGCGTTGTCCGGCTGCGGGCGGCCGGGCAGATTAGTTGCGGGCGTTCTGCTTAATGAACTGGCTGATCTGGGTATCCTGAGCCATATCCGCGACGATATCGCTGAGTGCGCGGTTAAAGGCATCAGTGATTTTCTCGTTGCTGGCACTTAACGGACCCTGCACATTATAGCTGGTGCGGAATGTCCGGCTCTTTGTGCTGTTATTCTGTGCGGTGGCGAGAACAGTAATATCAATATTTACGGTAATGTTATGACGCAGGCTGCCTTCCTGCACATCCGCCTTAAAGGTATTGATGGAAATCTGCACATTGGCATTTGCCGGTGAGCCGATCATAAAACCGCGTGCGGTCATCTGTTTTTCCAGGGTTTCCTGCATCAGGAAACGCAGGTCCCGGGACGGACGCAGCTGTGCCAGCTGGCCGTTACGGCTGAATTCGGCCAGGGTCTGTGACGGGCGTTTATCCACTCCGGTAATGGAGACAGTGGCGGCACCGAGCGTCGGATCCGCAGACGGTAATTTCATCACCGGTTCAATCGACAGGGTGTTGGATGGTGCCTGGCACCCCGCCAGTAAGATCAGTGCGAACAGCGGAAAGAGGTATTTTTTCAACATAATAGGGATCCGTTACAAGTTGTTGAAGTCAGTCACCGCACCGGATAAACGCCGGGGCGTGAGTGTTCGGCTTAGTGCATGATGATAATCGGCTTTATCCGTGAATGGTATGGATTTTGATAAAAAACTCACTACACTGGGCTTTCTCTGAAAGCCAGTATTGACCGGAAGGATAGTTATGTCGGCATCATTTCCTGCTGTAATGCAGCAGCGTATTGAAGAAAAACTGAATCATGCACTCGCACCTCTTTATATCAGTGTGGTGAATGAGAGTGGTCAGCACAATGTTCCGGCGGGATCGGAAACCCATTTTAAGGTGGTAGTGGTCAGTGAGGCCTTTGCGGGTATGCGCCCGGTGGCTCGTCACCGTCATATGTACACCCTGCTGGCCGGTGAACTGGCGGACGGGGTTCATGCGCTGGCGCTGCATACCTATACCCCGGATGAATGGGATCACTGTCAGGGCCCGGTGAATCCGTCCCCGCGCTGTCACGGTGGCGGAAAGTAAGCGGCCGGTTGAATAAAAAAGCAGCGCACAGCACAAAATTTAACAGAAAAAGATCGAAATTCAGACTCTTTTGTCTGCACTTCTCGACGCGGCCGGTCAGCATCGCTATAATGTCGCGTCTGAAATTCCGTATGGTTTCGGGACGCTTCTGAATATAAGGGAACTCGGTTTTTAAATGCGACCGCCCCGGTTCATTATCGTTTCACACAGGCATCGGGCCGGTGTGAGATATGGAGTTGACCGAGCAATAGACTTTTTTGAGGTAATAAGATGCAAGTTTCTGTTGAAACGACTGAAGGCCTTGGGCGTCGTGTATTAATCACCGTTCCTGCAGCCGATATTGACAAAGAAGTAACTAAGCAATTAGCTGAAATCGCCAAAAAAGCACGTATCGATGGTTTCCGTAAAGGCAAAGTACCGCACAACATCATCAAACAGCGTTACGGCGATGTGGCGGTTCAGGATGCACTGAGCGACCTGATGTCACGTAACTTTGTCAGCGCTATCATCGAAAACAAAATCAATCCTGTCGGTGCGCCTGACTACAAAGTTGATGAGCCGTACAAAGAAGGTCAGGATTTCACTTACACTGTTGAGTTCGAAGTCTTCCCTGAAATTGAGCTGAAAGGTCTGGAAACAATCGAAGTTGAAAAACCGGTTGTTGAAGTCAAAGACGAAGACATCGACGGCATGGTTGAAACTCTGCGCAAACAGCAGGCTGAGTGGAAAGTGATTGAAGGCGCAGCGAAAGCTGACGATCGCATCACTATCGACTTCACCGGTTCTGTTGACGGCGAAGAGTTCGAAGGCGGCAAATCGTCTGATTTCGTCCTGGTCATGGGCCAGAACCGTATGATCCCGGGCTTCGAAGACGGTATCGTGGGTCACAAAGCCGGTGAAGAATTCGACATCGAAGTGACATTCCCGGAAGATTACCACGCTGAAAACCTGAAAGGGAAAGCAGCGAAATTCGCTATCAGCCTGAAAAAAGTGGAAGAGCGCGAACTGCCGGAAATGACTGAAGAGTTCATCAAACGTTTCGGTATCGGCGACGGTTCCCTGGAAGGTCTGAAAGCGGAAATCCGCAAAAATATGGAACGCGAACTGAAAAACGCAGTACGCAACCGTATCAAATCCCAGGTTATCGACGGTCTGCTGAAAGCAAACGAAATCGATGTACCGAAAGCAGCGGTTGACAGTGAAATCGAAGAACTGCGCCGTCAGGCGGCACAGCGTTTCGGCGGCTCTGAAAAACAGGCGATGGAACTCCCGCGTGAACTGTTTGAAGGCCAGGCTAAGCGCCGTGTAATGGTTGGCCTGCTGTTAGGCGAAGTGATTTCTTCTAACGAACTGAAAGCTGAAGATGAGCGCGTTAATGCACTGATCGAAGAAATGGCATCAGCGTACGAAGATCCGGCTGAAGTTGTAGCATACTACAACAAAAACAAACAGATGATGGATGGTATCCGTAATCTGGCACTGGAAGAGCAGGCTGTTGAAACTGTTCTGGCGAAAGCAAAAGTGACAGATAAAGAAACCGGTTTCACTGACCTGATGAATCAGGTTCAGGCAGCAGGTTAATCCGCTCTCTTTGTGAACAGCTGAAGGCTGTTTATCTGATTAAAACCGCAGGCAATGTGTATTGTCTGCGGTTTTTTCGTCATTTCTGACAATATTCCTTGAAAACAACGGTGGTTATCCCCCATATTTGCCATACAGGGTCTCTGCGGACAGTATATGCTGCTTATATGACCGGATCGCGTATAGCGCATGGTCATCTCACCGGATCTCAAGTAAAATGACCGGTATCCGCCAGGCACCAATAAAATTCAATCAGGAGATGGACATGTCATATCACGACAATCAGGATACTTTCGCACCCAACATGGCGCTGGTGCCGATGGTTATCGAGCAGACTTCACGCGGTGAACGCTCCTACGATATCTATTCCCGTTTATTAAAAGACCGTATTATCTTTTTAACCGGCCAGGTTGAAGATCATATGGCAAACCTGATCGTGGCACAGTTACTCTTCCTGGAAGCTGAGAACCCGGAAAAAGACATCAGTCTTTATATCAACTCACCGGGCGGCGTGATCACCGCCGGGATGTCTATTTATGACACCATGCAGTTTATCAAACCGCAGGTCAGCACTATCTGCGTAGGCCAGGCCTGCTCAATGGGCGCTTTCTTACTGACGGCAGGTGCGCCGGGCAAACGTTACTGTCTGCCGAACTCCCGGGTGATGATTCACCAGCCGCTGGGCGGCTATCAGGGACAAGCTACTGATATTGAAATTCATGCTCAGGAAATTCTGAAAGTGAAAGCGCGCATGAATGATTTATTAGCTCACCATACCGGTAAATCCGTTGAGGAAATTCAGCGTGATACCGAGCGTGACCGCTTCCTGTCCGCGAAAGAAGCACAGGAATACGGTCTGGTTGACCATATTTACACACACCGGTAAGTAACACCGGTACTGCCCGTATCCTGCCGGGCGGCAGGGTACTGCGGTGCTGTGACATTTTTTTGCAGCTCACAGGCGGTGAGCTGTTCTGATTAAGTGAGGTTTACTGATGACAGACAAACGCAAAGACGGTTCAGGAAAGCTGCTGTACTGCTCTTTCTGCGGAAAAAGTCAGCATGAGGTTAAGAAACTGATTGCCGGCCCGTCAGTGTATATCTGTGATGAATGCGTTGATTTATGCAACGATATTATCCGTGAAGAAATTAAAGATCTGATCCCGGCCCGTGGCAGTGAACGCAGTGAGCTGCCGACGCCTCATGAAATTCGTCAGCACCTCGATGACTATGTCATTGGTCAGGAACTGGCTAAAAAAGTGCTGGCAGTCGCGGTATACAACCACTACAAACGTCTGCGCAACGGCGATAAAACCGCTGACGGCGTGGAACTGGGTAAAAGTAACATCCTGCTGATCGGCCCGACCGGCAGCGGTAAAACGCTGCTGGCTGAAACTCTGGCCCGCTACCTGGATGTGCCGTTCACCATGGCGGATGCCACCACACTGACCGAAGCCGGTTATGTGGGGGAGGATGTGGAAAACATCATTCAGAAGCTTTTACAGAAATGCGACTATGATGTGGAGAAAGCACAGCGCGGTATCGTCTATATTGATGAAATCGATAAAATCTCCCGTAAATCAGATAACCCGTCTATTACCCGTGATGTGTCCGGTGAAGGCGTTCAGCAGGCACTGCTGAAACTGGTTGAAGGCACGATTGCCGCTGTTCCGCCGCAGGGCGGGCGCAAACATCCGCAGCAGGAATTTTTACAGGTTGATACCTCGAAAATTCTGTTTATCTGCGGCGGGGCATTTGCCGGTCTGGATAAAGTGGTCGGCCAGCGTCTGAACACCCGTTCCGGTATCGGTTTCGGTGCGCAAGTGCGCGGCGAGAAAGACAAAGCGACAGAAGGCGAATTACTGGCTCAGGTTGAACCGGAAGATCTGATCAAATTTGGTCTGATCCCGGAATTTATCGGCCGTCTGCCGGTGGTGGCAACGCTTGGTGAGCTGAGTGAAGATGCGCTGATTCAGATCCTTCAGGAGCCGAAAAACGCATTAACCAAACAGTATCAGGCACTGTTCAGCATTGAAGATGTTGAACTGGAATTCCGCCGTGAAGCGCTGATTGCCATCGCGAAAAAGGCGATGAACCGTAAAACCGGTGCCCGTGGTCTGCGTTCCATCGTTGAGGCTGCGCTGCTCAACACGATGTATGATTTACCGTCGATGGAAAATGTCGAAAAAGTGGTTATCGATGAGAACGTGATAACCAATCAGACCGAACCGATGCTGATTTACCGCAAACCGGAAGCTCAGGTTTCCGGCGAGTAACGGAAAGTTAGCGCAGTTGTTATCAGTATTAACCAAATGAGGGAATTTTCCCTCATTTTGCTTTTCTTACTAAATAAAGTGTTGAATGTGAGAAATGCATCCCCATATATTGATTATTCTATGGAGTGGAACCCGTGATAACGCGTTTCACGACGTTCCCAACAAGGCGTAAGCTAAACGAAGAGAGTGCTCTATGAATCCTGAGCGTGCTGAACGCATTGAAATCCCGGTACTGCCTTTGCGCGATGTGGTGGTCTACCCCCACATGGTTATTCCTTTATTTGTCGGACGCGAAAAATCTATCCATTGCCTGGAAACAGCGATGGATATGGATAAAAAAGTGCTGCTGGTCGCACAAAAAGAAGCGTCAACGGATGAGCCGGGCGTCAATGATTTATTTTCCGTCGGGACAGTCGCATCAGTATTACAGATGCTGAAACTGCCGGACGGTACCGTCAAAGTGCTGGTCGAAGGCCTGCAACGTGCGCATATCAAAACATTAAGTGACAACGGCGATTTCTTCTCTGCCCAGGCAGAGCTGATGGAATCCCCTGTTGTGGACGAGCGTGAGCAGGAAGTGCTGCTGCGCACGGCGATCAATCAGTTTGAAGGCTATATCAAACTGAATAAAAAGATCCCGCCGGAAGTTCTGACATCTCTGCACAGTATCGAAGATGTCGCCAAACTGGCTGACACTATCGCTTCTCATATGACACTGAAATTACAGGACAAACAATCCGTCCTGGAAATGTCAGATGTGGTTGAGCGTCTCGAATATCTGATGGCGATGATGGAATCGGAAATCGACCTGTTACAGGTTGAGAAACGCATCCGTAACCGCGTCAAAAAGCAGATGGAAAAAAGCCAGCGCGAGTACTATCTCAATGAGCAGATGAAAGCTATCCAGAAAGAACTGGGTGAGATGGACGATGCGCCGGATGAAGCGGAAGCGCTGAAACGCAAAATTGAAGAAGCGCAGATGCCGAAAGAGGCGAAAGAGAAGGCCGAAGCGGAATTACAGAAACTGAAAATGATGTCGCCGATGTCAGCGGAAGCCACGGTTGTCCGCAGCTATATCGACTGGATGATTCAGGTTCCGTGGGTCAGGCGCAGTAAAGTGAAAAAAGATCTGCTTAAAGCGCAGGAAATCCTCGACAGTGACCATTACGGCCTGGAGCGGGTGAAAGAGCGTATCCTTGAATATCTGGCGGTCCAGAGCCGTGTCAGCAAAATCAAGGGGCCTATTCTGTGTCTCGTCGGACCACCGGGGGTGGGTAAAACCTCGCTGGGGCAGTCCATTGCCCGCGCAACCGGCCGTAAATATGTGCGTATGGCGCTGGGCGGCGTGCGTGATGAAGCGGAAATCCGTGGTCACCGCCGTACTTACATCGGTTCTATGCCGGGTAAACTGATCCAGAAAATGGCAAAAGTCGGCGTGAAAAACCCGCTGTTCCTGCTGGATGAGATCGACAAAATGTCATCGGATATGCGCGGTGATCCGGCTTCCGCACTGCTTGAGGTGCTGGATCCGGAACAGAATATCGCGTTTAACGATCACTACCTGGAAGTGGATTACGATCTGTCCGACGTGATGTTTGTCGCGACATCCAACTCCATGAATATTCCGGCACCGCTGCTGGATCGTATGGAGGTGATCCGTCTGTCCGGTTATACGGAAGATGAGAAACTTAACATTGCCAAGCGTCACCTGCTGCCGAAGCAGATTGAACGCAACGCACTGAAGAAAACAGAGCTGCATATTGATGACAGCGCGATCCTCGGCATCATCCGTTATTACACCCGCGAAGCGGGCGTGCGCGGACTGGAGCGTGAAATCTCCAAACTGTGCCGTAAAGCGGTGAAACAGCTGCTGATGGATAAAACACTGAAACACATCGAGATTAATCAGGATAACCTGAAAGATTACCTCGGTGTGCAGAAAGTGGATTACGGTCGTGCTGATACTGAAAACCGCGTGGGTCAGGTCACCGGTCTGGCGTGGACTGAAGTCGGCGGTGATCTGCTGACCATTGAAACCGCAGCCGTTCCGGGTAAAGGAAAACTCTCCTACACCGGTTCACTGGGTGAAGTGATGCAGGAATCTATCCAGGCAGCGTTAACTGTGGTTCGTGCCCGTGCGGATAAATTAGGGATCAACAATGATTTCTATGAAAAGCGTGACATTCACGTCCACGTTCCGGAAGGTGCAACACCAAAAGACGGCCCGAGTGCCGGTACCGCGATGTGTACCGCACTGGTTTCCGCGCTGACCGGTAACCCGGTGCGGGCGGATGTGGCGATGACCGGGGAAATTACCCTGCGTGGTCTGGTGCTGCCAATCGGAGGTCTGAAAGAAAAACTGCTGGCAGCACATCGCGGCGGCATTAAGACTGTTCTGATTCCGGACGAAAACCGCCGTGACCTGGAAGAAATTCCGGATAACGTAAAAGCGGATCTGGATATTCATCCGGTTAAAACGATAGATGAAGTTCTTTCACTTGCCCTGGTTAATCCTGCTTTCGGTATGGAAGTGGTAAGTAAAAAAGCGTAGGAAATAGTGACCTGCGTCAAGAAGTTCAGATAAATAAAGGGCTGACAGGGACTTTAGGACTTGTCAGCCTTTTTTTGTCCCGCTAATTTAGCGAACATTCTTACGCAACATGCGAAGTCAGCAATCTTGCCAAGAGCGAAAAGGCTTGATATAACGGCTGTGGCTGTCAGGAACATACTTCGTAAATCCGGGCCGAAAATTCTGAAAGGGGATGATAATAGTGAATAAGTCACAATTGGTCGATAAAATTGCTGCAGACGCTAATATTTCTAAAGCTGCGGCTGGTCGCGCGTTAGATGCAATTATTGGTTCAGTAACCGATTCTCTGAAAGGCGGGGATGACGTGGCTCTGGTTGGTTTCGGTACTTTCACTGTTCGTGAGCGTGCAGCACGTACAGGCCGTAACCCGCAGACCGGTAAAGAGATCAAAATCGCCGCTGCGAAAGTCCCGGCTTTCCGTGCAGGCAAAGGTCTTAAAGACGCAGTAAACGGCTGAGTTTTTCCTCAGGCTCCGGGATATTTATTTGTCCCGGACACAAAAACTGTATAAAGCCAGACAGGAAGCGCATCTGAATGATGCGCTTTTTTTTGTTTTAGGGCATAATTTCCCCTGACCTGATTTTTCTTTTACCAAAGCGGAGTTTGGATTTCTTATGATGGAAAACCTGCGCACAGCGGCGAACAACCCTGTGATTAAAATTGTCTTCGCCATCATTATCCTGTCATTTATTCTGACAGGTGTGGGTGGTTACCTCGTCAGCGGTTCTAACTATGCTGCCAAAGTGAACGATACGGAAATATCGGTCCAGCAGTTAGAGCGCGCCTTCCAGGAAGAGCGTAACCGCCAGCAGGCTCAGCTCGGTGACCTGTTCTCGCAGTTAGTCAGTACAGAACAGGGTGTTAAACAAATCCGTTCTCAGGCACTGAACCAGATGATTGATACTATTCTGCTGGAACAGTACGCCCAAAAATTAGGTATCACTGTCAGTGATGAGCAGATCATTAACGCCATTCGTCAGGAACCTGATTTCAGGGTTAACGGTCAGTTTAGTCAGGACGCTTACGGCACATTCCTGTCCCGTAACGGTATCACAGGTGACGCTTATGCCGCCTACCTGCGCAAGCAGATGATTCAGGCGCAGCTTGTTCAGCCGTTTGTCCGTGATTCGTTTGTGCTGGATTCCGAAGTGACCGGCGCGGCAGCGATTTTACTCCAGTCGCGGACTATCCGTACCGCGACACTGGATCTGGCGTCCGCTCAGGCAAAACAGACTGCAACCGATGAAGAGTTACAGGATTATTACGCGAAGAATAAAAACAATTTCATCGCGCCGCAGGTGTTAAAAATCAGTTTTGTTGAGCTGGATGCTGCGAATATCCAGGACAACACTGAGGTCACTGAAGAGCAGATTCAGGACTACTACGACAAAAATACCCCGCGTTTTACCGTGCCGGCTAAAGGCGAATACAGCCAGATCACCCTGGCCACGGAAGATGATGCCAAAGCGGTACTGAATGAACTGAAAAACGGGGCGGATTTCAAAACCCTGGCGAAAGAAAAATCCACCGACAAACTGACTGCCCGTAACGGCGGTGTGATCGGCTGGATGGAAGACGCTGCGCTTGTCCCTGAAATCAAAGGTGCCGGGCTGACAACTGCCGGTCAGCTTTCAGACGTTCTGAAAGTGGATAATGGCTACGCGATTTTCCGTCTGGATGTGTACGAGCCTGAAACCGTCAGACCACTGGCGGATGTGAAAGAAGAAGTCACCCGTCTGGCCAAAGGCGAAGCGGCCAGCAAGGCATTTTTTGACCTCCAGCAGAAAGCCAGTGAAGCGGCTGCCAACGATAATGAATCCCTGATGGGGGTTGAGCAGGCAACCGGCGTTAAAGCCGTTCAGACTGACTGGTTCGCCCTCGGCAACCTGCCGGATGCTGTCAACTATCCGGAAGTGTTAAAAGCATTAACAGAAAACAAACTGTTTGATGAGAAAGGGCCGTCCGGCGATAACTCGGATATCATCACCGTTTCCGGTGACCGTGCCTTTGTGATCCGTGTTGATGAGTACCGCCCGGAAGCAGTGGAATCCTTTGATAAAGTGAAATCAGACATTGATGCACTGGTTAAACGTAAAAAAGCTGAAGCCGCGCTGAATGCGGAAGCGGATAAACTGCTGGCGGCATTGAAAGAAGGTAAAGGGGACGCGGCGTTAACAGAGGCCGGTGTGAAATTCGGTGCGGAACAGACTGTTCAGCGCCTGAATCCTTCAGACCCGGTGATCAATGCTGCCTTTACCCAGCCGCATCCGGCAGACGGTAAGCCGACCTACAGCCGCACTATTGACGGTAAAGGCAACATTGTTCTGGTTCAGCTGGATAAAGTGACAGCCGGTGTTGCCACAGATAAAGAAAAAGCGGAGTTGTATGACGTACTGCGTCAGCAGATGGCCTCCGCTGACCTGGAATCATTACTGCTGAACCTGCGTGCTAACGCAGATATTGATGTGAGAAATATGGACTAGCTTTTCAGAGCATACCACACCAAATCAGAAAGCCAGATAATTCACTGTGATTACTGGCTTTTTTGTTGTCAGAGCATTGCAGAGTGAATCACAATAGCGCATGATTGGAGTGTACCCGTGGGTGTACCCGAGTATACGGATATTTCAAAATTGCTTTTTTGTTGGAAATTGCACAATGCCTAAATTCACCGATAGAGAGATCCGCGCATGGATGAAAGCGGGTGAAACGTTCGAGGGAAGAGCCGACGGAAATGGGCTGTATCTCAGACTAAGGGCAGCAGGCAGCAGCCCGGAATGGCGGTTCAGGTACAAAATAGCAAAGGTGGCGCGAGTTATGGCACTGGGGAAGTACCCCGATTTGTCACTGGCAGGTGCGAGAGCCATCACCCGGGAGTTATCCGCTCGGGTTGCTCTTGGGTATGATGTCGCGGCAGACAGAAAGCGGTCACGGCTTGAGGCAGCGGCGCAAGATGAGGCTGACAAAAAAGCCGTGCGAGTGTCTGGCTTAATTGATGAGTATTTTGAGCGGCAGATAGTCCCTAACTGGAAGAATCATAAAATCATCAGGCAGCGATTTGATAAAGACGTACTGCCCGCTATTGGTGCGATTAAGCTGTGCGAACTCACACCCCGCGATATTGACGGGATGATTAAACAGATATTAGACAGAGGGGCTAACACAGTCGCTAAGAGTGTGCTCAGTTTAGTTACGTCTATGTTTAATTATGCGGTAAGGCGTGGCGTTATAGATAACAACCCAGCTGCGGCGTTTAATGTCTCAGATGCTGGCGGAAAGAGCGAGGCACGTAACCGCTGGCTATCCCGTGATGAGATTGTGGTGACTTTCAGGGCGTTTAAAGACTCGAACTTACGCCGCAGTAATGAACTGGCTTTTAAGTTACTGATGGCGTTATGCGTTCGTAAAATGGAGCTTGCCGCCGCCCGCTGGGATGAATTTAATCTTGCTGGGGCTGTCTGGAACTTTCCGGCAGAGCGCAGCAAAAACGGTGATCCTGTAGATATTCCACTGTGTTCTGATGTGATTGGCTGGCTGAAAGAGTTAAAAGCCTTGTCATGTGATAGCCAGTACTTGTTTCCGTCCAGAGCAATACAGGGCGGAAAGCGTGGACATATCGAAGCCTCAACACTGGATTCAGCACTGACGAAGGTTCGGCGATATCTGCCGCCCGATATGCCAAACTTCACTATCCACGACTTCCGGCGGACAGCCCGCTCACACCTTGCCGCGCTGGGCGTTGACCCCTTTGTTGCTGAACGCTGCCTGAATCACCGGATAAAGGGCGTTGAGGGTATTTATAACCGGCATGATTACTTTGATGAACGGCGGGCAGCACTGACCCAATGGTGCGCACTGTTGGTATCGCTGGAGAAAGGTGAAGATTACAACGTGATCCCTATGGGTACACGGAAAGCAAAATAACCTGACAAGCCGTATCTAGCCCGACGGGGCGAAAAGTGGGGAAGCCTTACTCACCTGATACGGTAATTTCTAAGGCACATAAAAGGTGATGTGATGAGTGTTAAATCGGTATGGGACAAAAATAGCTTACCTGTATTAGAGTATTGCCGGATTGACAGAGCAGCGGAGTTATTAGGCTGTAAGGTTATAGATATCCTTAATCTTGCAGATACAAAAAAGATTAAACTATCATTATTACTCAATGAGTTACCAGCTTTTCCTATGTTAAGTGAAGAATCAATATCAGCGTTGTACCAATATTATGATGAATCAAACCACTATAGAAGATTGGTATTTTCCCCAGCAGCGAGTATGCAGATGGGGTTTTATGATAATACTAAAAAGAATATTCCAGATTTAGGTGCTAACCCTATTTATTATTTGTCAGGGATTTGGAATTTTTCGATATTAGACGAAAATGCGATTGGCGGGGGGTTCTTTCAAAGTTTGGAACAGAATAGTTACAATCTAGATTATTCACATTTAAATCTAAACCTTAGCGAATTTAATAATGTTATTTTTTTAGATGATGGTGAAATTTCTACTGCGCTCTCAGATGTTGATTTTAAACCAATAGATATTTTTTATTCTCACAGTATAACCACTCTTGATCTTTACCTGTCAAGAATTGAAATTGAGAGAATATACACTTGTCGTGGTGCAAGTATTGTAAATACATGGGAAGATACTTTTTCCAGAAACAGCCAAAACAAAGAAATTTCTGATGAAAAATCTAGAAATAGGACAACTGCGAATCAGGCGACATATATTAAATTTTTATTGTTAATGAATGGATTTAGCGATGATGATCTAAAAAAATCACCGCAAACGTTAATTGATGCGATCAGCGCTATGGCTTCTAAGGCTAGGTTAGAAATGCCAATCATATCTGAAAATACAATGAAAGACTGGCTTTCTAGGGCGCGAGATATCAAACAAGTTAAATAAGTTATTAATAATTTCCATAAGTTTTCAATAACTGACTAAAAAGTAAGAACATCATCCGCTTTACTGTGCTCAGTAACCTACAGAAAGGAGCTGAGCACAGCATGACGCAACAACGTAAACCACGAGCTAAAATCAGTACCCCATACCCTACCTGCGGTAACGCCCGCAAACGCCATACTGCCGATTTTTTAGGCATTTCAGACGCAACCCTTAACCGCTGGGAAAAAGCCGGTAAAATCCCGAAATCTTTCGAGCTGGAGAAAGGTTTATCTGTCTTTGACGCTGCGGAAATCCGTTCATGGGTGGACGCGAAGAAAGCACAGCGCGAGGGGGTTTAATGATGAAAAAAAACCGCCCTTGTGGTGGCGGCTTAAATCTTTCAGATATTGAAAATCGCCCCACCATTATAACTATTTCCACCACGGAACGCACGAAGAAACGCACGCCGAAAAAGCACCGCGCCCGTATTGCTGTACTTGGAGCGGGTACTTCCGGAATCACTGAAAACGACATCCTGCGCCGCTGCGGATTGTCGTCAGGCCGGAATTATTGCTCAGAAATTGAAAGGCTGACCGGTATCACATTGAACCGTGAGGACGAGCCGAACCCGGACGGTATTGCAAGCCATTACCGTTACAACATCAGTAACCGTCAGGATGCTCAGAAAGTGATTAATTTGGTTAATAACAGCGCACATTATGGCGGCTATCCCGGGTTATCAAAGCAGCAAGCCGATATTTATCTGAACCTGTACCCGACCGAATAACGGAGTAATCAAAATGGAAAATTTAAAAAGTGGCTTTAATGCCACCAGCCAAACTCACCCTAAATTTGAGTCTGCCGGTATTTTGAATATCAACTCTGATGATATTTCTTTCATCAGGTTTGAAGGTGTACAGGTGCGGATTGTTAAAATTAATAATGAGCCGTGGTTTATTGCTAAAGATGTTTGTGATGCCTTGGGTATTACAAACCCAAGCAAGTCGTTAAAAGCGTTGGATGTGGACGAAAAAAATACTGTAACTTTAAGTTATGGTATTCAGGGCAATCCGGAACGTGGTGTCGTATCTGAATCCGGTTTTTATAAACTGATTGCCCGCAGCCGCAAAGCAATCACTAAAGGAACTTTTGCACATCGTTTCACTAATTGGGTATTCCGTGACGTTATCCCGTCTATCCGCAAGACCGGCGCGTATGGTGTTCCGTTCGGTGAACTGAATGACCTGACCAAACGCCAGCAGCAGTACAAATTAACCTCATCACAGCGCGGGCGTGACCTGCAATCATGCAAAACTGAAAAAGCCAGCTTACAGCGTGAGGAAGTCGAACTGTGGCGGAAGTATCAGCCTGATTTTCTCGATGAGGAGATCCGCTGATGACCGTCACCCCAACCATGTTTGATACACCCAAATCGGTGTATCAAAGCGCAAATATTAATCACATGGCCAGCCAGTGGAAAGGCTCTCTCCTGGACGGCGAGGGGGTAAATTTAATTTACTCCCCTGCTGATTCTGTAGCTTTAAACTACGGTATTACCGGCAACCAATCAGACAAACTTTCGTCCGGCCACTCAGCCAATATTTTGGCTCAGTCATCGGCTAAAGTTTCAGCCGGTCAATCAGCGAAATTTTACGCCGGTCTCAAATATGAAACCCTGAACTATCCGGATATCCCGAATCGTGGGGAAATTACACCATTTAAAGGTTTTATCGGGGTCACTACGCGGGGCGAAATTGAGTTTTGTCAGCCCATAAATGATAGGCGTGTAGAGTTTTCGGAGTCCATAAAAAAGGACTGTGTAGAGTTTTGCGAGTCCATAAAAAGTGATAGAGGCGTAGAGTTTTTTGAGTCCATAAAAAAGGGCAGCGTTTCCACCACCCTTTGCGTGTTCGATATTAAATATCGAGCAAATCAGCCATTACAGAGTAGTCAATGGTTAAAGCCGGGTAAACAGAATATTTCCGGGGAAGCGAAGAACTTTGATGATAATCACTTGTTTTTATCGTCAGATGTTCGTTATAGTGATCGAGCACCGGCAAAATCCGGTGTCAGGTTTCGCAGCCTGAATATACAAACGGCGACACATGACGCGCCTTGCGTCTTTTTTTGTGTCCGTGCCTACGCACACCTGCAAAATACGGTATTATGCCGTCCTGATTCAATGGTGGCGTTGGTGGGGCAGCCTTCGGGCTGGCTGGTTTCCGTTTGTGCCAGTACTGCGAACCCTGTCAACGTCACCACCCTCAATGAGTTTCGCAGCTCAGGTGGTGACTCCGCGTTAATACAAACGGAGATCATCGTTATGATGGCTATCCCTACCCAAACTCAATTCAAATTCCTGTTTCTGGCGGTAAAACGCACAGACAGCACAGATATTCCTCACCGCATCGAAGCCACAGCACCAAACGAGCATAGTGCCCGCCTGCTGCTGGTACGCGATTACATCCTCGCCTTTGCCGGACGTTTACCGGTTCGGGAGGTGACAGCATGAGTAAGCCACTTCCGTTAGATGCCGCCACCTACAAAGCGCAGCAGGCCAGTTCGCTGTTTACTGTCATTCTGGAACAGGCGGCAAATGAATGCTCCAGCGAATTATTAGACCTTATTTCTATCGTTTGTGACCTGAACGGTGAAATCTGGCAATCACTCAGTCATGTGACAGGAGTAAAGCGATGAAAACCATCAAATTATCGGAAGGTGATATGGCGCGGTTTGAGTCTGCTTTACATGTCAGTGAGGAGATCATCGCGCTACTGCTTCCGGTGCTGACCGCTGTAGAAAATGAGGCTGAACCCGATACACACCTGATGGTCAGGGCAATCAAACGCATTGCGGTTGAGCAGTATGAAAAACTGAGAGGACTGGCGGAGGTGCTGAAATGAGCGAATACCGCACCGAAGTCACCGGCTCCGCCGTGGATGTGATGAAACGCAACGCTGCCGGTAAATATCAGCATATCGCCCTGATACCGCTGGCAGACATTCCCGCCCGTGCGGATGCCGGAGAGTGGGACAGTGACATGCTGCTGGGGCTGCGTCTGACTGCGGCATATTTAGACCACGCTCAGGGTGACAAAGAGAAGGATTTACGGGCTTTCCGCTGGATGGTTGCCGTGCTGTATATCCGTGAAACCACCGCAAAGAACGGGATGCCGTACTACCGCAATCACGGGGTTATGCTGCCGCTCCTGCCGGACTGTGAGCGGATAGCAATGGCGAACCACATCGAGGGCGCAATGACTGAACGCCACGGTACAGACAACGCAGAGCACATCGTCAGCCTGTACACCTCAATGATTGACGGCAGCGGCACGTTACGCCTGTCTGAGTGGGGCACTGACATCATGGATGCTATGCACGAAGCACTGACACTGGATGTAGCGGGCGGCGTGCTGGATCAGCCGGAACTGCGGACACACTGAGGATAAATAACATGGCACTAATCACAAAAAACTTCCGTGTGAATGCGCTGGCAAACGAATTTGCCGGAGCGGTTTATCACGATGTCACCACACAGAACGGCGGCGACTGGTTCCCGATGAATATCGGCAGCAAATCCATTGAGGTGGCAATTATTGACGGTGTGAAAGGTATCCGGATGCTGATGGACAGTTACCTGCTGGAAGCCTTGCAGCAGAATTTTGAGGCATGGGAGCCGGTGGCGGTTCAGATGCTGGAACGGTGCGTTACTAACGGGTTTATCACCGGGTTTGGGCGCGAGGTATGGCAGAGCATGATTAACGATATGGGCGACACGCTGGCGGACAACGGAGGTATTCATGAAATCCATTGATGTTATCCGCGAGGTGAAACTGAAAGCCAACGGACAATGGCAGGGAATTCTGTCAGCCGTGGGCGCGGATGTGCCGGTCAATACCCACACGGCGTGTCCTGCGTGCGGTGGCAAAGACCGGTTCCGCTTTGATGATAAAGACGGTAACGGCACGTTTATCTGTAACCAGTGCGGCTCAGGTGACGGGTTAGACCTTGTTCAGCGTGTGCTGGGCGTGGGTGTGACGGAGGCCGCGAAAGAAGTCGCCGGGATTATCGGTATTGATACCCGTTCAGACCATCTGCCCGCCAGAGAACAGATTACGGTTAACGGGCAGCAGGAGAGTCACAGAGCGGCGCAGCAGCAGAAAGAAGCCCGTAACGCAACAGAGCGGTTAAAACTTTTTACCGCCCGTTACAGCAGTCTGTTATCGCAGGTTCAGCAGGGAGAGTCTGTCTATCTGGCAGGTAAAGGGCTGACCGGCTTCATGCTGCCGTTACTGCCTGACGGGTCAATCCTGATCCCGCTGATGAATGCGACCGGTACAGTGACCGGCGCACAGACCATTAAGCCTGACGGCGGGAAACGCCTGTTAACGGACAGTACGAAGAAAGGCAGTTACTACCCCGTCAATGCGCCTGAGAACGTTTCTGAGGTGATTATTGCTGAGGGACTGGCAACCGCACTCACCTGTCACGTAATCCGCCCTGACGCGCATGCAGTCGCAGCAATCGATGCAGGTAATTTAATTCACGTTGCCGAGGTGATGCGGGGTAAATATCCGGCAGCACTGATAACCATTGCGGCAGATAACGATGCGGACAATACGGTTAACACCGGCAGAGAGAAAGCAGAAGCGGCGGCACGGGCTGTTAACGGTCAGGTGACGATACCAGCCACCAGCGGCGACTGGAACGATGTGTATCAGGCAGAGGGGCCGGATGCCGCAGCACAGGCATTTGATCAGGGAATGTATGAGGTTCAGGGAGAAGCAGCAGTGATTATTACAGGCCACCGGAAAAAACGGAGTATTGATACGGACAGCGAGATCGGGAAGCTCGCCCCTAACCAGCTTGCGCAGTTGCTGATAGAACGGTACGGCAGACTGTCCGTTAACCCTGACTCTCTCACGGTATACACCTATAACGGGATAACGTGGGAGCCAGTCAAAGACAGTGAACTCTCCCGCGAAATGGCTGATTTTTTCATCGAAAACGACACCCATTTCAGCATGAGGCGGATCAGCGGCGTGATTGATGTGCTGAAAGTTATCGCGGAGCCGATGGGGGAACCTGATATTGACCTTATCGGGTTTACCAACGGGGTTCTTGATACCAAAACACACCATTTCAGGCCGCACCGGGCGGACGACTGGCTGCTTAATGAGAACGGGATCACCTATACCGAACCGGCGGCAGGGGAAAACCTGAAAACGCACGCGCCTAACTTCACCAAATGGCTGAACCACGTCTCTGGCGGGAATGAGCGTAAAGCACGCCGCATAAAAGCCGGGCTGTATATGGTGTTTGCCAACCGGTATGACTGGCAGATGTTTATTGAGGCAACCGGTGCGGGTGGCAGCGGGAAAAGTGTGTTTGCACATATCGCGGAACTGCTGGCCGGAAAGCACAACACCTCAAGCGGGGATCTGAAATCACTGGATGATGCCAGAGGGCGGGCGCAGTTTGTCGGTAAAAAGCTGATCCTGCTGCCAGATCAGCCGAAATATGTCGGGGATGGTGCGGGACTGAAAGCCATTACCGGCGGCGACCCGGTAGGGATTGACCCGAAGTATGAAAAGCAATTCTCAACCGTGATGAAGTCCGTAGTATTCATGACCGGAAACCGTCCCATGCAGTTTACCGAACGCAGTAACGGGGTGGCACGGCGGCGGGTTATCTTCCACTTTAACGACACGGTGGCCGAAGATAAAAAAGACCGGAACCTGCCAGAAAAGATACAGACGGAGATCCCGGTCATTATCCGTGATTTGCTGCGGGAGTTTCCGAACCCTGAAACCGCTAACACTTTACTGATTGAGCAGCGCGGCTCCGGTGAGGCGACAGAGGTCAAGCGCGAGACTGACCCGCTGATAGACTTTTGCGCTTATCTGGTCGCACTGGAGAGTGTTTCGGGGATGTTTATGGGGAATGCCAATATCGCACCACCTGCCCCGAGAAAGTATCTGTATCACGCCTACATTGCATATATGCAGGGGAACGGCAATAAAAACCCGCTGACCCTGACAACATTCGGTCGGTCTATTGATGGAGCGTTGAAAGAGCTGGGGAAAAAATATATTAAGGATAGGTTCACTCATGGAGTAAGAACAAACCTCGAATTAAACGAAGTGGAAGCGGAAGACTGGCTTCCTCGGGTACCGTCAAAATAGTGTGCGGGTAAAGTTTTAAGAAAAAGTGTTCATACTGTTCATTATTAAAAAATAGATATAAATATCAATACATAAAGAATGAACACTTGAGTTTTAAGTATTCATCAAGTGTTCATAACTGTTCATTGTTTTATGTAGAGTGATCATCAAGTGTTCATAACTGTTCATTGTAGTGTTCATTAGTAACATGCTGTTATTTATAGATATTGTCTTTTTATGAACAGATGAACAGTTGAAGCATAAAACTTTTTGCACACCGTACGCACAAATATAATTAAGGATAAAAAATGAACAACACATCGGAAAAATCGAAAAGATATTGCGTTACTTCTGGCCGATCTGTACTCACGCTGAAACGAAAAGCACCACACGTTACCGCACCTGATAAAACGCAGCAGGAAGCCCTACAGCAACCGCAGAAGAAAAACAAGGCAGAGGCTCACGCGAAGAAACGGAAACGCCGTACAGACCGGATAGCGCAGCACTGGCCTGTATTCGCAATGCAGGGAGTCAGACCGCTGACAATCGGCATACGGGAACAGATGATTGCGGATGCTGAGGCGCGGGGGCTGGATATTACTGTCTCACACATCAAACAGGGGCTGTACGACTACATCAACCGCGTGGTGTATCTGAAAGCCCTTACTCTGGGCGGCAGTCGCTTTGATATGACCGGACAGCCAAACGGCGAGGTTACAGCGGAACAGCAGCAGGACGCACAGCGGAAATTGGATAAGTGGGACAGTGCCAAAACTGGGCAGTCAGTGAATGAGGTGAGCCGGTGAGAAAGGATTCTAAAGCGGAGGCACTGGAGGAAGCCGGATTGTATTACAGAGCAGCGCGGCGGTGGCTGGAGGTGTTCGACCTTTGTGAGGATGAACAGGGACGCAATTACGCAATAGAACAGCGTGAAAGATGCCTTACTCTGGCAGGCAATCCGGCAGAAGCAAAAGCGCGGCGCAAGCGGGAATACAAAGCCCGTCACCGCCTGTAGTGATAACGGAGGCAGACCATGCAGCAAAGCACAAAGAAACAGACTAACCGCTACTTTAACGGTACACCGACAACACGCCTGATAGTGACCTGTGAGCAGTCTGTCATTGACGCGGTAGACAGTCACATTAAGCGCAGCAGGTACATGCGGGGCAACCGTGCAGAGTTTGTCAGACAGGCTATCATTGAGAAGCTGGGGCGTGAACTTTGATGATTTAGACACCAGTACGCGCACGCGCACGAGGCTGGCAGCTTTGATGATTTTCGGACACCGTAGTAAGCCCGTGAAAGCGGGCTGAATAGCGACAAATACAGACCGTAAATCTTAACAAATCCTAACTAAAATTGGGTTTTGAGAGTCTGCCACGATTATCAGGGCGATATTAATGATCGCTCAGTATAAAAATTATGCGATATCCTGCTGACCAAAGAAAAATATAATGACTTTCCTGACTGAGTTTCACTTATGGGTTAATATTCTTACGTGATAATAACTAACCCAGAGATAATACAATGTCAGGAAACAGACCCAATATATTCGGAAAAGCAATGGCGATTGATGGTGACAAAACCACAACAGGAGCCACCTGTATCGCGTCGTCAAGCATGATAAAATACAAAGGTACACCAGCGGTGATTGTCGGCGACCTCACCACCACCTGCCCGCAGTGCAAACAGACCGGCACGATAGCAACCGGAGACAGCAGGATGATGAATAACCGCAAACCACAGGCCGTTGACGGTTCAATCGTGCAGTGCGGCTGCCCTTACGGCTCCAATACCATTATTGCGGCATCATACAAAAATGCCGGCACATTTAAATTTTCGCCATTTTCGCCACAGGAAACTTCATCAGGTTACAGTCAGTATAATGACCCGCAATATGACCGTTCTTTTCGGGAATATGCGGATCCGGTTTCTGACGAACAAGACAACCGAATCAGACTTGACGCCCAACGCTTAATTGATTGCGCCGCTGAAATTTGTGAAAAACACCTGTGTTACCCGGAAGTCAAAGCCGAGTTCAAACGGGAAATTCAATCCGCTGCCGATGATATTGTTCAGCAGGTCGAATCAGGACAAATGAGCTATGAACAAGGTTCAGCGGAACTGAAAAAAGAAGAAAAAAGCTTACTTGAACAATCCATTGACTGGGTTATTAACGGGTTATCTATTCTCGGTGGTTTAGGTATGACAGTAGCAGGGTTCGCGCTATGCACTACCGGGGGAGGTTGTCTGATTGGTGCTCCGCTTATGGCTCACGGCATTAATGGTATGTATGAGGGAGCTATTGGTTTCTATGAAGGACACAGCAACGTACAGGGGCCTCTCAGGGAAGGGTATAAGGCCACAGCGAAACTTCTTGGTTTTAATGAATCGGTAGGAAACCTCGCCTATGATCTTGTTGATATGGGGATATCCATACGCGGAAAATTACAATTGGTTCCGAAATTAACAACACGGTATGGTGAAAAAAGAAAAATAAAACCATTTGTGCTGTACCATTACGGACGGAAAGATCTGGATTATGCGGTTCGACAAGCTAATAAATTTTTATTAAGCCTAGAAATTGCCGGTGATGTAATTAATTTTTTAAAAATAAAAGATGATATAAAAAATGCGTTTATTCTAGATAAAGAAACAGGAACAATTATGTTAACTGTAGCAGAGCCTGAAAAAATAACAAATGTAGAATATATAAAAGAACATTGCAGTATGGTTATTACTATCATAGGATCTGATAATGCGCCATCATCATACTATATGTGTAAAGATAAAAATGGGAATCGCTATGATGTAAGCAATGATGGAAACTTAATAACTGAGTAAGTGTGAAATGGAAATTAAAATATATGTTTTTTTTGTTCTATCACTTGTTAATATTATTTTGTTTTTTAAAATGAACAAAAAAAAAGAAAAGACCATAAAGTATAGAATGTGTATTTTTTATTTCTATTTAATGTTTTTCGTATATGGAGACATGCTTTTATCTTTAAAGTCTGGCGATATACCGCCGTATTTCACGCTATTTGTATTCGTAACGTTAATGATTGTTATAAATGCTATTTTCTTAACTATTAAAGAATGATGAGCATTAATCAATGGTTAATAGGAAGATGGATGCTAAAATATATATTTTCTTTGTTTTTCAGTTATTAATGTTTTTCTTTTTATATTAATGGAAAAATAAATGTATAACTAAATTCTGTTAAAAATGGCTCATTGATTACAAAATCATACTGTACTCGGTGAGCCACACCTTAAAAAATCTATAAATGTTTCCGGTTCGCATGTATCGGAATGTATCGGTATTGTGCGCAAAGTGCGGGCAGGTGTGAACTATCACAAAGCCTTTATCCATAAGGCGCGAGGCAGGATTGTGCATTATTTTTATGTATAGAAATGTCGAGGTGAAAATGCGCAAAACGAAACCCGAAAACTGCGCACTGCGAACCAAGTGCGAACCACGGTCAAAGCCTTATGTCACAAGGGTTAACGTGATGTTTGCGCAAATACCGATGTATAGAAATGTTAAGGTCAAATTGCGAATTGCGGAAGGACTGCGCAAAGCGCGAATCACGCTTAACGTCAGTGTTCATGCGGGTTTGACGATTATTGCGCACGTTTTGATATATAGATTTATTGAGGTCTGCTGCGCAATGTCGGCGGAAAACAGCGCTTAAACTGCGAACTGCGAACCACTCTGCGCAAAGTGCGAACCGAGTGCGAACCTGTCACAAGCCTTGTAACATAAGGGATTAAAGAGAATTAGACTCGGCAGCATGCGCAAAAAAATGCTAAGATTTGCTAAGGTGATTCGCAGTTAAAAAGCCAAGAATTACAGGGGTAATTAACTGTTGAGCTTCCCGGCAATATCCTTGTGCCGCTTCCATGCTGAATAGATATCCTTGTCCCACGCTTTACCGGCCTTTGTCTGATAGCCAGCTTCGTTAATCCGTTCAGCAATAACACGCCCATTATCCAGCCCCTCAGACAGTACCTGATTCCACAGCGACGATAGCCGGTTCATTGTAGGCGCGAGGCGGGATATCGGCTTTACCGGCTATCAGGGAAGCAGCGGCGGATTCCAGTCTTTCCACCAGCATCAGCATACGGGCATCAGGATTTCCCTCTGGACGGTTCAGCTTCTCTTTAATGGCTGAGACTATCCATGATGTTTTATCGCTGCCGGAAGCTGTTACAGCGTCATTAAACAGGGGCTGTAGTTCGGCAGGGAGACGAAAGGCGACAAGGTTAGAATTGCTCATGATGATAGTCCTTTTACTGGTAATTACTGGATATTATACCAGTGTATAACGCTGTTATACAGTTCAAATAACAAACAAATATCAATCTAACCCACTGTTAAAAAAGCAAAGCTCAGATTTGCGCTTTGTACTGTTGTGGTTGTCGCAATAGCCGGAAAGGGTGATAGTTAGAGCACTGGAACGATGAGTAAGCCAGCCAGAGGAAAGCTCTCAGACGTTTACAAATGTTAACTTTTAAACCGGATGCCGGAGAGTGCTCATGTTGACAAATGTTGACATCTGAACCTGACAAAACCTGACATCGAACAGTCGCCGGATGTGGATCAGCTAGGCGCGATTACTGGCTTTCCGTGTTTCGGTATCCAGCCGCGAGGTATCCACTAAGGTATCCACCAAAAAGGCAGTATCTGCGTGAAGTACGCAGACTGGTACGCACCGGAATAGCCTGTATGCTACTGCGTACCGGACAATCACCGGACAGACCACCAGCTTATGCCATGCTAACCGCTGCCGGTATCAGGACAATGACCGGACAGGAGGCTCTGGTATCGGTGGGTCATGCCAGAATGCTAAATCACACTCTGGATAAATATCAGTATGTTAAGTCATATCACCCTGCGCGGGACAAAGTGACGGCCTCGGAGAACAACAAGATTACAACAAGGGTCAGGGCTATATAACGGTGAGATTACGGGTAGGGTTTACGGCAAGATTACGGCAAGGTTTTACATGCGGGATTATCCCGTATCATCATTGGTCATTAATTCAGTGACCAATGGCAGCAGTGTTTCCGGCTCTGTACCGGAATGAAACATTATCAATGCGTTATACTATCCGCAGTCTCAGCAGCCAGCAGGTGAACCATGCGTACATACCGAAAAGCAAAGCCCATCACAGCCACAGTAACCGGCACCGTCACAAAATCACCTCAGCGGGTTAAAACGGCAACCGGTAAAGTAATGGCAACAATGACCATTCAGGCAGAAAGCGAACGCCGTAGCCCCTATCCGCTGAAGCTGGTGGCATTTGATATTAACGCGCTGGAACTGATGGCCTGCCGGAAAGGGTGCCGGATTGTTGCTACTGGTCGGCATGAATGGTTTAACGGGTATCAACTCACCGGGGCGCAGATAGTCACCTGTTAGTAAAAGTTAGCATTGTCGGATTTGAAATCGGGAAATTCAAAGATGAGGAATCCCGACTTTAAAAGTGGCAGCAATCTGCCATTTAACTGACCCAATATTATTGGGGTAGTTCGGTGTGTGGGATAGGGGTAAACCATTATCGGGATATCACGGTTCCGTTTGAAACGGAGGCAGTGGAAAATGACGGGGAGGTTACGGGTAGGGTTCTGCTTAGTCGGTGTTTCACTATCTGCAATAAATTATGGTGGCGGTGATATTTTTTCAGCATTGGCTGATAAATCAGGGTTGGTTAAAATGCGAACAATTGCGTTTTTGGTGTACCCGTGGGTGTACCCATTGTTGTGGATGTAAAATATATTTATTAAATATCAATAGATTAATTTAAATTTCCATATGCATGTGAGAAATATGGACTAACATTTTTCGATCTGTGCCGAAAAATAAAATGTCGTTTTACATCCCCTGAAAGGCTGCGTTCGCAGCCTTTCGCATTTCTGTTCTGAAAATCCCCCGGCAGAAAAAATTTTTGCGACACTCCGTTTCGTGCTAAACACAAAAGGAGAAATAGCATGAAAACAAAATGGACATCTGCATTATTATTAACTTCAGCACTTTTAACCGGCGGTTTTTTCAGCACATCCGCACTGGCTCAGGCGGCACAGCCGGCAGAAAGTACGCAGGTTCAGCCGTCTGTCTCACAGGAAAACCGTATCAGTATTAATACCGCGACAGCGGAAGAGCTGGCACGGGAACTCAGTGGTGTCGGGCCGAAAAAAGCGCAGCGGATTGTGGAGTACCGCACGGAAAACGGGCCATTTACTTCTGCGGAACAACTGAAGGATGTATATGGTATTGGTGAACGTATTTTTACGATGAACAGTGATAAAATAGCATTGTAAGATCAGCAGAGGCTGATTTCCCTTCCCCGGGCTGACGGGGAAGGGAATACCGGAAACAGAAGTAAAGGGAGATATATTATGAGCACCACAATTAAAGTGATTGGCTACCATATTGATGCCTTCGGACATGTTAACAATGCGCGTTATCTGGAGTTTCTGGAGGCCGCCCGCTGGGACTGGCTGGAAAGCTATGATGCTTACCGCTGGTTTAAACAGATGGATATTGCCGTGGTGGTGGTGAATATCAATATTAACTACCGGCTGCCGGTGTATGTGGGAGAACGGCTGGTGATAGACAGCTATTTACAGCACGCGGGTCAGAAAAGCGGTATTCTCAAACAGATTATTACCCGTCAGGAAGATAAGCAGGTTGTGGCGGATGCGGAAGTGACCTTTGTCTTTGTGAATATGAAAACCGGTAAAGCGATCCCGATTGAAGGGGAAATCCGTGATAAATTTGAGTTGCTGGCGGCACCGAAAGAAAGTTGATCACCGCCAGTACAGAAAAATGCCCGGCGGGGTGCCGGGCGTAACAGGCGCTTATTGCAGGCCGGTGATTTTTTTCATGGCGGCCATAACAGCACTGCGATCAGCATGATAGTTGTCCAGCCCGTTGCGGCGCAGATGGCAGGCCGCGCATTCCCCGCAGCCATCCCCCTGAATACCGTTATAGCAGGTCAGTGTTTCTGTGCGGACAGTATCCAGCTGTCCGTAATAGTCAGCCAGCGCCCAGGTCTGTGCTTTATCCAGCCACATCAGCGGGGTTTCAAAGCGGATATCACGGGCAAGACCGGCGTTGACGGCTTTGTTCAGTGCTTTGACAAACTCATCCCGGCAATCCGGATAACCGGAAAAATCGGTTTCACAGACACCGGTGATAATCGCTTCGGCATTGACCTGATAGGCATAAATCGCCGTCAGAGTGAGAAACAGGATATTACGGCCGGGGACAAAGGTATTCGGGATATCACTTTCTTCACTTTCACTGAATCCCGGAACCGGAATGTTATCACGGGTCAGACTGCTGACCGCCAGTTCATTCAGCAGAGAGACATTCAGCACCTTATGTGCTGCCGCACCCAGTTGCAGACTGAGTTTACGGGCAACGTCTATTTCCTGACGGTGGCGCTGTCCGTAATCAAACGTCACACAATGCACTTCATCATAGTTACGGAGTGCCTGAATCAGGCAGGTTGTGGAGTCCTGCCCGCCACTGAATACGACCACAGCACGTTTCATCGCTAAACCTCATTATAAAAAGATAAGGTTTATGGTAACGGCTGTATCACCATTTGGGTAGTGTTGCCTGTGCGTCAGTCAGATCACCGATATTGTCCGCCACCCACTGCGGGTTGTAATAGGTGTCCGGATAGCGTTCGCCGCTGTCGCAAATCAGTGTCACAATGGAACCGCTCTGTTGCCGTTCATGCATCTGTTTTGCCAGTTGCAGGGCGCCCCAGACATTGGTGCCGGTGGAGGCTCCGGTACGGCGGCCGAGCAGTTTTTCCAGCCAGTAAAGGGTGGCGATACTGCACTGGTCACTGACTTTGATCACATCATCAATTACGCCCGGGATAAAGGACGGCTCTGCGCGCGGACGGCCGATACCCTCAATCTTACTGCCGGTATCGCAGCGCAGATGTGAGCATTTCTGATGGTAGCAGTCATGAAAAACGGAGTTTTCAGGATCAACGACAATCAGTTTTGTGTCATGCCCCTGGTAGCGGATAAACCGGCCGAGGGTGGCTGACGTACCGCCGGTGCCCGCACTCATTACAATGTAACGCGGCACCGGATGGGCTTCCCGCGACATCTGACGGTAAATACTTTCGGCGATATTGTTGTTGCCGCGCCAGTCAGTGGCACGCTCGGCATAGGTAAACTGATCCATATAGTGTCCGCCGGTTTCGCGGGCCAGACGCTCGGATTCCGCGTAAATCTGTGCGCTGCTGTCCACAAAGTGGCACTGTCCGCCGTAGAACTCTATCTGTTCAATTTTACGGCGTGCGGTACAGCGCGGCATCACGGCGATAAACGGCAGGCCGAGCAGGCGGGCGAAGTAAGCTTCTGAGACAGCGGTACTGCCGGAAGATGCCTCAATCACCGGCGTGCCTTCACGGATCCAGCCGTTACACAGGCCGTACAGGAAAAGTGAACGCGCCAGGCGGTGTTTCAGACTGCCGGTCGGGTGAGTACTTTCATCTTTGAGATATAATGAAACCCCCGGGTAAACGGGTAATTCCAGCGGGATCAGGTGGGTGTCCGCACTGCGCTGATAATCGGCCTGAATGGCATTAATGGCGGATGTTGTCCATTGGGTTGTCATGTAGTATCTCCTCACGGTCTGTTGATGCATCTTAGCAATTCTGTGAGAGAAAAGGCTTTTTCTATTTTCTGTATCATGCATGATATGGAGAAATTTATTCTCTCTGGTGGCGATATGTTAGATAAAACAGACCGTAAATTGTTACAGCTTTTGCAGGAAGATGCTTCATTATCACTGAACACCCTGTCCGAAGCGGTGAACCTGACATCCACACCCTGCTGGAAACGGCTGAAACGGCTGGAGGATGAAGGGTATATCCGCAAACGTGTGGCGCTGCTGGACCCGGAAAAACTCGGGCTGGGACTGACCGTGATCGTCATGATCAAGACACAGCACCACAGCAGCGAGTGGTATACTCAGTTTGTGGAATTTGTCCGGCATATGCCTGACGTGGTCGAATTTTACCGGATGGCCGGGGAATTTGATTACATGTTGCAGGTCGAAGTGGTGGACATGAAATGTTTCGATCATTTCTACAAAAAACTGGTGAACGGTGTGCCCGGTTTAATTGATGTGACTTCCAATTTTGCGATGGAGCGCATAAAGTACACCACCGCGTTGCCGATTCCGGAGAAATGCAAAGCGGACTGATTATTAACCTGAGATGTTATACGGGATCCTGTGAGATTATTTGCCCAATTAAAATGGTATTTCCTCAGTGAATGGCGGCGCTATACCGGTGCGGTCACTTTTCTGATCATTATCGCGGTGTTACAGATCCTGCCGCCGCGCTTTGTCGGCATCATTGTTGACGGCGTGACCAAAGAGACGATGACCACCTCAGCGTTGTGGGGCTGGGTCGGTGTGATGCTGCTTATCGCGCTGGTGATTTATATCCTGCGCTATATCTGGCGGGTCTGGTTATTCGGTGCCTCCTACAAGCTGGCGGTGCGTCTGCGGCAGGATTTTTATCAGCAGTTCAGCCGCCAGTCACCGGCCTTTTATCATCGTTACCGGACCGGTGACCTGATCGCCCGCAGTACCAATGACGTGGACAAAGTGGTGTTTGCCGCCGGCGAGGGCGTGCTGACGCTGGTGGATTCTTTTGTCATGGGGCTGGCGGTGCTGCTGACGATGAGTATTGAGATCAGCTGGCAGCTGACTCTGCTTTCCCTGCTGCCGATGCCGCTGATGGCTCTGGCGATTAAACGTTACGGGCAGCAGCTGCATCAGCGTTTTAAAACAGCGCAGGGCGCTTTCTCCTCTCTCAATAACCACGCACAGGAAAGTCTCAGCAGTATCCGGATGATTAAAGCCTTTGGCCTGGAAGATCACCAGTCTTCCCGGTTTGAATCTGTTGCGGCGGAAGCCGGACGCAAAAATATGCATGTGGCACAAATAGATGCCCGGTTCGACCCGACCATTATTATGGCGATCGGGATGTCAAACCTGCTTGCGGTTGCCGGCGGCAGCTGGATGGTGGTGCAGGGCACACTGACGCTCGGCGGGCTGACCAGCTTTATTATGTATCTCGGGCTGATGATCTGGCCGATGCTGGCATTAGCCTGGATGTTTAACATTGTGGAACGCGGCAGCGCGGCCTACAGCCGGATCCAATCCCTTCTGGAAACCCCGCCGGTACTGGCGGACGGCACCGAATCCCCGCAACCGGGGCGCGGTGAGCTGTCAGTGGCAGTGGATAAATTTTGTTATCCGGAAAGCCGCCGTGCGGTTCTGCATGATATCCGTTTTACCCTCAGACCGGGCCGGTTGCTCGGGTTGTGCGGCCCGACCGGCTGCGGAAAATCCACGCTGCTGGCACTGATCCAGCGTCATTATGATGTGACAGCGGGAAATATCTGTTTTCAGGGCAGACCGCTGCCGGAACTGACATTCGACGGCTGGCATGCCCGGCTGGCGGTGGTGAATCAGACGCCGTTTCTGTTCTCCGATACTATCGCCAACAATATTGCGCTGGGACGGCCCGGGGCGACACAGGAAGAGATTGAACACGCGGCCCGGCTGGCCAGCGTTCACGATGATATTGAACGATTACCGCTCGGTTATGAGACTCAGGCCGGTGAGCGGGGTGTGATGCTGTCCGGCGGACAGAAACAGCGGATCTCCATTGCCCGCGCTTTGCTGATGGATGCCGAGATCCTGATCCTTGATGATGCACTTTCCGCAGTGGACGGGCAGACGGAATACCGGATCCTGCAGAATCTGCGGCACTGGGGGGAAGGCCGTACGGTGATTATCAGTGCTCACCGGCTTTCAGCACTGATGGAAGCCGACAATATTCTTGTGCTGCAACAGGGCGGCATCAGTGCGCAGGGGCGTCATCAGGAACTGATTAATCAGAACGGATGGTATCGCGAAATGTATCATTATCAGCAGTTAGAGGCCGCGCTCGATGAGTGAACAGACCCGTCCGGAAACGGCAAAAAACCTGTGGCCGTCGCTGAAACGTCTGCTCGGCTATGGCCGTAACTACCGCCGCCCGATGGCGGTCGCCATTGTGATGCTGTGGCTGACTGCCATTGCGGAAGTGGCGGCACCGGTTCTGGTGAGCTATTTTATCGACAATATGGTGGCTAAAAACCAGATTGTCCTGCCGGTGACCCTGCTGCTGGTGGCCGGGTTTATCGCTTTACAGATTGCCGCCTCACTGCTGCACTATTTTCAGCTTATCTATTTTAACCGGGCCGCTGTCGGTGTGGTACAGACACTGCGCGCAGATGTGATGGATGCCGCGCTGCGTCAGCCGCTGAGCGCCTTTGATACTCAGCCGGTCGGGCAGTTGATCTCCCGTGTCACCAATGACACCGAGATGATCAAAGACCTGTTTGTTAACGTGTTGCCGACACTGTTCCGCAGCGTGGCGCTGATTGTGGTGATGCTGATCGCCATGTATTCCCTGGATTGGCGGATGGCGCTGGTGGCAACCGCCATGTTCCCGGCGGTGATGCTGGTGATGTGGATCTATCAGCGGCTGAGTACGCCGATTGTGCGCCGGGTGCGCAGTTATCTGGCGGATATTAATGATGGTTTTCATGAAATTATCAGTGGCATGACGGTGATTCAGCAGTTTCGTCAGCAGGCGCGTTTCGGGGAGCGGATGTTTGCCGCCAACCGCCGCCATTATGAGGTCAGAATGGCAGCCCTGCGGCTGGACGGCATTTTGCTGCGTCCGCTGCTGAGCCTGTTTTCGGCGGCGATCCTCTGCGGCCTGATGCTGCTGTTCGGGATCGGAGGCACCGGTGTTATCGGTGTCGGGGTGCTGTACGCCTTTATCACCTACCTCGGGCGGCTGAATGAACCGCTGATCACGCTGACATCCCAGCAGTCTGTTTTACAGCAGGCGGTGATTTCCGGTGAGCGTGTTTTTGAGCTGATGGACAGCCCGCAGCAGAAATACGGGGCGGATGATCAGCCGCTGACCGGCGGCAGTATCCGTGTATCACACCTGACATTTGCCTATCAGCCGGGAAAACCGGTATTGCGCGACATCAGCATTGATGTGGCGGAGCACAGTTTTGTCGCCTTTGTCGGGCACACCGGCAGCGGGAAAAGCACACTGGCAAACCTGCTGATGGGCTACTATCCGTGGCAGGCCGGGGAAATCAGCCTCGGCGGGCGTCCTTTGGAACAATTTTCACATAAAGCACTGCGGCAGGGCATCGCGATGGTGCAGCAGGATCCGGTCATTATGGCCGCTTCCTTCCGCGACAATATCACCCTCGGACGGGATATTGATGATGAGCGCATTCACCGGGTGCTGGAGATGGTTCAGCTGAGTGAACATGTCTCACAGCTTGAATACGGGCTGGATACTGAACTGGGCGAGCAGGGTAATACGCTGTCTGACGGGCAGAAACAGTTGCTGGCCATGGCACGGGTGCTGGTGCAGACCCCGAAAATCCTGATTCTGGATGAAGCAACCGCGAATATCGATTCCGGCACGGAGCAGGCTATTCAGAAAGCCTTACAGCTGATCCGCCGTGAAACCACACTGGTGGTGATTGCACACCGGCTGTCCACGATTGTTGATGCGGATACCATTTATGTGCTTAACCGCGGCGAAATGGCGGAATACGGCTCTCACCGGGCGTTACTGGCAGAGAAGGGCCGCTACTACCAGATGTATCAGTTGCAGCAGGTCGGGGAATCACTGAATGCCCCGGAAGAGAACGCTGCCCCTGCACTATAATTGTGAGATCGTTCACATAAACAGGTGCATGATGCTGTAAAAAAGTGCAATCCCCGCATCACCGGAAAAGGTGCCTGATAAATCAGGCACCTTTTTTATTTCTATCCCATTGTTATCAATGGATTTAATTTTCACTCTGCTTATTGGCATCACTTTTGCAATTTATCCGCAGGACACCAGCAACCTGAAGCGGAGAATGCGATGAAAATGATAATGGCCATCATCAAGCCTTTTAAACTTAATGACGTCAGAGATGCGCTGAACGAAGAAGGTATTCAGGGATTAACGGTACTGGAAGTGCGGGGCGCGGGCAGACAGAAGGGGCATACTGAGTTGTACCGGGGTGAAGAGTACAGCACGGATTTTCTGCCGAAGACACAGATTAATATTGTTGTGCCTGATGATTCCCTTGATCGCATTATTGAGGCAATTTGCCGCTCGGCATACACGGGCAGTATCGGTGACGGGAAAATATTTGTTTCAGATATTACACAGGCGGTGCGGATCCGTACCGGTGAACAAAATGATGAAGCTATTTAAACCGCGCGGAGATACTCAGATGATGAAACGAAAAATGATCCTGCCTGTTGTGATGTCTTCAGTGCTGCCGTTTCCGGCCTTCAGTGCAACGGAAGGAATGGATCGTGCGGATAATGGTTTTATGCTGATTTGCGCCGCACTGGTGTATTTTATGACACTTCCCGGTATCGCATTGTTTTACGGCGGACTGGTACGGCGTGAGAATGTGCTGTCAGTCATGACACAGGTGATTGTCAGTTTCGCACTGGTACTGCTGTTATGGGTTTTTTACGGTTACAGTATGGCATTTTCTGACGGAAATGGTGTGATTGGCGGCTTGTCGAATGCATTTCTCAGCGGGATCACGCCTGTCAGTAACAGCGGCAGCATCAGCCAGCTGACGCATGTTATTTTCCAGGGGTCATTTGCGGCGATTACTGTTGCGCTTATCACCGGTGCACTGGCGGAGCGGATAAAATTCACTGCCTTTCTGCTGTTTACTGTTATCTGGTTCTCTCTGGCTTATGTGCCGATGGCGCATATGGTCTGGGGCGGCGGCTGGCTGGCGGAAGATGGCGCGCTGGATTTTGCCGGAGGTACGGTTGTGCATATCAATGCAGCAGTTGCCGGGTTAGTTGGTGCTTACATATTGGGAGCGCGCCTGTTACCGGGCAAAACTGCCACCAAACCGCACAGTTTGCCGATGGTCTTTACCGGCACGGCGATCCTTTATATCGGCTGGTTCGGGTTTAATGCCGGGTCGGCGGGAAAACCGGATGGTATTGCGGCGCTGGCTTTTCTGAATACGGTGATTGCGGTAGCAGCGGGTGTGCTGGCGTGGGTGACTGCAGAGTGGTGCATGCGGGGTAAGCCCTCACTTCTCGGCGCGTGTTCCGGTTGTATCGGCGGTCTGGTCGGGATCACCCCTGCGGCCGGGACAGTAGGTATCGCCGGGGCAATCGTCATCGGGCTGATAAGCGGTCTTGCCGGTTACTGGGGCGTCACCGCATTGAAACGCCGCCTGAAAGCGGATGATGTCTGCGATGTCTTCGGGATCCACGGGGTTTGTGGTATTGCGGGCTGCCTGCTGACGGGGGTTTTTACTGCGTCTGCGCTCGGCGGTACCGGTTACGCGGAAGGTGTCACTATGCTGCATCAGGTATGGATTCAGGCGGAAAGTATCCTGGTGACTGTGCTCTGGAGCGGAGTGATTACTTACATCGCATTCAAATGTGCGGCACTGACAACCGGTGTGCGCTGTACAGAGGAAGACGAGATCAACGGGCTGGATATCAGCACGCACGGCGAACAGGCCTATAACCGGTCATAAGCCGTAAAAAAGTAAGCCCCCGCTCACAACTGTGCAGCGGGGGCTTTTTTTATTGTTGTCAGCGGGATATTTACTTCTCCCGTAAGCGCAGAACACCTTCCTGCACCGTCGAAGCAACCAGAACACCGGCCTGATTATAGAAGTGACCCCGGACAAATCCGCGTCCGCCGGACGCTGTCGGGCTTTCCACCGCATACAGCAGCCATTCATCCAGCCGGAACGGGCGGTGATACCACATTGAATGATCGATGGTGGCAATCTGAATTTCCGGCTGCATAAAGCCGTAGCCGTGCGGCTGGAGAGCAGTCGGCAGGAAATTGTAGTCAGAAGCATAACTGAGCAGATACTGATGCAGCGCCTGATCATCCGGCATTGCGCCGTTGGTTTTCAGCCAGGTATAGCGCACCGGTGGATTCTCCGGGTTCTGAAACGGGCTGTAAAACCGCACCGGCCGCCATTCAATGGCCTGTTCCCGCAGGAACAGCGCCTGCATTTTCGGCGGCAGATTCGCGGCAATCTTGCGGGCGATATCGGTTTCAGAGGCCAGTCCGTCAGGGCCGGGAACGTCCGGCATGGTACTCTGATGCTCAAAACTGCTCTCTTCCCCCTGGAAAGAGGCGGTCATATAGAAAATCGGTTTTCCGTTCTGAATAGCGCTGACACGGCGGGCACTGAAACTCTTGCCGTCACGCAAATTTTCCACATCATAAATAATGGGTTTATGGCTGTCGCCCGGGCGCAGAAAATAGCTGTGGAATGAATGAACGCGGCGATCAGCCGGAACAGTCTGTCCCGCTGCATACAGTGCCTGTCCGGCAACTTGTCCGCCAAAGACCTGCGGCAGGCCGAGATCTTCACTTTGCCCCCGGAATAACCCGTCTTCGAGTTTTTCGAGTGCCATCAGGTTTATCAGGTTTTCTAATGCCAGGCTCATAGTTACCCTTATTAAGTATTTCAGCAGGAACCGGTCATTCTAATCGCTGTCAGTGCAATTGAAAAATGATAAACCGCCGTTATGTGCGGTCCCGGCCGGCAGAGATCTGTTGTTATGTCAGTAGTGTGTAAAAATACAGCGGTCAGCGCCGGTTGTCTTGCTATTTCAGTGCTGATCCCGGATAATGGCACCGCCTCATTATTGAGGGTTCCTATGGGGGCTTTGTTGGTTCTCCCGCAACATGAACTTGTTAACTCGGTCAGGTCCGGAAGGAAGCAGCCATAGCAGGGGAATTGTGTGCCGGGATGTCGCTGGCAGGGCCCCCACCCATTTCAGTTGTACCCGTCTCTGTGATTATCCCGTTCCTGATTCTGAATCTCCCTGTCTGAACAGACGATATCTTCTGATATTCATCCGGCGCATATTGTTCATATATTCATGATTTAACATTATCTCTGTCTGCACAAACCGGGACGTTCAGCAGATAACATCAGATATAAGGATATAGCAATATGTGTAAAATTTGTTTTATGTTGTCAGTATAAAAGAATGAGTTTCACATAAAACAGCATGTTCAGATAAAAATTTTATTTTTGATTTAACACATTATAGTGGTAAATAGTGAAAATGAAATTTTCTGTATAGCCGGTGTATTAATAAATACGTACCGGAATTTAATAACCTGGTGAGTGAAACAAACATAAAATATATGCTTTTGTGATAAATTATATCTGTATCGTAATATAGGTAAAGAATAGCGGGATAAATAGCGGGCATGAGCGAAAGCCAAAGTCAGCCAGTTGTGCCTTTGGCCCGGGATCACTAAAAATAAGACTATTGCCTGAAAGAGAGGCAGTTACAGCAGACTGAATTAACGGACAAACTTCCAGACAGATGCCGGGATTTTGTCATACAGTTTATTCATGGTTAATTCGGCCAGACGATGATCAGCAGCTGAATAAAAAACCTCCAGCTCGTCATCAGTCAGTTCATATTTGTTCTTCTCAATGACACGTTCCAGTGTTTCAATTGAAGTGCACTTACGTAAGCGCATGAGATAGTCCAGTTTAGTCATCATATGTTATCTTCTTGCTGAGTTGTTAGTACGCAATATACTGATATATAAGTCTGTATTCCGTTAGTGGACAAGATGCCCCTCGCTGGTCAGCATGCTGCTTACCAGTGATGCCATCTTCTTCCATTCCTCAACGTCATTAAATGAAACTTCCATCTGACCAAACAGCGCGTAAGTTTCATCGATGTATTCATCGACAAATGAGATGAGGTCCTTATTTTGTGTATGTTTTATCTTAAAACTCCAGGTTACGTCAGCAATGTAACCTAATAATTCGTTAAGTTTTAAGTTTGAATCTGAGGCTAAATCATTAACCCAATAATTATTGCTTCTGATGAGCGTTTGCGTGCCTTCACGGCAAAGTTCATCACACAGATACTTCAATACCGCAATATCGTAATTTCGTGGAGAATACTCGTCCATAATCACCTCCTGAATGTAACCGGGAATGATAAGGCGCTGAAAAACGTTAAATTATAATTAACACATGAGTAAGGTATTACGTTATCGACGTCGGTATATTATATATAGCATCAGCCTTTAATTATAAATAAAGGTAACGTAAAGATCCGTTCAGCACAAGCGGATAACCAGACGCTGATTACGTGTTAATCTGTTTCAGTCAGTGAACGTGATGTTCCGGAAAAAGATGTGGATAAAAAGGTCTGAGTTAACCCTGTTGGTAATATAACACTATTTCGGCTCTTGTCACTAGCCAAAATACAAAAAAAGTAAATTTAAATACAGAATAAATGCGTGGATGCACAGTCTGTTATTACTCATCTGCTTAAATTTACTGAATTTTTATGAGGAAGGGCAGGTGATGAATCATAACGTGTTATGACAAAACCTTACATTTGCGAAAAGTAATAATTTACACTCATCTATTGTTTATTTAAGTTTTTCTTACTCAAATTTAAAAATATTCGTCATGTCAAAAATATAAAAAAGGTCACTAATGTGACCTTTTTATGTTTAAGCAGGATTAAAATCCGTCAGGACTATCACTTTTCTGCGTGACCGCATGCGCATGCTCAATGTCGTCACTCTTCTTACTGAAGCGGCGGCGGATAACCACATAGAAGACCGGCACGAAGAAGATAGCCAGTGAGGTCGCGGCGATCATACCACCGAATACCCCGGTACCAACGGCGTTCTGTGCACCGGAACCGGCACCGTTACTCAGGACTAATGGTATAACCCCGAGCATAAAGGCCAGTGATGTCATCAGGATAGGACGCAGACGCATCTTAACGGCTTCCAGTGTTGCCTCAATCAGCCCTTTACCTTCTTTCTCCATCAGGTCTTTGGCGAATTCCACTATCAGGATGGCGTTCTTCGCCGACAGACCAATGGTTGTCAGCAGGCCGACCTTGAAGTACACGTCGTTATCCAGCCCGCGTGCATGGGTCAGTAACAGTGCGCCGATAACCCCGAGCGGAACCACCAGCATAACAGAGAACGGAACCGACCAGCTCTCATACAGGGCCGCCAGACAGAGGAAGACCACAATCAGAGAGATAGTATACAGTGCAGGTGCCTGGTTACCGGACAGTTTTTCCTGGTAAGACATACCTGTCCATTCAACACCAAAGCCCTGCGGCAGTTCTTTCGCCATGCTTTCCATCAGTGCCATCGCATCACCACTACTTTTACCCGGTGCGGCGCTGCCCTGAATCTGCATAGCCGGAATACCGTTATAACGTTCAAGGCGCGGTGAACCGAAGGTCCACGGATCCTTTTGCGTATCGATAAAGGCAGAGAATGGTACCATCTGACCCTGATTATTGCGGACATACTGCTCAGCAATATTTTTCGGCTGCATACGGAACGGGGCATCAGCCTGTACGTACACTTTCTTCACACGACCGCGGTCGATAAAGTCGTTGACGTAGCTGCCGCCGAACATGGTGCTCAGCGCGGCGTTAATGGTTTGGATATCAACCCCTAATGCCTCTGCTTTCTGCTGATCGACATGGATATGATACTGTGAGGTATCTTCCATCCCGTTCGGACGCACCTGCACCAGCATATCCGGATGCTCGCCTGCCATCTTCAGTAACTGGTTACGGGCAGCGGTCAGTGCTTCATGACCCTGGTTGGCGTTATCCATCAGTTCGAGATCGAAGCCGCTGGATGAACCCAGTTCCACAATCGGCGGAATGTTAACCGCGAAGATCATGGCTGAGGTATCGGTAAAGAAGTGCTGGTTGGCGCGTGCAACAACCGCTTCCACCTTATCTTCTTTCGCCTTACGTTCATCCCAGTTTTTCAGAACGATAAACGCCAGACCCATATTCTGTCCCTGACCCGCAAAGCCGAAGCCGTTAACGGTAAAGACAGATTCAACCACGTCTTTTTCATTTTCCAGATAGTACTTACTGACACCATCAAGAACAATCTGGGTTTGTTCCTGTGTGGAGCCCGGAGATAACTGAACCATCGTCAGCAGTACGCCCTGGTCCTCTTCAGGCAGGAACGATGTCGGCAGACGGGTAAACATGAAGATCATGCCTGCAACCAGCAGCACATAGATCAGCAGGTAACGCCCGGTCCCGCGCAGCATACGGCCCACACTGTTGGTGTAGTGGTTGGTCTGCTTCTCAAACATACGGTTAAACCAGCCGAAGAACCCGGTTTGTGTGCCGTGGCTGCCTTTGGTGATTGGTTTAAGCATAGTGGCACACAGTGCCGGTGTCAGGATCAGTGCCACGAAGACGGATAATATCATCGCGGAAACAATGGTAATCGAGAACTGACGGTAGATTGCCCCGGTTGACCCGCCGAAGAAGGCCATCGGAATAAATACCGCTGATAACACCATGGCGATACCGACCAGGGCGCTCTGGATCTGAACCATCGACACTTTTGTGGCTTCTTTCGGCGGCAGGCCGGTCTCCTGCATAACACGCTCGACGTTTTCCACCACCACGATGGCGTCATCCACCAGAAGACCGATTGCCAGTACCATCGCAAACATCGTCAGGGTATTGATCGAATACCCGAAGGCGGCGAGGGTGGCAAAGGTCCCCAGCAGTACCACCGGTACGGCGATTGTCGGGATCAGCGTTGCACGGAAGTTTTGCAGGAACAGATACATCACCACAAACACCAGCATGATCGCTTCGACCAGTGTTTTCACCACTTCGAAAATGGAGATTTTGACGAATGGTGTCGTATCGTACGGATAAACAACAGTCAGACCGTCCGGGAAGAACTCGGACATATTGTTCAGTGTATCGCGGACTGCTTTGGCGGTATCCAGTGCGTTAGCGCCGGTCGCCAGTTTGATCCCGATACCCGCTGCCGGTTTACCGTTATAGCGGGCGATACTGCCGTAGTTTTCTGCACCCAGTTCAACATATGCCACATCTTTCAGGCGGACAACGGAGCCGTCAGTGTTAACCCGCAGCATGATTTCCTGAAACTGCTCAGGACTGTTCAGACGGGTCTGTGCAATGATGGAGGCGTTCAGGCGCTGGTTTGGTACCGGCGGGGTTCCCCCTAACTGACCGGCGGCAACCTGGTTGTTTTGTACCTGAATGGCATTGATGATATCAATCGTACTCAGGTTGTATTTAACCAGTTTATCCGGGTCAAGCCAGATACGCATAGCATACGGGCTGCCGAACAGCTGGGTCTCACCCACACCGCCGACACGGCTGATCGGATCTTTGATGTTGGAGCCGACATAGTCCGCAATGTCATTTTGTGACATTGAGCCGTCTTCAGAGATAAAACCCGCCACCAGCAGGAATGAACTGGCTGATTTCTCAACCGTAATCCCCTGCTGCTGAACTTCCTGAGGAAGCAGCGGCATTGCCAGCTGGAGTTTATTCTGAACCTGTACCTGAGCAATATCCGGGTTGGCGTCCGCTTCAAAGGTCAGCGAGATATTCATGTTACCCGCTGAGTCACTGGTTGAAGACATGTACACCATTTTGTCGATACCGTTCATGTTCTGTTCGATAACCTGCGTTACCGTGTTCTGAACCGTTTCGGCATCGGCGCCCGGATAGTTTGCGGAAATTGAAATAGTCGGCGGTGCAACAGTCGGATACTGTGCCACCGGCAGTTTCATGATCGCCAACAGACCTGCAAGCATGGTAATAATGGCGATTACCCATGCAAATATCGGTCTTTCAATAAAAAACTTTGGCATGAATCACTGACTCCTTATTGGGACTTCTGAGCAGATTCAGTATTTTTCGGCGCAGCCGCCGGCTGTGCATTTAAATCTGCTTCTGTTGCCTTAACGGCAGCACCCGCTTTGATTTTCTGGAAGCCTTCAACCACCACGCGCTCACCATCGTTCACACCGGATGTGACCAGCCATGAGCTGCCGTAAGACTGACCGACAGTGACCGGACGGACTTCGATTTCATTTTTGGCGTTCACAATGTTAACCACCGCACCCCCTTTGGCTGTACGGATAACACCCTGCTGAGGGATCAGGATGGCGTCAGGACGCACACCTTCATCAACACGGGCGCGGACAAACATGCCCGGCAGCAGGGTTTCCTGCGGGTTCGGGAACACGGCACGCATGGTGATAGAACCGGTGGTTTCGTCAACCGTCACATCGGAGAATTCCAGATAACCTTTATGGGTATAATCTTTGTTTTCCGCTGTCACCAGACTGACCGCCACTTTACCCTGTTCTTTATCCACGACACCGCTGGCGATTTCGTGTTTCAGACGCAGATAATCATCGCTGGACTGAGTCACATCCACATAGATAGGGTCAATCTGCTGAACCAGTGTCAGTGCCTGGGTCTGACCCGTTGCCACTAATGCACCTTCAGTCACGTTTGATTTCCCGGACAGGCCGGAAATCGGTGATGTAACTTTGGTGTAGTTCAGGTTGATTTGTGCTGTCTGAACAGCGGCTTGTGCAGCCTGGACTGCAGCCTGAGCCTGTGCGTATGTGGAGACCGCCTCATCATAATCCTGGCGGCTGATATAGTTTGTTCCCAGCAACGGTTTATAGCGGTTCACTGTCAGGCGGGCCAGTTCGGCATTTGCTCTGGCTTTGGCCAGTTCAGCCTGCGCGCTGTTCAGCGTGGCCTGAAAAGGAGCCGGATCAATTTGATAGAGCGATTCGCCTTCTTTGACGTCACTTCCTTCTTTGTAGTTGCGTTTTAAAATGATGCCGCCGACCTGAGGGCGTACTTCCGCGATGCGGTAAGCAGAAGTTCGTCCCGGCAGTTCTGTGCTCACTGTCAGTGGTGCAGCTTTCAGTGTGACAACTTTAACATCCGGCGGTGGCATTTCGCCCCCTTGCTTCTGCTCTTCACCACATCCGGACAGCAGAAAGCTCCCGGACAGAACGAGCATCGCCAGAGGTAGAACGCCTCTGTTTTTTCGCATAGTAAACCTCTATAAAATGTCGATTTTTAACCGGTAAATATGGTTGATTAACTAATAAATCAGCGTGCTATAATACAAACATACACGAATGTATGTAAATTAACTTCAGATGACACAGGCCTTACATGGCACGAAAAACTAAACAACAGGCCGGCGAAACCCGCCGGCAGATTATTGATGCCGCATTGACCGCCTTCAGTGAGCGGGGCGTGTCTGCGACGTCATTAGTGGATATTGCAAAGCAAGCAGGTGTGACCCGTGGTGCGATCTATTGGCACTTCAAAAATAAAGTTGATCTGTTTACTGAAGTCTGTTCGATAACCGATACGAAAATTGGCTTTATTGAACAAGAGTATCGGGCAAAATACCCGGATAATCCACTTTTAGTGTTTAAGAAAATATTAATTTACATTCTGACGTCTGTGGCATCCGATCCCAAAATGCGGGCTATTTTGAGCATTTCATTTCATAAATGTGAATTTACCGGTGAAATGAGCGAATTAATTACCATCAGGCAAAATTTATATGCTGCGGAATACTCCAGAATAGAATCTTTTCTGATAGAAAGCGTCACACTGGGGCTGCTGCCGTCAACCCTCGACCTGCGCCGTGCGGCTATTATGCTGCGCGGGATGATAACCGGGCTGTTAGAAAACTGGCTCTTTTCCAGCGAGAGTTTTAATATCAGCGGGCAGGCCGAATATTTGGTTGACGGTTATCTGGATATGTTAATGCTCAGTAAAAATATGCAACTACCGTCGGCAGACGCCTGATTTACATTTTATAACATTAACCTTAAGGATATCATGTATGAAGCCTGTATTAATTATTGCTAACGGCGCTGCGTATGGCAGTGAATCTTTATTTAATGCTCTGCGTCTGGCAATTGCGATTAAAGAGCAGGATACTCAGGTGCCGATGAATATTTTTCTGATGTCAGATGCGGTGGTTGCCGGGTTACGCGGTCAGCAGCCGAAAGAAGGTTATAACCTGAAACAGATGCTGGAGATCCTGGCGGCACAGAAAACAGAGATTAAGCTGTGCAAAACCTGTACCGATGCGCGCGGTATCACTGAGCTTCCGCTGGTGGACGGTGTGCAGGTCGGGACGCTGGCCGAACTGGCACAGTGGTCACTGGATGCAGAAAAAATCATTACCTTTTAATCAGATAACCTGAAACAAACAGCCGGGGAAGGGCAGATACAGGTGGATATTATTATGAAGCGAATCAGCCGTGTCCCGGCTTCCGGTCTGCTGAGGCAGATTTTCCTCCGTCTTTTTACCTGTTTTATCTTTCTGCTGCCGGTACTGGTTCAGAACAGTGCACTGGCGGCCGCGCCGGATATTCCGGACCGTAACACCATTCAGACCGAACTCAATGCCCTGAATAACCGCAAAGAGCAGACTGCTGCTGATAAGTTATCAGTGCAGGATCTGGAGCGGGCGCTGGTGTTTTATGACAATCTCGATGCCCTGAAAGAGAAATCACAGGCACTGAAAAAACGGGTGGATGAAGCCCCGAAACTGTCAGATCAGGTCACACAAAAATTAACGCAGATTAAATCATTAACGGATGAAGGCGTGGCGGAGTACCGGGCCTCCATTGAGAATCTGCCGCTCTCACAGCTGGAGATGAAACTTAACAGCACCCTTGAGGCGTTGCAGACCGCACAGAATAACCTCTCTTCTTATAACAGTGATCTGATTGCACTCCAGACTCAGCCTGAACGCGCGCAGAATATTATGTATGCCAATGTGCAGCGCCTGCAGCAGATCCGAGTTGAACTGAATGACTCTATGGCGGCCCAGAAAGTGCTGCGGCCGACGGAAATTGAAGCCCTTCAGGTAGAGCAGTATTACTTACAGCAGCAGATTGATTATCAGAAGCGGGCATTACAGTCGAACACCCTGCTGCAGAACCTGCTGCAGGTGCAGCGTGACTATGTGGTGGAACGCATCAGGCAGCTGGAAAGCAATATTGATGTGATTCAGGAAACCGTCAGCAGTAAACGGCTGGATTATTCGGAAGAAGCAGCCAAAGAGGCTCAGAGTTCGGATGATACCCCGCGTAATATGCAGGACGATCCGCTGGTGCAGCGTGAAATCGCGCTCAATCATGATTTAAGTGAAAAACTGGTCGCCGCTACCCGTGATAATAACCAGCTGGTGCAGCGCACGATTAAAATACGCAGTATTCTGGATCGCGCGCTGCAATCCGAGCGCAACCTCAAAGAGCAGATTACGGTGTTGCGCGGCAGTCTGCTGCTCTCCCGTATCCTGTTTAAAGAGCAGATCAACCTGCCGCCGGATTTGCTGATTAAGGATTTACCGGACAGAATTGCGGATATGCGCCTGGCGCAGTTTGAAATCAACCAACAGCGCGACAAGCTTTATCAGCCGGACAATTTCGTCAGTACCCTGATTGATGAATACGCCAAAACCCATGATGTACCGGCGACCGAAGCGGATCTCCGGGCTCAGAAGCATGCACTGATGCAGGTGGTGTCCGTCCGTCAGGATCTGCTGGATCAGCTGAATACCCAGATGGGCAACCAGATTTCCCAGGCGATTAACCTGCAGCTGGATCAGACTCAGCTGGTTACCGTAGTGGCTTCACTGGAGAAAACCCTCGCGCAGCAGATTTTCTGGGTCAACAGTAACAAGCCGGTAAACCTGGCCTGGTTTCAGTCTTTCCCGGGCGCAGCCAAACAGGAGCTGACGTCACTGGATCTGAACTGGTCACTGCAAAGCCTGGTCAACGGTTTTGTCAATTCCCTCTTTATTACCATTCCGCTGCTGATTATTGCGCTGCTGCTGCGTTTCGGCACCAAGAATATTGATACCAAACTGGCTGAAATTAATGCCGATGTCGGACGACTGAAAAAAGACCGGCAGATATACACGCCGATGGCGCTGGGGCTGACGCTGATCAAAACCCTGCCTTCCTCACTGCTTGTGATCGCTTTCGGGTATTTTTGCCTGAAAACCGGCAGTGCGGATTCCGCGCTGATGTGGACTATCTCCCGCCAGCTGGCTCTCTTCTGGGTGCTGTTCGAGTGGAGCTACCGGGTGATGAAACCGGAAGGAATTGCGGTCACGCACTTCGGGATTGACCCGGAGATCTGCCGTACCGGCCGCCGCAGACTGGTGCGTCTGGCCCTGCCGCTGCTGCCGATTATGCTGTGGGCCGCTTACGGCATGGAATATCCGCTGCGTCTGGTGGATGATGTGATTGGTCAGCTGGTGGTGCCGGTGGCGCTGGTGTTCGTCTTTGCATTCACACTGCCGTTCTGCATTGAGATCTGGCGCGAGAAAGGCTCTCACCTGGTGCGGGCGTTTCTGCTGACCCTGCTGACGTTCTCCCCGCTGGTTCTGGTGGTGCTGGTCGGTCTGGGGTATTACTACACGGCGCTGCGCCTGAGCAGCCGCTGGATAGACAGCCTCTATCTGCTGCTGATGTGGTATATGGTGTATCACACCTGTCTGCGCGGCCTGGCTCTGGCGGCGCGGCGGCTGACTTATCAGCGTGCGCTGGCCCGCCGTCAGAAACAGCAGGTTCAGCATAAAGAACAACATGAGGGGGATGATGTCCCGGATATGATTGTGGAAGAGCCGCCGATGTCGATGGAGCTGATTAACCAGCAGTCGCTGCGGCTGACCTCGATGGTTCTGTTTATTGTCTTTGCGGTGGCGTTCTACGGTATATGGTCTGATTTTATTACCATATTCTCCTTCTTCGACAGTATCACTCTGTGGCATTACAACGTCGATACCGCGCTGGGGAATGTGGCAGAGGCGGTTACGCTCGGGGATCTTATCCTGTCTGTCCTGATTGTGGTGATTTCCTGGATAATGATGCGCAACCTGCCGGGGCTGCTGGAAGTCCTTGTGCTCTCACGTCTCTCACTGCGTCAGGGCACCTCGTACGCCATCACCACGATTCTGACTTACCTGATTGTCGGGATCGGGACGATTGCCGCGTTCGGTACGCTCGGGGTGTCGTGGGGTAAATTACAGTGGCTGGCGGCAGCCTTAACCTTCGGTCTCAGCTTCGGGTTACAGGAAATCTTTGCCAACTTTGTCTCAGGTATCATTATTCTGTTCGAGCGCCCGATCCGCATCGGCGATACCGTCACTATCGGCACCTTCTCCGGTACGGTTAACAAAATCCGTATCCGTGCGACCACGGTGATTGATTTTGACCGCAAAGAAGTGATTATCCCGAACAAAGCCTTTATGACCGAGCGCCTGACCAACTGGTCACTGTCTGATACGGTCACGCGGATTGTGATTAATGTCGGTGTGGCTTACGGTTCGGATCTGGCGAAAGTGAAAGAGGTCTTACTGAAAGCCGCCACCGATAACCCGAAAGTAATGACTGACCCGGCACCGGGCGTGTATTTTACCGAGTTTGGTGCCAGCAGTCTCGATCACCAGCTGCGTTTCTATGTGCGCACCATCGGTGACCGCAGTGCCACCACGGATGAAGTGAACCGCGCGATTGACCGGATGGCGCGCGAAAACGATATCAATATCGCCTTCAACCAGCTGGAAGTGTATCTCCACGATCAGAACAGCGGTAAAGAAGTGCAGGTGCAGGGAAAAGATAAGGATGACGGCGCTCAGCCGGCCTGATCACCGTCAGTATCGCGCAGTTTGTTTTCATAATCGCGACGGACAATCTGTAACGCCGCGAGCACGGTTACGGGCGGGATGCGGTTCTCTTCCAGCAGACAGATAAGATCGACCGCCAGTTTTACCTCATCGGGGGCATTTTCAAGACTCATGGGGATATCCGGTATCTGATTAAAATTCGGTGCCGTCGTGGCGTTCAATCTGCCGCTCTATCCGCTGCAGCGCCTGACGGCAGCGGACAAGGCGTCCGGCCAGTGCTGCCAGCTCTTTCTGCAGTTTTTGCTGTTCGGCAAAGGTCTGTGCGCGGCCGAGGGCCAGCTCGCGGTCATCGGTCATCTGTGCCAGCCGGCGCTCATAATCCTGATGCTGCGCCAGACGCTGATAGAGATCCACCTGGCTGTCCCGTTTCACATAGCTTTGCTCTTTCTGCCGCAGGGACTGCGTTGCCGCTTCGCGGCTCAGTGCCGCAATCTGGGCAACAATTTTTTCCGCCAGAAAGCGTACCTGTTCTGCCCGGTTTTCATCCGCACACAGCTCAAGCTGATCAGTATGGTGCAGTAATTCATCCATGCAGAGACGCAGGGTTTTATTACGGGCGGCGAACAGGGTATCATCGAAGCAACGCTGGCTCAGCTCCCGGTCTGCTATCGGGGCAATTTGCGCTTCCAGCGCGCTGATTTTCTGCCGCAGCGCCTGTAACAATTGTCTGGTGTTCATATCCGCCTCAGTGAAATGTGCCCGGGATCGTTGTTGAGGATCTGATAACTACGGAAGCATTTTTTAGTCTGTTTGATATAAAACAACAAATAACCGGCAAAGTCACGGGATACGGTTGCAATTTTCCCCTGATTTGCATAGATTCTGAGGTTTCGTGTTCTCTCTATGGCACCTATTATGAGCGCAACTGCTGAACAACTGCAATTTATTAAAGAAAGTATCCGGACTATCCCTGACTATCCTAAGGAAGGGGTACTGTTTCGCGACATCACCACATTACTGTCTGACCCTGAAGCCTATCGTCTGACGATTGATATGCTGGTGGCGCATTTCGCAGACAAAGGGATCACCAAAGTCGTGGGCACTGAAGCCCGCGGATTCTTATTCGGCGCACCGGTTGCGTTACGTCTGGGTGTCGGCTTTGTCCCGGTCCGCAAAAAAGGGAAATTACCGTGTGATACCCTCAGCGAAACCTATGATCTGGAATACGGCACTGACACCCTGGAGATGCATAAAGACAGCATCAGCAGCGGTGACAATGTGCTGGTTGTCGATGACCTGCTGGCCACCGGCGGCACCGTCAATGCGACCATCCGTCTGATCCGCCGTCTGGGCGGTGAAGTGCATGAGGCGGCCTTTATTATCGGCCTGCCGGATCTCGGCGGCGCGAAACGCCTTGAAGCGGAAGGTGTACACAGCTTCTGCCTGCTGGAATATGCCGGCGGCTGAGTCTCTCCCCGTATTAAACGCAAACTCAGCCTCGCCCATTGTGGTGAGGCTGTGGTAGCATGATGGAAAATCATGTTCACTCTCTGCGGAATCCATGAGCTATCAAGTCCTTGCCCGTAAGTGGCGACCACAAACATTTTCACAGGTTATCGGTCAGCAGCATGTTCTGACAGCGCTCGCAAACGGGCTGGAACATCAGCGGCTGCACCACGCCTATCTCTTTTCCGGTACCCGCGGGGTCGGAAAAACCACCCTGGCACGCCTGTTTGCCAAAGGCCTTAACTGTGAGCAGGGCATCACCGCCACGCCGTGCGGCAAATGCCGGAACTGCCTGGAAATTGAGCAGGGGCGGTTTGTTGATCTGATTGAGATCGATGCCGCGTCGCGCACCAAGGTGGAAGATACCCGTGAACTGCTGGATAACGTCCAGTACGCCCCGTCACGCGGGCGTTTCAAAGTCTATCTTATCGATGAAGTTCACATGCTCTCCCGCCACAGCTTTAATGCGCTGCTGAAAACCCTGGAAGAGCCGCCGGAGCACGTCAAATTCCTGCTGGCGACCACCGACCCGCAAAAGCTGCCGGTGACAATTTTATCCCGCTGCTTACAGTTCCATCTTAAAGCGCTGGATGTGGATCAGATCAGTCAGCAGCTTGATACCATTCTGACCGCAGAACAGATTGAAAATGATGCCCGTGCACGACTGTTACTGGCCCGTGCCGCCGACGGCAGTATGCGTGATGCGCTGAGTCTGGCGGATCAGGCGATTGCGCTTGGTGCCGGAAAAGTGACCACGGACGTGGTCACGCAGATGCTCGGTACTCTCGACGACGAGCAGCCGCTGACTATCCTGGAAGCCCTGGTGAAAGGGGATGGCGTTCAGGTGATGAACGGTGTGAACGATGCCGCATCACGGGGCGCGGACTGGGATAATCTGCTGACAGAAATGCTGGCGGCGCTGCATAAAATTGCCATGCTGCAACTGCTGCCGGTACAGGAAAACAGTGCTGCCGGTGTGACAGAAGAGCGTCTGCGTATCCTGGCCCGGGCTATTGCTCCTGCGGATCTGCAACTCTATTACCAGACACTGCTGGTCGGCCGCAAAGAGCTGCCGTATGCGCCGGACAGACGTATGGGAGCGGAAATGGCACTGTTACGTGCGCTGGCATTTCATCCGCGTAATGTGATTGATGACGTGATCACCGCGCCGTCCGTGGCACCGGTTTCTCTGCCGTCACAACCGCAGACCGCAGCACCGGCCGCACCGGCACGCAGTACACCGCCGCCGGTGATGCCGCAGGAAACGGAAAATAACCCGACAGCCCAGCTGCTGAGAGCCCGTGATGCGCTGAACCGGCAGGAGACCCCGCCGTCAAAAAAGTCTGAGCCGGTTACCTTAACGGATAAGGGGAAACCGGCGAACTCAGCACTGGAGCGACTCGCTGCCGTGACTGAAAACCGCCGGGGACGTGCTGTGTCTGCACCGCAGCCGAAAGCATCCGGAAAACCGCAGCCGTACCAGTGGCGTCCGCAGAAACAGGATGAACCGGAAGAAAAAAACCCGGTTGCGCGCCCGAAAGATATCAAAAAAGCCCTTGAGCACGAAAAAACACCGGAAGTGGCTGAAAAGCTGGCTGTTGCTGCCCGGGAACGGGATCCGTGGGCGGCGGATATTGATAAAATGCAGCTGCCGAAACTGGTGCAGCAACTGGCGCTGAATGCCGTGAAAGAGCAGACCGGGGAAGACAGTATTTGTCTGCATCTGCGTACCTCGCAGCGCCACCTGAATTCAAAATCAGCACACAGTGTGCTGAGTGATGCACTGAGTGAACTTTATGGTAAAGTTATCAGTCTCACGATTTGTGAAGACGATGATGTCAGCATGAAAACGCCGCTGGAATGGCGGCAGGCTATTTATGAAGAGATGCTGGCGCAGGCGCGTCAGTCCATTGTGACGGATAAAACCATTCAGACTCTGCTGACTTTTTTTGATGCGGAACTGGATGAAGAGAGTATCCGGCCTGTTTAACCACCCTGCGTTGGAATACGCAATTCAGTCAAAGAGAGAAAACTATGTTCGGTAAAGGCGGTTTGGGCAATCTCATGAAACAAGCCCAGCAAATGCAGGATAAAATGCAGCAGATGCAGGAAGAGATTGCAAATACGGAAGTCACCGGTGAATCCGGTGCAGGCCTGGTTAAAGTGACTATCAACGGCGCACATAACTGCCGCCGTGTGGAAATCGATCCAAGCCTGATGGAAGACGACAAAGAGATGCTCGAAGATCTGATTGCTGCCGCATTCAATGATGCCGCGCGTCGTATCGACGAAACCCAGAAAGAAAAAATGGCGTCAGTCTCCAGCGGAATGCAGCTGCCGCCGGGCTTTAAGATGCCGTTCTGATGCAAACCAGTCCGCTTCTTGAAGCACTGATGGACGCCCTGCGCTGCCTGCCGGGCGTCGGGCCGAAATCGGCGCAGCGTATGGCGTTTCAGCTGTTACAGCGCGACCGCAGCGGCGGGATGCGCCTGGCACAGGCGCTGACCCGTGCCATGTCGGAAATCGGTCACTGCCGGGACTGCCGGACGTTTACCGAGCAGGAACAGTGTACTATCTGCGCCAACCCGCGCCGTCAGCAGACCGGCCTTATCTGTGTGGTGGAAAGCCCGGCGGATATCCACGCGATTGAGCAGACAGGACAGTTTTCCGGCCGTTACTTTGTGCTGATGGGACACCTGTCACCGCTGGACGGCATCGGTCCGATGGATATCGGGCTGGATAAACTGGAGGCGAGGCTGGCTCAGGAAACCATCACTGAGGTGATCCTGGCGACCAACCCGACAGTGGAAGGGGAAGCCACCGCCAACTATATTGCGGAAATGTGCGCGCAGTATGATGTCTCCGCCAGCCGTATCGCCCATGGTGTACCGGTCGGCGGTGAGCTGGAAATGGTGGACGGTACGACCTTGTCCCACTCCATTGCCGGACGTCAGAAAATCCGTTACAACAGCGGTTACTGACAGCAATTTTTGCCTGTTACCCGGACAGACGGTCTGTGCCGTCTGTCACTTTTTCTCAGAATTGTCACAAAAAATTCCCCGTTTGCCTTGAAAATGTAAAGACCGGCCCCACCTGATTTTTATCCTGTTTTTTTTCGTTGATAAGTCAGTCTGAGGTTATTCATGAGTCTGCAAGAACAAGAAACCCGTGGTTTTCAGTCAGAAGTAAAACAACTTCTGCAGTTAATGATCCACTCACTTTATTCCAACAAAGAAATTTTCCTGCGCGAGCTTATCTCCAACGCCTCTGATGCGGCCGATAAACTGCGTTTCCGTGCCTTATCCGACAATTCACTGTATGAAAATGACGGCGATCTGCATGTCCGTCTGTCCGCTGATAAAGAAAAACGCACTCTGACCATCAGTGATAACGGTATCGGGATGACCCGTGATGAGGTTATCGACAACCTGGGCACCATTGCCAAATCCGGCACCAAAGCTTTCCTCGAATCGCTCGGCTCTGACGCGGCAAAAGACAGCCAGCTGATCGGTCAGTTCGGGGTGGGTTTCTATTCCGCCTTTATCGTGGCAGACAAAGTCACGGTGATCACCCGTGCCGCAGGTGTGCCGTCTGATCAGGCGGTATTCTGGGAATCGGAAGGGGAAGGGGATTACTCTATCGCCAAAACCCATAAGGATTCACGCGGTACTGAAATCACCCTGCATTTCCGTGAAGGGGAAGATGAGTTCCTCGATGACTGGCGTCTGCGCTCAGTTATCGGCAAATATTCTGATCATATTGCGCTGCCGGTGGAAATCGAAAGCAAAAATGAAGAAGACGGCACTGTTATCTGGGAAAAAATCAACAAAGCTCAGGCACTGTGGACGCGCAATAAAAACGACATCAGTGATGAAGAATATAATGAGTTTTACAAGCATCTCTCCCATGATTTCGCTGATCCGCTGACATGGGCGCATAACCGTGTGGAAGGGAAGCAGGAGTACACCAGCCTGCTCTATATCCCGTCTGTGGCACCGTTTGACCTGTGGCACCGCGACCAGCGTCGTGGCCTGAGCCTGTATGTCCAGCGCGTGTTTATCATGGATGACGCGGAACAGTTTATGCCGAACTATCTGCGCTTTGTGCGCGGTCTGATCGATTCCAATGATCTGCCGCTCAACGTCTCCCGTGAAATTTTACAGGACAGCGCTGTGACCCGCAGCCTGCGCAGCGCACTGACCAAACGTGTTCTGCAGATGCTGGAGAAACTGGCCAATAATGATGCTGAAAAATACCAGACCTTCTGGCAGCAGTTCGGCCTGGTGCTGAAAGAAGGTCCGGGCGAGGACAGCAGCAATGCAGAGCTGATCGCCAAACTGCTGCGTTTTGCCAGCACGAAGGAGGATACCTCCGCGCAGACCGTTTCCCTGGCGGATTATGTATCCCGCATGGCGGAAGGTCAGGAGAAAATTTACTACATCACTGCTGACAGCTATGCGGCTGCGAAAAACAGTCCGCACCTGGAACTGTTCCGCAAGAAAGGTATTGAAGTGCTGCTGCTCTCCGATCGCATCGATGAGTGGATGATGAACTACCTCAATGAATTTGATGGTAAAACCTTCCAGTCTGTCAGCAAAGCGGATGAGTCGCTGGAAAAACTGGCGGATGAAGATCCGGCAGCGAAAGAAGAAGCAGACAAAGAGCTGGCACCGTTTGTTGAGCGGGTGAAAACACTGCTCGGTGATCGCGTGAAAGAAGTGAAACTGACCCACCGTCTGACTTCAACCCCGGCGATTGTCACCACCGATGCTGATGATATGAGCACACAGATGGCGAAATTGTTTGCCGCCGCCGGCCAGCAGGCGCCGGAAGTGAAATACAACTTTGAACTGAACCCGGAACACCCGCTGGTGAAACTGGCTGCAGAACAGCAGGATGAAAGCCGCTTTGCCGACTGGATCAATCTGCTGCTCGATCAGGCGCTGTTTGTTGAACGCGGAACCCTGGAAGATCCGAACGAATTCGTTTCCCGGATGAATAGTCTGTTATTAGGCTAAAAACAGGCGTTCCCGCGACGGGTGAGCGAAATCGCGCATAACCCGCTTAAAAACCACATGATTTCATGACGATCATGTGGTTTTTTTATTGAAGTCAGGAAAAACGAACGGCAGAGTTTCCCCGCTTTTCTTGAGTCCATACCCTGACAAATGGTATGGTAGCTTGTTTTTATCCGAATTATAAAAAAGCAACCAGCAAGGGGTTTACGCAATGCGTATTATTCTGCTCGGCGCTCCGGGCGCCGGTAAAGGGACTCAGGCTCAGTTTATCATGGAAAAATACGGGATCCCTCAGATCTCGACGGGTGACATGCTGCGTGCAGCAGTGAAATCCGGCAGTGAATTGGGTCTCCGGGCAAAAGAACTGATGGACAACGGCAAATTAGTGACTGACGCATTAGTTATCGCACTGGTTAAAGAGCGCATCAAACAGGATGACTGCCGTAACGGCTTCCTGCTGGACGGGTTCCCGCGTACCATTCCGCAGGCAGATGCAATGAAAGAAGCCGGTATCACCGTTGATTTCGTTCTGGAATTTGATGTTCCGGATGAGATTATCGTTGACCGTATTATCGGCCGCCGTGTACATGCGGGCTCAGGCCGTGTGTATCATGTAAAATACAATCCGCCGAAGACAGAAAATAAAGACGACGTGACCGGTGAAGAACTGACCATCCGTAAAGATGATCAGGAAGAGACCGTCCGTAAGCGTCTGGTGGAATACCATCAGCTGACTGCACCACTGATCCAGTACTATCAGAAAGAAGCTCAGATGAGTGACGTGAAATACAACCGTATTGACGGCACCCGTCCGGTAAGCGAAGTCAGTCAGGAATTAGCCCGTATTCTGGGTTAATCCGGCACTTATTTCTGTCAGGCAGCCAAACGGCTGCCTTTTTTTATCCTGATCTGCGGCATACCGGGAGCATACATCAGTATGTGACCGGGGTGACAGAGAGCAGCCAGCGAACCTGCGGACACAGGATGAAGGACGGTGTTCAAAATCATTTTGTTTGCAGGCAGGCGGCAAACGAAGGCACACCGGGAGCATACATCAGTATGTGACCGGGGTGACAGAGAGCAGCCAGCGAACCTGCGGACAAAAGAATGAAGAACATGGCAGAAAAGAATAAGAATCATTACATACAATACATTACCCTGACAATCATTCTCAGTTGCTGACAGGATTTTCTGATGACAAATCAATACAAACGCGGCGTTTTACTGGTTAATTTAGGGACTCCGGATGCGCCGGAAACCCCGGCGGTAAAACGCTATCTGAAGCAGTTCCTGAGTGACCCGCGTGTGGTGGATGTCTCTCCGCTGCTCTGGCAGTGTATTCTGCGCGGTATTGTGCTGCCGTTCCGCTCACCGCGTGTGGCGAAGCTTTATCAGTCTGTCTGGATGGAAGAGGGTTCCCCGCTGCTGGTATACAGCCGCCGCCAGCAGGCGGCACTGGCTGCACAGATGCCGGGGACACCGGTGGAACTGGGGATGAGCTATGGCTCGCCGCCGCTGGAATCTGCGGTTGATGCCCTTCTGGCGCAGGGCGTGACACATCTGGATGTTCTGCCGCTGTATCCGCAGTATTCCTGCTCAACCACCGCTGCGGTCTTTGACGGGCTGGCGGATATCTTTAAACGCCGCCGGACATTCCCGTCACTCCGTTTTATCCGCAGTTACGCGACTCACCCGCTCTATATTGAGGCACTGGCACAGTCGGCAGAAGCGGCATTCGCAAAACACGGGGTGCCTGACCGGCTGATTTTGTCCTATCACGGTATTCCTGTCCGTTATGCGAAAGAAGGGGATATTTACCCGGCGGAATGTGAAGCGACAACAGCATTACTGCGGGAAAGACTTAATTTCCCGGCAGAACGTATCATGCACACTTATCAGTCCCGCTTTGGCCGCGAGCCGTGGCTTACGCCTTATACTGATGAAACCATGAAGTTATTACCCTCAAAAGGCGTTAAATCCGTTCAGGTGATGTGTCCGGGGTTTTCTGCGGACTGTCTGGAAACATTAGAAGAAATCAGGGAACAGAATAAAACATTCTTTTTGTCTTCAGGAGGGGTTGAATATCATTACATTCAGTCTCTTAATGATGATGAAATTCATATAAAACTAATGCGGACGTTAGTTGGTTAGTTTTTTCACATACCAATCTGGAATAGTCCGAAATATACCACTGCTATGCGTAGAATTTTAAGGAATTAATGTTAACATTACCTATGTGACAATTAATTAGCTGAAAAATGGCAGATATTACTGTTCATTTTAAGTAAAATTCAGTATTTCACATGACAGATATTACTGTTTATTTTACCTAAAATTCAGTATTTCATTGCAGACAGGACGGGTGCTACGGATATGGTGAATGAGAAAGGGTCAGTTAACCTTAATAATGACGAGATCGATATTATTGATCTGCTGAAGCTGTTGTACCGGCATAAGATTTTTATCGTCATTGTGACCGTATTATTCGCTGCCGCCGGGTTTGGTGTCGCCAAAATACTGCCGCAGAAATGGACCAGCACAGCCGAAGTGACGGAGACAGATCTCCGCGATATGCCGGATCTGGATAACGTCCGTCTGCAGATGAATGCACTTAACGTGTCTGCGGTCTCTGATTTACCTGCGGCATTTAATGTTTTCGGTACGGTCTGGCAGTCGCCGTCAGTACAGGAATCATTTCGTCTCTCACAGGGGGATACCACCGTTTCCGGATCCTTCGGCTTTCAGAAAACGGACGGAAACATACTGGAACCGGCTACCGCCAAAGTCACCTTCACCGCTGCTGATCCGCAGACCGCACAGCAAATGCTGTCGGATTACCTCGATTACACCGCGCAATACAGCCGGAATGTGATGCAGACACAGTTGCAGGAAAACCTCGGGGCTGCGCTGAGTGCCGGTCAGAGCCAGTACCGGGTGGCACTGGTGAAAGCAGAACATCAGCGCGAGCAGACGCTGGCTTACCTGGCGGCGGCAGAACGGATTGCACCGGTGGCGGCTTCTGCCCCGCCTCAGAATCCGGGAGCAGACCCGGTAGCGTCTTACAGTGCCATGGGCCGCCCTGCGGTGACACAGATGATAGACTCCCTGAAAGCACTCGATTTACCGGCGGTGGATGCGGATCTTCTGGACAGAGCCTATACCCTGAAATCCATCAAAAGTATCGCGCCTTTCTCACTGAATATTATTCCGTTCACCGTGACCGAATCCCCGGATCTGCCGGTGGTGAAAGACGGCCCCGGTACGAAAATGTACCTCATTGCATCTGCCTTTTTAGGGTTTATCCTTGCAGTGATGGCGGTTTTTTCATGGAATATGTTTGTTAACAGAAAAAAAACAGCATAATTTCCGGTTGAGCGGACATTGAGGGTTCTGTCCGCTCACATTCTTCGTTGCATTATGATAAAATGCGACATCTTTTTTTCCGGCCATGAACCTTTATGAAATTCCCCGGCAGACGCAAATCCAAACACTATTTCCCGGTCAGCCTGCGTGACCCGTTATTACAGCCAGTCCAGCTGATGAAAGATGATGAAAATACCCGCGCCTATATCGTTGGTATTGATCAGACGCTGGTGGATATTGAAGCCAATGTGGATGATGATTTTATCCGCCGTTATCAGCTCAGCCGCGGGCATTCGCTGGTCATTGAGGATGATGTGGCTGAAGAGCTCTACCGGGAGCTGATTGAGCGTTCGCTGATCACGCATGAATTTGCCGGCGGCACTATCGGTAATACTCTCCACAATTATTCCGTCCTGGCAGACGACCGTTCTGTGCTGCTGGGCACCATGTGCAATAATATTCAGATTGGCAGCTATGCCTATTATTATCTGTGCAACACATCCAGCCGTATGGATCTCAACTATTTACAGGGTGTTGACGGCCCGATTGGCCGCTGTTTTACCCTGATCAGTGAAAACGGCGAGCGGACATTTGCCATCAGCCCTGGGCTGATGAACCAGCTGCGTCCGGAAAGCATTCCGGAAGCGATCATTGCGGAAGCCTCCGCACTGGTGCTGACCGCCTATCTGGTGCGCTGCAAACCGGGCGAACCGATGCCGGATGCCACCATAAAAGCCATTGAATACGCGAAAAAACATGATGTGCCGGTGATCCTGACACTGGGCACCAAACATGTGATTGCGGAAGATCCGCAGTGGTGGCGTGATTTCCTCGCGGAAAACGTCTCTGTGCTGGCAATGAATGAAGAAGAAGCGCTGGCACTGACCGGAATTGCCGACCCGCTTCTGGCGTCAGATAAAGCTCTCGATTGGGTGGATCTGGTGCTGTGTACCGCAGGTCCTGCCGGGTTATATATGGCCGGTTATTCAGAAAAAGAATTTATGCGCGAAACCACCCACCCGCTGTTACCGGGCGCACTGGCGGAATTTAACCGTTATGAATTCAGCCGAGCAATGCGTCAGAAAGATTGTCAGGATGCAGCGCGGGTCTATTCCCATATCGAGCCTTATATGGGCGGCCCGGATAAGATAATGAACACCAACGGTGCCGGCGACGGGGCATTATCGGCATTACTGCATGACATTACGGCCAACAGCTATCACCGGATGAATATCCCTAACTCCAGTAAGCACCAGCGCCGCTATCTGACCTACTCTTCTCTGGCACAGGTCTGCAAATATGCCAACCGTGTCAGCTATCAGGTACTGATTCAGCACTCACCGCGTCTGACCAAAGGGTTACCGGACCGGGAAGACAGCCTGGAAGAATCATACTGGGAACGCTGATAAAAATACCGGATATAAAAAACGCCGGAATTTTCCGGCGTCAGATAACGCTCAGTACCTGATTTTTAACTAACATATCTAATGTATAATCATGGACAGTAATAACATGATCCGGATGTGTAATAACAACATTTCCGCCGGAATTATGTCCGTGAGACAGTACATCATTCACATCTTTAAATATATCTGATGTAAACAGAATAACATCATGATCACCGGCATACTGATTGAAATCCATAATATCTGTTTTTCCGCCGCTGTTTTTGTCAAAATGAAAAATGTCATCACCTGTCCCGCCAAATAAAATATCATTGCCCTTACCCCCGTACAGAAAATCATTTTCCCCGCCGCTGTATAATTCATCATTACCATCGTTGCCAATCAATACATCATTGCCTTGTCCGCTGACCAGCAGACTGCCGGTTTTCAGAGCGTGCAGTGTATTGTTACCTGCCGGGGAAAAAACGGCACTGCCGGTTAAATCATCAGCCTCATCAGTACCTGTTACTGATTTTTTATAACGAATTTTTCCTTCCTGTTTAACGGAAAATAAAGATTTATTTCCCGGTGTATTATGAATGGAATAGATCTTATTATATTCGGATGAAAATTCAGCTTTTTCAATATCTCTGACTTTTTTCATTCCGCTGCCGTCTTTTGGCCTGAAAAATACAAATTCACCTGATCTGTAACAATCCCAGTCTTTGGCATAACCATGCAATAACAGTGTATCCGTACCGGTTCCGCCGTTGATTACGTCTGCACCATAACCGGGTTTTATTTTATCATTACCCGGTCCGGCTGAAATATAATCACCTGCATTATTTCCTTTTAACATATTATTGTATTGATTCCCGAGAATAAATGCCGGTTTACCGTAATGTCCGGTATCCGGATAAATATCACCCACCCATTTTGTATTGCGCATCAGACGGGATAAATTATCGATGATAATAACACTGTCTTTATTCATCAGCGGATAAAACTCAGAGGTCGCAATACGTTCCCAGCTGTCTGTGATCATATTAATAACATGAGGCGTCCAGCCGACCGGGATATTCAGTAACGACTTCGCGAGATAATTTCCGCCACCGATCAGATTAAGAGAGTGCGGATCATCGAAAGAAATAACATTGTTGAGCGTGGAGTTATAATGCCGATCCGGATTGACCACAAAGGGTTTAGTCCCGGAAAGCGCGTCAAAAAAGGAACCGGCGTCACCGGCAATACGGAATACCGCATCATTTTCAAATCCGGCATTCAGAACAGAGCCGTCATCATGAATATAAGGACTGGCAAATGCAATGTAATTGCTGTTTTTAAAGAATCCGCCCGCCAGTGTCTCTCTGGCTTTCGCATTGATATTAACCAGTCCGCCCCCCAGACTATTTCCGGTGATAATAATATCTTGTGCAGATAAATTGTTTTTTACAGCCAATGATTTTACCGCATTCAGTAACGGCTCGAGGTGCGGTGTTATATTGCCATTATTTAATTGTGTATAATCCGGAATATCAAGGAGGTCATTAGTACCCGTCCAGGAGAGTGCGATATTCTGTATTTTATTCTGATGGTCAAATTTCCCCAGAATACGAGATTGCAGCCCCATTGACGAAATGATTTTACCGGTTACCGGGCTTGTTACTTTATAATAACCGAAGCTGTCAACGGCACTGTCAGGTAAGTTCAGTTCTGCTGGTTTCAGTTCGCGCCATCCGGGCGGGATACTGACATTCATTTTACCGGGTATCCAATGGAGTGATGATGAGAGAGGCTCAAGTATCTTAGTAATAATTCCGGCAGCAGGAATAAACCTGAACATCATATAAAGATTATCATACATTGCAATTCGTTTTGCAGTAATAACTAAGCTGATTGATTCATTTTTTGAATAATTCCTGTAATTAAATAACATGGGCAGACCCTTTCAGTAGCGTAGTGAAGCGGTTTTATTGTTTATGTTACAGGTAATAACGCAGGGTTAGCATGAAAACAAGGGTTTTATTTATGACAAAAATATCAAAAAATAGTTATCATTATTACTGCAGGACAAAATTAGGTTTTCAGGATGATTTTTTTTTGTGCAGGATAAAGCGTTATTCTTTATTCATCAGGAGGCTCAATGCTTGATAATGGTCAGTATTTTATTGCTGTGTTACTGAGTCTGGTTAATATTATCTGTTTCAGGCGGGCAATACTAAAACAAACAATAATAAACAAAGTAATTATATCCATATTTGTATCATTATTCTTTGTCACCGTATTTCCTCTTTTAAAGTTAAGTATATTAAAAGAGGTGTATTTCAATTTTTCATTTTGTACAGATACTCATTATGTTATGGCTGTTATCGCAGGCGGTGTTATGAATCTGATCTCACTATGGGTATCAGACTCTGTAAAAAGGATTAAATAATATGAAATTATTAGCCAGATATATGATGGAAAGTGTTTCAGGTGCAGGTAATCAGGATAACATTGATAATATTAAATTTATAAATGACCTGGTATTAACGGCTGCAATAGGTGCATCAATGACACCTGCAGCACCAGTGGTCGGAGCCGGAACTGCGGTGGTAGGTAGTTTAATTCACGACGGTATAAAACAACTTCCTGTCAATGTACCAATACCTATACTTGTTAATCCGACACAAATCACACCCGAGCAGATGGAAATGTACAGAAATTATTTTAATTCACAGCACTAAGCATCAGATACAAGCCCGGAAAATCCGGGCTTGTATTTCACAGCGGATTAAAACAGATTATGCCGACGGATGCGGATTCTGGTTTTCCGGGGCGGTATCTGCTTCCGGTTTGCGCAACATCTCATGCAGTGAGCGGCCTTCTGTCTCTGCTTCCGGTGCGGTTTCTGCCGCCGGATTGATGTTGACCGGGCAGCCAAATTCATGGTCGGTCTGGTTTTCCGTCAGCAAAGAGCTCATTGCGCGGGCGATTTCAAACTCACCAATTACCACACGGTTTGCACCGCGCTCCATAATATAGGTACGCTCATCGTCATAATGCGCGCGGACAATGATCGTCATATGCGCATTCATGGCGCGGGCTTTGGCGACAATCTCACCGGCCTCATAACCGTTCGGAATAGTCAGCAGCAGCGCACTGGCGCAATCGGCACGGGCAAGATCCAGTACATCCTGTGCCACCGCGTTACCCATCACGGAAGGGTAGCCGCGTTCTGCGAGTTCCTCGAAACGGGCGCGGGTATCTTCCACCACCACAACCGGATACCCTTTATTATGCAGCTTATCCGCCAGCATCGCACCGACACGGCCATAGCCGACAATAATGGTATGTCCGCAGATATTGACCGGCACCTGGGTGATTTCTTCCAGCGTTTCCTCTTCCTGCTGCTCTTCCGGCGTCTCGGTTTTATCCAGATAGCGGTCCAGCAGCGTAAACAGCACCGGGTTGAGCATGATAGAGACAATCGCACCGGCCAGGATCAGGTCATTGGCCTGGCGGTTGAGGACCTCCAGCGTGACCCCCATTCCGGCGAGGATAAATGCGAATTCCCCGATTTGCGCAAGGCTGACGGCAACAGTCAGGGCTGTTCGCCGGTTATGGCCGAACATCCTCACCAGCAGCAGAGCGGCGGCGGATTTACCGATGATAATAATTGCCAGTACACCGAGCACGCCCAGCGGGTGGTTAATCAGCACCATCGGGTCAAACAGCATCCCGACAGAGACAAAGAACAGTACCGCGAAAGCATCACGCAGCGGCAGGGTATCCTGTGCGGCACGGTGGCTCAGCTCTGACTCATTGAGCACCATACCGGCAAAGAACGCGCCGAGGGCAAACGAGGCATCAAACAGGGCGACGGCGGCATAAGCAATACCCAGCGCCAGCACCAGCACTGCCAGGGTAAACAGCTCGCGGGAGCCGGTAGCGGCTGTTTTGGCAAGTAACCACGGGATCACACGGCGGCCGATAAAAATCATAATCAGGATGAATGCCACGACCTTACCGATAGTAACGCTCAGGCTCATCAGCAGTTCTGATGTGCTGGCACTGGATTCCGGATTATTAATGATAGAGGCGGCAGCCGGTAACAGTACCAGGGTTAACACCATGGCGAGGTCTTCGACAATCAGCCAGCCGATAGCTATCTGACCGCGCTGGCTCTCTATCAGCTGCCGCTCTTCCAGGGCGCGCAGCAGCACCACGGTACTCGCGGTGGATAAACTCAGACCAAATACGATCCCGGTAAATAATCCCCAGCCGAACAGGGCGGAAAGGCCGAGACCCAGAATGGTGGCGACAGCTATCTGACAGATAGCGCCGGGAATAGCGATATTTTTAACCGCCAGCAGATCTTTCAGTGAAAAATGGAGTCCGACCCCGAACATCAGCAGAATAACCCCGATTTCCGCCAGTTCCGGTGCCAGAGACGCATCGGCAACGAATCCAGGGGTAAAAGGGCCTGCTAACACACCCGCCGCCAGATAACCCACTAACGGGGAAATCTTTAACCGCTGCGCTAACATACCGAGTAAATAAGCGAGAACGAGACCGCCAACAATAGTTGTGATAAGAGGCGTTGAATGCACTTTTTTCATTCTCCTTTTGATTAGTGGTGTGAACGGATGAGGGCTGACTATAAATATAATACATGTTTCCGTGATATAAATCGCGTTAAAAATATAACTAATTATGTAAAAAACAGGACTTAACAGCAGATACCATTCAGCTTTAACTATTTTCAGCTTATTCTGCTCTTTGTGATCCCCGTTGCCGCCGTCATTGGTTTACTTTAATCGTTTACATTATTGTTAGTTAACAATGTGTTGAGGTTATTTAATCTGTTTTTAATATCGATAATGATATATTTATAAAAATAACCTGAAAAAAATAGGTTTAATTGCGATATTTATGCCGGTAACAGCACTGTAATATCTCCGCAGTATAAAATAACCGCACTGTCACCTGGTGGATAAATACCTGATTTTTCTCTGTTGTATATTGATATTTAACGATTTTTTAAGGATTCGTTCTCGTATTTGTGCGGATCCGTAAAATGACAAAATATCGATTCAGGTCGCACTTTTTTTGCTGTGTTTATCATAACGGGTGTAAAAATTTGTGAATTTTCATCATACTTTCAGCAGAACGCCGGAGAGAGTTGTTTCTGTGCCGGTATCATTATTCAGACACACAGGGAATGACCATGACATTTACACTGAAAACCACAGCCTGTGCGCTGGCGGTATCTGCAATACTTTTTCCGGCGCTGGCGAATGCCTGGGAAAAAGATAAAACCTATGACATCACCATTCTGCACACCAATGACCACCACGGCCATTTCTGGCAGAACGATCACGGTGAATACGGCCTGTCCGCTCAGAAAACGCTGGTAGACGGGATCCGTAAGGAAGTGGCGGAAAAGGGCGGTTCGCTGCTGCTGCTTTCCGGCGGTGATATCAATACCGGCGTGCCTGAATCTGATTTACAGAATGCCGAGCCGGATTTCAAAGGGATGAACCTGGTCGGTTATGATGCGATGGCGCTGGGCAACCACGAGTTTGATAATCCGCTTGAAACGCTGCGTACTCAGGAAAAATGGGCCACATTCCCGTTCCTGTCCGCCAATATCTATAAGAAAAGCACCGGTGAACGCCTGTTTAAACCGTATGCCATCTTTGATAAGCAGGGCGTGAAAATTGCGGTGATTGGTCTGACAACGGATGATACAGCGAAAATCGGGAACCCGGGTAACTTCCCGGATACGGAATTCCGCGTTCCGGCAGACGAAGCTAAAAAAGTGGTTGAAGCACTGCGTGAAACCGAAAAGCCGGACATCATCATCGCCGCCACCCATATGGGACACTACGATGACAGCAATCACGGCTCCAACGCCCCCGGGGATGTGGAAATGGCACGCAGCCTGCCGGCCGGTTATCTGGATATGATTGTCGGCGGTCACTCGCAGGATCCGGTCTGTATGCAGCCGGAAAACAAGAATTACAAAATCGCCGATTACGTTCCCGGCACCCCGTGTGCGCCGGATAACCAGAACGGCACCTGGATTGTACAGGCTCATGAATGGGGCAAGTATGTGGGACGTGCGGATTTTCAGTTCCGCAACGGTGAGTTCACGCTGAAGCATTATCAGCTTATCCCGGTGAACCTGAAGAAAAAAGTCACCAAAGAAGACGGCACATCAGAGCGGGTGTATTACACCGCTGAAATCAGCGAAAGCCCGGAAATGCTGAAACTGCTGACACCGTATCAGGAAAAAGGCAATGAGCAGCTGAATATTAAAGTCGGCTCGGTTGACAGCAAACTGGAAGGTGATCGCAGCAAAGTCCGTTTTGTACAGACCAGCATGGGGCACCTGCTGCTGGCGGCGCAAAAAGAACGGGCGAATGCGGATTTCGCTATTATGAGCGGCGGCGGTGTGCGTGATTCTATCGAACCGGGTGACATCACCTATAAAAATGTGCTGAAAGTGCAGCCGTTTGCCAACGAACTGGTGTATATCGATTTCAAAGGCAGCGAAGTGCTGCCGTATCTGACCGCCGTGGCAAATATGAAAACCGATTCAGGGGCTTATGCGCAGTTTTATAATGTCGGCCTGATCCTGAATAAAGACGGCTCCGTGAGTGATGTGACGATTGACGGCAAACCGCTGGATCCGGCAAAAACCTACCGTATGGCGACACTGAACTTCAATGCGATCGGCGGGGATGGTTATCCGAAAATTGATTCTCATCCGGGCTATGTCAATACCGGCTTTGTCGATGCGGAAGTACTGAAAGGGTATATTGAAGCCCATTCACCGCTGAAAGCGGCAGATTATGAGCCGAAGGGCGAAATTATTTATAAAAACAAATAATTGATTGTCTGAATAATAAAAAATCGGGGGCACTTCAACCCCCGTTTTTTATTCGGTATATCAGTCCCGTTTCGCGACCGGGGCAAATTTACCGTCCAGCACTTTTGCCAGATCCTGCGGCGCCAGTTCGATATCCAGGCCGCGCTTGCCGCCGGAAACGAAAATAGTGGCAAATTCCTGAGCCCCCTCATCAATCAGGGTCGGCAGGCGTTTTTTCTGCCCCAGCGGGCTGATCCCGCCCACCAGATAACCGGTGACTTTCTGTGCATTCACCGGGTCGGCCATTTCTGCTTTTTTCACACCAAGGGCTTTGGCCACTGCTTTTAAATCAAGCTGTTCTGATACCGGGGTGACGGCCACGGCAAGGTGTTTATTATCACCGTTCAGTGCCACCAGCAGGGTTTTGTATACCTGACGGGCATCGATATTGAGTTTGCGGACCGCTTCATCACCGAAATTATGATCATTCGGATCATGTTCGTAAGGATGGAGGGTGAATGAAATCCGGTTTTTTTCCAGAAGTTTTACAGCCGGTGTCATAGGTCTTTCCTTGCAGATAATTCAGACGGCAGTGTCACAAGGTCTGCCAGTTTAACACAAAATGGACGGCAGATTATGGTCGCCGTAAAGATGCAGTGCGCCGACCGCCACCACATAATTGCCGGGCGGCAGTTGCGTCAGCCGGATTTTCCAGGCGTCATTGCGGTTTATCATCAGGTGCTGATACGTCTGCTCGCTGAAGGTGGCGGGTAGTGGCTGTGCGAGTTTTTCCGGCCGGTAATCGAGCCACCAGCCGAGCATAATCTGAAGGGCCCGTGCATTGTCATGCCAGTAGGCCAGGGTATCTTCCAGCAGGCTCAGTCCTTCGTCCGGGAAATCCAGCAGCATCTGCAGCTGTGCCTGTGTGCCTTCCAGCTCAAAAACGGGGATATTCTGTCCGTGAGCGGCATTGAGCATCTGATAATCAATGCCGTAATGCGGCCGCAGCCCGAGACTTTGTGCCTGGGCGGACTGCAGGATCAGCGCCACCTGCCAGGCAGGCAGGGTATCCAGCGTCTGTACCGGCTGGCGTTGTTCCTCACAATACCGGCGGTAGTCGTTTCTCAGGTGCTCCGGTAAGCGCTCACTTACCGGCAGACGGGGGGATTCCGGGGCCTGTCCCGGGAACGGCGGTGCCGGACGGGTGATATCTGCTTCCACAATCAGGCCATCAGCATGGTTAATTCTTTCCAGCAGCGGGCCGGGCAGCGGATACATGGCTTCCGACCCCATATGAATACTGCCGACCAGGTGCAGTGAGATATCCCCGGGCAATGTGAGGTCAACCGAAGGCCAGGTGCAGCCACCCTGCGGATCAGGCGGGATAAGGTAATCTTTCAGCCGGCGGAACAGTGTTTTCATGACGACTCCTGTCGTGAAACGATACCTTAGTTGACTGCAAGCGCACTTTTTTTTCAACCCTGATAAGTCATATCCGGTTAATCAGCAGGAAAAAAATAAGGGAGCGAAGTATTCGCTCCCGTCAGGCCGTTGACAAACCCGCAGGGGTTGGCGACGACCGGCAGAGGTTGTAAAAATAAACCAGAAAAATCAATTTATTGATTTTCGGCTGATAACACAAAGCAGGAAAAACCACGCTTTATCCTGCTTTGTCAGCAATCTCAAGGGAGCGAATCATTCGCTTCCTTATCAGATCAGAGATTAATCTTTCGGTTTAAAACGTAACAGCCGGTTGGCGTTACTGACCACGGTAATGGATGACAGCGCCATGGCCGCCCCTGCCACCACCGGATTCAGCAGTGTGCCGGTGAACGGGAACAGCACCCCGGCGGCGATCGGGATCCCGAGGGTGTTATAAATAAAGGCACCCAGCAGGTTCTGTTTCATGTTGCGCAGTGTCCCTTTCGAGATAGCCACCGCATCAGCCACACCGTGCAGGCTGTGACGCATCAGGGTGATTGCCGCCGTTTCGATGGCGATATCACTGCCGCCGCCCATGGCGATCCCCACATCGGCCCGTGCCAGTGCCGGTGCGTCATTGATACCGTCACCGACCATCGCGACACGGCGTCCGGCCTGCTGTAATTTTTCAATGGCAGCGGCTTTGCCGTCCGGCAGTACACCGGCGATCACTTCATCAATACCGGCTTCTTTGGCGATAGCCCGGGCGGTCACTTCGTTGTCCCCGGTCAGCATCACCAGGCGGTATCCCTGTTTGTGCAGACGCGCCAGCGCACTGACACTGTCCTCACGCAGCGGATCACGGATGGAAAGTATCGCCGCAATATTGCCGTCAACCGCTAGCATTACCGGGGTCACGCCTTTACCGGCCTGGGATTGTACCAGCGCATCCGCTTCCCCGGCGGTGCTGATTTTTTGTGCCTGCATCAGTGCATGGTTACCCAGCAGCAGTGTCCGGCCTTCAGACTCCCCGCTGATCCCCATCCCCGCCAGGGTGCGGAACTGCGTGACAGACGGCAGTGTCAGCGCTTTCGCACGTTCAGTGATGGCCCGGGCCAGCGGGTGATTAGAGCCGCTTTCCAGCGCTGCCGCGAGACGCAGTACATCATCGTCACTGAAACCATTGAAGGTATGGATTTCCGTTACCTGCGGCATGCCTTCGGTCAGGGTCCCGGTTTTGTCGAAAACAATGGTGTCGAGGGTGCTTGCCTGCTGTAACGCATCCGCATCCCGTACCAGCACACCAAACTCAGCGGCGCGTCCGACCCCGGAAATAATCGACATCGGCGTTGCCAGCCCCAGTGCACACGGGCAGGCGATAATCAGTACCGTGGTAATAATCACCAGTGCATAGGTTATCTGCGGTGCAGGGCCGAAGAAGTACCAGACAGCACCGGCGATCAGGGCGATGACCACCACAACCGGCACAAAGACGGCTGAGATTTTGTCCGCCAGCTGGCCGATTTCCGGTTTACTGCTCTGTGCCTGACGCACCAGTTTAATGATGCGTGCCAGCGTGGTTTTGCTGCCGACAGCGGCGGCACGGAACAGCACGGTGCCGTCCTGCACGGTGGTTCCGGCAGAAACGGTATCGCCGGTGGTTTTCTGCTGCGGGATAGGCTCCCCGGTCAGCATTGCCTCATCCATCCACACTTCGCCTTCCGTGATCTCACCATCGACCGGCACGCGGTCACCGGTGGTCAGGCGCAGGATCATCCCCGGCTGTACATCGGCCAGCGGTACATCTTTTTCCCCTTCCGGCGTCACCACACGGGCGGTCGGCGGAGTCAGATCCAGCAGGCGCTCCAGCGCTTTTGACGAGCGCTGGCGGGCTCGCTGCTCCAGCATATGACCCAGGTTGATCAGACCGATAATCATGGCGCTGGCCTCATAATAGAGGTGACGCGCCTGCGGCGGGAATACATCCGGCCAGAGGTTTACCGTGATGGAATAGAGCCATGCGGCACCGGTGCCGAGAGCCACCAGGGTATCCATCGTTGCACTGCCGTTTTTCAGGGATTGCCAGGCGCTGCGGTAGAAATGCCCGCCCGCCAGAATCATCACCGCCAGGGTGACGATCCCGATGGTCAGCCAGATCCCGTGGTTCGCCGGGGTCAGCATCATATTGTCGCCGATCATCCCCCAGATCATCACCGGGATACCGACTGCCAGTGCCAGAGCAGCCTGCCAGCGGAACCGTTTCATATTAGCGACAGCCACTTCCTGCTGGCGCTCACGGCGTTTGGCATCATCCTGAATCAGCTCTGCGCCGTAACCGGCTTTCTCCACGGCGGCGATCAGCGCATCCGCAGAAGCGTGACCGGTGACCAGCGCACTGCGTTCCGCGAGGTTCACACGGGCATTTTCCACGCCATCCACACTGAGCAGCGCTTTGTGTACTTTGCTCACACAGCTTGCACAGGTCATACCGTCGAGCAGGAAGGAGAGACTGTCGTCGTCCTCCTCAATCACCGGCATGGCAGGGGTATTGTCCGGGGTGGCCGGAATGTCGCAGTGCTCCGCTGACGCAGCCTCAGTCTGAGACGGCGTCAGCGGTTCAGATTTTGGGGAGGCGTTTTCTCCCGCCACCACCGCCTGATAACCGGCGGCTTCCACTGCGCTGATTAAGGTCTGTGCATCGGCGCTGCCGTACACTTTCGCTTCTTTGGTATCAACCACCGCAGCCGCAACACCCTCAACCGCTTCTAATGCACTTTGCGTTTTCGCGGCACATTTCATACAATTCAGCCCGGAAAGCTGTAAAATTGTACCGGGTTTGTCAGCGATCTGAGCCTCGTAACCCGCGTCTTCGATAGTACTGATGAGGGATTGCGCATCCGCATCACCGGTCACTTTGGCAAAATCAAGGGTGACCACGGCAGATTCAACATCCGGGCGGGCGTCGAGTGCTTTTTTCACACTGGCGGTACAATGTCCGCAGGACAGCCCCTGTAACGCAAGAATAGTGGTATTAGCCATACTTTTTTTCCTTACATGTTTCGCATCATCACGCCGCATATCAGCACACGGCGCAAGAGAAAAAATTCTGTTCGGGGGAACGGGAATTTTGATTTACGATGATGTTAAACCTTCCCTCAAGGGTAAGGTCAAGGAGAAGTTATGAATATCAGCGATATTGCACAAAAAACGGGTTTAACGCCAAAAGCGATCCGTTTTTACGAAGATAAATCTTTGATCACGCCACCGGAACGGGGTGAGAACGGATACCGGTATTTCAGTGAACGGCATGTGGATGAACTGACCCTGCTGCGCCAGGCAAAAGAGGTCGGATTCACGCTGGATGAGTGCCGCGAGTTGTTATCGCTGTTCCGTAATCCGAACCGCCATGCGGCGGATGTGAAATCCGCAACGCTGGGTAAAGTGAAGCAGATTGAAAAAACCATTACGGAGCTCACGGCTATCCGTGACCGCCTGCTGACCCTGGCGGAATCCTGTCCCGGGGATGACAGCGCGGAGTGTCCGATCATTGAGCATCTTTCCGGCTGCCGCCACAGCAAACCCGCCTGCCATAAATAATCTGCGCGTCTGCCCGCCGGGCGGACGCCGTCTTACATCCTGTCAGTTAAGTTTTTCTTATTTCTGCCGATAACAGATAAAAGCACGGCTCTTTTCCATCCGGCGTTATACCGGAGAAAACCGGCATTTCTGTCCGCTGAGGCGGTAACTGACGCAAAGGATAAGTAAGACGAATTGACCAAACTGCTGACATTATTCCGCTGCATCGTATTACCGGGGCTGTTTTTCTGTCCGTTATTATATGCGGCACCTTTCCCCGCTGCGGCGGAAAATCCGGGCGCTGATGCCTCGCGCCGGGCGATGCAGGATGCCGCACAACAGGTAAATGACCTGCTGGAGCAGCAGACCTACCGGCAACTGAGCAAACCGCAGACGACGATCACCCCCGCAGAGCCGTTACTGCGTGCGGCAGAGAATGAACACTGTCTGCCGGTCAGCGGCGTGTATCTCTCCGGTATCACACTGTTATCTCAGGACGACCTCCGCTCACTTTCGTCATTGCCCGCAGACTGTATCCGCAGCCGTGATATTAATGTGCTGGTGGCGGAACTGATGGCGCGGTATCTGGCGAAAGGTTATATCACCGCACGGATCCGCTTTTTGCCGGTCAATAATTATCACGAGCTAGGGATCGGCGTGACGGAAGGAACGGTGGAGCTGATCGATGGCGCGGATCGCGGCGTTAATACTGCTCTGTTGTTTCCCGCTCTGGCCGGTAAGCCGCTGAAAATCACCGAACTGGAGCAGGGGCTGGATCAGGCAAACCGCCTTAAATCCAACCATGTCACGATGGATATTCTGCCCGGCAGTGTGCCGGGCGGATCGGTGATCCGGTTGGTTAATCAGCGCGGCACGCCGGCCGGTTTCTCTCTCAGCGCGGATAATTACGGGCAGAAAAGTACCGGACGCAATGTTATCCGCGCTGCAGTCACCGCAGACAGCCCGGCAGGATTATCTGATTTTGTCAGCCTGAGCGGCTCCGCCACAACCGGTAACCCGGCAGCACGTTACAGCCGTTCCGGCATGCTGTTTTACTCCGTCCCTTATGGTGCACTGACGGTCAGCACTTACGGCAGTTTTTCCCGTTACCGGATCAATCAGGTGCTGCGCTATAACCACGTTATTCTGAGCGGGGACAGCGCTCAGGCCGCACTGCGGGCGGATTATGTCATCTTCCGTAACCGCTCACGGATTGATTCACTGATGGCGCAGATGATACACAAACGCAGCCGTAACTACCTCAATGACACACTGATTGGTATCAGCAGCCCGTCCCTGAGTATCGCCGAAGCCGGTTACACCGGGCTGATTCTGGTACCGGGCGGCGTTATCAGCACCTCTTTATCGACGGAAAAGGGCACCACACTGTTCGGGGCCGATACCCGGAACACGCTGCCGGGCCCGGATCCGCAATACACCAAAGGCAAATTTTCACTCAGCTATGTTCAGCAGTTTTCGCTGTCGGAAGACGCCTGGCTGTTTAGCAGTCATCTGGCCGGTCAGTACACACAGGATCACCTCCCCGGGGTGGAGTGGCTGACGCTGTCGGATAACGGCGTGATCAGAGGGTTTCACGACGGCTCGTTATCGGCGGATAAGGGATGGTACTGGCAAAACACCCTTTCCCGCCGTTTTGTCCGGCAGGGGATCACGGTAACGCCCCGCGCCGGTGCGGACTACGGACGGGTTATGGCTCAGACCGGGCAGGCGGGATGGCAGTCTGCCGCGGGTATCGCCGCAGGGGTCAATGTCAGTTACGGCGGCGCACAGCTGGATGCGCAAATCAGCCGCGCCCGGACCTCTGTGGCGGCACTGCCCGCACAGGACACCCTGTTTTCCCTGCGCCTGGGATATCAGTTCTGATCGGCTCCGTCAGTCGTTGGATGGTAAGGAAATACAATGAAAAAAGAACGCTTTAAACTCTCTTCGTCAGGTAAGGTGGCCGCATGGATGGCGCTGGCCTTTGTCACGCTGAACAGCGCAGCCGCAGGGATTGTGGCGGACGGCGGTCCGGACGGCCCCGGTGTTTCACAGATAAACGGAACGGATATTATCAATATTACAGCGCCGGACAGTAACGGGTTGTCTCATAACCAGTATCTTGATTTTAATGTGGATAACCAGGGCGCGGTCTTTAATAACGCCCTGACCGCCGGACAGTCGCAGCTGGCGGGTATGCTGGAAGCCAATAAAAACCTGAACGGACAGGCTGCAGGGGTGATCCTCAATGAAGTGGTCAGCCGTAACCCCTCTCTGCTGCTGGGTCAGCAGGAAGTGTTCGGCATGGCGGCGGATCTGATCCTTGCCAACCCGAACGGGATCAGCTGTCAGGGCTGCGGCTTTATCAATACCAATAATGCCGGGCTGATCGTGGGGAATCCGCTGACTGAGAACGGGATGATCAGTGCGTACAGTACGCTGGACAACACGAACTCACTGACGATCGGACATAACGGGATCACGACCGGTAAGGTGCTGGATCTGGTCGCTCCCGCGATTAATGCCGACGGGGAGATCCGCGCGGCGGCACTGAATGTGATCACCGGGAACAATACGGTTTCCGCTGATATGCAGACCATTTCTGCCGGGGAAAATTCGGTTCCGCTGGACAGCTATTATCTGGGCGGCATGCGTGCCGGTAAAATCCGTCTGGTGAATACCGCGCAGGGCAGCGGCGTGAAACTGGCCGGTGATATTGATGCCATGAATGGTTTCGATGCTCAGTCACAGGGCGCTTTAACACTGACCGGCGCACAGATCACCGGCGGGGATATCCGCCTGAGCGGCGATACGCTGCGCACCGAAGGACAGCTGCGTAACGAACATCACCGGACAGAAGACGAACGCAGCGGGCAGTCCGCCACCGGCGAAACCCGGCAGGGGCGCTACACCCGTACCTCACTGGACGGCAAAAACATCACACTGGTGGTACAGCAGGAAGCCCGGCTGACCGGTACTGATCTGAACGGGATTGAGATCGCCGTTCAGGCAGGCTCCATCACGCTCGGCAGCGACCAGGTTGCGCAGTCAGACACCCGCACCACAAATCAGTGGAAGATGTCGTGGGAAAATAATGAAACCCGCAAAGACGAAAGCATCCGGCAGGAAACCAGCAATCTCCGGGCTGACGGTGATATCCGCCTGACGGCCAAAACCGGTGATATTACCCTGAAAGGAGCAACACTGGCGGCCGGAACGCATCTCAGTGCGGATGCCAAAGGGGATATCCGGCTTGAGAGCGTGACCAACTCCCGTACACAAACGGTGTCCGGCAATAAACGCAATGAGACAGCAAAACTGCTCAGCGGCACACACGGCGATGTCACGTCAAAAGAACAACTGGTGAAAACGGAACTGACCGCAGGCGGCAATCTGGGACTGAATGCCGGTCATGACATCCGGGCGCAGGCGGCACAGATACACGCCGGACAGGATATGATCATCAACACCGGTAATAATCTCACTATCGGCACGCAAACCGCGACACAGCATCAGGGGCATACGGAAAATGTCACCTCGTGGGGGGGGATCGGCGGCGGCTCCCGTGAAAACCGGGCCACCACGGAAGAGACGGCGCACGGCTCTGACGTTACCGCAGGCGGTAAGCTCTGGCTTTCCGGCGGCAACGGCGTGACTGTCACCGGCAGCAAGGTAAAAGGCACACAGGATAGTCTGGTGCAGACCGGGCAGGGCGCGCTGGTGATTGAAAACGGCATCAGCCGGACGGCAAAACACATTGATAACCGTGATGGCGGTGCGTTTAACATCACCCGCAGTACCCTTCGCGAAAACAGTGAAGATACCCGTGTGGAGCGCAGTGAGCTGAAATCAGAGGCTGATCTGCGGCTGGCAGGAAAAAATGATATCACCATCGCCGGAAGCCTGATTGAAAGTGCAGGCACACTGAACATTGATACCCTTGGTGATATCAATGTCCGTGCGGCACAGGCACAAAGACAGTCTGACAAAACAGAAACCACACTGAAAATCAGCGGCTATGCCAAAGAGGATGAGGACAAACAGTACCGCGCCGGTCTGGACATCAATCATACCCGCGACACGCAAAAGCAGGATTCTGTCACGCAGCAGGGCAGTGAACTCAAAGGCGGCAGTGTCTCTGTTACCGCCGGAAACGATCTCACCCTTACCGGCTCTTCACTGACCACCACACAGGGGGATGCGGCGCTTTCTGCTGAAAATATCACCCTGAATGCAGCGGATAACCGTGAGATCCGGACACAGCAGAAAGGAGAATCTCACGGCGGTATTTATCTGACCGGCGGCATGGATAAACTCGGCGGCGGGCTGAGCGGTGGTCATACTGAAACCGGTAAGACACAGGAGCAGCATCAGGCGGTGACCTCCGGCACACAGGTGCAGGGCAATCTCACGCTGACCGCCGGTAAAACCCTCTCCCAGGAGGGCGCGTCACACACGGTGGGCGGCGCTTATACGGAAACCGCGCAAAATTCGGAGCACCGTGCAGCGCACAACCGAGATCGCACCACCGAAACCACCAAAGGCGGCGAAGGCAGCCTCGGTGTTTCGCTGGATTACAGTAAAGTCTCCCGTCCGCTGGCGAAAGCCGGTGAAAATATCGCGGAAGGCAATATTGCCGGGGTGGCTGACAGTGCTGCTGCCACCGGATTGCCGGATATTGGCGTGGATCTGAGCGGCAAAGGGGAAAACCGGCAGACCATCAGCGAAAACACACAGGCGAAAACCACCTCTGTTAATGCAGGATCGGTTGCCGTGAACGCGACGGATCGTGTTCTTGATGAAGGAACACAGTACCGGGCGGATAACGGCGGTATTGCGATCAATACCGGCGATTATCAGTCAGTGGCGGCAGCGGATACACATCATCACGCTGAATCTGTGACAGAGGGTAAAGGAAGTCTGCGTGTGGCGACATCCACCGGACAGGATGTTGCGATCAGCGCGGAAGGCAGCGGCGGTCATCGTCTGGCAACAGAGAGCAGCAGTAACGCGGTAACCGGTTCACTGTCGGCGAAAGGGGGTATCTCTGTGCAGGCGGGGCGTGATGCGGCATTGCAGGGCGATACACTGCGCAGTGAGGAAGGACACATTTCTGTCCGTGCCGGTGACAATCTGACGCTGGATCAGGCGGGTGATACTCACAGCAAAACCGTCAGCGGTTATGATGCCGGGGCGCAGGTAAATGTGGAATCGCTCAACCCGAAAAATGCCGGTGGTGGCCTCAGCGGCGGACGTGAAGTGTATAACGAAAGCGGCACGACGGCGAAAACCGGTGTGATTGAGGGCAAAACCGGTGTGGTATTACAGGCCGGAAACGACCTGATCGCTAACGGTACTGATATCAGTAGTGACGGGGATGTGACGGTGAAAAGCGGGCACAACACGCTGCTTAACAGCGCGGAGAGCACGAATACCCTTTCCGGCCACCAGTGGCACGGTGGTGTGCAGGCTAATGGCGGTAAAACAGAGACCGGCAGCAAACTCGGCGGCGGTGCGGATTTCAGTATCAGCAAACAGTCTGAAAACGTGACTGATCAGCGCGGCGGCAGTCTGCGCAGCGGCGGTACTGTTTCTGTTTCTGCGGACGGCATGCGGGATGATGCACTGCACCTGAAAGGTACGCAGATTGACGCACAAAATACCGCGCTGACCGCCCGTGACGGCGGTATTGTGATTGAATCGGCACAGAAAACCACGGACAAAGCCAACCGGAATGCAGGCGGAAACCTGAATATCGGCACCTCACGCAGCACGGAAAATCCGGAAACCGGTTCGCGGCATAATATCAGTGCCGGTCTGAAGGGCGGGATCGACAATCAGCAGACGGTGACGCAGAAAAACGCCCTTGCTGACAGCGGTAATCTGACACTGAACAGCCGCAATGACACGCAGATCCGGGGCGGGAAACTGACGGCGGATACGGTCAGCGGGCGTGTCGGTGGTGATTTGATCATTGAAAGCCGGACTAACACCGAATCCGTTCTGAAAGTGGATGCGGATCTGTCTGCGGCACATACCAATGATGAGGGCAGCAGTACCACCTCAAAACTGGCCAATGCCGGTACCCCGAAGTTTGCGGATGACATCAAAGCGGGTCTGGAAAACGGGCTGGACAAAGCGGCGGATTCTGTGCGGGAAAATGCCGGAACCGGTGCCGGTACCGTAGCTGACAAGGTGAAATCCGGCCTGACATCCCCGTCCGGGATGAACGGCAATGTTAAAGCGTCCTTTGAGACCCGGTCAGCAGAACAGGTGGGACAGCAATCCGGTCTGACCGCCCGTGAACAGGGCAAACTGCGTACCGGCGGCAGCACTATCCTGACCGGCGCGGTACTGGACGGACTGCCGGATGGCGGGAACACCGAAATGCGTTCTGTGGCGGTCAAAGAAACCGGAACCCGCATTCACGGCGAACTCCCGCTCAATGCCGGGCAGGCTGTCAGTGCGGTTAAGGATGGGATCGTTAACGGAAAATCCCCGGTGGGAATTTCTGTCACTAATGATCACAGCAGTGTGAACAGTAAAGTGAAGTAATTATTATGGACGATAACGTATAACGTAGCGTAAACGGCTCTGAATAAGGGCCGTTTTTATGCCGGCTCTATTTTTTGGATTAATTGCTTATTTAACTAATTGATTTCAATATTTTAATCATTGTTAAAAAGGGAATGGGAAAGTGCATTATTTGATGTAAAGTTAAATTACTGCAATAAGAAATAACGTGTGATATCTGTGTACACTGTGTTTATAAATCACCGGCAATGGGGCGCTAATATGAACGATAAAAAGTTACAACGACGACAGGTTCACGCCGACATGCCGAAATTGATCCCCGCAGCGGGTTTTAACCGGAAATTAAATCTGCCCTCAGAAAACAGTGAGCTGACAACGCTGTTTCTGGCCGCCGGTACGCATCCGTTTTTATTGCCGGGCTATGAGGTAAAAGAGGGCTATCAATTTATTAGATCAGGTAAAAAGCAGCAGTACAGGCTGGTGACTACCGGGGATTTACCCGAAACCGTTTATCTGGTTGAGCTTTGCTTCCGCAATGACATCGTTGCCGGTCAGACAAGTTGCACACAAATTAGGGTATGGCGGACAACCAATAACAAACATCAGTCTGCTGTAGCCGACCTGCCGCGGCACTTTTTCCGCTGGTTGTTGGATACCTGTCATATTGTGGTTACCGATGAAGAACAAACCGGTGACGGACGGCGTTTTTGGGAAGTGATGATTTCATGGGCATTGGCTGCCGGTTTTTATGTTTATGCTTCAGATGGCGGAGAGCCGGAAAGGCCACTGTTTGTTATTCAGGATATGGAATCCTTTTTTGAATATTGGAGTGATTTTTGTTGGGGGAATGATCCCGATATCCATACACACCGCTTAATTGTCATCAGTAAAAAAGAAATAAAATAACGATCCCCCGTATTTCCTGTCCCGATCAATTCCCTGCTGAAAAAATAATCCGTAATTTTAACCAAAACACTTATCCGTGATTAGATCGCAAATTAGTGAAATACACCATATTTTGCGAATAATTCAGTGATTGACTTTGCATTATGCGATCTGCGTAAAAGAAAATTCAGTGGGTAATGGATAGCGTAAGCGCAATTTATAACTCAATGGAAGGTGTTCTCTATGAAACGTAGTGTTTTATCTCTTGCTGTGGGGGCTGCACTGGTGATTTCTGATGCAACGGCGTGTACCTCTATTTTTGTCGGTGAAAATGCGTCTTCAGATGGTGCGCAATATATTGCCCGCAATGAAGATATGAATCCGGCAAACCCGAAAGTCTTGCAGGTGAATCAGGAAAAAGTAAATAAAGACACTGAGTTTAAAACCAACTTAAATAAATTCACCTATACCCTGCCGGAAAAGGCAATGCGCTATACCACTATCCCGGAATGGAATGATAAAGGTCAGTTCCGTTTCAGTTCCAACGGTTTTAATGACGCCGGTGTCGGGATCAGTGCCACAGAAACGATTTTCGCCAATGATGCCTCATTAAAAATTGACCCGTATGTCGAAGATACCGGGATTATTGAAGATGCGATTCCGGATGTGGTATTACCGTATGTCTCTTCCGCAAAAGAAGGGGTGATGCGGTTAGGGAAAATTATCGAAGAAAAAGGGGCCGGTGAAGGTTTCGGTGTGGCCTTTATTGATAAAGACGGGATCTGGTATCTGGAAACCGGCAGCGGTCACCAATGGATGGCGGCGAAAATCCCGGCCAATACCTATTACGTCACCGCAAACCAGGGCCGCCTGGAAAAATTTGATATGAATGACAAAGACAATTACCTGTCATCCCCGACACTGATTTCCTTTGCCGAGAAAAACGGCTTATATGATCCGAAAAAAGATGGTAAGTTTAATTTCAAAAAAGCCTATATCAAAGATGACGCGAAAAGTGACGGTTATTACAACTACCCGCGTGTGTTAGTGCTGCAGAAAATGTATAACCCGGAAATTAAGACAGATTTTAAAGATGTGAAATCCAATGATTTCCCTGTCTTCTTAAAACCGGCGAAAAAACTGGGGCTGGAAGATATTAAAGCCGGGCTGCGCAACCATTATGAGAATGTCGGCACATCCCCGTATGCCACCACCTATCCGGATACTACCAAACGACCAATTTCGGTATTCAGAACCCAGCACTCCCATATTTTACAGGTGCGCAAAGATTTACCGAAAGAAATCGGTAATGTCCGTTATATTGCTTTCGGTATGCCGACGTTATCCGTCTATGTTCCGGTTTATTACGGTCCGGACAGCTATGCAGAAGCGTATACCATCGGTTCACCACAGGCGGATAATGCTTCCGCGCACTGGAAATTCCGTAAATTACAGACACTGGCGATGATCGACTTTAATAAATATTCGAAAATTGTGCAGGCGGAATACAGCAAACAGGAAGCTCAGTTTGCCAAAGAACAACAGGCAATGGAAAAAGAGTACCTGAGTATCTATAAAACAGATCCGGCAAAAGCCAAACAGTTATTACAGGACTTCCAGAATAAAGTGATGCAGGATGCATTAAATACCACTGATAAACTGACCAATATTATTATGCAGGATCTGACCAATTCCGTGAATGAACGCTACCGTTTTAAAGGTGCGTGATGCGGTAAGGTTATTGAGATAAATAAAAAACGGCCTCTGTTTCCGGAGGCCGTTTTATGATGATCTTTCCGGTCAGTTACCGGCTGACGGCCCGGACGGTCAGTGTAATACCGTCAACGGCAATCACTTCCACTTCCGTACCGGCTGGCAGCGGTGACCGGCTGTAAACCCGCCAGCTGCCGTCGGCGAGGCGGATACGGCTGTAACCTTCTTCCGTCTCTGTCAGCAGCGCAGCACGCAGGCCAATCAGCTTGTGATTGACCTGGTTCGGTGAACTGCTGTCATTACGCTGGCGGCGGCGCTGAAAATTACGCCACAACACCGCACAAATCACCGTCATCACCGCGAAAATAATGCCCTGCCACTCGGGTGTCAGTCCCGGCACAATCCACGCCAGCAGTGCGACGACCAGTGCCGCCACACCGCTCCAGAGCAGATAACCTCCGGTACCGAGCATCTCCAGAATCAGCAGGATGCCGCCGAAACAGAGCCAGAACCAGACCGCCTGTGATGCGAGCATCTCAATCATGCGGATTAACCCTGACCTTTAGTGTCTTTTGACACATTGAACATTTCTGCCACACCGCCGATAGCCCCCATCAGGTTGCTGGCTTCCAGCGGCATCATAATGACTTTGCTGTTTTCCGCTGCACCGATTTTGGTCAGTGCATCAGTATATTTCTGTGCCACAAAGTAGTTAATCGCCTGCATATTACCGTCAGCGATAGCATCCGATACCATTTGGGTGGCGCGGGCTTCCGCCTCTGCCGCACGTTCACGGGCTTCCGCTTCCAGGAAGGCAGACTGACGCAGACCTTCTGCTTTCAGGATCTGAGACTGTTTTTCACCTTCTGCTTTCAGGATTGCAGCCTGGCGTATACCTTCCGCCTCGAGGATATCGGCACGTTTGGTACGTTCTGCTTTCATCTGGGCGTTCATCGCAGACACCAGTTCCTTCGGCGGACGCACGTCACGGATTTCAACACGGGTGATCTTAATCCCCCACGGGTTGGTGGCTTCATCCACGATATGCAGCAGACGGGAGTTGATAGAATCACGCTGAGACAACATTTCATCCAGCTCCATCGAACCGAGAACGGTACGGAAGTTGGTCATGGTCAGGTTGATAATCGCTAAATTCAGGTTGCTGACTTCATACGCGGCGCGCACCGGGTCAATGACCTGAATAAAGCAGACGGCGTCGATGGTGACGTTGGCGTTATCGCGGGAGATAACTTCCTGTGACGGAATATCAAGAACCTGTTCCATCATATTAATTTTACGGCCGATACGATCCATAAACGGCACGATGATATGCAGGCCCGGCTGCAGTGTACGGGTATAACGGCCAAAACGCTCAACAGTCCACTGAAAGCCCTGCGGTACAGTTTTGACGCCGGTCGCCACAATAATGATGGCGATAAGAATAATAATCGGGACAAAACCCAGTGAGAACAAATCCATGAGCCAAAATCCTTATAAGTAATGAATAGATTGAATAATTCAGTAATGTGATTAATTAGTACAGTAACGAGTATAACTTACGGCGGTAAGATGCGGCAGTACTATCTGCAGTCCCCATTGCCGCCATAATATCCATCATGGTTTTACGCACCTGACCTTCCGCAGCTGCCAGGTCTTTCTTCAGGAAGCTGAATAACAGCGCCAGGGCTTCATCATTGCGGTGTACTTCATGCAGTTTCAGCGCCAGCTGTACCGCGAGCTCCGCATTCTCCGGCTCTGCCGCAAAGGTATTTTGCAGTTCCTGGATTTCCGGGGTGTCTGCGGCCTGCTTTTGTAACTCAATTTGAGATAAGATACCATGATAGCGCGTATCCTGATCCTGTATCGGGACGGACTTCAATACTTTTTCAGCTTCTTCTGACAGCTTCACTTCCATCAGTGTCTGTGCCAGCAGCAGGGTGATTTCGCTGTTGTTACTTTCAGCCTGGTGCGCTTCACGCAGCAGCGGCAGGGCAGCCTGAAAATCACCGGCTTCAATCAGTTCAATAGCCTGACCGGTTTTGATTTCAGATTCAGACGGCAGGAATTTGGCCAGGAAGTGACGGACGGTCTCTTCATTCTGCGGCCCCTCGAAACCGTCGACCGGCTGTCCCTGATGGAACAGATAGGTGGTCGGCACGGCGCGCAGGCCGAATTGTGAGGCGATCATCTGCTCGGTATCGCAGTTCACTCTGGCGAGGATCATCATCCCGGCATAGTCAGCAGCCACTTTTTCCAGAATGGTGCCCAGTTCCTGACACTGCGGGGACTGTGCGGAATGGAAGAAAAAGACCACCGGCACCTGCATTGAAGATTCAATAACCTGGCGTAAGTTGGTTTCGTTGACGTCTGTGATATGTGCGTTTGATAACATATTCATTCTCTTAATAAAGTAGCGGACTTTTTATTAACATCTGGGCGCAGCGCGGTATTTCAAGCGGCAGAGGATCTTTTGTTGAGTATTTTATCCATCAGCCACAACGGCAGCAGGCGTCTGAGCCACATCACGATCACGGTAAGACCCGTAACAGGATAGCGTATTTTCGGGTGCGGATGCTCCAGGGCGCAGATGACTTTTTTCACCACATCCTCCGGTTTACCGGTGAACAGACGGGCAATACCCGGATTTTTTACCGGTTTATCCTGCATCGTTTGTGTGACATTTTCCGTAAAACGGGTGGTGATTGGTCCCGGTTCGATCAGGCTGACGCGGATCCCGCTGCCGGACAGCTCCATCCGCAGGGCATCAGACCAGGCTTCCAGCGCATATTTGCTGGCGGCATAGGCTCCGCGTCCCGGGGTGGATATCAGCCCCATTACTGAGCTGGTCTGGATGATCCGGCCTTCACCGGCCTGTTTCATGGCGGGCAGCAGCAGGGTGGTCAGCTGATGTGTGCCGAACAGATTGGCGGAAAACTGTTTTTCCAGATCTTCGCGGCTGACGGTGTCCAGCGGGCCGTACAGGCCAAAACCGGCATTATTGAACAGGCCGTACAGGCGGTTATCCGTGAGCGCCAGTACCTGCTCTGCGGCACGGGCAACACTTTGCGGGCAGTCCAGATCCAGTTCCACCGGCTCAAATCCGAGGCGTGCCATTTCTGCCAGATCTGCCGGTTTGCGGCAGGCGGCCAGCACACGGTAGCCCCGTTGTTTCAGTGTGTTAGCCGCGCATAGCCCGATACCACTGGAGCTGCCGGTGATCAAAACGGCTTTTTGCATTTCTTTACCTGCTTAACTGCTTATAAATTATGAATAAATCATTTAGGATAGTCTGACACCCGTTATTGTAAGTAAGGCAGCAGTGTTTTATCCATCCAGTCAGTCACATAAGGCTGTGCTGCCGCATTCGGGTGAATACCGTCATCCTGAATCCACTGCGGATTGGTGACGACCGCTTCCATATAAAACGGGATCAGCGGAACGGCATTTTCCTGTGCCAGCGCCGGATAGAGCGCGGAGAACCGTTCGGTGTAGCGCTTGCCGTAATTGGGCGGAATGCGGATCTGCATCAGCAGCGGCTTCGCCCCGGCGGCCTTCACCGCATCGATCACAGCCTGAAGATCGGTGCGGGTTTGTGTCAGCGGCAGGCCGCGCAGGCCGTCGTTGGCACCCAGTTCAATCAGTACCCATTGCGGCCGGTGCTGCTCCAGCAGCGCGGGCAGACGGGCAAGCCCCTGAGCCGCCGTATTCCCGCTGATACTGCCGTTTATCAGTGTGATACCGTTACCGGCCTGTTGCCAGCGTTGTCCCAGCTGTGCTGCCCACGCCTCACCGGCCGGCAGGCGGTAACCGGCACTCAGGCTGTCCCCCAGTATCAGTAATGTTCCGGCGGCATACAAATTCCCGCTGAACAGCAGCAGAAAAAGGAAACAGAGATGGCATCGGAGCCTATTCTTGAAATTGATCATCTTATTAAGCGCGTTGGTCAGGGTGAAAATGAGATTACTATATTGCAGGGTGCCGGGTTAGTTGTCGAGCCTGAAGAGACAATCGCGCTGGTGGGGGAATCCGGATCCGGAAAATCAACCCTGCTCGGCATTATCGCCGGTCTGGATGACGCGACCTCCGGTGAGGTAAAACTGCTCGGTCAGTCACTGCCGCAGCTGGATGAGGAAGCGCGGGCAAAACTGCGGGCGCGGGATGTCGGCTTTGTGTTTCAGTCCTTTATGCTGATCCCGACCCTTAATGCGCTGGAGAATGTCCAGCTGCCCGCGCTGCTGCGCGGTGAATCCGAATCCGCCAGCCGGGAGAATGCAGAGCAGCTGCTGATTCAGCTCGGGCTGGAGAAACGCCTGAAGCATATGCCTGCTCAGCTTTCCGGCGGAGAGCAGCAGCGCGTGGCTATCGCCCGAGCATTCTCGACGCGGCCGAAAATTCTGTTTGCCGATGAGCCGACCGGCAACCTCGACCGTCATACCGGTGACAAAATTGCCGATCTGCTGTTTTCACTCAACCGTGACTACGGCACCACCCTGATTCTGGTCACGCATGATCTGACCCTGGCGGCCCGTTGTCAGCGGCGGCTGAAGCTGTCGGACGGTAAGCTGGAGGAACTGGCATGATCTGGCGCTGGTTCTGGCGGGAGTGGCGCACGCCGTCACTGCTGGTGGTCTGGCTGTCACTGACCCTGGCGGTGGCCTGTGTGCTGGCACTGGGACGTGCCGGTGATCGTATTAATCAAAGTGTGAATTATCAGAGCCGTGACTATCTGGCCGGTGATCTGGTACTGCGCGGCTCGCATCCGGCGGATGAAACCTGGCTGAAAAAGGCACAGGAAAGCGGCCTGGTGCTGAGTCAGCAGATGAGTTTCAACACCATGGTGTTTGCCAATGATGTGCCGCAGCTGGTGTATGTCAAAGCGGCGGATGACGCTTATCCGCTGTACGGCGAGCTGGAAACTGACCCGCCCGGCCTGAAACCGGCGCCGGGGGAGATTCTGATCGCACCGCGTCTGGCGGAGCTGCTTTCGGTAAAACCGGGGCAGATGCTGGAAGTGGGGGATACCGACCTGAAAATCGCCGGTTTCCTTATTCAGGAGCCGGACAGCGGCTTTAACCCGTTTCAGATGGCACCCCGTGTGCTGATCAATTTACAGGATGCGGAAGCCACCGGTGCCGTACAGCCGGGCAGCCGCCTCACTTACCGCGATATGTTTGCCGGTGCACCTGATGCGGTGGCGGTGTTTAAACAGCAGTATGAAGATGCGCTGCGGATTGATCAGCGCTGGGTGACGTTGCAGCAGGAGGGCGGGGCGCTGGCGAAGTCTATCGATCGCGCACAGCAGTTCCTGGTGCTCTCTGCGCTGCTGACATTATTACTGGCAATCGCCGCAGTGGCGGTTGCCATGTCGCATTACTGCCGCAGCCGTCACACCCTGATTGCAGTATTAAAAACACTCGGTGCGGGGCGGCGGGAGCTGCGTTACTGGGTGGTCGGGCAATGGGCGGTACTGATGGCGGCGGCGATGGTTGCCGGATCCCTGCTGGGGCTGATTTTTGATGCGGTTCTGATGAGCCTGCTGGCACCGCTGCTGCCGAAGGCACTGCCGGATCCGGGATTATGGCCGTGGGCGTGGGCACTGCTGACACTGCTTGCCATCACTCTGCTGGTGGGCGCACGGCCTTACCGCCAGCTGATGCTGACACAGCCGACCCGCGTACTGCGTGATGATGTGGTGGCGCCGGTCTGGCCGCTGCGCTGGTATCTGCCGCTGGCGGTACTGATTGTGGCAGGCGGGTTGGCGGTGCTGACCAATGCCTCGTTTTTGCTCTGGGCGGTGCTGGCCGGGGTGGTGCTGATAGCCGCGCTGCTGGCGGTGGCCGGTTACGGCGGATTGTGGCTGCTGGCGAAAATTCCGTTCCGTGCCCTGAGTCTGCGGCTGGCTGTCCGCCGTCTGCTGCGTCAGCCCGGTCAGACCCTGGTGCAGACCGGGGCGTTTGCCCTCTCCTTTATGCTGCTGGGGTTGCTGGTGATGGTTCGCGGTGATCTGATCGGGCGCTGGCAGCAACAACTGCCGCCGGACACGCCGAACTATTTCCTCGTGAATATGACGGAAGAACAGATAACGCCGGTCAATCAGTTGCTGGCGTCACACAACGTGACACCGTCAGAATATTACCCGGTGGTGCTGGCGCGGCTGTCCGGTATTAACGGCGAAACCGCACTGACGTGGGCGGATGCGCGTGATCCGGGCAACAATACCGTCCGCCGTGAACTGAGCCTTACCTGGCAGGAATCACTGCCGCCGCTTAATGAACTGGTGGACGGCACCTGGCCGCCGAAACCCGGGGAAGTCTCCATTGAGATGGAAGTGGTCAAACAACTCGGGCTGAAAGTCGGGGATACCCTGACCTTTACCGGTGATACCCGGCCGTTTACCGTGACTGTCAGCAGTGTGCGGCAGGTGGACTGGGAGAGTATGCGGCCTAATTTCTTTTTCATCTTTAATCACGCCTCGCTGGAAAACCAGAGCGCCATGTGGCTGACCAGCTTTCACTATGACGGTAATGACGGATTAATCACCCAGATGAATCGTAAGTATCCGTCCATCAGTATTTTTGATACCGGATCGATGCTGAAACAGATCCAGACTATTCTCGCGCAGGTCAGCCGTGCGCTGGAAGCGATGGTGGTACTGGTGCTGATTTGCGGTGTGCTGTTACTGCTGGCACAGATTCAGGTGGGGATGAACCAGCGCAGGACTGAGCTGGTGGTATACCGTACGCTCGGGGCCGGTAAACGCCTGCTGCGGCGCACGCTGTGGAGTGAGTTTGCCTTGCTGGGTGCGATGGCCGGTGTGGTCGCGGCGCTCGGGGCGGAAACTGCCCTGTGGCTGCTGCAGACCCGCGTGTTTGATTTTCCGTGGCAGCCGCAGTGGCCGCTGTGGATCGGGCTGCCGCTGGCCGGTGGTTTTCTGCTGTCACTCTGCGGCAGTGTGCTGGGGATCCGCCTGCTCGGGGATCCTCAGCAGTACCGCCGCTTACAGAGTTAGTCCGGCGGGGATGTGTATGCTCTGACCGGTTTGTGTTGTGGCGGCCGCATAAAGAATGTGGCCGCCAGAATCACAATCACCGGCAGGGCGATCAGCAGAAAGGCCGGGGTAAAGCTGCCGCTGTAATCCTTGACGGCACCGGCAAAGAACGGTGCCAGACAGGCAAAGGTGGAAATCAGATTCACCACAGAGAACAGCTCCAGATACGGACCACGGCCGAAATAGTTTGCCAGCAGCACACTGGAGGCCAGGAATGTCATACCGTAACCAATCCCCACCAGCACGGTAAACAGGATCAGCAGCGGCCAGCTGGTCGCGATACTCAGTGTCAGCACACCGAATGTAATCGCGGCAAGGCTGATAATCAGCAGTTTTTTCGGCTCCAGCCACTCCCCGATAGCGCCCCCTGCCAGCCGGGAAAAAGCATTAATAAAAGCCATGGTACTGAGCAGCGTGGCGGCAACGGTTTCACTGAAACCCTTGTCCATAATATGCGGTACGGCAAAGCTGTTCACGGTAAATCCGCACCATAAAAACGCGGTATAAGAGGCGGCGATGACATAAAACTGCCAGGTTCTCAGCGCCTGACGGGCACTCCAGTGCGCCTGACTGCGGTAAATGCGGGAACGCTGTTTTTTCTGCTGCCACATGACGGCTCGGGCGTGAGTGATCTCACGGCGGCCTTCCCGCATCACCAGCAGGGTGATCAGTGTGACAACGGCCAGCGTCAGGGCGGCGATAAGCCAGTGGATCCGCCAGGAGCCGAACACATGCGCGGCGAGAAAATAGATCCACGGCCCGACCACACCGCCCAGCCCGCCGAGGGTAAAGTAAAAACCAAACGCCAGCGACTGACGGCTGAACAGCCGCGAAATCACATAAGTACCGGGAACGGTGGCCATAAAGGTAAAACCAATCCCGAGAAAGGCGGTGCCGATAAAATAGCGCTGAATTGATTGTGTGGTGTACAGACTGTAAAACCCGGCCAGAAACAGCAGCAGCCCGGTCAGCAGCGTCAGGCGGACATTGGTTTTACGGATAAGAAGACCAGGCAGAAAGCTCGATAACCCGCAGGTCAGCCCGAGCAGCGTGAATCCGAAACCGGCGTCTGTCCAGCTCCAGTTCAGCTCTTTGAGCATACCGGGCAAGACCACGCCTAATGAGGTGAAGGTAGTCGCGGTGGTGAGGAAATAAACCAGCCCCAGCAGGGTGAGTATAGTCCATTGATAAACAGGACCTAAGCGGCGATCTGACGAAAACATCCCGGCTCCGGAAACGGCGTAAAAAGCAATATGCCCGGTTGCACACCGGGCATCAGAATGGGACTATTGTCGCCGGAAACTGTGCCGACTACCAGCTTAATATTGCTTTTGCCCGGTCCGCAGAGGACTGATATTCCGCCGGTAAATTCTGTGCCAGCCCGCTGAGTGCGGCGATAAGCTGTGCCGGATCGGGATGCGTCAGGTTAATGTGACCAACCTTACGCGCCGGGCGCACTTCTTTGTCATACCAGTGCAGATGCGCCAGCGGCTGTGCCAGCCACTGTGTATTCAGTTCCGTCCCGATAATATTCACCATTACCGCCGGGGCCGTCACAACCGGCTGCGGCAGCGGCAGATCCAGAATCGCCCGCAGATGCAGCTCAAACTGGCTGACAGACGCACCGTTTTGTGTCCAGTGACCGCTGTTATGCACACGCGGTGCCAGTTCGTTAATCAGCAGGCCGCCTTCTGTGACAAAACACTCCATTGCCATCACACCGGTATAATCCAGCTCAGTGAGGATCGCCCCCAGCATCAGCTCAGCCTGTGCCTGAAGCGGGTTTTGTGCCGGCGGGAAGGCCACGCTCATGCGCAGAATACCTTCTTCGTGATGGTTATGGGTCAGCGGATAAAACACACATTCCCCGGCGCGGTTACGGGCGCCGACCAGCGACACTTCGCCGGAAAACAGAATACCTTTCTCGGCAATACATTCGCCGTAAATTTCCGGCGGCAGGGCCGATTCATCACCGGGACGCACCCGCCACTGACCGCGTCCGTCATAACCGCCGGTGCGGCGCTTGACGATGACAAAGTCCCCGAGGCGGGCAAAAATGTCCGGCCATTCATCAGGAGACGACAGCGGCTGCCACGGTGAGGTGGCGAGATGCAGGTCATCCATCAGCTGTTTCTGCGGCAGGCGGTCGGCCAGACGCGGAAAAATATCGCGGTTTATAAAGGCGGGGTGCTGCTCCAGCACCCGGGTCAGCGCGGTCTGCGGCCACTGCTCGATTTCTGCGGTGATCACACTGTGCTGATAAGGGACGGCTTCCGGTTCGGCATCTAACCCGACCGGATAAACTGAAATACCCAGCGGTTCACCGGCCTGGCGCAGCATCCGGCCCAGCTGACCGTTTCCCAGAACACACACCGGTTTCATCAGCTGGCCTCCCGCGGATCCGGGTGGCTGAGCACTTCATCGGTCTGTGCATTACGCCATGCTGTCAGGCGGATAAGCAGCGCCTCATCATGCAGGGCGAGGATCTGTGCGGCGAGCAGGGCGGCATTGGCGGCACCGGCTTTGCCGATAGCCAGCGTGCCGACCGGAATACCTTTCGGCATCTGCACAATGGAATAGAGACTGTCGACACCGCTGAGCGCGGCACTCTGCACCGGCACACCCAGTACCGGTACGAGGGTTTTCGCCGCCAGCATCCCCGGCAGATGTGCTGCACCACCGGCACCGGCAATGATCACATCAAACCCGTTCTCTTTTGCGGTTTCAGCAAAGGAAAACAGTTTGTCCGGTGTACGGTGCGCGGAAACCACTTCTGTGTGATAAGGCACCTGAATCATATCGAGGATCGCAGCGGCGTGTTCCATGGTGCTCCAGTCACTTTTGGATCCCATGACAATAGCCACTTTGGCTGCCGGTGAGTGTTGTTGTGAAGAGGCGGCGTTCATGTTTTCGGTGCTCCTGTACATCCCGCGTCACGAAAATTGACAGACGTCCGGCAGTGAGCCGGTTAAGAAGACGGGCATAATATCACGGTAAATCACGAAGGAAAACGTTTGCGTCACGGATTTTTCACAAATACGGGGAGATGATGGTTCAGAACGGAAAGAAGATCAGTGAAATGCTGTCCGGGGTGATTTTAAAGGCAGAGCCCCGTGAGTGCCACGCGCCGAGGACACCGCGAAAATGCGTTTCGCCGTCAGCGGAAACATCATGAACCGCAGGACGGTGAGTGTGGCCGTGGATCATCCAGCGGGTCCGGTACTGACGGAATGCGTTCATCACCTCGTTCTGGTTCACATCCATAATCGCTTCACTTTTGCGCTGATTGGCAGACTGACTGCCCGCACGCATTTTTTTCGCGATTTTCAGGCGCAGCGACAGCGGCAGCCACAGAAAGAGGCGCCGGATCCACGGGGTGTGAACACGCTGGCGGTAGTGCTGGTAGTCTGTGTCATCCGTACAGAGGGTATCACCGTGCAGGATCAGGATCTGATGCCCTTCGGCTTCAATGACCTGTGTGTCCGGCAGCAGAGTCATGCCGCACTGACGGGCATAGCGCTCACCCAGCAGGAAATCACGGTTGCCGCAGATAAAGAAGATCTTCACGCCGCTGTCACTGAGGGATTTCAGCGCATCAGCCACGGTTTTATGCAGCGGGTTCGGGTCGTCATCACCAATCCAGTAATCAAAAAAATCACCGAGGATATAAAGCTGTGATGCGTGAACAGCCTGTTCCCGCAGGAAACGAAGAAAGCCGGCGGTGATCGCCGGCTCCTGCTCATTTAAATGCAAATCTGCAATAATAAGCGTGGTCATACTTACTCAGAAACAGTCACGCTTTCGATGATCACATCTTCGCGCGGCACATCCTGGTGCATACCACTGTTGCCGGTTTTGACCGCTTTGATTTTGTCCACAACATCCATACCTTCAACCACTTCAGCAAACACGCAGTAGCCCCAGCCACTTGGTGTTTCTGAACGGAAGTTCAGATAGTCGTTATCAACCACGTTGATGAAAAACTGTGCAGTGGCTGAATGCGGATCGTTGGTACGGGCCATCGCCAGGGTGCCGCGATCGTTTTTCAGGCCGTTGTTGGCTTCGTTTTTGATCATACCGAGAGTCGGTTTCTGCTTCATGCCCGGTTCAAAACCGCCGCCCTGGACCATGAAATCATTGATAACACGATGGAAAATGGTGTTATTGTAGAAACCGTCTTCACAATATTTCAGGAAGTTTGCGACCGTTTCCGGTGCTTTGTCCGCGAACGTCTTAATGACGATATCACCATGATTTGTATGAAAAGTTACCATAATAATTTCCTGCTGCTTATATTATAAAGGCAATAATCTGCCGTTTTTATCTCCGGGGTGTGTTATATCATACTCACTAATCTGCGTCAGTATTTGTTATAATCACCGGGTTTTACAGGGTCTTTCTTGCATTTGCAGGGTATTCGCGTTTCAATAACCTGACCTGTCTCAGATTATAATCCCCGCAGACAGATATAAAAAATAAAGTATTTATTATCAATTAATTAACAGAAGTCACCATCAACACGTACAGACTTTTAATGGAATAGTCCTATGCTGAAAATTTATAACACCTTATCAAGACAAAAAGAGAAATTTAAGCCCATTAACCCCGGTAAAATCGGGATGTACGTGTGTGGTATCACTGTTTACGACCTGTGTCATATCGGACACGGGCGGACATTTGTCGCGTTTGACACCATCGTGCGCTATCTGCGTCACGCCGGGTATGAGGTGAACTATATCCGCAACATCACGGATGTGGACGACAAAATCATCAGACGGGCGAATGAAAATAACGAAACCTGTGATCAGCTGGTGGATCGCATGGTGGCGGAGATGCACCGCGATTTCGATGCCATGAACCTGATGCGCCCGGATTCAGAGCCGCGTGCCACACATCACATCAAAGAGATTATTGAGATCACGCAGTTACTGCTCGATCGCGGTCATGCCTATGTGGCGGATAACGGGGATGTGATGTTTGATATCAGCAGCGACCCTGAATACGGCCTGTTATCACGTCAGGATCTGGAGCAGCTCCAGGCCGGTGCCCGTGTCGAGGTGGCTGATGTGAAACGCAACCCGATGGATTTCGTGCTGTGGAAAATGTCCAAACCGGGTGAGCCGTCATGGGAATCACCATGGGGCGCAGGCCGTCCGGGCTGGCATATCGAGTGTTCCGCGATGAACAGCAAACAGCTGGGCACGCATTTTGATATTCACGGCGGCGGTTCTGATCTGATGTTCCCGCATCATGAAAACGAAATTGCGCAGTCCACCTGTGCCCACGACGGCCCGTATGTCAATTACTGGATGCACTCCGGGATGGTGATGGTCGATAAAGAGAAGATGTCAAAATCCCTCAATAACTTCTTCACCATCCGTGACGTGCTGGGCTATTACGATCCGGAAACGGTGCGTTACTTCCTGCTGTCCGCTCATTACCGCAGCCAGCTTAACTACACGGAAGAGAACCTGAAACAGGCGCGTACCGCACTGGAACGTTTCTATACCGCACTGCGCGGCACAGATAAAGACGCGGCGGTCGTGGTGAATGCGGAATTCGCAAACCGTTTCCGCGATGCGATGGATGATGATTTCAACACCCCGGAAGCGTATTCTGTACTGTTTGATATGGCGCGTGAACTGAACCGTCTGAAACAGGAAGATATGACCGCAGCAAACGGCCTGGCGGCACAACTTCGCCAGCTGGCGGGTGTGCTGGGGCTGCTGACTCAGGATCCGGAGCAGTTCCTGCAAAGTGGTGCGCAGAGCGAAAGTGATGAAGATGCAGCGAAAATCGAAGCACTGATCAAACAGCGCAATGATGCCCGCGCCTCAAAAGAGTGGGCGCTGGCGGATGCAGCCCGTGATGCTTTAACCGATATGGGTATTGTGCTGGAAGATGGCCCGCAGGGTACCACCTGGCGCCGTAAGTAATCATTATTACATTCTGACTGAAAAGCCCGGCATTATTCACTGCCGGGCTTTTTTATATCACTTTATTTTTACCGGGCAGGCACAACAGCCGGTTATCCGCTATTCTGTTACAGCACCTGCTTTATTGTGTGATGTCTTTGTCGTACTTTTATATTAAAAATAAAGGAAGCATCTGATGAGTAAAAATATGTTAGCTATGCTGGTGGCATCTGTCTGTGGATTCGGTGCAATGACGGCATCTGCCGCCGGACTGTCAGATAATATGAAAACGCTGAACGCGAATCTGCAGATTGTTGAAAAAACAGATGACGCGGCAGCGCTGAAAACTGCACTGACCGACATGCGTGCTGCGGCACAGAGTGCCAAAGAAGAGTTACCGGCCAAACTGAAAGGTAAAGCGGCGGACAGCGCAGAAGTGAAGGATTACCATCACGGTTATGATGTTCTGACCGGACAAATTGATGAAGCACTGAAACTGACGGAAGAAGGTAAAATTCCGGAAGCGAAAGCGATGGCTGAACAATTGAAAGCCACCCGTGGTGAATACCATAAAAAATACCGTTAACAGATTATACAGATACCGTTCTTCAGTATTAAAAACGCCCGGTCATCATTGCCGGGCGTTTTGTTATTCAGCGGCTGATAATCAGTCCCGTTTGCGCGGCATCATGCGCAGCAGGGTATTATCTTTCCAGAAGTAGTGATGTGCCAGTGCGGCGGCGGCATGCAGGCCGATAATAAAATAACCGGTATTGGCTATAATCTCATGAATATTCTGTATGCTGTACGCGAGGTCTTCATCCGGCGCGGCGGAGACCGGCATCGGAATACCGAATAATGACCAGTCATAACCGTTCAGATATTTAATACTGAAACCGAGCACCGGTAACAAAATAAATATCACAAAGATTATCAGATGCACCAGATGGGATAAGCCGGTTATCATCGGTGATGGTTTGGGAATAATAGCCGGTGCGCGGTGCTTTATTCTGACCGCCAGCCGGACAATCATCAGTATACCGACAGCAATACCGCAACTGTAATGCAGCCCGGACAACATACTTCTCAGTGGTTCGTCAGCGTTATCCCGTAACAGGGCGCTGATATAAACGACAATCACAAGCAGGAAAATAAACCAGTGCAGGGCAATCTGCACCGGCTGAAATTTTTGTGTTTTCATTTTTTGCGGCTCTTATTATACGGATAAAAAAACCAGAGGCAGTGCTCTGGTTTATTCGCAGATTACGATTATTCAGCCACTTTTACCTGCTGACCGGCAAATTCCACCACTTTACCGGCGGTGATTTTGCAGCGCTTGCGGGTTTCTGTTTCACCGTCAACAGCCACCTGACCATCAGCGATAAATTGTTTGGCGGCAGCACCGCTGTCTGCCCAGCCCTGAATTTTGAGCAGATCACACAGTTCGACATGCGGGTGCCCGTCGAGATTAAAAATATCCATGGTTATTCGTCCTTATCGTGAAATTCTTCGCAGGCCTGTAAGGTATTCTGAATCAGAGTGGCAACGGTCATCGGCCCGACGCCGCCCGGTACCGGGGTTATCCACTCCGCGCGCTCAGCGGCTTCGGCAAAATTGACATCGCCGACCACTTTGCCGTTTTCCAGCCGGTTTATACCGACATCAATCACAATCGCTCCGGGTTTGATCCACTCACCCGGAATAAAGCCGGGTTTCCCGACCGCCACAATCAGCAGATCCGCATGTTCAACATGGTGACGCAGATTGGTGGTAAAGCGGTGAGTGACCGTTGTGGTGCAACCGGCCAGCAGTAACTCCAGGCTCATCGGACGGCCGACAATATTGGATGCACCGACAATCACCGCATTCAGACCAAACGTATTGATATTGCAGCGCTCAAGCAGCGTGACAATACCGCGTGGTGTGCAGGGGCGCAGATTCGGCGCACGCTGGCACAGGCGGCCGATATTATAAGGATGAAAACCGTCGACGTCTTTATCCGGATGAATACGCTCAATGACTTTGACATTATCAATACCGGCAGGCAGCGGAAGCTGAACGAGGATCCCGTCGATAGTATTATCATTATTCAGTTCATCAATGAGATGGAGGAGTTCGGCTTCGCTGGTGGTATCGGGGAGGTCATAAGAGCGTGAAATAAATCCGACTTCTTCACAGGAACGGCGTTTGCTGGCGACATAAATCTGAGATGCGGGGTTCTCACCGACCAGGATGACGGCGAGACCGGGAGCCCGTTTTCCGTTAGCAATCCGCTGCTGAACTTTTGCGGCAACTTCGGCCCGGATGGTCGACGCAATCGTTTTCCCGTCTATAATTTTTGCTGACATCGTGTAAAAATCCATAAAACAGATAAAAGATGGGCACTATTCTGTCAGAACATTTTCCGTCTGTCAGTTATGTTTTATTAAGGTGTCAGAAAGTCACTGACGAAGATAACTGATTTTCTGATTGACTCGCCGCGCTTCAGCCGTATAATCCACGGTGCATCAAGCAGTTAACCCGCTGTTTTTTCCTCAGCGCGCCCTTAGCTCAGCTGGATAGAGCAACGGCCTTCTAAGCCGTAGGTCACAGGTTCGAATCCTGTAGGGCGTACCATTCTCAAGTATTTCAACGTCTACTATCGTCTCCTAAACCCCCATAGAATCAGCATTCAGTGATATTTTCAGTATCCTGCGGTCTACCCTCGTCTATTGAAATCTACATGCAGAAGGGGGCATAATTGGTGGCATGCCCCCGTTCAATGAAATCCGGTGCCCCCACATGAAGCTGACAGCCAGACAGGTAGAGACATCCAAACCTAAAGAAAAATCATATAAACTTTCTGATGGCGGGGGCATGTATTTAGAAGTCGCGCCTCACGGATCAAAATACTGGAGAATGAAATATCGCTACGCCGGTAAAGAAAAAAGACTGGCGTTTGGTGTTTATCCGTCCATCACATTGGCGCAAGCCAGAGCAAAACGTGAAGAAGCAAAGCGGGTATTAGCCCAGGGGGATGATCCGGCACTGGTGAAAAAGGCTGAAAAGCGGGAAAGGGAATCTCTGGTTAATAACAGCTTTGAAAAAATCACGCTGGAATGGCATGGGTATAAAAAGCCGAACTGGTCTCAGGGTTATGCTGAGGATCTGCTGGAAGCCTTTCAGAAAGATATATTCCCTCATATTGGCAAAGTCAGCATTACAGAGTTAAAGCCGCTGGATATGCTGGAGGTTCTGCGTAAGCTGGAAAAAAGAGGTGTGCTGGATAAGCTGAAAAAAATCCGCCAGGCATGCAATCAGGTTTTCCGCTATGCAATTGTAACGGGACGGGCTGAGAACAACCCTGCCTCTGAACTTGCCGGGGCGTTATCATCCCCAAAGGCACAGCACTTTCCCCATTTGAACGTGGATGAATTACCTGAGTTTTTACAGGCGTTTTCAGCCTGTAGTGGTAGTAAAATAACACTGATAGCCACTAAACTACTCATGATAACCGGAGTTCGTACCATCGAACTCAGAGCGGCAAAATGGGGGGAAATTGATTTTGATAAAGCCATTTGGGAGATCCCGGTTGAACGCATGAAAATGCGCCGTCCTCACATGGTTCCGCTATCATCTCAGGCATTGGAATTACTGCGTGAGATTGAAACGATTACCGGGCGATTCAGTTATATTTTCCACGGTCGGAATGATGCCTCAAAGCCAATGAGTGAAGCGGCAATCAACCAGGTGCTGAAAAGGGTTGGGTATGATGGCAGGGCAACCGGTCACGGCTTCCGGCATACCATGAGCACTATCCTGCACGAACAGGGCTATAACACTGCATGGATTGAGACACAGCTTGCTCACGTCGATAAAAACTCAATCAGGGGCACATACAACCACGCCCAGTACATCGACGGACGCAGGGAAATGCTTCAGTGGTACGCGGACTATATGGACGCTCTGGAGAACGGTGATAACGTCGTTCACGGTAATTTCAAGCGGGCATAGTCCACCAGCAGCACACCGAACCAGCCAGAGTAAAGGCTGGTTTTTTTATATCCGGAATACGTGAACTGGACAAATAGACAGGGGTAGTAGTCTTTAGTAGACTGGCGTAGACGATAAGAATAAAGCTATGCCTAGGCTGATCCCCGAAAACCAGTACACCTCTACTGGCTGGCATAGCTCCTACCGAAAGAGGGCGTGAGGTGGTGCATGGGTACAGAAATGTTTGACCAAAAATTATTGTCTTTCCATGCAAGGAAAATTCTACGTTTTTATCGAGATGTTATGTATTGTCATATAGCATCACCAGCTAGATATTCAGACTCGGATGATATTAAAGTTAACGCAGCAAAAAAATGCCATAAAGTTATAGTGAGGCATGAAATAAATTTAAATTTAAAAGAATCATATGATTATATTTATGATTTTTTTGTTAAAGCAAGAATATTAAAGGCTTTTGACTCTTTAGGTATAAACTGTGATTTCAATATTGTTTTTTATAATTACTTTATCCTGATGAAAAACCACAGTATTATTTTTAATCAAAAACCAGATGGGGAAGAAATAAAGAAAATCGAAGGTGCCAGCCTGTTATGCTATTTAACATTGTGTATATGTGATTATCTGGATGGTATTGATATTTTTGATACTATATCAAAAGAGCTTAAGTGCTTGTTAGATTATAAAGAAAAATTAGATTATATATTGTCATTGCATGGTGATTGGTTTATGCATGAATTCAATGATATTAAACATCATGAAATTATTACTGATGATAATTCATTCAATCCATTAATTATAGAAAGGAAGATAGAAAGGCTTAAAAATGAAATGTTAACAAAAAGAAATGATAAAACTAAAAATGAAAGAGAGTTTTTATCAGAGGTGGTTAAAATTCTTTTAAGAAATGGTTATGATAAATTCCTAAATAAAGCAATGAATATAATATCATCATCACCAGTATTAAAAGATTACATTGACCCTAGAACCGTTTCTAGGATTATAGCAAAAGGCAAGGAGAATAAAATAAAAAATGATGAAGTGGATAAATTTTACTCACTGAAAATTAATGAGAAAGAAGACGAGATTACTAGAATTAAAAGAGGTCAGTATAGTGGATTGGCTCATCGTAAATATGGAGGGATGGACCCTCTATCGAGTAGGAAAAATTTTCTCATATTAAAATTTAGAGACGAAATTGATAATATTTAATAAAAAAGGACAAAAACATGAGTTGGTTATGTCATTTTTGTCATGGCACCAATTAGTATAATGAGGACTCGGATTGACATGCCCAATGTATGCACCAAATTGTATTTGAACGTCATTCTTATTTTTTAACTGAACATATAGCATCCCTGTAAACCTCACGCCGTCTACTCAGGTGTTTAAAGGACTAATACAGGAGGCTATATGCCAGCAATTACCACACAGAAAGAAAGTCTCATCCGTCTGCCGGAAGTCATCCGGCGCACAGGCTGCTCTAAGCCGTGGCTGTACAAACTCATTGATGCCGGTCAATTCCCGAAACAGGTAAAAATTGGTTCCCGTTCGATAGCCTTTGTTGAATCAGAGGTTGATGCGTGGGTAGCAAATAAAATTGCGGAATCCCGTACTGGTGAGGTGGTGTAATGGAAAAGAAAAACCACCCGTCACAGGTGGCTTCTGAGGATAGCTTCGCGTCATCTATCTTATCAAAGAATCCGCCGAAAAAACACCGTGCCCGTTTATATATGATCGGTACTGGCATTAATGGATTTACGGAAAATGAAATCTTATTCCATTGCCGTTTATCGTCCGGACGCAATTACCCGAACGAACTCGAACGTAAGCTGAATATTGAACTGGAACGCCTTGATGAGCCTAACCCTGATGGTATTGGCTCACATTACCGCTATCGCTTTAAAACCGCTCAGGACGTGCAGAAGGTGATTAATTTAATCAATCATCGTGCAGAGCAGGGAAAGTATCAGCCGGTAAGCAAAGCACTCACAGATAATATTTTAAGCCTGTACCCGACCGAATAACGGAGTAATCAGAATGAAAAAGAAAAATAACAGCTTAATTGCTGGTGGATTTGCTCACCCTGAAATCAGCCACGAGCCTATTTTAGTTCAGCACAGAACTGAGCCGAGGATTGACAGCCGCCTGTTTGCCGGACGTGTCGGAATACAACACGAAAGTCTTGTGAATATTATTAAAAAGAATCTTAGCTGTTTGCGTGAGCTGGGTACATTGCCAAGACATAGTGAAAAAGAATTATCCGATTTGAAATCGGGAAAATCAAAACGCGGGCGTTCTCAGATTTATTACCTGCTCAATGAAAATCAGTTCGATTTTATGTGCCGTATTGTCCGTGGGCGGGATCATGAAAAAATGACTCAGTTTAAGCTGGACGTTACCAAGGCATTCAGTAAGAAACGCGCTGCGGAACCTATCCGCCGTGAGTATCTGCCCCATTACCATGAATCGCGGGACGCACTCAGAGACTTAGGCGCAGATAGATACCATTACATCAACCTTGCCCGTGCAGAGAACCGATTAACCGGCTTACTCACCGGGGAACGTGCCAGCGCAGACGAGCAACAATTAGGTTTATTGGTCTGTATGCAGAAAATCGAACAGGCGGCATTTCAGGATGCGATTAGTTCCGGGTTAACCGCTACTCAGGCATTGCGTGAAGTCAGCAGACGGATTGAGCAGTTCGCTAGTTTAATGAGTCCAGCGGCGCGGATTGGTGGCTAATATGATGAATACCCTTTATTCAACAAAGGATATTGCCAGCCAGGGGAAAGGCTCTCTCCTGGACGGCGAGGGGGTAAGCTTAATTTACTCCCTGGTTGATTCCGTGGCTTTAAACTGCGGTATTACTGGCAATCAATCAGACAAACTTTCGTCTGGTTACTCAGCCAATATTCCGGCTCAGTCATCGGCTAAAGTTTCAGCCGGTCAATCAGCGAAATTTTACGCCAGTCTCAAATATGAAACCGTGAGCTATCTGAATCCGGATATCCCAAATCGTGGGGAAATTACACCATTTGTAGAGTTTTTAGAGTCCATAAAAAAGGGCAGCATTACCGCTACCCGATTTGTTCAGCCTTTTGGTTCTATGCCTCTGCGCCGTAATTCTGCCCGAGCCAGCTCTTTGAACCAATTACCTAAGCTCATATTTTCATCACCCGAGACTTCATTTAGCTGCTGGCGAAACTCAGAGCTTATGCGAATCTGGAAAGTAGGCGATAACCCCTCTCCTTTCGGTGATTTGTCTCTTTTGATAGTTGACATGTACGTACGTAATCTCTTAATATGTTCATTATTACGTACGTACATTAGCATGTGCTATGTAATAAAAGCAATGCCCTGCGGTGCGTCAACACTCACAGGGCATCTGACCACCAACGATATTATCAGTATCGAGGTAGCTATGAGCCAATATATCACACCCGTAACAGGGCGGAACAGTCTCACCCCAAGTCAGTCATTCAGATGGTTATTTCTCGCACTTGAGCGCGGTAATCCCGCAGCCAAGTCCCACCGCATCGAAGCCACAGCACCGAACGAGCACAGTGCCCATCTGCTGCTGGTACGCGACTACATCCTCTCCTTTGCCGGACGTTTACCGGTTCGGGAGGTGACAGTATGAGCCAGTCAGTCATTCCTTTAGACGTTGCTGCCTATAAAGCGCGACAGATCACATCACTGTATTCCGTCATTCTGGAACAGGCAGAGCGTGAATGCTCTCCTGATTTGTTCGACCTGATAACCATTGCCTGTGATATGCATTGCGATATCAGTCATTCACTGAGTCAGGAAGCGGGAGGCGATAAATGAAAACCATCAGACTGAATGCCGGGCATTTATCCACGCTGGAAAATGTTGACCATATCAACGAGGAAATTCAGGCACTGCTTATTCCGCTGCTCACTGCCGTGGAAAACGAAGCCGAAACCGACACACATTTCATGCTGAGGGCTGTTAATCGTCTTATCTGCGCCCAAAGCACAGAAATAACCAGGCTGGCGGAGGTGCTGAAATGATGCGCTACCGGATTGACCACACCGCAGCAAACAAAGCCGGGCATATTCTGCCGATGGCTTTCTACTGGCGGGCTGAATCAGCAGAGGATGCGGTTAACGCATTACTGACCAGCGCACCGGAATACGGGCTGTCAGATATCAGGATTGAGCGGATTGTACGGGTCAGGGAGGAAACGAAATGAGCGGATACCGCACCGAAGTCACCGGCTCCGCCGTGGATGTGATGAAACGCAACGCTGCCGGCAGGTATCAGCATATCGCCCTGATACCGCTGGCAGACATTCCCGCCCGTGCGGATGCCGGAGAGTGGGACAGCAATATGCTGCTGGGGCTGCGCCTGACTGCGGCGTATTTAGACCACGTTCAGGGTGACAAAGAGAAGGATTTACGGGCTTTCCGCTGGATGGTTGCCGTGCTGTATATCCGTGAAACCACCGCAAAGAACGGGATGCCGTACTACCGCAATCACGGGGTTATGCTGCCGCTCCTGCCGGACTGTGAGCGGATAGCAATGGCGAACCACATCGAGGGCGCAATGACTGAACGCTACGGCACAGACAACGCAGAGCACATCGTCAGCCTGTACACCTCAATGATTGACGGCAGCGGCACATTACGCCTGTCTGAGTGGGGCGCTGACATCATGGATGCTATGCACGAAGCACTGACACTGGATGTAGCGGGCGGCGTGCTGGATCAGCCGGAACTGCGGACACACTGAGAATAAATAACATGACACTAATCACAAAAAACTTCCGTGTGAATGCGCTGGCAAACGAATTTGCCGGAGCGGTTTATCACGATGTCACCACACAGAACGGCGGCGACTGGTTCCCGATGAATATCGGCAGCAAATCCATTGAGGTGGCAATTATTGACGGTGTGAAAGGTATCCGGATGCTGATGGACAGTTACCTGCTGGAAGCCTTGCAGCAGAATTTTGAGGCATGGGAGCCGGTGGCGGTTCAGATGCTGGAACGGTGCGTTACTAACGGGTTTATCACCGGGTTCGGGCGCGAGGTATGGCAGAGCATGATTAATGATATGGGCGACACGCTGGCGGACAACGGAGGTATTCATGAAATCCATTGATGTTATCCGCGAGGTGAAACTGAAAGCCAACGGACAATGGCAGGGCATTCTGTCCGCCGTGGGCGCGGATGTGCCGGTCAATACCCACACAGCATGTCCTGCGTGCGGCGGTAAAGACCGGTTCCGCTTTGATGATAAGGACGGTAACGGCACGTTTATCTGTAACCAGTGCGGTGCGGGTGACGGGTTAGACCTCGTTCAGCGTGTGCTGGGGGTGGGCGTGACGGAAGCCGCGAAAGAAATCGCCGGGATTATCGGTATTGATACCCGTTCAGACCATCAGCCAGCCAGAGAACGGACTCAGGACAGTATGCAGCAACAGAGCCACAAAGCCGCGCAGCAGCAGAAAGAAGCCGGTGACGCAGCAGAGAAACAAAAACGCTTCACAGCGCGTTACAGCAGCCTGTTACCGCAGGTTCAGCAGGGAGAATCCGTTTATCTGGCAGGTAAGGGGCTGTCCTGCTTCATGCTGCCGCTCCTGTCTGACGGGGCAATTCTGCTTCCGCTGGTGAATGCGACCGGCACAGTCACCGGCGCACAGACCATTAAGCCGGACGGCGGGAAACGCCTGTTAACCGACAGCACGAAGAAAGGCAGTTACTACCCCGTCAATGCGCCTGAAAACGTTTCTGAGGTGATTATTGCGGAGGGACTGGCAACCGCACTCACCTGTCACGTAATCCGCCCTGATGCGCTGACCGTGGCGGCAATGGATGCCGGGAACATGATCCACGTTGCGAAGCACTTTCGTGAGCAGTACGCGCGCGCGACCATCATTATTGCTGCCGATAATGACGCAGACAACGAGGTGAACACCGGCAGGGAGAAAGCAGAATCAGCAGCACGGGCTGTTAACGGTCAGGTGACGATACCCGCCACCAGCGGGGACTGGAACGATGTGTATCAGGCTGAAGGACTGGATGCCACGGTAAACGCATTCACCGGGGGAATGTATCAGCCGGAAAGCGGCGACAGCGGACAGTCAGCGGAACCGGCAGAAAATCCCTCCGCAGCCGACCAGATGAAACCCCGGATTGAACCCCGTGATAACGGTGTCTTTCAGGTGATCCCGAAACTGGATAAAGAGACCGGGGAAATCATCAATAACGAGCAGTGGCTCAGTGACCCGCTGACGGTAGTGGCTGCGGGTGTTAACGATGTTAACGAGTCATTCCTGATAATGGACTGCGGCAGCGGTACCACAAAAGCGATCCCGATGGCAGATATCGGTGAGCGTGAGGGCTGGCGGACACTGAAAGCCAGCGGCGTGATTGTCACTACCAAACCGGCATTAAGGGCAACACTGGCGGACTGGCTGATGCGCAGCCGGGGGCGGGATGTGTGGAGTGTGACCCATAAATCCGGCTGGCACAAAGGCGCGTACATCATGCCGGACGGCTCTGTTATCGGTGATCCGGACAAATCTGTACTGTTTAACGGGCAGAGTGCTGCCGCTACCGCCTATCAGGTCAGCGGAACGGCGGAGAGCTGGCGGGATGAGGTGGCGCGGCTGGCGGACGGCAATATCTACATGATGTTTGCCATCGGTGCGGCACTGGCAGCACCCATGACCGGGATCACCATGGCGGACAGCTTCGGCATTCACCTTTATGCACAGTCCACCGCCGGTAAGAGCACCACGGCGGATATGTCGGTCAGTCTGTACGGACATCCTGACTTACAGCGGCTGACGTGGTACGGCACCGCCTACGGAATCGCTAACGAGGCGGTAGCGCACAATGACGGGCTTTTATATCTGGATGAAGTCGGACAGGGCGCAGATCCGAAACACGTCTACAAATCGGCGTACACACTGTTTAACGGCAAGGGCAAGATTCAGGGAGCCAGAGACGGCGGCAACCGTCCGCTGGAGAGCTGGCGGACAGTGGCAATCAGTACCGGCGAAAAAGATATCGAAACATTCCTGCTCAGTTCCGGCGTGAAGATTAATGCCGGACAGTTAGTGCGGCTGCTCAATATCCCGGTTCAGCGGGCTACGGAGCTTCACGGCTGCGAAACAGGCAAACACCATGCCGACACCATCAAAGTGAACTGCCGTTCTCACTACGGCGCAGCGGGACGCTGGTGGATCACCTGGCTTTCCGCGCACAAAGAGGACGTGAAAACCGCCTACAGTGACGCACAAAAACGGTGGAGCAAACTCATTCCGGATAACTACGGGGAGCAGGTTCACCGGGCAAGTGACCGTTTCGCAATGATTGAGGCGGCGCTACTGACCGGGCGGGTGATCACCGGCTGGAGTGAGCAGGACTGCCGGGATGCGGTTCAGGCGGTATTCAATGTCTGGCTGGCGGAGTTCGGCACGGGTAACAAAGAAATTGAACAGATAATCGGACAGGCTGAGGCATTCCTCAACGCACACGGACTGAGCCGGTATGCGCCGCTGCCGTATGACTGCCGGGACATGCCAATCCGGGATCTGGCGGGGTACAGAAAGAAAGGCGACCACGACAGCGATCCGATTGTGTTCTACACCTTTCCGGCAGCATTTGAGCAGGAGATTGCTCAGGGGTTTAACTACAAACAATTTGCGGACGTGCTGAAAACTGCGGGGATGTTAACACCGCCGTCCAGTGGCAGAGGCTATCAGCGGAAAAGCCCGAGAGTAGACGGGCGGCAGATTAACGTTTATGTGCTGCGGTTTATGCCGGAAACCTCAGATTCAGAGGATGAAAGTTAATTTAATGTTGCAAAAACACCCCGAAGCATCACCGGGGTGTATCCGGATAAAAAACGCTATACGTGAAAAACAGTGTTTTAGTGTTGGTTCAGTTGGTTCATTTAATAAGGTGTATTGATTTATAAGGAAAATAGTCTGTTTTCTGAACCAACACTGAACCAACAAAGGGCTGTTTTGAACCAACAAACGGGCATTCTGAACCAACACTGAAAATCAGCCGCTTTTTCTCTGGCTGGCAGTGACCGGAAAGAATGTTGGTTCAGTACCGGAGTGTGTTGGTTCAATCAGGGGTAATGTTGGTTCAGTATTTTGAAATAAATCATTTAAAAACAATCGTCTTTACAAATTGAACCAACTGAACCGACTGAACCGACACCTGATCGCGTATTTATATAAAAAAATAAAACAGGAGTAACGAAAGTGAGCAGAGAAATTCTCACCTTAAAGAAAAGCAACAAAACAGTAACAAATAAACCGGCTGCCGGAGCATCAGAAAGCGCACCGGCTGAAACACAGCAGGAAGCCCCGCAGCAGCCGCAGAAGAAAAACAAGGCAGAGGCTCACGCGAAGAAGCGGAAACGCCGTACAGACCGGATAGCGCAGCACTGGGCTGTATTCACTCTACAGGGAGCCAGACCGCTGGCAACCGGTATCCGGGAACAGATGATTGCCGATGCTGAGGCGCGGGGGCTGGATATCACTGTTTCACACATCAAACAGGGACTGTACGACTACATTAACCGCAGTGTGTATCTGAAAGCCCTTACTCTGGGCGGCAGTCGCTTTGATATGACCGGACAGCCAAACGGTGAAGTAACACCGGAACAGCAACAGGACGCGCAGCGGAAGCTGGATAAGTGGCAACGGGAGGCAGACCATGCAGCAAAGCACAAAGAAACAGACTAACCGCTACTTTAACGGTGTACCGACAACACGCCTGATTGTCACCTGTGAGCAGTCGGTTATTGACGCGGTAGACAGCCACATTAAACGCAGCAGGTACATACGGGGCAATCGCGCAGAGTTCGTCAGACAGGCAATTATGGAGAAGCTGGGGCGTGAACTCTGATGATTTAGACACCAGTACGCGCACGCGCACGAGGCTGGCAGCTTTGATGATTTTCGGACACCGTAGTAAGCCCGTGAAAGCGGGCTGAACAGCGACAAATACAGACGGTAAATCTTAACAAATCTTAACATCCTGACAGCTTTCACTGCCGGTAAAAAATGGGTCCTTACCAACGGAAATTACAACACGGGACATTGTGCGCCGTGGTCTGCGGGTAGGTATCTGTTTCTGATTTTGTGTCCCATGTCCCACCGTATCACCAACAGGCATTAACAGCCGATTCAGCAGGTTACATAAAAAACCACTGAGTTTTGTGTCCCATGAAATATGGGACATGTCCCACGCAATGTCCCATACGTCCCAATGTCCCATACTTCCCATACGTCCCATACGTCCCATACGTCCCATACGTCCCATACGTCCCAATGTCCCACTCCGGCAGAAAAATGTCCCACCGGCAGCATGGAAATCCTAACAAATCCTAACGTTTTCGAGTGCCGCAATCCTAAGTTTTCCTGAGGGTTATCGGTCTGAATCTTTGGAAATCTTAAGTAAAATGACAACATTTGATAACGGTCCGGTTGCTAAGGTAAATCCGTCGGCAGATCCCCGCCGCACCTTAAAAAATCTATAAATGTTTCCGGTTCGCATGTATCGGAATGTATCGGTATTTTGCGCAGAGTTCGGATAAGTGCGAACCATGACAAAGCCTTTGCGTGTAAGGCACGAAGCGAGATTGTGCATTATTTTGATGTAGAGAAATGTCGAGGTGAACTGTGCAAAACGAAACCCGAAAATTGCGCACTGCGAACCAGAGTGCGAACCTCGTTAAAGCCTTATATCACAAGGGCTGACGTGATTCTTGCGCACACTTTGATATATAGATTTATTGAGGTTGACTGCGCAATTACGGCGAAAAACCGCGCTTGAAACTGCGAATTGCGAACCACTCTGCGCAAAGTGCGAACCGGATGCGAACCTCTTACAAGCCTTGTAATACAAGGGATTCAGAGTAATTAGACTCAGCAGAATGCGCAAAAAATGTTAAGGTTTGTTAAGGTCTGCGCAGTTAAAAAGCCAAGTTTTGCAGGGGTAATTAACCGTTGAGCTTCCCGGTAATATCTTTGTGACGTTTCCATGCGGAATAGATATCCTTGTCCCACGCTTTACCGGCTTTGGTCTGATAGCCAGCCTCGTTAACCCGTTCAGCAATGACACGCCCGTTATCCACCCCCTCAGACAGCACCTGATTCACCACAGCGACGATTGCCGGTTCATTGTAGGCATGAGGCGGGATATCGACTTTACCGACTATCAGAGAAGCTGCGGCAGATTCCAGTCTTTCCACCAGCGTCAGCATACGAGCATCAGGATTCCCCTCTGGACGGTTCAGCTTCTCTTTAATGGCTGAGACTATCCATGATGTTTTATCGCTGCCGGAAGCCGTTACAGCGTCATTAAACACGGTCTGGAGTTCAGCGGGGAGACGAAATGCGACAAGGTTAGAATTGCTCATGATAAAAGTCCTTTTACTGGTGGTTACTGGATATTATACCAGTGTATAACAGTGTTATACAGCTCAGATAGTAAACTGATACCAATCTAACTCACTGTTAAACAAGCAAAGCTCAGATTTGCGCTTTGTGCCGTTGTGGTAATCGCAATAGCCGGAAAGGGTGACAGTTGGAGCACTGGAATGATGAGTAAGCCCACCAGGAGAAAGCCCTCAGACGTTTACAAATGTTAACATCGGAACCTGATAAAACCAGACACTGTGTTTTTATTTTAGGTGTTCACCGGACGCTTACTCAATTCTAACGATTCGTTATAATTAAACTAAATCAGTATGTTGTAGTGAAGTACGCAGACCGGTACGCAGCGGAATAGCCCGTATGCTCCTGCGTATCATTTTGTTGGTATCACCGGAATGGTTGCCGCTGAGGTATCGGACAAACACCGGACAGCCCACCAGCTCACACTACGCTATCCGCTGCCTGTATCAGGACAATGATCGGACAGGAGGCTCCGATATCGGTGGCTCATGCCAGAATGCTAAATCACACTCTGGATAGATATCAGCGCGTTAATCTATGTCACCCTCACCAATCACCTCAGCACCACGGTCCCATTACGGTCCCGAACACACAGCCTGACGGTGAGATTACGGTGAGGATTTATATACGCGGGACAAAGTGACGGTCTCGAAGAACAACAAGATTACAACAAGGATCAGGGCTATATAACGGTGAAGGGCAGGGGCGGGGTAACGGCAAGATTACGGCAAGGTTTTACATGCGGGATTATCCCGTATCATCGTCGGTCATTGATTCAGTGACCAATGGCAGTAGTGATTCCGTTGATTCACCGGAATTAAACGTTATCAATGCGTTATACTATCCGCAGTCTCAGTAATAGGGGTATGCGGCATTGCCGTACACCGACTCAATGAACCAGGTGAATCATGCGTACATACAGAAAAGCAAAGCCCATCACAGCCACAGTAACCGGCACTGTCACAAAACCACCTCAGCGGGTTAAGACGGCAACCGGTAAGATAATGGCAACAATGACCATTCAGGCAGAAAGCGAACGCCGCAGCCCGTACCCGCTAAAGCTGGTGGCATTTGATATGAACGCACTGGAACTGATGACCTGCCAGAGAGGGTGCCGGGTTATTGCCACTGGTCGGCATGAGTGGTTTAACGGGTATCAGCTTACCGGGGCGCAGATAGTTACCCGTTAGTAAAAGTTAGTGTCAATATTGATATTAGCCGCGTCAATTTTGACGTTACATTGACCAAAAGTCCTAGAAATCGTTGACGTTATCCGGATGGGGTAGCCTGCCCGTTTGACGTTACCGAAAACCAGCCTTATAGAAAATAATATCTGTAAGCGCGAATTGATCATGCCTGAATGTGTCTCTAAGCCAGAGACAGCGGAGCGTGCAGCCTGATTATTCTGATAACCACACGTCAACGAAACGTCAATGCTATAAGGCGTTTTGAGTTGATCTGACGGACTGCCGGTCTGTATTTATTCCGCCCTGATATCCCGCCTTACACAAAGTGGCAGAAATCTGCCATTTAACTGACCCGATATTATCGGGGTGGCTCGGTGTGCTGGTATCGGATTGCTGATTTTGCACAACTCAATTTGATGTGTACAAAACAACAGTATCAATCAGATGGAAAGTGACGGGGAGATTACGGGTAGGGTTCTGCCTGGTCGGTGTTTCATTATCTGCAATAAATTACGGTGGAGGTGATATTTTCGCAATACAGTACACTCTTATCATTCTGTATCTGTATGTTTAAAAAATATCCCAAGGGAAGCCTTACAAAAACAAAAGGGGGCATTATAGGGGGCATGGTAGATAATTGAATGGAGAATATTTGTTATTTATCAATAAATAATGTCTCTATATCGAATCCTGTAGGGGTACCATATAAAACAATAAGTTATATGTCAGGGAAAGAAAGCCTGCCAGAAAACGGGTTAAGTAACGGGTGTGGTTAGTATTTTTATTTTTCACTACTGACCCAATCCTCATAAACAGTTTCAGACCATCCCAAAAAAAGTCCCGCCTTTCGTTTTTTCCGGCTTCGGAAATTCGTTTCGTTTTTCCTCTGAAAGAGACGACGACGTCTGTGTTCATCATCAACTTAATTTTTGCAACTAACCCCATACTCATCGGTGATCTGAATGCAGACATTATCCTCACAGAAGAGAACATATTTTTAAATATCAATTTACTCACAAACAGACAAATTGCGAGTTTCAATAACAAAAAAGAAACAATAACCAGGTAATAACGAAACGAAAGTGAGTTGTTATTGATACATTAAAATAACATATTCATGGTAAAATTATTGCATCATGTAATACCAACAAAGAATATCTCCCCATGTTTAATCGAATTAAAATATCAGCTTCTTTTCTTTTTATCTTGTTATTGTTCTTCGTAATTCAGATAGTAAGTATCTCTCTGACGATTACTTATGCAGAAAAAAATCACTCAAGCGACATTGCTGATAGTATCAATACAAAAAATGCAGCAGATGCAGATGATGTTATATATAGGTTACGAAAAGCCGGGTACTTTATTCAAAAGGCAGCAAATGAAATTTCCTCAGGTAAAGGAGGTGCGCCTTCGGATAGTTTAAGTGCTGCAGTAAAGGAAATAGATAAATCCGGGGAAATCTGGAGCTCGTTTATTGAGCAACCCGCTGAATTTATAAGTAGCAATGACCTGGTAAAATTAAATGAATCATTTAATAAATACCGGGATGAATTAAATAATTCCATTAAACTTTTAAAGGGGAATGACGTTGCTGCATTTAGCGGGAATAACTTAACGTCTATCGCCCGGGATTTTGACAGAAGCTATGATGTATACCAGGATGGATATATAAATTCATATGAAAAAACCATTCAGGATTCATATGATGACTATAACAAAACAATATATATATCCATGGCTATCATTTTAACGTCATTACTATTAATCATACTTTCCTGGGTTTACATTAAAAAAGTCATTATTTCTCCATTGAATAATGTTGTTGATAATATTCAGGATATAGCCAGAGGAAATCTGTCAAAAAATATTACTATTTCAGGTGCTAATGAAATAATGATACTCGCGGAAACATTGTGCCATATGCAGCATGAACTGGCGGTCACCGTCGGTGATGTCCGTGATGGAGCCAATGCTATTTACAGCGGAGCCAGTGAGATCTCGGCCGGTAATAACGACCTCTCTTCACGGACTGAGCAACAGGCTGCGTCTCTTGAAGAAACCGCCGCCAGTATGGAGGAGCTGACCGCCACCGTGCGTCAGAATGCCGATAATGCCCGTCAGGCCAGTCATCTGGCGCTGACTGCCTCCGAGACCGCAGAACGCGGCGGGAAAGTGGTGGATGATGTTGTGGAGACCATGCGCGGTATCGGCGACAGCTCGAAGAAAATCGCCGATATCATCAGTGTGATTGACGGTATCGCCTTCCAGACCAACATTCTGGCGCTGAATGCTGCTGTGGAAGCCGCCCGTGCCGGTGAGCAGGGCCGGGGATTTGCGGTCGTTGCCGGTGAAGTGCGCAATCTGGCCCAGCGCAGTGCGCAGGCAGCCCGGGAAATCAAAACCCTGATCGAAGATTCAGTCGGCAGAGTCGATACCGGTGCGGTACTGGTTGAGCGCGCCGGTGAAACGATGGATGAAATTGTCAGCGCCGTCACCCGCGTCACTGATATTATGAGTGAGATAGCCTCCGCCTCGGACGAACAGAGTCGCGGGATTGACCAGGTGGGTGTGGCGGTGACAGAAATGGACCGGGTGACCCAGCAGAATGCCGCGTTAGTTGAGCAGTCAGCAGCTGCAGCTGCGTCACTGGAAGAGCAGGCAGGCAGACTGACTCAGGCGGTATCTGTTTTTCAGATACAGGCAGGAGAACTGAAGAGCAACGTTAAAACCAGCACCGTGGTACCATTACAGCGGCCCGATATAAAAAAACTGAAAAATAATGACGAGGATGACTGGGAAACATTTTAGTTAACATGCCGACATAAAAAACAGAACTACCGTATCACTACAACGTTGTACCACTTTTATTTGCCCATGTTTCATGGGCTTTTAAAAATAAAGAGTTAGTCGTACAGACACTATCAAAAATAAAAGTACGGGTGTTTTAATGGGTGTCTTTATCTTTTTTGTGATTCAGCCCATCTTTAGTACTCAACTTCTGTCCACCCCAAAACAAAAAGGCCACAAACGTACAGTTGAAAAAAATGTATTTAGTGATGCTATTTGCAAAATAATCAAAAAATAATACTCGTGTTAATTATGTGTTGACATTAAATATCGGAATTAAACAAAATCAAGCAGAATTCAATGATATTAAGGACATTGTGTGTCGTATAAAAAAATAATCCACCCGGGATGGGTATATGGGGGATTACCTGCGCGGAAATGTGGGTATTAATCAACTATTTTTGGTTTTTGGTTTCACTCTGGTTTAGAGTATATAATAACAACACGGCTTTTATTGTACGTTATGTTAGTAAGTATAGTTGAATTTTCTCTTGGGAAAAAATCAATTTTTTTCATTTTTTTGATGAAATATAATAAATTAATAATGAGATACTTATTATATTTGGGTATAGCCGGGTTATTTATCAGCTTCCCTGTTTCTTTTGCTGTAAATATCTATCTTCTCGATAAGGGATATGAAACATGCGGGAAAATTTCGTGGATGTCACCCACCACCTATGTAAAAAATTTATCACTTTGTGACAGGTAAAATAACAGGTTTTAATACCCGCTGATAATAAGATCATACCGAAGACGCCTTACATGGGCGTTTTCGGACACTTTAAGAAGCCCGTAAAAGCGGGCTGAATAGTGGCAAATACAAATAGTAAATCTTAAAGAACCGTAACCATTATTGCGTTAAGAAGAAAAATCGCAGTTTAATTAAATAGAGCTTGTGTTTCAGCTGACAGATGAAACACAATAAACGCAGATTCATTCATCGTGCTGCGCTGTTATTGGGTAAATGAATATTTATTATATCAGTGCGTTACAATGCATTTAAGGGGTATGCAATGTGGGATCTGGTTTTTTTACGTGAGCTGTTAATCTCAGGTGTTAGCTATCTGCAGCTTTTTCTTGAAGCTATATCCGTCATTTGCGTCGCGACAGGGCTTGTTAAAACGCTGTATATTTTAATTACGGTAAAAAATGGCAGAGTTGCTCGTTTTTATTTCGGTAACTGGCTGGCAATGGCTCTGGAATTTCAGCTTGCAGCGGATATTTTGCTTACTACCGTTGACCCTGATTTAGACAGCCTCATTAAGCTGGCAATTATCGCCGTGATCAGAACGTTCTTAAACTACTTTCTTGCCAAAGAGCTGGAGCACAATTCTTCAGGTGAGGAATCAAAGGGTAAGGCAAGTAAGCATCAATAAATAACAACGCTCACGTTTGAGCGTTGTACCGCTGTGGTTATCACAACAGACGGAAGGGATGACAGGTAAGCCAGCCCGGGGGCTCAGATCGCGGAACCTCATTACAGAAATAAGTACCGGTCAATCACGGCATAAAAAAGACATGGCATTTACCAGACAACCGGTCTATATTATTCCGCATGACAGAGGTAAAGACACAATGACATCAGTAATCACAAAACCGAAACGGGGACGACCGCCGAAAAATCATGATGCGGGTGCGGATGTAAAAAAAATGCTGATCCGCAGCGGCATGGAGATGTTTACCGAAAAAGGGTATATGACCTCGGATATTAACGGGATCCTGAAAAAAGTCGGTGTGCCGAAGGGCTCTTTTTACTATTACTTTGACAGTAAAGAGCAGTTTGGTCTGGAAATCATGCGTAATTATGACAGCTATTTTTCCCGCCTGCTGGATAAATGTTTGTCTGATACCACGCTGCTGCCGCCGGAAAGACTGCGGGCATTTTATCTGACCGCCAAAGCCGGGATGGAAAAATATCACTGGCAGCGCGGCTGTCTGGTGGGGAACCTCGGCCAGGAAGTGGCCAGCCTGCCGGCGGGGTATTGCGAAATACTCGATGAAATTATTACCGGCTGGCAGAAGAAAGTGGAAATCTGCCTTCTGGAGGCACAGAAACAGCAGCTTATTTCCGGTAAAACAGATTGCAGGCAAATGGCGGCTTTTTTCTGGACAGGCTGGGAAGGGGCGGTAATGCGCGCCAAACTGACCCGCAACAGTGAGCCGCTGGATCTGTTTATCACGGTTTTTATGGCACAAATACGGGCGGATAAAGCCTGAGATAGTGTTGCAGAATAATTTATTAAATATCGCCGCTGTTAACATTCCGGTGTGTATTTAATAAATTTTTTTACAATTAACCAGACAACTGGTCTATATTCATAAAAGGATAACACCATGTTTAACTGCATTCTGATTGAAAACACTGACGGCTACACTGCAAAGCTGGCTCAGCTCGATGAATCACAGCTGCCGGATCACAATGTGACAGTGCAGATTGACTACTCCACGCTGAACTATAAAGATGGCCTGGCAATTACCGGTAAAAGCCCGGTTGTGCGCAGTTTCCCGATGATCCCGGGCATTGATTTTGCCGGTACCGTGACCGAAAGCAGCTCTGAGCATTATAAAGCGGGTGATAAAGTACTGCTCAACGGCTGGAGTGTCGGTGAAAAATACTGGGGCGGACTGTCTCAGGTGGCAAAAGTGAAAGACAGCTGGCTGACACCGTTACCGGCCGGAATGAGTACAAAGCAGGCGATGATGATCGGTACCGCGGGTTATACGGCAATGCTGGCGGTTCAGGCTCTGCTGAAACAGGGGATCACCAAAGAATCCGGTAAAGTACTGGTGACCGGTGCCAGCGGCGGCGTGGGCAGCTTCGCGGTTTCTCTGCTGTCAAAATTAGGTTTTGAGGTTATCGCTTCCACAGGCCGTACTGCCGATACTGCGTATCTGATTGATACGCTGGGCGCATCTGAAATTATGGATCGCAATGAGTTATCTGTACCGGGCAAACCGCTGACCAAAGAGCGCTGGGCGGCGGCGATTGACAGTGTGGGCAGCCACACGCTGGCCGGTGTCTGTGCCGGTACTCAGTATGGCGGTGTTGTGGCGGCCTGCGGCCTGGCACAGGGTATGGATTTTAACGGGACTGTTGCACCGTTTATCCTCAGAGGTGTGAGCCTGATCGGTATCGACAGTGTGATGCGCCCGCAGGCAGATCGTGTGGCGGCATGGAAACAGCTGGCTGAACTGACTGATCCGGCACAGCTGGAAACCATCAGCCGGGTGATCCCGTTAAATGAAGCCATTCCGGCAGCGCACAGTTTGCTGAACGGCGAAATCCGCGGCCGTGTGGTTGTTGATGTGAACAATTAATATTGTGTGACCCGCAATATCCGTAAAAGGACAGACGGCAGAATCCTTCTGCCGTCTGTCCGGCTTACAAAGTCAGCACTATTAAGTGCTCTTACATACTACTCATAATCACTTATCAGCGAAAGATGTATTATTGCTGCCATTCATACCACACAGCTATCGTTCACGGGATAGTGTCAGGGATTGTCCGTTATCATCAATAAACACCGCTTCAGTTTTATATGTTCCTGCTGTGATGCCGGAAGCGCCATCGATGATATAGGTTTTTTCCCCGGACGGTGCAATCATCATGTCCGGCATGGCGGTTGCCGGGTAGTGCCGGTTCCCGTCCGTCAGTGACAGCGAGGATAAGGACAGATAATAAGGTGACGGATTGCGGGCAGTGACCGCGATCCTGCCATCCGCTTCCCGGTAAGAGAAGGTGAGTGTTTCAAGCCGCTTGCTCAGCGGGGCGGTTAATCCGGCGGGACGATAAAAAATCTTCATCTGAGTATTCATTGCCATCAGCACTTTATTTTTATCACTGTCCGCTGTTTTGACAGCCGGATTTTCATATAAATTCAGCCAGAAGACGGATTCACGATCAGACGGCAGCGGCGTGCCGTTATAAATTATCTCAAGATTGCTGCGTGACTGCGGATCAGCGGTAAAAATGGCCGGAAGTGCCACAAACGGGTATTTGTCCTCTCCCGGAACGCCGCTGTTTTCACCGTTATCCACCCAGACCTGAACCAGCACCGGATAATCATTGGTATTGGCGAGCAGCAGGGTTTTCCGTGCCTGGCCTTCCTGAAAAATCACCCGGGTTGATGATGCCAGCATACCGGCGACCGCCGCAGAAGTGGTGAACAGCAGCAGTGCAGCCAGAATCAGGGCACGACAGGGAACAGAAGAGTATCGTTTCATGTTGCTCCCTTACTGAACTTTAATCAGCACATAGGCTTTGGCATCGACATTACCGGGCTGTGCCTGTTGCCCCGGCAGGCGGGTCAGCGTTGCGGTCAGCCGGATCAGATAACTGGTGTAGCCTGTGGCGGATGAACCGGCGGAAGACGCGCCGGACAGTACCGGAAACCATCCGGCCTGATTGGCGGTATTCGCTGAACATGGCGTGGAGCCGTTGCAACCGTTCCAGCCGACAAACGGCATCTGTTGTCCGGTGACGGCATTACTGAGCCGGATCCCGGTACCGGTTGCCACTGACGGTACTGTACCATAACCATCGGACAGTAAATATTCCACACCACCGGCGCTGTTCACCAGCCCGAGCTGCTGTGCTTTGCTGTAAGCTTCCTGTGATGTCTGTAATCCGACGGATGTCTGGGCTGTACCCACGCCGGACACCACGGCATTATCGCACTCCACGGTGATATCAAAGGCGCTGCTGACGGTCTGCCCGGCATTAAGCTGCCCGGCGGAAATGCGCGGCAGCTGCACCAGCGGCGTGACATTGCGGGCGGCACAGGTGGCATCATGGGAATACGAGGAAACCGGTGAGCCGTTCATCCCGATTGACATCCACCAGACATAATTGAATCCCTCATAATGATAGGCGGAATCAGTACCTTCTTTCGGGTAGACATAGCCGGTCGGTCCCTCGAAAATCACATAGGCGTTCGGCTGGGTGCAGCGGTAAGTGGAGGTACCGGTTGTTGGTGCCATGCCGCTGCCGCAGTATGCACTGGCCGCGCCGGAGCGGGGCGGGAGTGTGCTGACTTTGATTAAATCCACTTTCATGGCACTGATGTCCCGCACGCGGATCTGAATTTTTCCGTTTGCGGTGGTCGCATAGGTGGTGATCGGGGTTCTCTGCCAGTAGCGGGTAAATACCTGACCGGAATTCATATGGGTAAAACGGATGGCAGTATACGGAAACCAGGTGGCGTAATAGTTTTCATAACCATCGGTTTTGCCGATATCAAAAAATCCGCCGTGACGATCATCACCATTGGTGGCGAATAATTCAAAGATACTGCCTTTATCTGCGGCGTCACACTCGTACAGTACTTCATCCGGATCGGGAAATAACGGGGATTGTGTCCAGCTGGTGACCGAAGAAGCGAGAACTGTTCCGACAGGCTGGAGGTACGCGCTGGTCATATTGATATTACCCAGTCCGGTGCCCAGCCCGGAGACATCCGCACCGGTCTGTTTTTTAGTGATCCGCACACATCTGGCATCCGCACTGACACTGTAAAATGCCGTTAATGTGATGAAGGAAATAAGTAACGTTTTGATTATTCTGGTCATAAAAGAGTTTCCGCAGTTACTGACACGGCAGTGCCATTGAAACCAGAGGCACCGGTTTATCATCCGGCAGCCGGTAAGTGGTACTGCAGGTATTGCCGGGACCATCACCCCATACAATCCGCAGTTTTCCTTCCGGTTTATCGGCCCGGAAATAGAGCTGATTGGCCTGGCCGGTCATCCCTAGTACCTGATCATTTTCATTCAGTACCTGGCTGCCCATCGGAATGGCTTTCCCGCCGGCATACAGCAGGGTGATTAACACCGGCTGACCGGCATTCGTATCATATTTTATCCGCAGCATCGCACCACTGTAGGGCGCCACTTTCTGTTCCGGACGGCTGATTTCAGCCTGTGTATCAATCCCTTCGCTGCTCAGCATCACGGCGTTGTACTGATACGGGATCAGAGACGGCACCAGCGCATAGCCGCTGCTGCTGACGGTTCCGCCACTGACCACTTTCGCTCCCTGAGCGCCTTTTGCCTCGACAATGGCAAAGGTATCACTGAGATAAGGCCCTGCGGTAAGTCCGCCGCGGTGTAAGACCAGCGATCCCTGAGCACCGGCGGAAGCCTGCCGGTAGTCCGGGGCTTTGGCGGCACTGACGCGCAGATTGGTCACCGGCAGTTGTGTCTGCAGAGAGCCGGAGATTGTTCCCTGACTCAGCCGGTCATCTGAAATATAGCTCAGGCCGTAACTGATCGGCTGAGATTCTGTTCCGGTCAGGCCGGAAAGGTTAGTCTGATAATCATTCCGTCCCCGGGTGTGATTGGCCGAAAATGAAATATTCGGTGAATAGCGCTGATCACCCAGCGGCATGCTGATCCCGAGGGAGACGAAATTCTGACTTTTCCCGCTGCGCACACTGCTGTCCGGCTGCAAACCGTCAGCTGCTGAGGCGTTGGTCATCCTGGCAACGGAAAGATTGACCGCCACCCGGTTATCAAAAATTTTGCTCCAGGAGAGTTGCAGCTGGTCATTTTTTTCGCCGGAATTATGGTAATTTTCCCGTGATGCGGACAATCCCAGATTTCCGTACTGGTTAAGATTCTGGCTCAGGGTGATGTCAAAACGGGAACGCTGGCGCAGAATACGGAAGTCTGTCTCTGATACCGTGTTACCGGCGAAATAATCCGCGCTCAGTTTGTCATTCAGAGTCCGGAAACCATTGGTGGAATAATGATAGCTGGACAGGGTGACCGAGGTATCTGTCGGCTGAAATGTCTTGCTGTAGGAGGCATGAAAACGCCAGCCGGTTTCGGTGGTGCCGGGTAATTTTGCATTGGACAGTGTGGCGTTAATGCTGAATGCCCCGAAACGGTTGGTATGCACGCCACCCAGCAGTATGGCCTGATAGCCTTTCGCCACCTGACCGGCCGCATTCAGGGTGACCTGGTTTGTCAGGCCGTGCTGAATCACCACTTCGCTGAAATTATCATTGCTGCCGGTAAACCGGGTTTTCCCTGCGGTCACCGAGTATTTTGTGCTGCCGGGCCGGACGGACTCCGGTACTGCGGAAAAGGGCACAATAAAACTGTTTACGCTGCCATCCGCCTCTGTCACTTCCACCCGCAGGTCACCGGCGTAGTTTGTGGAATACAGATCGTTTATTTCAAACGGGCCGGGAGCAACAGTGACAGAGTAAATTTGCTGATTTCCCTGCCAGACAGTGACTTTGGCGTTACTGTTGGCGATCCCCTGAATACGGGGGGCATATCCGCGTTCATTATCCGGCAGCATCCGCTCATCGGTACTCAGACTGACACCTTTAAATCCCATACCGGATAAAAAATTACCGGAGGTGAAGCCTTCGCCGATTAATAATTTACTGCCGATCTCATAAAGCGCACGCTGGATATAACGGCGGCTGGTGTTCCATTTTCCGCCGGTGCTGTCAGACCAGTTATACTGACTTTCCTGACGGAAACTCCATAATCCCAGATTAAATCCGCCGTTCAGGCTCAGGTAGGTGGAATTCATGTCACGGGTGCGGCTGTCGGTATAACTGACGTGATACTGGTTGGCGTTATAGTTGGCGAATAACATGGTTTCGCCGCTGTCCAGACTTTCCTGCGGGATCCGTTTCTGCCGGTTACCGGAAAGCATGGCCTGCGGGATCGTCAGGTTCAGTTTCAGTTCTGCATTATTAAAGCGGCTGGTGATATTTTTCCCGATCGCGGCCGGGAAATAACATTCGGTATCCCCGGAAAGTGCGGGTTCCTCTTTCAGTCCGGTTAAGCGGATTTGTTCCGGTGTCAGACAAGCTGAGATTTTCCCGTCCTGATCGTCTTTAAACGTGACGGGTATCTGAGCAATAAACTGGTCATTGATCAGAAGATCAACTTTATACACACCGGGCGGAACGGCATTACGGGTATTAAATGTCTGCAGGGCACTGTTGGTCAGGGTATTCCCGCGTATCAGTGACGGGTCAAAATAATAATCGTCATTATCTTCTGCCCGCGCGGTATTTATACCACTGAGGCAACAGCTCAGAAGTATCAGCGTTATTCTGTTACGGGCAAAAAAGGGGATAATGTTTCTCATATTATTATCGTGCCTGTCATTATCAGTTCAGGGTAACTGAGCGCGTTTTTTCGGCACCATAGTCATTAATAACACCCAGGATCAGGGTGACGTTTCCGGTCTGATAACCGGCAGGTAAGGCCCATTGCGCCGAGGAAAAGGGGGCTATCATTGAGGTATTATCAATCTGCCCTTGTTTTTTTCCGGCAGATAATGCGGCAGAGGAAACGCTGGCATAAAAAGGTGTCGGGTTGCGGACATCAAGCGTGCTGCCCTGGCGGCGGAATTCAAGTTTGTTGATCACGTCACCGGCGTCATTCCCGATTTTTGCCGGGCGGTAAAATAATTTCATACGGTTAGTGACGACGATCATCAGTTTATTTTTTTCGGCATCTTCTTTTTTGACGGAAGGAATACTCAGATAATTAAAGTAAAACACACTCTCACGATCATCAGGCAATTTACCGCCGGTATAGGTCAGTTTGACATTTTGCTTACTGTTGTCTGCAATATTAAAAATAGCCGGTACGGCGACAAACGGGCCATCGGCATTATCCGGTGATGATTTTGGATTATTAATATCTGTCCAAATCTGAACCAGTGACGGTGTATCATTGTCATTTGAAAATACCAGGGTTTTATCCCGGCTGTTTTCATTGTAAATAATCCGGTTTCCCAGCATCGTGACACTGGCACTAGCATGAAAAGCAGTGAGAAGGCTTAATATAATAAATAATGAATATTTTTTCATTGTATAACCTTATAGCGGCACGTATCTGACGGCAGATAACGTGCCGTTTATTATTTTATTTATACCTGCAGGAATTTATTATTTATACGTAATAGCGTATTGTGCGCTGGCGATAACACTGCCTGCGGTTACTGCGCTTTTTTCAGCATAGTAACGGGCAACAAAATTAACCGGAGCAACAGAACCATCAGCAGCAATATTGATTTTTTGTGATGATTTAATTAAGTCACCCGGCGTGAATTCAAGATTCACCGCGTTATTGTCCACTAACTGAATGGAAACACCATCAGCATCACCGGTATTACCCAGGTTTTTGGCGGTGGTAACGGAGTTACCGACAAATGCGATACTCAGTGTTTTTTCCATATTCGGTTCAGTGGTGGCAGTACATCCGCTGATATTGATCGTAAATTCAGTATCACCAGTAGTGGTGCCGACAGTATTTTTAAAATCTTTTACAGGGACTGTCGGTAATAATACAACCGGACTTTTATCTGTACCGTTAATATCGAGTGAGCATGTCTGATTTGCGACTTCACCGATAAAACGAACGGTATTATTCGCAGCACTGTGTGCTGTAAATGCAGTAACAGCACATGAGGCAGCAATAAATGCAGCAAGTGTTTTTTTCATAATTAATTCCTGTTTATTTATCTGGTCGTTTTCATAAAAAAGAGATCTTATTTTAAGGTAATAAAATATCCGTCCGGAAAATGGCATGTGTTTTTTATTAAATAAAATAATGGTCAGATGAAATCTGATATAAAGGTAATAAGTTTTACCGGAATATTATTTATAAATAATTCCGTTTTATAGGCAGAAATGATGTCATTTCTGATGGGTTATTACCTGTTGAAAATACCGTTGTATTATAGTAAGTAACTATACAACTAACAAGAGTATAAAATCCGGGTAGTTGGCAGGTTTCAGGAATGTATCCTTTTTTTATTTTTTGTGAAAATGATAAAAATCAACAAGTTGATTTAAATTTCCGGAAGTGGAAAAACTTGATCTACAGGTAGCTGCGATATTTTGTGCTGCAATTGAGCTCTTGGTTTTTATTATACGGTATTATATAGCAAATAATAATTATATTCATATTTGAAAATAAAATGACATCAAATGGATGAATTTATTACAGAGTTGTACAAATTATGTTACAAGGCATGATTGTTGTGTTGGTTGCTTTTTATTATATTTTCATATATTTCAATTGGTTGTACTTTTTCTTCAAAGATGGCATTTACAGTTATCTGATCGTACCGGCTATTTTGTACAGACGGTGTTTTTCCGGCCGGAGCTGCATTTGCTCATTTCTGTATTTTATGAATAATAGCGGGGCAAAAAAAGTATGACTGATACACAAAACAGTATTTATAAAAACGACATTAACTAAGAAATATCTTATAGGGAAGAGACATGCAAATGATGAAGGCCGCAAATCCGGTCAAACTGAAGTCAGTGATCAAATTGATGATCGCTGCCGTTATTCTTCTGGTTGCAGGGGTGGCTACCTTTAATTCATATACCATTGTTCAGGATGGTTCGGTAAAGGTCGGGACTTTCTTAGGTAAGGTCGATCCGGTCGCCTATGATGCCGGGCTGCATTTTCCGATTAATCCGTTTATGACATTTGATACCTATTCCACAAAGGATATCCGGGTGTCACTGAAAGAGTTACGTGTACCGTCACAGGATAAACTGAAATCCATTGTGGATATTACCGTGATGCTCCAGTTTGATGGCGCCAAAGCCCCGATCCTCCGTATTAACGGCGGTACAGAAAGTGAAGCTCTGGATAAATATGTCCGCCAGAAACTGATTTCCACGATTCTGGAATTCGGGAAAGATGTTGCCAACGCACAGGATCTGTATACCGCTGACACTCAGCGGAAATTACAGGACTCTATCCGTGATGCTATTCAGGGTTACGCCTCACCTTACGGTTATACGATCAAAGAGATTATGATCCAGGATATTACGCTGCCGGAAGTGGTCCAGGAGCAGGTTGTGAATACCAAAATGCGTCAGGAGCAGATAAACCAGGCAAAAGCGGAAGCTGAGAAAGAGCGTGAGCTGGCACAGAAAAAAGTGGTTATCGCACAGGCCGAACGTGAATCAGCAGAACAGCAGGCGCTTGCCCGTGAACGTAATGCTCAGGCCAGCTCTTATGCAATGCGCCAGGAAGCCGATGCCCGTTTATATGCTGCCCAGAAAGAATCTGAAGCTAACGCCGCATTACAGAAGACAATCACCCGTGAGATGATTAACTGGAAACAGCTTGAAATAGAACAAATCAAAGCAGGAAAATACAAAGGTGAAGTGCCTAACATTGTTGTTGGTGCCGATTATGACGGAAAAATGATCATGGATATGCGCTCTCAGCAGTAAAAAGGGACGGAAAGTTAAATCTGTTCGTTATGACCGTATGCTGCACTCTTATGCATGACAGGCGGACAATCAGCAGGGCGATATTATTTATAATATCGCCCTGTTTTTGTACACAGAAAACCC
>NZ_AYMP01000003.1 GCF_000633515.1 Morganella morganii H1r | reverse complement strand
CTGGGGATTCCTCAGCGCCGGAGCGGGTTATTTATTGACGTTATTTTTGTTCTTTTTCTTCTTTAGCAGAAATGCGACTATAAAGCCAACCGGAAGCGGTAAATAGGCCATAAGCAGTGGGTTATATGCATCAAACCGCCCGATTACGTCAAACATTTTATAATTTATTTCATACGTGTATTGTATTATAAGAAATGATATTACTGGCAATAAACAGCAGATTATCGCCATTCTCAAAAATCCAGATCTTTTATAAATAACAACACCAATAATAAGTAAAATTATAAAATACCCATAGAACATTAAAAAATCTGACTGATTAGTCATGCGCCCTCTTTTTATGCAACAGTTTGCTCAAACTCAGCAGTGATCTCAGTTCTGATCGCCCCTACTGAAAACGACCATTTACGGCATAATACCGCGATCACTTGCGTTTGATGAGGGGGTTTCCAGAAAAATGCAGTCACGCCCGCATGTTTCTCAAGAAAAGCCCTGACAACCTGAGCCTCAGCATTCTTTGGTGATAATGTAATGCTGTATTTTTCAAGGTTAATATTAAAACCATCAGGTCGGCGCTGCTCATAGCCATCACCGAAACGAACAGAGCGAACTCGGGGTTCGCTCTCAATGTTCATACCGGGTTTAACTTTCCAGGTGAATGTTTCCATTGTTACCCCATTGCTCCGCCGGGACGACGCTCAGATGCAATAACCTGCTTAGTTTTTTGCTCAACCAGCTTCAGGATCTGCTGAGTTGCCTGCGGGCCCATCTGTCCATTGCTGCCATCATTTTGAATAGTGATATTAAAATGCTGAACTACACCATCACCTCCACCAGCCATTTTAGCCACCACCCCAAGCTTCCCATCAAGACCACGACGAAGCGGAAAAATCCCCTCAGGTCCAGCCTCGCCCATTACCCCAGCCCCTTTTGCAAAGGCAAACATTGTCGGGGTATGTACTACCTGCCCGCTGTACGCGCTCAGTGACGGAGAGCTGTAGACGCCTCCTTTAGCATTTGGGGTAAAATTAAACCCCATGGCATCCATCCCCATAACAATCGATTTTTTAACAAAGATCTCTGTCAGCATTTTCAGTATGGATGTCGTGAACTCCCGGAAATTGGCTTTACCCGTTGTCAGAACAGAGGTCAATTCAGTTGAAAATCCGTTCAGTGCCGCCATGGTGGCATTTTGGATCTGAGTATTTGAATCCAGTGCAGCATCACGGTAATCCCCCCACGCAGTCTGAGCACCAGCAAGCCAGTTAGCGCGTTTTTCTTCCTCTGCCGCATATGTTGCAGCCTGAGCCGCCAGCATGTCATTCAGGCGAGGATTATCCTGGTGCGCTGAGAGAATTTGCGACCGTTCCAGAGTTTGTTGTGCCTCACGTGAGGATTTGCCGATGCTGTCACGGATAGCGTTTTGCTTTTCAGTCTGCTGTTTTACGTATTTGTCAGCCTGGTCCTGAAGTTTATTCAGGCGCTCCTGAGCAACAACTTCATCGCCTAATAGTGCCAGTTTCTCATGCTGAGCCAGAACAGCCGATTTATTTGCCAGCAGAGCCTGCTCCTGTTTGGTTAACTGGCGCTTGCCTCTGGCCTCTTCAGTGATAGCAATCTGTGCTTCGGTTTCCCACAGCTTTTTGCGTTCAGCACTGATTACATCCGTAACAGATTTGTGCTCCTTGAGTACGCGCAATTTTGACTCAAGCGCAATTTGCTCTTTTAATGCTATTTCTTCTGCCTTTGTGCCTTCATCAATACGATAATCGCGTTTATTTGGTGTTTTAGGATCGGCATATTTTTTATCAATACCGGCTCTGGCTTTCGCTATTTCATCCTGCGTCCACTGCCTGATTTTTTCACTGTCAGATGCAGAGGCGGTATCTTCGGCGGCTTGTTTATTTTCAGCAATTTTTCGGTCAAGCTTCTCATGCTCTCTCTTCCTTTTTTCAGCCTGAGTAAACCCTTCCTCGATATACTTATTTAACTCCTGTTGGCTTTTTTTCTCCCATTCATTGGCCTGGATAATTTTATTTTTATTATCCAGATATCCCTGCTGGGATTTAACAGCAAAATCAAGCGCGGCTTTGTTCTTTCTTAAGGTTTCCAGGCTACTCTGACGCGCAGAATCGGTCATCCACCCATCACCGTTTTCAAGAGAGGCGATCTGTTCATTAACACTGGATAATTTTTCCGCTTCAGTCGGCGCCCGCCAGATTTTTGACATTTCATCACCGGTTTCTTTTATTACCTTCTTCAGGTCTTTCCACGCCTTTTCAAGCCCGCCGACATTCTCACTCATTTCGATGGTACGGCGGTTGGTAACCTCTGCCAGTTTGGCAATGGCATATTCTGATGCCTCGCGGGTTTTTCCCGATCTCTCCAGTGCAGCGATATATTCATACTCAGATGCAGTCAGCAGGTGCATGGATTTATCCATTTCCATAATCGCGTTGACCGGATCATCCTTAAGCCGCTTGAACTGATTAACGGTTTCATCCACCGACTGCCCGGTAGCCTGCTCCATCTGCGCGGCGGCTTTAGCCACAAGTGACACCTGGTCACCGAAGAAATAACCGGATCCTACTGCACTGGTCAGCGCGGCTGTCATATCAGACCGGGTTATCCAGCCACCGGACATCTGATCTGCCATCAGACGAAGCTGTGCTGATGTTTTACCGGCATAATTACCGGTGGCGATCAGCTGGCGGTTCAGCAGAGTCACTTCCTGTTCAGCATCCCATGCCGCTTTGCCAACCGCTGCTATCCCACTGACTACGGCCCCCATACCGCCAAAGTAAGTAAGCCTGCTCATTCCCATATTACCGGCAAGACTACGCAGGCCTTCTGTCAGGATCTTGTTGTTATTTTTAAACTTCTCCGTCTCTTTATTGCTGTCACGGAGTTTATTGATATAAATATCGGCAGAGGAACTGACACCCAGCTGTGCCGCCTGGTAACGCAGCATTTCTTTGCGGGACAGGTTCTGTGTGGCTACCTGTTCTTTCAGGCGCTGAATAAACCGGGTTTTCTGCTGTGTCAGGCTTTCATCCGCACGGCGTAACTCTGTTGTGCGCTGCGTGACGGATGAAATCAGGGTCAGATAATCCTGCTGTGATATGGTTCCTGCCCGCTGCGCCTGGTTCAGTTTTGTCTGAATAACAGCCAGTTGTTCAAGGCCGCCACTGACTTTTTTAACCGCATCAATCTGACGGAAAAAACTTTCGGTCATGGCATCCTGCTGACGCGCCAGATCCTGACCGGCTGCATCCTTCCGGCGCCCGGTATTGATCTGCTCATTCATCCGGCGGTGCATATTGTCAATCTCTTGCGCTGCCGCTTTCCATTTCTGAACGAACTTATCAGCACTGAATATCTGTGACTGATCCAGCGTTTTCAGTGTGGCCTGTGTGCTGTTCGCTGCCTGATTAACAGCAGCAGACTGCCCTTCGGCAAATTTACGCATACGCTCTGCTGACGCATCCGCACTGGCGGCGGCCTGCAGCAACTGACGCTCGACACGGCCGACCTGCTCAGTAAATGTGGCGCTGTCCGCGCTGAGATTAATGACCAGATCAGCAATCTGCTGGCTCATAACGTACTCCTCCGGCGATCCCCTCGCCTGCTGTCATTAACAGTGAATCATCAGTATCAGCGGCTTCTTCGCTGTGTTTCAGTAACAGAAAATCATTCAGCGACAGGTCTTTGCTGCCGCCAACCAGTGACACCACCGTGTTACTGAGTGCGGCGAATTCCAGATCAATCAGCTGATGAGTGAACGGTGTCACTCCGAAATAGGTGTACCAGTCACCCAGCTCTGTTGCCGTCATATCCGCCAGCATCCTGCGCCAGTCCGCCCGTTTAAATTCATGAGCGAGGCGCAGGATAAACTGACGCTCACGGGCGATTACTTTTCTGCCGGTACCGGATCCGGTCCCTGACCTGTGACCGGTTCAGCATTTTCACCGTCTGTGGTTTTTACCTGCATATCACTGAGTTCGAGTACCAGTTTTGCAGCCTGCTCCAGCGCGACCGGCGGCCAGGTGCTGAGAATATCAGCGCGGATCTCATCAACCTGTTTACCCGGTGTATTACCCACATTGAACAGAGAGCGGGCTACCAGAAAAGCGTTTGACTCGATATTCATACGCACATAAACAGCAGTGCGTTTCAGGCTCTGCACATCCTCTGCCGGCGCTTCTTTTTCGGCCTGTGTCACCAGGTGATCGAAATATTCCACCCGCTGTAAGGCTGACAATTCGCTCAGCATCAGCGATTCGCCGTTGTACGTAAATTCCTTCTGTTTCAGAAAGTTCATTCGTTATTCCCCTGCAGTCTCTTTACTTTTTGGTGCTGAACGGGTTTCACCTTCAGCCGGTTTCATTTCTTCCGCCAGCGCCGGGCGGCCGGAGTTGGTGATTTTGATGGTGCGGGTAATCACCTCTTTTGCCGGTACCGATTTACCCAGGCTGCTGACCCATCCTTTGAACAGATCAACCGCGCCGTTCGGATAGCGGATTTTGTAATAACGGACATCACCGGTATCAAACCAGCTGACCAGGTCTTTTTGTCCCTGTTCGCCGGGTTTCCAGGCCAGTGTGATATTGGCTTCACCGGCTGACTTTTCACCCTGAGCGGTTGCTTTCCAGTCGGCGTCCTCATCATCCAGATAGGTATCGTCGTAACTGTCCGCGCTGATTTCACCCGGCTGAAGCTCTTTGATTTTTGCCAGGCGAGTCCAGCCTTCGTCTGCCAGCGGATTTTTAGTCGGGTCGTCTTCGCCGGTATAAATCCACAGCGTTGTACCGGCACCTTTGACAGGAGCCAGCGGGTTAGGAGGTAAAGGCATAATTTTTCCTTACATTGAATACGTCAGGTGATATGTCAGATCGGCTGATCCCCACAGGCACATTTCATCATCGCGCTGATAGTCGTAGCCTGCCGCTGACATGGTTTCGATAAGTCCGGCCAGTGCCGGTACGGATTGCATGGCGGGATAAATTTTGTCTTCCATCCATTCGTCCAGTTTTGAGTCCGGATTACTCGCTTTCAGAAAAACTTCAATATGCAGAACAGCCCGCCACTGATCTTCATCCACGACATCATCTGTTGGTGAAGCGTCAGTGAGATAGACAGCAACAACCGGCAACTCAGACTCTTCAAGGAACACCGGGCGCCCGTCATACACCTGAGTTTCACCAAGATGTGACCGCAGGGAATCCGCCACCGCCTGCCGGATAGCAGAATGTTTTCGCATCAGATCCTCGCTTTGATATACAGCCGGAGCTGATTTTTCAGTGCCTGCCCGAGTTCTTTCGGCATATCGGATTTCAGAAGTGACTCCGTTTCATCCGTAAATGCCTGTGTCAGCGGGGCTGCCAGGGGTATTTTCACCACATCGATAGGGTATCTGGCGTTACTGGTACGCTGCATGACATGCCAGCGACCGTTTGCCAGTTGCTGAATAAACGCATCTTCAAACTTAAACCGCCCGATTTTCAGCACACTGCCGCGTCCGTTTTTATCCCGCCGTTTGCGTGACAACTGAACCTTAGCTGTACCAAGTGCAATAGCAGGGAGATTCCCCCTGTTCACAAGTAACCGCGCCCGGGGCACAGACTGTTTACTGCTTGCCCTGCGCAGACGGACACGCTGGCGGATCAGTTTCTGCTGCAGTTGTATTTCACCTGATACCCTTTTGACACTGCGCCCGATCGCACGGACTGCAACCCGGTTTACGGCCTGAGCTGTGGCGACCGGTACAGCCGTGCCGCTGATTGTGTTCAGGTTGTTAATCGCCTGCTGAATCCCGTCCATGTCACTCACTCTCTATAAAAATATGAGGTTTGCCGTTATAGCGCTGCACTCTGGTGATGACGCACTCAGTGCTGCCGGTAACGACCCGATCTTTCCGGCGCGGTGTGACCCCCGGGGTGAAAATCACGTAACTGACCCCGTCACCGCTGACCGGTCCCATTTCCGGAAGAAAATGAAACTCAACAGCACAGACAGGCTGATCATTCAGATAAATGATTTCTCCCATTTTTTCCGCTGTCAGTGCATCCATCCGGGACTTCATCTGCTGAAACGGGGTCATAGCGTTATCCCTGTGCCGCCGGCGGGAAGACGTTAATCTTCACCGCCGCGTCAGTGTCACCGGCAGCCGCATCCTCCCAGGCAACGCCGATCACCACGCCGCCGGTATCCACCAGCTGGCCGTCTTTAACGGAAGCCGCCGCCCCCGCTTTAAGCACCAGTCCGTTTTTTTTAGGCAGCCGGAAAACCCCTTCGGTAAATCCGTCACCGGTTGCACCGGCATCAATGTCTGTAATTGCCACGGCGGCCAGTAAACCAACCTGTACCAGTGAACCACTGGTAACGGGTTTGGCTCCGCTGTTAACAATCGCAATGGTCATTCCCTGCTGCTGAAAATTCTTAGCCATAGTCGTCTCCGCGGCACCCGCAGGTGCCGGATTTCAGATATAAAAAAAGCCCTTACGGGCGTTCATGGGGTGATGATCAGCCGGATTACTGGCCTTTCACCTGGATCATTCCGCGATAATCCAGCGGTGCCACACCGGCATCAATACGGATTTTTGTGGTCACACCGTCTGAGGTGAACCCTTCCTGCTGATCGATATACGGGGTATCGATACCGTTCAGGTAGGCAACTTCGATGGTGTCACTGCCCTGAGAGGCGGTCATGTACCAGTCTTTTTCACTGTTATCATCCAGACGCGGCTCGGTGATGATTTCTGCGATATTACGGATCGGGTTGATGATATTGGCATTCACATCCGCCCCTTTAACACTGCCGGAGCCGACAACCTGAAGTGCGTGTGTTTCCAGTGCCGCCGGTACCAGCATAAAGGCCGGGCGGATATTCAGCGTGCGCTCACCCTCTTTCTGCTGGCGCATCAGGGTACGACCTTTACTGATAGTCTCCACATCCATGCCGCCTGACAGCGTATTTTTATGATCTGCACCGAACAGCGCTTTGCCGTCACTCAGTTTTCCGTTCTCTGTCAGCACCGCATACACCAGGTCACCAATGGTGGCTTTGGCTGCCCGGCCGAGTTTGTTCGGGATATCGGTCAGCGCATTCATATCATCGTTGATGATGGCCTGACGGGTGATACTGAACAGCTCGCCGTAGGTTGCCAGCGCAATGGTCTGCCCTTTGTCACCTGTGGTGACGTATTTATATTCCGCCCCTTCGCGTACCTTACGCAGAGACGGGAAACCGCCGAGGCCGACACGGTGAGCAGTTTTAAAGTCGCTGAGCTGACCTTTCTTCGTCCACTTATGGTAGGTTTCTTCCGCCTCTTCCCAGCCCTGCAGCAGGGATTTATGGGCCACATCCATCAGGATATTGCCGAAATCCGAGGTACTGTGCGTGAATGCGGCAGCGACCATCTGCATCGGGTTCAGGGTGCTGATACCAATACCGCGCTCCGTCAGCGACATACGTGCCAGTTCGCGCAGCGTCATGCTGTTATACGGGTTATCCGGCTGTACTTCTTCGTGTCCGGCCCGGTTCATGACCGATGCGCGGATCCCGTCACCGGTAAAATTACCGTTGCCCGCATAAATATGAGCATTATTTTTGTTGCTTGGTGTGGATTCCGCCCCCAGTTTTTCCAGCAGTTTTGCACGCGCATCTTCAAGTGAACACTGCGTGTCAGTCACACAATCCACCATCAGATCATTGTGTTTGCCACCGAACATGGCGAACAAGTCCTTAATACCATTCAGACGGGCTTGTTCCTGAGCGCGGATCTGATTCTGCACATCGGCATTATCCGGCTGCGCGACCGGCTGAGGCTGAGTCACGGTTGCGGCGGGTTGCGTGACCGGTGCCGGATTCGGCGCGGAAACCGGTGTGGTCTGCGCGGTATTTTTCGGTGAAACCTGGTTTTTAATGGCCTGTGGCATAGCAGTAAAGTCCTCGATACGTTTTGATGTGATACAGGCCATTGCCTGTACCGGGTCGGTAAGTTGATCGGCAAACCCGTAAGACAGGCATTCGTCGCCGTTCATCCAGGTTTCTTCTTCTAACATGGCGGCAATTTCTTCCGCCGTTTTGCCGGTTTTGGCGACATACGCCGGGATCAGCACATTTTCCAGCTTGTCCAGCAGATCGGCGTAATTCCGCATTTCATCCGCATCACCAAAAGAGACGCCCCACGGTTTGTGGATCATCATCATGGCGTTTTTCGGCATGATCACGGTGTCACCGACCATGGCAATAACCGACGCCATTGAGGCCGCCAGTCCGTCGATATACACGGTAATTTTTGCACCATGCCCTTTCAGCTGGTTATAAATGGCGATCCCGTCAAACACCTCTCCGCCCGGGGAGTGAATATGCAGGTTAATCTGACTGACATCCCCCAGCGCCAGCAGCTCTTTTGAAAACTGCCTTGCCGAGATCCCCCAGCCGCCGATCTCGTCATAGATATAAATGTCCGCCGATTGGGTATCCGCTGCAGCTTTCATGCGGAACCAGCTTTTAACCGGTGCGGATGCTTTCGGGTTACTTGTCATCGTCCCGGGATTTGGCATCGTCAGGCGCTCCTTTGTCATTCGCCGGATCGGTGTCAAACACCAGCCCCAGCTTTCTGTTTTCATCAATTTCCGCTTTACGGCGGCGTTTTGTATCAGCCGGGCTTGCCCCCCTGGCTCTGATCCATTCCCCTTCGGTGGCCCCGCCACCGCGCAGCTGTACCTGCCAGGCTTTCGCTTCTTTCAGCGGGTCAATCCACGGCATGACCGGTCCGCTGTAAACCGCATTCATCAGTGATGCGGGATCAACATCCGGCGGCACATCAATAATTCCTTCTGCCACCGCCATTTTCAGCCAGCTGCGGTACAGCGGGCGGGTGACTGCGGCCACAAACGCATCCTGTAAAATGCCGTAGCCCTCAAAGGACTCGACCAGCTCCTGGCGCTGGGCGCTGTAGGTGCCGTTATAATCACGGGAAATACTGGAATAACTGCCGCGGCTGCCGGCCGCCACTGCACGCAACTGACCATTACGGAAAGATTGCAGGTTCGGGTTCGGACGGTCAGACTTGACCATGCCGATATCCTCACCGGGTGCCAGTTCATCAAAGATAATGCCGGGCTCAATATTCAGCTCCCGCTCGTCCTGCTCACTGTCCGCGTTGTAAATATCCCCTTTTTTGATGTACATCCCGAGGGAGGCTGCAATACGGGCGGCGGTGAGTTCCGCATCCTCATAATCTTTCAGGGCACTCAGGCGGATCAGAATACCGGACAACAGGCTGTGCCCGCGCAGCTGGTGCAGGCGGCGGGTGAATTTCAGGTGCAGCATGTTTTCAGCGCCGATGGTTTTCAAATCCTGCGACCTGTACAGGGCTGACGGTATATTTTTATACACGCTGTAACTGACAGGCCTCCCCCACTCGTTAAGTTTCACGCCCTGGCAGATATTGCTGCCCGGCACATCCAGATTCAGTGGCACAAAGTCCGGCTCCAGCGCCTCAATCCAGAAATGCACCCCGCTTTCCCGCTTCAGACCTTTGGCCCGGCCTGACACCAGCTGACCAAACACCTCACCGTCACGCAGCCAGGTACGTGCCATCAGCCGTTCAAGTACCGGCCGGGTATACTGACCGGTCACATCCGGACTGACAGACCATTCCGACCAGGCTGTACGGATCTGTTTTGCCAGGTCGTCAGCCAGTTCACCACCGCGCAGCAGCGGCTGCGGCTCAACAATAATGCCCTTCGCACCGATCACCCGTTCTTCCAGCTTATCCAGCAGACCGATCACAAGGTCGTGGTTGTCATCCAGAAACCGGGCCTGCTCGCGCAGTGACCGGCCGCCGGATTTCACCAGCTGATTCGCGTTACGGGATTCCCGGCGGGCACGGTGGGTCCGGGTCGGCATGGCAGCCTCATAGGCTTTGATTTGCAGACGTGACCGCATCCGGGATGCCTGCCAGCCCGGCGCAATCAGGCCGATAGCACTGTCAATCAGCTTCATCGCGGAAACCTCACCAGTTTAAAGCGGGGGACAGTCCTGCCTTTGCGGGCTGATACCAGAGCCAGGCGCCGCCCTTCCCAGTATTCACGCCCTTTGCGGATTTCGCTCAGGCTTTCCATCGACATGCTCTGGCCGTTCATCGTGATGCTTCTGCCCTGTAATACAGCGCGTTCCGCCTCCGTGTACTGCCGGATCATGTCGTCAATCTCTTCAAGGGTCATATCCAGCCACCTCCGGATGATGAAACAGGGGCCCACGCCGATGATTTCCGTTTTTTCGGTTTCTTCGGTTTCGCGGGTTCGGTTGTTGAAATAAGAGTGATATTGTCGGGAGAGTCAGTGTTTTCAGGCGGAGTAACAGGAATCTGCGGTAACCGCGCCCAGGGCGGCGGTTTATCCCATTTGATTTTCTCGTACCCCTTCAGAATCACCAGCGCATGGGCGTACACCATCAGGTCAAAAGCTTCGTTTGCGCCCCGCCCCGGTTTTTCCCATTTGCCGCTGGTCAGCCGCTCCTCGTAAGTCAGTTCGTCATAGAAAGAATCATCCAGCCAGTCCGGGAAATGCACATAGTTCGGCCCGGGCATATCACGGCTCAGTGCAGCCGCCACCCGGTCTTTCAGGTTGTCAGTCTGCAGCAGATATAACGGCACATCCTCGGCGGCTTTTGCCTGCCGGTCAGAGCGCCCGGTGTTATCCGGATAGGATTGGGTGATCAGTTTTGCCCCGGTACGACTGCCGCCCTTGAACAGAAACACTTTGCGGCTGATACCGTCACGGCGGCACTGCCGCCAGAAAGTATAGGCATTATCAGTGACGCCGCTTTCACCGCCGGTATCCACTCCCAGCATCATGACAGGCATTCTGATCGCCGGGTGTCCGGACAGCGGATACGTCTTATCCAGCACATCCGTTATCAGCAGTTTCCAGTCTTCCGGATAAGCACCGGGATGAACCCTGACACACTCACCGTTACTGTCCGTCCGCAGGGATTGGGTAATATCAAACCTGTCAACAATCCAGCGTTCACCTTTTTCACCGTAGCCGGTGACCTGCACCACAAACCGGCGCTTCTTCCCGGCCTGCACATCGACAGTTGCCACCAGAAAGCGGACACCTTCCGGCACACAGCGGACCCCGAGATCCTCAGCCCGTGCCAGCAGTTCTTCTGCCTTGCGCTGCTCCTGAGTATGTTTCGGCCGGTACGGCAGCCCCCAGTCCGTATTGATCACCGTTTTCAGGGTTTCTTCACTCAGGGTGAGCTCATATTCCTGTTCGGCGGTGAGATATTTATAAACAAGCTGGGACAGCGTCTGATAGGCGGCCGCCGGTCCCTCCATCCAGAATGACGCGATACGGGAGCGGCGGGCATCGCCTGTAATGTTGCCGTGCCGGTCAATGTCCTGACCGTCTTTCAGCCAGACACCGCGATTATTCAGCTTCCGCTTTTCGCTGCCGGAAATGTGTCCGGTGCAGTGCGGGCACTCAATATAAGCCGCCTCACTGGCTGTCACCGGATCCGGATCATCCCGGTAACCGGTCACCGCATCAAATACCGGCTGAAAATACTCCCCGCAGTGCGGGCACGGCCAGTACCAGCGCTGCCGGTCACCGCGATTGTACAGCGATAAAATACCGGTAGTCGGTGGTGCTTCATGGGGGGATGACGGCGTCCATTTCTGATCAGTAATTTCCCGGCCGGGTGAACTTTCCACCAGCGTCATCCCGGCGGACATAAATGTTGTGGTACGCTTTGATGCCAGAGAGAATGCATCCCCCTCGCCGTCGATATCTTCCGGAAACCGGTCATAATCCGTCAGTGCCACAAACCGGTAATCCGATGAGGACATGATATTGACGGACGGCCAGCCGATTTTCAGGTAGTTACCGGCGCGGAACGTTTTGTCATGCACGTTATTATCATTGGTGCGCGGGCTCAGCCGTTTAGCCACTTCCGGACTCGCACGGAATGTCCGGTCGAGGCGCTTTTTGGAATGCTCACGGGCTTTTTCTTCCGTCATCTGAATCAGCAGAAAATCCGCCGGATCACAGACTATCGTGTAGACAATCCAGCCGTCGATAAGCCCCAGGGATTTACCGGTACGCGCCGGGCCGACAAATATCACCGCATCATATTTCCGGGATGTCAGGCAGTTCATCGGCTCAATAATGTACGGTGTCAGGGTGTCTTCCCACTGCACCGCACTGCCGCCGCCCATCGGCACCCGCATGTATTTTTTAACCGCCTCCGCCACCGGCATCCGGCGCGGCGGGCGCAGCAGCACAGAGACATCCCGGCGCATTTCCGCTGCAGATGCATAACCTGTACTCATCCGTTTTCTTCCTCTGCGTTTTCCACCTCAACCGCCAGCAGGTCACGGAGTTCATCCACCACGTCCTGTGCCTGTGTGATTTGTTCCGGCTGCCAGCCGTGGTCACGCTCCAGGCGATCAGGCCAGGTGTCCAGCACCTGCGCTATCGCTTTGATGATGGTCGCCATCTCGCGGTGAGATTCTTCAGCGGGGATCAACTGGCGCAGAGAGGTTTCAAGTTTGATGCGTTCGTTTTCAGACTGGAACCAGTCTTTACGGTCTTTCGGGAACATTGTGTCCGGATCCTGAATGCCGGAATGATCTTTCTCCGTATCGGCACCGAATATCACCGGCCCGACATCCCGCAGAGCATACACCGGATTCCCGCGCACTGTTCCTGCTATCGCCACATTTGCATCGAGCAGCCGCTTTTTAACCGTACCCCGGTTCAGTCCGAACGCTTCAGCAATCTTTGCAACACTCCAGTGATACGCGTCCCCGAGATTGCTGATATTAGACATTGTCACCTCACACTGTCAGGTGGATTCCTTATTTATTGTTGTTAATCAAAAGGATAAACAGCACTCAGGTGACAGACCAAAACCGGTTTTGTCACCTCAGTGTTGTTTTTCATCAATAGTATCAATGAATTAACTGACCTGCTGCTGACAGCATGGAAATCCGAAAATGAGCCGTTTCCCGCGAGGCCGCCGCCCCGTGGTAAGGGTACCCCTCCGGGAGTACCTTTTCACAAACACACATATAAACAATGAGTTATAATGTTCACGCTAATTTCTCCGTAACCAATTAAAAAGCCCACTCAGTGAGCAGGCTTTGTGATGGGTTATTGTTGTTCTGCCGGGGACAACTCACCTTCATCAAACCAGCCGTCAGTTCCACGGCCATCTGCTGCCAGATAGTGGATGAGATACTGATTCGGGCCGTTATGATATTCAGCACGGGCTTTCACATGGCCTTCTTCGCCGCTGATGGTGACCTGCACAACCTGACCTAATTCATGTTTAAACATAGTTTTTCCTCTGGTATTAAAAAGCCCCGCTATTTAGCGAGGCGTTGTTTGTTCGTACAGTGATACCATTCGCTTTGTGGCGTCGGTTATCTGCTCTCCGTACCACTTATGCTCATCTTTCGGCTCTCTTCCGTCTCGAGACAAAAGCTCACGCCGATTAATTGCGTAGTTGTGCGCCAGCCGTAATATTTCGCACTGAACAATCGGGTCTAAATCACCAATATTCATTTCGCTCTCTCCGCTTCTATCTCCCGTATTGCCCGCTTATCGTGATTGCAGTTGGCAATGTATTTCATGGCATCGGCCAGCAGCTCAACGACACCGCCGAATGTCAGATCAGCCGGTATCTCTACCTGCTCACAATCAGCGGTCAGTTGTGGCGGAATCGGCACCACCGGTGCGGGAACGTATTCCGTCTGCGTACTTCCGCAGCTCACTGACAACATCAGCGGGAACAGGAGTAACAGCGCATTCACTGTCCTTAAATACTGTTTTGATAACAGTCTTAACGTTGACATGCTCGGTGTCCTCGGTCTGTTTGTCTTTGATGTTGTCGAGTGAGATACGGTGATTGATGGTGACAGTAGACAGGGTGATATTATTTACAGCCTTCAATGCAACGTGCTTGTCTTTCAGTGCCTGATAATTGTCTTTCAGGCCACCGTACAGATGCAGGGTAAGCAGCAGGCTGATAACCAGTATGACACAGATACCCGTCCGCACTTTTCCCAGACTGGTCATATCATGATTCTTTCACTGACAGATCGGCATTACCTACCGGCAGTGGGCGGGTATCCAGTGGTACACCTGACGGCCAGCGGTAACCGGTAACGCGGTCAGTTTTGAATGCCTTGATATTAACTGCATCTGACTGATTACCGCCCAGCACCATCAGGTTACCGGATTCTGTCTTACCGACCACAAACCCGACATGACCGCCGCCGGTGCGGGAGAATGTGACGATACAGCCATATACAGGCTCTTTCAGCTCGTCACCGAACGCCAGATATGAGCGGGAAGAATCAGAGCGGGTCGAACGAATACCGGCACGCTCCAGGCAGGCATTCGCAAACCCGGCGCACCATGGCACTTTACGTGCGGTACCAACCAGTCCGCGGAGTTTGCTGTCAATCCACATCTGGTCTACAGCTGCGGAACCTGCTGCCGTGTGTTCTGATACACCGATTTCTTTCCGGGCTTCAGTTATCCACTTTGGTTCAGTTGTCATTGCTTTGCTCCAAAACGATTTTTAACAACACGTATGCCCCACTCGATTAAGGCATACACTTTTTTCGTGCCCAGGAAGCCAATCATTACGCCGCTGAATTCCGCTAACACCGCCCATGACTCCGCATCTCCGCTACGGGAAAACCACCAATCAATGAGCCTGATCGTTCCGACGCTCAGCAGGCCGCACATAATGGCTTCACCCAATGACTGCCGCCAGCGCGTTCCCAGCCTCCGTTCCCGGATATAAGCCATTGCCGCCGAAAAGGAAAAACCGCCAATAAACGGGAGGGCATTTTGCAGCCAGCGAAATATCTGCTCCCACCAATCAATTTTGTCTGGCATACGCATATCCACCCCCTGCGGAGTGTTCCGTGTGTAAGGTGATAGAGAAATGCCGCAACCGGTTTATATTGTTACAGATGGTTAAAGTGAGGTGGCTGCGGCATTGTTCGGGTAATCCCACCAGCGGCGGGAAAGCAAGAAGAAGAGCACTGTGGACGAATATGGATTAGGTAATGAGCCTGTCGTATTCAAATGCTCTTGTTATTGATTTGTATGAATAAATTAAAAGTGAGTATTTCAATGCCAAATACTTAATAGTAAAAAACCACGCAAATCTGACATTTCACGATTGGATATACCTGCTAAACGAAAATTTGATTATAATGCGATCGTTTTCAGGCATTAATTTCAGCAAAAAGGTGGATTAATGATATTTCTTAAGACAGAAAATGGATCTGTAAAGCTGGATAAGTGGGATAGCATTACCTCTAAACCCACATTTCAAAAAAAACTCTCAAACGAAAAACACACGCTTGAGAAAATAATCGGTTACTACGAGGTTAAAGAAAAAGTTCATTGCTCACTTTCAACCTGTAATCAGCCTCACAATAAAGGTTATATAGTAGTAACATCAGAAAATATTGAGACTGTTATTGGTAATAAGTGTGGAAAAAATATATTTGGTATTGAGTTTGATACTCTCTCTTCCGATTTCGACAAATTCCGATTACACGAAGAGCGCAAAGCTATTATCGCGCAAGGGAAGATAAAATGTCCGGCATGGCTATCTGAGCTTGAGTCGCTTAAGTTCAAAGGCAGAGACATATTATGGGCAACCATAAATATAGAAAAGCTATCGAACTCACGATTCGTTGGTCAGACTGGCGCAACAGAAATAAGAAATATAGCAAAAACACAAAATTCAGATATTAGTTATGACACCTCAAAAATTGATAAAAAATTAAAAGAATTATTATTTACGTTCAACAGGGATTTTCAAGAAAGTGGAGAGGCTCTACAATCAATACACATTGGTAAGATGAGGAATATCCACGTCCTCATGCCGGAAAATAATCTAAAATCTCTTTATTCATCTATTTATGAAGACATTCAACAGTTGAACGGTATCATCCCTGATGAATCTCCAAGCCCATTGCTGGCAGAAATATCACAAAGAACCAACACCATCGAAACAAGGCTTAGTCAGCTAAAAGTATTGTTCAAAGATGCCAAGTTGTTTCTGCAGCGAAAAAACCTGAATTTAATTCAGGAGAAGCTAAATAAGATGGAGAATGTCTCATCAGAAGACAAATCAGCCTTTCAAGCTTTCTTAAATACATTGTAATAAAAAAGCCCCGTTTTATGCGGGGCCTTGAAATTCCTTAGTGTGGATAGTTATAAAAATCCCACTATAGGAAAACACTATAACAATTCCGGACAAATATCAACGCTTATAATTAAAATTACATCAATTAGTCACTTTGTTGAATAATGCCTCCGCGCAACCTTCCTCAACGTAACATTTCTCCACCAGCCTTTCATGGAAGGGCTTCCAGTTGCGCCGCCACGTTCTTTCATTCAAATCTGGTACCAAGTGCCGTATTGCATTATAAGCTTTCGATGAGGGCATGCGCCGGTAGCCGCGACCTGAACAGCGAGGGCAATCTTTGATCACAGGAACGCCCTGCAATGCCGTTTGTTCTTCATCCGGTACCTTGCCACGGCCTTTACACTGACAGCGATAATGTTCCACCCCTTTGCCGCCACACGCGGCACATACTTCACCAACCCGTTCGTTACGAATGTCAGGCGCTACAATAAAAATCCCATCTTTGTTTGTGAGCCCCGGATATTTAACCACCTCTTTTACCGAATAAATCATACCCAGCCCACCACAGGAGTGGCACTGGCAGGATGATCCCGCTGACCTGGCATAATCCTCAAGCGCCATTGCTGACAGAATTTTCATACACTGCGCTAACCGGTTGCCGGATGCCTTTACTATCAGTTTAGGTGCCACTTTCATTGCATACTGAGTCAGTTCTTCAATGGTTTTGAATTTATCTTCTGTGCTGACATCATTCTTCGCAAAAAAAGCATGCATGCCGAAACGGGCGTTTTGCTGTGTCATACCAAGTGCCGCTGCAGTATCCATCCCTTTAAGCCGTTCTGGGGATGTTGAATGCGACGAATCACTGAACATAGGGGATTTGGGGTGAAACTGCTTCAGTGCTGATTCTAATTTCATGCTCATCTCTCCGCGCTCCGTACAGCGCATTAACCAAAAACGCCGATCCCGTATGACCGGTTCATAAACTTAAATAACAACTCCAGCTGACTGCCGTGCTTTGCTTCCCATGCTGCCGGATCCCGGTGTAACTCGTCGTGGTGAACCCGGCACAGCGGGATAGTAAAAATGTCGTGTGCTTTTGTACCGGTACCGCCGGTGCCGTGCCCGATGATATGATGCGGGTCGTCCGCCTGCTGGCCGCACACACAACACGGCTGGCTTTTCACCCACTGCAGGTACTTTGGACACTCCCAGCGCTTCAACTTCGGGATCCGCATAAAACTTGCTGGTGGCTCCGGCTCTATCTCCGGAACAACAACAGGCTTTATCTGCTCTACGATTTCCTGAACAGCCTGGCTGTGTGAGCGCGGCCGGTGAACAATAGAATGCTCGGTCATGGTACCGGCTATCTCTTCTTCCGGTGGCTGCATCAGGATGTAGGAACTGATAAAGGCCGGAAGATAATCACTGACACGGCGCATTACCGACCAGGTGAATAAATCGGAAGGATTAAGAAGATGACCGGCAGGCAACCGCAGATCGGTAAAGATACTTCGTGCCACCAGTGCCCGCTGATTACATAACAGAATGTCGTCCGCCTGCTGCTGGTGGACGCCTCCTTTCCGGATGATGTTGTCGTGGTGCCAGCATGTCCGGATAAAACCGTCTTTATGGCGGGTCATGGTCAGTTCGTGATGGTGATAAGGGTTCTCCGGATCATCAATCTGGCAGCAGTCCACTGATTTAACGTAATGACGGGAACCGGACAGACCGCCGGCGGCTTTTATCACAGCAGGATTATCCAGGAAACGCAGCACCCGCCCATCTGTCAGCAGCGGCTGTGCATCTGCCGGTACCAGTCCGGACGGAATGCCATTCATCGAATGCGGGGCCGCGCTCACCAGGTAGCGGGCACCGTTCAGGAAATTGCCGATCTCCGCGCCCGGATTAAACATCAGGATCCGGGTATCTTTCTGAACAAAACCGGTTAGCAGGTAATTCATCAGGAAACAGCTCCTTCAACCTGAGAGGTTCCCCACAGCCCGGCAATCCACTTCACGCCCTTCGGTGTGAACCGCGCCTGTGAAAATGAATGGTTGTTCGTCTGGCTGGTGCCGGTTTTAATCTCAAGCCGCCCGGCGTCAATATGGCACTGGTATGCTGACCACGAACCACCAAGGCGGTACATGATTTTTTGCTCCTGCAGGAACAGCCGGAATTCCGGTTCTTTCACCTTCAGCAATTTGCACACCTGACGGAATGTCATTGAGCCGGTGGTATCAACATACCGATCGACAAATTCTGCTTTCGGGGCCGCCAATTCCAGTGCGCGGGATTTTTCTTCGAGCTGCTCATTCAGATCTGCCGCCAGGCGTAAAGCCTCTGTATAGGATTGCGGTATTTTCGGCTGAAGCTGCTCTTCCAGTTCCTGCCACCGGTTGACAATCTTAGCCGTAAACTCCGGGGATAATCTCGCCACCAGCACCAGGGAGTCACGTTTATTGAACCGGTACTCGGTATAGGTATTGCCGTTATGCTCAAAATCGAACTCCGCCAACGGCGTAGTTAAAATCCCGGCAATATTCAGCCGTTCTGCCGACCGTTTTACATCACCGTGACGACTGCCGGTCAGTTCGGCTATCTCTCGGCTCGACATCGTTACCGCCTGATTGTGCATCACAGGCGAAATGCTGACACCATAGGTAATCTGCTGCATATTTATCTCTCCACTCATTAAGCGCAGCCGTATACTGCGCGTTTTACATAGGGGCTGATCGTCACCACGGATTTACCACCAGCGACTTTTTCACCCCATTCAACATCAAGATCCAGATACCGGCATGTGTCAGTGCGTCCTGTATTGCTTTAATGAAGTTATCCAGATCCCGGCGGTGATTCGACGGCGGGAACAGTACCAGCTTCAGACTGATGTCACCGATCAGTGGTTTCGGTGTCCGGCCGTTAAAATGCTCCAGGATGTCAGCAATAACATTCAGACGGAACCGGCGCCCGTTTTCGCTGATCAGCACCCGGCCTTTTAAGGCCCCCCGCGAGGGGGAGCGCCAGTAAGTGTTCATGCTCGGCGGGAACGGGAGAGTGAGGGTTAAATGGTTCATGAAATACCCCGCTTAATTGCCTTTTTCGCTTCCCGTCGCAGTGCTATTCCAAGTCGCTCAAGCCAGTCGGCATACTTCAATACAGCATCGGTTTCATTATCGAAACGCGGAAAATCATCCATAGCTATCTCAACTTTGAAGCCGCGGCTAAAAAGCAAATCACAGGTAACACTCAGCTTCTGCTCCAGCTTTGTTTTTCCGTTGTTATGGCTCACCATGTACTTTTTTGACTTTTTATCTTCGCTTTTTTCGTAATGAATCAATTCCATTGAGGTTTGTTTGGTCTTCACGCCGCCACCCCGCTGCTCTGTTTCATCTCCCAGCGCTTTGCCGCCAGTGCCGAAAATAACCGGTTATGCGCAGACACAAACCCCTGCTCTGCCATATCAGCCGGGCTGGACAGGATCGGGCCGTTGTTGCGTCGGACATGAATCGGGTTTTTCCGCATGATGATCACCAGATTTCTGTATTTTTTCGCCTTATCTTCCGCGTCAGGTGACAGTGAGTAAGCAGTACCCTCTGTGTGGATACGGCTTATTTCCTCAGCAGCACCTATATGAGCCAGTACAGCTAATGCGTTCCGGCTTGTACTGCGTGACACTTTGTATTTGTCCATGATGTAGCGGGTCGTGATTGCAGTCCCCGCCGGGATGTCAGTTGCAATTCTGAGATAAAGAATCATCACGCAGCCTCCCCTGCTTTCTCCATTTCCTTCACTGCGTGACCAATACGGGCCGCTGCGGTAACCAGATGATCAGGGTCCATTTCAATCCCGATAAACCGGAACCCTTCCGCAATAGCTGCTTTACCTGTACTGCCGGACCCCATGAACGGATCAAGAACAGTTCCCCCTGCGGGGGTTACCAGACGACAGAGATAGCGCATTAAATCAACCGGTTTCACTGTCGGGTGTGTATTTTTGGCACCACTGGTGCGCCCGGCTCCTGCTCTCGGATTATTGATTCCAACGCTGCCCTCCGCGCGGCCACCGGTCATTTCGGATGCCGAGGCAACGACAAATCGATCCATTCCTGCATCACGGTCAGATTTACTAACTTTCGCGCAATAAAAAAATCTTGCTGCTGATGTTGCCGATTCAGTACGCGGTTCCGGGTTTGAAACTACATTTTTAAGTTCGCCGTAAACTTTATTACCGCTGTCGGAACCATCATTCTTGGCCTTTCCCTGCTGCCCTTTTGCGTCAGGAAATGTCACTATCACTTCGTCGCTGCCGTCATGGATCACATTTGCAGGCCAACGCCCCTCGTTGTTCTGTGTCCATTCGCCCCCCGCAGGTGTTTTGCCGTCCCGAACATCAGACAACAACCCGCCCGAACCACCAGCCAGCATTTCTTCTGTCGGTACACGGCACAGATCAATATTCAGAGCGCCGGTTCCGTACTCCGTGACATTATCCAGAATCGTGGTACTGAGCGGTTTACGCGCCATAACAATGGGCTCATGGGCTGGTTTTAATGCCGTTCCTTTACCTTTATGCTCACCATCAAGGTTTTTCGATTTAGGGAAGCCACTGCCGTAAATCCACATAATTTGATCACGGATCTCAAAACCAGCATCCTCGATGTTTACCACCAAGCGGTGATATGTACGGCTGCCGCCAAATGCCAGCAAGTGACCACCCGGCTTTAATACCCGCAGACATTCAGCCCACTGCTCAACAGTCGGCACGGCGTAGTCCCATTTATTCGACATAAACCCGATGCCATACGGAGGGTCGGTTACGATTGCATCCACTGAGTTATCCGGAAGGTTTTTTAAGGCATGCTCACAGCGGCCGCCAATCAGTTGGTAGCTCATAGGAATCCCCGCGCTTTCAGGTTTCTCGTTGGTTTGGGTAGTTTTTGGTGGGTTGGCTGCTTCCTGTACTGGCAGCGCAGCAAGGATACGTTCACCAATCCAGCGCATAACCGGTACCGCCATGCTGTTACCGATAGCGCGGTAACGCGGACCGTCCGGGCAATCGGTAGCATCTTTACCGCGCCAGCTGATTTGTGTGTGGTTGTCCGGGAATCCCTGTAAGCGCTCACACTCAACAGGGGTCAGTCGGCGGACCTGCATGCCACACTGCACTATATCTGCCTCGGTGCGGGCATTTTGTGTATATGCAAGCTCCTCCTGGTAACCTTTACCTTGCGGCCCTGCATTATCATTTCTGCCTACTACTGCACCCTGAATACAAATAGCCGGTGGCTGACCGCTATTCTGGTTGCTGTTGCTGCTATTACCGGCCCGTAATGTCGGAGACAGGCTTTCGGTGGCATCAGCACCGAAGTCTTTGCAGCTGAATGCGATACAGGCATTTTCCTGTCCGTGGTTGCGCCCCAGGGTGTGCGCCAGTTCATGATTTACGTCCGGATCCTGAGTGCCATGTACCGCAAAGGTTTCTGT
>NZ_AYMP01000002.1 GCF_000633515.1 Morganella morganii H1r | reverse complement strand
GTACAGTAGCCCATGCGAGTCAGCCGATCAGCCTCGGCATTCTCCACAATGGAAAGGTAACTCCCAGCTTTGCGTGTGGATTTCAAGAGCGGCAGGCCTACCACTTGAAGTTACCTTACCATTGCAGATACAAAAAAGCCCCACCGAAGTGAGGCTGTTAATTCTTTATTTTGGCAGCGCCGAAGTTACACGCGCAGCGCTAATTTATCACACCTTACCGTACGGACATCCGGACAGTCAAGTTATTTTACTGATTATTTGATCAGTAAAATATCCATACAATCAGGCAGCTTTCAGTGTCGCATGGATTACACCCGCAATATAGGCTTCCGCCCGTGACAAATATGACGTGATGTAATCCGGGCGCTTTTCCCACTTCTTCGCAATCGCACGACATGAAATATGATTCTGGTAGTGCAGGCAGATAATGTTGTACCCGTCGATATCATATTTCTTCAGACTGCCAACCGCCTGGTCGATAACCATGCCTTCAACATCATCAAGCCACGGTCGATTTCCGGAAGAGGGGCCTGACATGTAAGATACCCCCTTATACTCAGTTCCGGTACGTGACGAACTCCAGTTTCCCCAGGCTTCCAGCCAGTCTTTTATACTTCTGCTCATCACCAAACATTCCGAACTCTGCTGAATATCGCTCATTGTTTATCTCTCCGCGCTCCGTACAGCGCATTAACCAAAAACGCCGATCCCGTATGACCGGTTCATAAACTTAAATAACAACTCCAGCTGGCTGCCGTGCTTTGCTTCCCATGCTGCCGGATCCCGATGCAACTCGTCATGGTGGATCCGACACAGCGGGATAGTAAAAATATCGTGTGCTTTTGTACCGGTACCGCCGGTGCCGTGCCCGATGATGTGATGCGGGTCGTCCGCCTGCTGGCCACACACACAACACGGCTGGCTTTTCACCCACTGCAGGTATTTCTGACACTCCCAGCGCTTTAACTTCGGGATCCGCATAAAACTTGCTGGTGGCTCCGGCTCTATCTCCGGAACAACAACAGGCTTTATCTGCTCTACGATTTCCTGAACAGCCTGGCTGTGTGAGCGCGGCCGGTGAACAATAGAATGCTCGGTCATGGTACCGGCTATCTCTTCTTCCGGTGCCTGCATCAGGATGTAGGAACTGATAAAGGCAGGAAGATGATCACTGACACGGCGCATTACAGACCAGGTGAATAAATCGGAGGGATTAAGAAGATGACCGGCAGGCAACCGCAGATCGGTAAAGATGCCTCGTGCAACCAGTGCCCGCTGATTACATAACAGAATGTCGTCCGCCTGCTGCTGGTGGACACCTCCTTTCCGGATGATGTTGTCGTGGTGCCAGCATGTCCGGATAAAACCGTCTTTATGGCGGGTCATGGTCAGTTCGTGGTGGTGGTAAGGGTTTTCCGGATCGTTAATCTGGCAGTGACCCACCGATTTAACGTAATGCCGGGAACCGGACAGACCGCCGGCGGCTTTTATCACGGCAGGATTATCCATGAAACGCAGCACCCGCTCATCTGTCAGCAGCGGTTGTGCATCTGCCGGAACACGACCGGACGGAATACCATTCATGGACTGCGGCGCCGCGCTCACCACATAGCGGGCACCGTTCAGAAAATTGCCGATCTCCGCGCCCGGATTAAACATCAGGATCCGGGCATCTTTCTGAACAAAACCGGTTAACAGGTAATTCATCAGGAAACAGCTCCTTCAACCTGAGAGGTACCCCACAGCCCTGCAATCCACTTCACGCCCTTCGATGTGAACCGCGCCTGTGAAAATGAATGGTTGTTCGTCTGGCTGGTGCCGGTCTTAATCTCAAGCCGCCCGGCGTCAATATGGCACTGGTATGCCGACCACGACCCGCCAAGGCGGTACATGATTTTTTGCTCCTGCAGGAACAGCCGGAATTCCGGTTCTTTCACTTTCAGTAATTTGCACACCTGACGGAATGTCATTGAGCCGGTGGTATCAACATACCGATCGACAAATTCCGCTTTCGGGGCCGCCAATTCCAGTGCGCGGGATTTTTCTTCGAGCTGCTCATTCAGATCTGCCGCCAGGCGTAAAGCCTCTGTATAGGATTGCGGTATTTTCGGCTGAAGCTGCTCTTCCAGTTCCTGCCACCGGTCGACAATCTTAGCCGTAAACTCCGGGGACAATCTCGCCACCAGTACCAGGGAGTCACGTTTATTGAACCGGTACTCGGTATAGGTATTACCGTTATGCTCAAAATCGAACTCCGCCAACGGCGTAGTTAAAATCCCGGCAATATTCAGCCGTTCTGCCGACCGTTTTACATCACCGTGACGACTGCCGGTCAGTTCGGCTATCTCGCGGCTCGACATCGTTACCGCCTGATTGTGCATCACAGGCGAAATGCTGACACCATGGGTAATCTGCTGCATATTTATCTCTCCACTCATTAAGCGCAGCCGTATACTGCGCGTTTCACATAGGGGCTGATCGTCACCACGGATTTACCACCAGCGACTTTTTCACCCCATTCAACATCATCTCCCGGCGCTTTGCCGCCAGTGCCATAAACAACCGGTTATGCGCAGATACAAACCCGCGCTCTGCCATATCAGCCGGGCTGGACAGGATCGGTCCGTTGTTGCGCCTGACATGAATCGGGTTTTTCCGCATGATGATCACCAGATTTCTGTATTTTTTCGCCTTATCTGCCGCGTCAGGCGACAGTGAGTAAGCAGTGCCTTCTGTGTGGATGCGGCTTATTTCCACAGCAGCACCTATATGAGCCAGAACAGCTAATGCGTTCCGGCTTGTACTGCGTGATACTTTGTATTTGTCCATGATGTAGCGGGTCGTGATTGCAGTCCCCGCCGGGATGTCAGTTGCAATTCTGAGATAAAGAATCATCACGCAGCCTCCCCTGTTTTCTCCACCAGCCAGTGAGCCTGCTGCATAAACAGTTCACCGATGGCGATCAGTTCATCACGGCTGATGTAACTGATTTTGTCTCCCTGCCAGTCCTTATCCAGGATGACAACCGCACCGGCAAAGAAAGCACCTGACGGTTTCTGTTTTTCATCCGCCGGCACAAACCAATCCGGTAAATCGAACCCGATACGACCACGGATAAATGCAACATGATCAGCATACTCAGGCCACCATGTTTCGCTGGTTGCAGCTTTTATCAGAAAAATATACCGCCCACCTTTCTCACGCATAGCCTGAGCGTATTCCATGACATGAACCATCCCTGTAACGGCCTGTTTATCATGATAGGTTGCACGGGAATACGGAGGGTTGCCATATGCTGCCCCGCCCAGCTCTTTCAGCTTTTCTGACCAGTCCTGTGTCAGCGCGTTATCTTCGGCGGTGTAATAGTTCGGGCATTTGCTGTTCTGGCCGTCGGTAAACAGGTCGAGGGTACATGGGCCAAACTTCGCGTTGATACCCCAGTACAGTGCATCAGGCGTCTGCCACTGGTCGCCGACATCTTTCAGCATATGAGCGGGTTTATTACGCAGTTCTTCCAGCGCGACCACGTAATCAGAACGCAGATCCGGAGTTTCCTCCTGGGGCAGAGCAGCAAGGATACGTTCACCAATCCAGCGCATAACCGGTACCGCCATACTGTTACCGATAGCGCGGTAACGCGGACCGTCCGGGCAATCGGTAGCATCTTTACCGCGCCAGCTGATTTGTGTGTGAAAATCCGGAAATCCCTGTAACCGCTCACACTCGACAGGGGTCAAGCGGCGGACGGTGTTGCGTACTGAAACACCATGAATATCAGATTTTGTCAGGGTGTATGAAACGCCGGATTCATCATATCCGGTTCCGTTGCCACCGTTTTGTGGGGCGCGGCCAATAGTATTTCCGACCAAAGCAATCGCAGGCGGCTGCCCTGAATTCTGGTTGCTGTTGCTGCTGTTACCGGCCCGTAATGTCGGAGAAAGGTTTTCGGTAGCATCCGCGCCGTAGTCTTTACAGCTGAATGCGATACAGGCATTTTCCTGCCCGTGGTTGCGTCCCAGCGTGTGTGCCAGTTCATGATTGACGTCCGGATCCTGAGTGCCGTGTACCGCAAAGGTTTCTGT
>NZ_AYMP01000001.1 GCF_000633515.1 Morganella morganii H1r | reverse complement strand
AGTCACGGGAGACCCGCAACCGCCTGTCTGCGCGGGGTGTGGTTGTGTACCTTGAGACCAATATTGAAAAACAACTGGCCCGGACACAGCGCGATAAAAAGCGTCCGTTGTTACAGGTCGATGAGCCGGTCCGGGAAGTCCTGGTCAAACTGGCCGATGAACGCAATCCGATGTATGAAGAGATCGCGGATATCACTATCCATACCGATGATCAGAGTGCAAAAGTGGTTGCAAACCAAATCATTGAACTGTTAGAAACCAACAGTTAATTTCATTTTACCGGCAACATGCGGAGGTGCCATGGAAAAAGTGACTGTGACTCTGGGTGAGCGTGCTTATCCTATTTCAATTGCTCCGGGTCTCTTTTCCCTCTCCGGCACCTTTGCGCCGCTGACCGCCGGTCAGCGTGCAATGATAGTTACCAACGAAACCCTTGCCCCGCTGTATCTTCAGACACTGGCCGATAATCTTGCGCACGCCGGTGTGCAGGCGGATTCCGTGATCCTGCCGGACGGCGAGCAGTATAAATCCCTGACCACTCTTGACCGTATTTTTACCGCACTGCTGGAAAACAATCACGGGCGTGATACCACGCTGATTGCGCTTGGCGGCGGTGTTATCGGTGATCTGACCGGATTTGCGGCAGCGAGCTATCAGCGCGGTGTCCGTTTTATCCAGGTGCCGACCACGCTGCTGTCTCAGGTGGATTCGTCTGTCGGCGGTAAAACCGGCGTGAACCATCCGCTGGGCAAAAATATGATCGGTGCCTTCTGGCAGCCGGTCAGTGTGGTGATTGATCTCGGCTGCCTGAACACCCTGCCGCGCCGTGAACTGGCTTCAGGGCTGGCGGAAGTCATCAAATACGGCATTATTCTGGATCACGATTTCTTTATCTGGCTGGAAAACAATATCGACCGTCTGCTGGCTCCTGAGCCGCAGGCGATGGCGTACTGCATCCGCCGCTGCTGTGAGCTGAAAGCACAGGTGGTGGCTGCGGATGAAAAAGAGACCAGCGGGCTGCGCGCACTGCTGAATCTCGGTCATACATTCGGCCACGCCATTGAGGCGGAAATGGGCTACGGTGTCTGGCTGCACGGCGAGGCAGTCGCCGCAGGGATGGTGATGGCTGCACGCACGGCTGAACTGCTCGGAACCTTCCGCCCGGAAGAAACTGAGCGGGTTATTGCACTGCTTACCCGCGCCGGGCTGCCGGTGCGCGGACCGGAATCCATGGCGGCGGACGCCTATCTGCCGCACATGATGCGGGATAAAAAAGTGCAGGGCGGTAAACTGCATCTGATTGTCCCGGAAACGATCGGCCGGTCGGTTGTCCGTGCGGATATCCCGCATGACAAGGTGCTGGCTGCCATTCAGTCCGTATAACGGAAGCGGCGGACAGAAGTTTTTTGATATCTGTCTCGCTGAGTGCCGGGAAAATGGTTACACTACGCATGTGACGCACACACCGGGCGTCAGTTCTCTTCTGTTATATCCAAAGACACAGTTTCTGCTCTGATGGGAGGGCAAAATGGACGGCTTTAAACCCGAAAAGCAAGAACCACAGATTTTCAGCCAGCCGGATGATGACTCTATCCGTCCGGATGCATCTGACAGACCGGAGCGCCCTGAACGCCGTAACCCGCGTCCGCGTCCGCAGCAGTCACGGCCTAAGTTTGCCGTCTCCCGCCAGCAGATGATGATCGGCGTGGCGGTTGTGGTCCTGGTATTACTGATTATCGCGATAAGCTCTGCGCTGAAATCGCCGTCAGAACCGGAAGCACCACAGCAGGCACAAAACGGCGAACGCCCGATTACCCTTGGTACCGGCAGCAATGACGGTGCAACATCGTTACAGCCAACTGAACCGGTACCGTCACAGACCGGCGTGAATCTCCCGGCTATCAATAATCTGCCGACACAGGCACAGCCGCCGTCACAGACAACCGGTACCGGTCAGCGCGTGGATATCCCGGGAGATATTAACGATGCCCTGAATCAGGGAAATACGCAGGCGGGTATCAATAATGCGGCGCAGCAGAATATGAATAATCTGCCGCCGGTGGTCACCCCGCAGGAAGAGCCGAAGAAACCGGTACAGCAGGTGAAACCTCAGCCGGTGAAAACCACCACGGCAACACCGTCCAAACCGCGTGAAACCACCAAACCGGCCACAGCGGCACCGGCTCCGTCAAAAAGCAGCACTGCGATCGCCAAAGCGCCTGCCGGGAACTATACCCTGCAGCTGAGCAGCGCGAGCCGTGCGGATACGCTGAAAGCCTTTGCGCAGAAGCACGGGTTATCCAATTATCAGGTTTATGAGACAACACGTAACGGAAAATCGTGGTATGTCCTGGTGTACGGTAATTTCCCGACAATCGGGGATGCAAAACAGGAAGTTGAGCGTCTGCCTGCTGAAATCCGGGAGAAAAAACCGTGGGTCAGAAAGATGCAGCAAGTGCATCAGGACATGAAATAATAAACACGGATTCCGTCAGGTGCTGATTTGCTGTCTGAAACAGAGCAGAATCGGCGGCTCTGGCCTTTTTGAGCAATGATTACAGACAGCATGAAGAAACAACGCGCATTTTTGAAGTGGGCCGGCGGAAAATACACTCTGGCAGATGAAATAAAACGGCATCTGCCGGAGGGTGATTGTCTTATTGAGCCCTTTGTCGGCGCGGGGTCGGTTTTTCTCAATACAGATTATCCGCGCTATGTGCTGGCGGATATCAACAGTGACCTGATCCACCTCTATACCATGGTAAAGCAGCGGACTCAGGAGTTTATCGATGAGTCCCGCAAACTGTTCACGCCGCAGTTTAATGATGAATTACAGTACTATGCGCTGCGGGAACGGTTTAATCAGAGCACGGATCATTTCGAGCGCAGCATTCTGTTTCTCTATCTGAACCGCCATTGTTATAACGGTTTGTGCCGTTATAATTCCAAAGGCCGGTTTAATGTGCCCTTCGGGCGCTACCGCAAACCCTATTTCCCGGAAGCCGAACTGCTGTGGTTCGCGGAAAAAGCCCGTAACGCCGTGTTTGTCTGTCAGTCTTATGTGACCAGCATGGAGAATGCAGGTACCGGGGATATCGTCTATTGTGATCCGCCTTATGCGCCGTTGTCACTGACGGCCAATTTTACGGCGTATCACACCAGCGGATTCGGGCTGCCGGAGCAGCAGAATCTGGCACAGCTGGCACAAATGCTTTCGTCGGATCGCAAAGTGCCGGTTCTGATCTCGAATCATGACACCCCGCTGACGCGGGAGTGGTATCATCAGGCGCAACTGCATATAGTCAAAGTACGCCGCACTATCAGCCGCAACACACTTAACCGCCAGAAAGTGAATGAATTACTGGCGCTTTACCGCGGACAGTAAGCCGTTGAACCCGGCGGCGTCTTATTAAGAGGAAACAGGAATGAAAGAGTTTTTGATTGCTCCGTCCATTTTATCTGCTGACTTTGCCCGTCTGGGGGAAGACACCGCGAAGGTTCTCGCCGCAGGCGGCGATGTGGTTCACTTCGATGTGATGGATAACCATTATGTCCCGAACCTGACTATCGGGCCGATGGTGTGTAAGGCGCTGCGTGATTACGGTATTACTGCGCCGATCGATGTGCATCTGATGGTAAAACCGGTGGACAGCATTGTGCCGGACTTTGCCAAAGCGGGCGCAACCTACATTTCATTCCACGCGGAAGCGAGCGAGCACATTGATCGCACCATTCAGCTTATCCGCGAATGCGGCTGCAAACCGGGCCTGGTATTCAACCCGGCCACGCCGCTCAGTTACCTCGATTATGTGATTGATAAACTGGATCTGATCCTGCTGATGTCGGTCAACCCGGGCTTCGGTGGTCAGTCCTTTATTCCGGAAACACTGAAAAAAGTGGAAGAAGTCCGCCACCGTATTGATGCCAGCGGCCGTGACATCCGCCTCGAAGTCGACGGCGGAATTAAGACTGAAAATATCGCGGCAGTGGCGCAGGCCGGTGCGGATATGTTTGTGGCCGGCTCTGCGATTTTCGGCAAACCGGATTACAAAGCCGTGATTGATGATATGCGTAAAGAATTAACAAAGGTTTCAGCATGACAGAAAAAACAGCAGTACAGCAATTTACAGGGATTAAAGCCGTTGCATTTGATCTGGACGGCACACTGACTGACAGTATTCAGGGACTGGCGGAAGCAACTGATCGCGCACTGGAAGCACTGGGCTACCGGAAAGCGGGCCGGGAAATGGCCTCTGTCTGGGTCGGTAACGGTGTTGATATGTTACTGGAGCGTGCTCTGATTCATGCAACCGGTGAAAAACCTGATGCTGCACTGCACGCAAAATGCCGTCAGTTGTTTGATGATTTTTATGCTGAGACGGTTAAAACCGGCAGTCCGGCATTTCCGCATGTGGCAGAAACCTTACAGGTAATGGCAGACGCAGGGCTGGATCTGGCTATCGTGACCAACAAACCGTCTCAGTTTATTCCGCCGCTGCTGGCTGAAGCCGGTCTGGATAAATTTTTCTCTGTCGTGCTCGGCGGGGATGATGTGAAAAATAAGAAGCCGCATCCGGCACCGCTCTACCTGACGCTGGGTGAGTTCGGGCTGCGTAAGGAAGAGATGCTGTTTGTCGGGGATTCCCGCAATGACATCCTGGCGGCACGGGCAGCGGAATGTCCCTGTGTCGGCATGACCTACGGCTACAACTACGGTATTCCGATTGCGGACAGCAATCCGGATTGCGTACTGTCCGACTTCGCGGGTCTGCTGCCAGCACTCGGGCTGCCTCCGTTAACTCATCAGGAAGGATAATCATGAGCGGAACTAACACCAAAGCACACAAACCCGTTGTATTCAGCGGCGCACAGCCTTCCGGTGAACTGACCATCGGTAACTACATGGGCGCACTGCGTCAGTGGGTGAAAATGCAGGATGATTTTGACTGCATTTACTGCATCGTTGACCAGCACGCGATCACGGTCCGTCAGGATCCGGCGGAGCTGCGCAAACGCACACTGGATACACTGTCACTCTATATGGCCTGCGGCCTGGAACCGGCGAAAAATACGCTGTTTGTTCAGTCCCATGTACCGCAGCATGCACAGCTCGGCTGGGCGCTGAACTGCTACACCTATTTCGGCGAACTGAGCCGCATGACGCAGTTTAAAGATAAATCTGCCCGTCATGCCGAAAACATCAACGCCGGTCTGTTTGACTATCCGGTGCTGATGGCCGCCGATATCCTGCTGTATCAGACTAACCAGGTGCCGGTCGGTATCGACCAGAAACAGCATCTGGAGCTGAGCCGCGATATCGCACAGCGCTTCAATGCCATTTACGGTGATGTGTTTGTGGTGCCGGATCCGTTTATCCCGTCAGGCGGTTCCCGTGTGATGGCGTTACAGGACCCGGCGAAAAAAATGTCGAAGTCCGATGATAACCGTAACAACCTGATCGCACTGCTGGAAGATCCGAAATCAGCAGCGAAGAAAATCAAACGCGCGGTAACAGACTCTGAAGAGCCGCCTCGTGTAATTTATGATTTGGAAAATAAACCGGGTGTCTCCAACCTGCTGGATATCCTCTCCGGTGTGACCGGCAAACCGGTTGCTGCGCTGGAAGCGGAATTTGAAGGCCAGATGTACGGTCACCTGAAAGGTGCGGTCGCGGATGCGGTTTCCGGTATGCTGACAGAGTTACAGACCCGTTATCACGAAATCCGTAACGACGATGTGTTACTGAACCGGGTGATGAAAGAAGGTGCGGAGAAAGCCTCTGCCCGCGCACAGGTCACCCTGGATAAAGTACACGATGCAATCGGTTTTGTGCGCCGTCCGCTGTAATCATATGATATACAGATAAAAATAGCGCCTTTTGGCGCTTTTTTTATCTCTGTCGTTACAGCCAGCCTTTTTCCTTCCGTGAACGGCATACCGGACATAATGTCTGTCCCGGCTGCCAGCTCATAAAAGGCAGATGACAACTGCTGCAATGGGCATCAAAATACGCATAGCGGACCGGCTGACTGTTTTTTTCTGCCTGCGTTATGACATCGATCGCTTTCGGGAAACAGACATCGCGGCAGCTCATACAGCCGCTGCATTTTGTCTTATCCACGGTAAACTGATTATCCGCAATGGTGATCGCCCCTTCCTGACACACTGCCGCGCAGGCGGTACACAAAATACAGTTTTCCGTATCCGGGCGCACATCGAACCAGCTGTCATCCGGCCAGAGTTTTTTGCGCTCATTCAGGCCGGTTCTGGCGCGGCCGGTATTCAGCCCTGTACTGATGGTTTTCTGCCGGAACAATGCAAAACGTTTTCCGGTATCCACCGGCGGCGGCGGGATAATGGCCAGCTGCCAGATAGGTTCCCCGAGTGCTTTCAGGCGCAGATTGAGCTCTGCCAGTACCGGCAGCCAGTTATCAACTTCCGGTTCGGCGATCTGCATCCCGCGGATATGGTACTGCCGGTGCCAGACCAGCAGCTCTTCCGCGCTGGCCGGGGTTTCTTTCTTCTCAATCACCAGTTGCCCGCTATTGTTATAGCTGCGTTCACGGACAGGGATGTGTTCAATGGCATCAGACGGGCAGACAAACAGGCAGTTTCCGCACTGAAAGCAGCGGTCATTATCAATGTTGACGTCGAGATAGCCGAACGTTACCGCATCTGCCGGGCAGCAGGCGGCGCAGTTATCACACTGACTGTTTTTGAGTTTCTTCCTGACACAGTGATCATTCACTGACGGTGGTGTGGTTTTTTCGCCGTTTATCAGGTAGTTGAATGCGCTGCGTCTGATAACGTTAACCCCTTTTCCTGATCATAATATTGAGTTAGTCACTATTTTCCCATGACCGGATACTGCCTGCCACTAACAGGATCAATAATCTGCTTTTCCCGTGCTCATTTTTTGATGCAAAACAACCCGGCTGAATCGTAAAACCGTAAAATAACGACAGGTTAATAACCGTAGATTATTGTATTACAAATAATTTATTGCGAATGGTTACCAGTCGCAATCTGACAATAAGCCGTTACCCGGCAACTAACAATAATAATAACGATAACAAAATCAATTAAGCGAGCAATGTATATGACAAAGATGAAAGAAACGGCGTTGTTCACTGCGCCGCTGACGCGGCGCGGGTTTGTCAAAGCCTCCGGTGCGGCCGGCGGACTGGCAGTTGCAGCGGGCGGGTTATCCCTCCCGTTCAGCCATACGGCGTCTGCCGCTGAAACTACCCCGGCACCTGCGGCAGCTTCTGATGAGAAAGTGGTCTGGAGCGCCTGTACGGTTAACTGCGGCAGCCGCTGTCCGTTACGGATGCATGTGGTTGACGGCGAAATCAGATATGTTGAAACCGACAATACCGGTGATGATGTCTACGAAGACCTGCATCAGGTTCGCGCCTGTCTGCGCGGTCGTTCCATGCGCCGCCGGGTGTACAACCCGGATCGCCTGAAATACCCGATGAAACGTGTGGGTAAACGTGGTGAGAACAAATTCGAGCGCATCACCTGGGAAGAGGCGTTTGATACTATCGCTGGTACCATGAAACGCCTGATCCGCGATTACGGTAACGAATCTATCTACCTTAACTACGGCACCGGCACCCTCGGCGGCACCATGACCAAGTCCTGGCCGCCGGGAGCAACACTGATTGCCCGTCTGATGAACTGCTGCGGCGGTTATCTGAATCACTACGGTGACTACAGTACCGCGCAGATTGCAGCCGGTCTGAATTACACCTACGGCGGCTGGGCGGACGGTAACAGCCCGTCAGATATTGAAAACAGCAAGCTGGTGGTGCTGTTCGGTAACAACCCGGGCGAAACCCGCATGAGCGGCGGCGGTGTGACCTATTATGTTGAGCAGGCACGCGAAAAATCAAATGCCCGCATGATTATCATCGATCCGCGTTATACCGATACCGGGGCAGGGCGTGAGGATGAATGGATCCCGATCCGTCCGGGAACAGATGCCGCACTGGTCAGCGCGCTGGCGTATGTGATGATCAACGAAGACCTGGTGGATAAGCCGTTCCTCGATAAATATTGTGTCGGTTATGACGAAACCACCCTGCCTGCCGGTGCACCGGCCAACGGCCACTATAAAGCGTATATTTTAGGTGAAGGGCCTGACGGCGTGGCGAAAACCCCGGAATGGGCAGCCAAAATCACCGGTATTCCGGCGGCGCGGATTGTGAAACTGGCGCGGGAAATCGGTACTGCCAAACCGGCTTATATTACCCAGGGCTGGGGTCCGCAGCGCCGCTCAAACGGCGAAACCGCATCCCGCGCCATTGCCATGCTCTCTATTCTGACCGGCAACGTGGGGATTAACGGCGGTAACACCGGTGCGCGTGAAGGCTCTTACGCAATCCCGTTTGTCCGCATGCCGACCCTGACCAACCCGGTGCAAACCAGTATCTCCATGTTTATGTGGACAGATGCGATTCTGCGCGGCGAAGAGATGACTGCCACCCGTGATGGTGTGCGCGGTAAAGACAAGCTGGATGTACCGATCAAAATGGTCTGGAACTATGCCGGTAACTGCCTGGTGAACCAGCACTCCGAAATCAACCGCACCCATGACATCCTTCAGGATGAGAGTAAGTGCGAGATGATTGTGGTGATCGATAACCACCTGACCTCCTCCGCCAAATATGCGGATATCCTGCTGCCGGACTGCACCGCTTCTGAACAGATGGATTTCTGCATGGATGCCTCCGCCGGTAATATGGGGTATGTGATTTTTGCCGATCAGGCAATCGAACCGCGCTTTGAAAGCCGCAATATCTATGACATGACCAGCGAAATCGCCAAACGGATGGGAGTCGGTGATCAGTTTACCGAAGGCCGTACTCAGGAAGAGTGGCTGCGTCACCTGTATGAGCAGTCCCGTGCCGCACTGCCGGAACTGCCGGCGTTTGATGAATTCCGCAAACAGGGCATTTTCAAAAAACGCGATCCGCAGGGACACCATGTGGCGTACCGCGATTTCCGCAATGACCCGCAGGCAAACCCGCTGACCACGCCGTCAGGCAAAATCGAGATCTATTCCGCGCAGCTGGCGGAACTCCGTGATACCTGGGAACTGAATGAAGGGGATGAAATTCATCCGCTGCCGGTGTATTCCGCAGGCTTTGAGCATGCCGGTGATCCGCTTCAGGAAAAATACCCGTTACAGATGACCGGTTTCCACTACAAATCCCGGACTCACTCCACTTACGGCAACGTTGATGTGCTGAAAGCCGCCTGTCCGCAGGAACTGTGGATTAACCCTGTTGATGCTGCGAAACGCGGGATTGCGCACGGTGATAATGTGAAGGTCTTCAACGATCGCGGTGAAGTGCGCGTCAATGTGAAAGTCACTCCGCGTATTCTGCCGGGCGTTGTCGGTCTGGGTGAAGGTGCATGGTACAGCCCGGACGGCGATCGTATCGATCACGCGGGCAGCATTAACGTGTTAACCACTCAGCGCCCGTCGCCGCTGGCGAAAGGGAATCCGTCCCATTCCAACCTGGTTGAAGTCGTTAAGGCCTGAGGAAGCGATTTATGTCAACGCAATATGGTTTCTACATTGATTCAAGTCGCTGCACCGGCTGCAAAACCTGCGAGCTGGCCTGTAAAGACTTTAAAAACTTATCTCCGGACGTGAATTTCCGCCGTATCTATGAATATGCGGGCGGCGACTGGACAGAGCAGGATGGTGTGTATCAGCAGAATGTGTTTGCTTACTACCTCTCCATCTCCTGTAACCACTGTGATGACCCGGCCTGTGCCAAAGTCTGCCCGAGCGGTGCAATGCACAAGCGGGAAGACGGTTTTGTGGTGGTGAATGAGGAAGTGTGTATCGGCTGCCGCTACTGTCATATGGCGTGTCCGTACGGCGCACCGCAGTTTGATGAGGTCAAAGGCCATATGACCAAATGTGACGGCTGCTATGAGCGCGTCGCGGAAGGCAAAAAGCCGATCTGTGTTGAATCCTGTCCGCTGCGGGCACTGGATATGGGGCCGATTGAGGAGCTGCGGGCCAGATACGGCACACTGGCGGAGATCGCGCCGCTGCCGTCTGCGGAATACACACACCCGAATATCGTTTTAAAACTGAATGCCAACAGCCGTCCTGTCGGGGATACCACAGGCCATCTGGCGAACCCGGAGGAGGTATAACATGGGATCGGGAATTCATGAATGGCCGCTGATGTTTTTTACCACCATCGGGCAGAGCGTGGCAGGGGCATTTATTGTGATGGCGGCAGTGCTGTTGTCCGGAAAACTGTCACCGGAAATGAACCGTAAAGTGCATTACAGCATGTTCGGCCTGTGGGTGCTGATGGGGGTGGGTTTCCTGCTCTCCATGATGCACATGGGTACACCGCTGCGTGCGTTTAATGCGTTTAACCGCCTCGGCAGTTCGTCGCTCAGTAATGAAATTGCGGCCGGTTCGGTCTTCTTCGCTGCCGGTGGTTTTTACTGGCTGCTGGCGGTGCTGAACAAAATGCCGGCGGCGCTTGGTAAGCTCTGGCTGCTGGTGGTCATGGTGCTGGCGGTGGTCTTTATTTACGCCATTCCGCAGGTTTACCAGATTGCCACGGTACCGACCTGGTATACCCCGTACACGACAGTTCACTTTGTGCTGACGGCTCTGCTGGGCGGACCGGTGCTGGCGGCTCTGCTGCTGCGGATTGCCGGGTTTGACCTGCGCTGCATCAGCTGGCTGCCGCTGGTGAGTATCGTTGCGCTGGTGGCGAGTGCGGTCGCAGTGACGTCTCAGGCGTTTGATCTGGCCTTTATCCGCAGTTCCGTACAGAGCGCTTCCGCGCTGGTACCGGAGTTCGGTCTGTATATGGGCTGGCGTCTGGTTCTGCTGGTGCTGGGTCTGACCTGCTGGATCCTGCCGCTGGTGAAACGGGCGAATCCGCCGGTGATTATGATGCTGATCGGTTTTGTCCTGGTGCTGTCCGGGGAGATCATCGGCCGCGGTATTTTCTACGGGCTGCATATGACAGTGGGTATGGCCTATCTGTCCTGATACGCGGGTATTTTATGGCGGGGATCCTGAGTAATGAGTGAGCAAGCTGTCAGTGATGTTGCTTTAACGGCCCGTATTCTCGGGGCGGCATTTTACTATCCGCCGTCAGAGATCGCGCAGATAACAGAACTGCTCTCTTCCGGGGAGTGGGTGGCAGAATGGCCGTACGGCGATGATGCACAAAAGCAGACTGCCGCGCAGAAGCTGAATCTGATGGTCGCCGGTGAGGAAACCTTAGCGCAGGCTTATCAGCGGCTGTTTATCGGGCCACAGACGCTGCCCGCGTCACCGTGGGGTTCTGTCTGGCTGGATAAAGAGCAGGTGCTGTTCGGAGATTCCGCTGTTGCCCTGCGTGAGTGGATGCGTGTGCATCAGGTGGATATTGCGCTGTCGCAGAATGAGCCGGAAGATCACATCGGTCTGTTACTGATGATGGCGGCCTGGACGGCGGAAAATCGTCCGGATGCCCTGAATTCACTGCTGGCGGAACACCTTCTGCCGTGGGCCCGCTTCTATCTGGCGCGGATGCAGGAAAAATGCGGCAGTCCGTTCTATGAAGGGTTATCTGCCCTGACGGCTCTGACACTCAGGGGCTGGCAGGATGCACTGCCGGTGATCCCGGCAGAGAAAACGATTTTCGCCTGAGGCATCACACTATCAGATCAAAAAGCCCTTCCGGTGCAGACCGGAAGGGCTTTTTTTACGGCGGATGTTACTGACCGAGGTCAAATTCATTAATTTTTGCGAGCATGTCCGGGTCATTGCGGTACTTTTCGCGCAATACTTTTTGCTGCTCTTTGGCCGGAGGACAGGTTTCATCCAGTGCTTTTTTGATATCTTTTTTCTGATCTGCCGGCAGGGACACATCCCATTCACCGGCAAAATGGATGCAGTTTTCGGCATTATCCGTAAAGGTTTCCAGCTCATCCGCACTGTTCTGATCTGCGGCGGCGGCGGGCAGTGAAAGTGCTGCCAGGCTCAGCAGCATTATCAGGTATTTCATCCGTGTCTCCTGTTTAGAAGGTCGTCTGTGTGTATTTGCCGCGTCAGCAGCGGTCATCGTGAAACGGGTATGATAATCACACATTCCGGAACCGGTTTAAAGCAGGGAGAACCCGGGATTACATATTCTTACACGGCGGCGGAACCGAATAACCGGCGGTTAAAATCCTCGGTTTTTCCGGTTATCAGGCGGCGCTGCATGGTCAGTGTCCAGCTGGCGGAAAGCCCGGATGCCTGTAATAAATAACGGTATTCGGTTTCATCAAACGGCAGATGAAACGCGATGGCAGCGGCTTCCCTGACAGATACCGCGCTGGTGCGGGTCAGCAGTTTCAGCGGCTGATCACTGCTGACATCGCCTTTCCCGACGACACGGTACAGCCAGCCGGTACGGCCGCAGTCCTGCATCACCTGTGCAAAATCAGACACATCCGTCAGCGGATTAAGTTTGTAACATGGTGAGCGCGGCTGGGTGACCTGAATCACGGCGCTGCCCCACTGATAAATATCCCCGATGAATACGGTTTCTTCTGTCATGCCGAGGGTGGATATATTTTCCCCGAAGAACGGCGCGACAAAGCGATCCTCAATCTCCGGATATATCATTTTCCAGTAGTCGTAGTGTTCGCGGGGATAGTGACACAACGCGCGGTCAGGGCCGCCGTGAAAGGCTTTTTCCGCCTGTTCGTCACCGGCGAGTCCGGTGGCACTGAGGGCAATCACGCCTTCGGTCTGACGTTTTTCAATCGCGCTGCGCCCGCAGCGGGCGGTATCCCTGACGGGACCGGTGAAAACTAAAGGTATGTATGCCATGCCGCCTCCGTATTGAGTGAGACGGATATCATAATCGAAAGCGGGAAAGAAGAATATGTGCGGACAGCGCCCGCACATATTTCAGGGCTTATTTTGCAGAAGCGAAACGCGCTTCTGCCTCATCCCAGTTCACCACAGACCAGAATGCTTTGATGTAATCCGGACGGCGGTTCTGGAACTTCAGGTAATAGGCGTGTTCCCACACATCCAGGCCGATGATCGGATAACCGGAGGTGCCGGAAATCGCTTCACCCATCAGCGGGCTGTCCTGGTTGGCGGTGGAAACCACAGCCAGTTTACCGTCTTTCAGTACCAGCCATGCCCAGCCGGAACCGAAACGGGTTGCGGCCGCTTTTTCAAACTCAGCCTGAAACGCCTCAACGCTGCCGAAATCGCGCTCAATCGCTGCTTTCAGGTCACCCTGTAATGTGGTGCCGGTTTTCAGACCTTTCCAGAACATGCTGTGGTTGGAATGACCACCGGCGTTGTTACGGATAAAGGTACGTTTGTCCGCCGGGAATTTATCGAGCTGTGCGATCAGATCGTCGATATCCAGGTTTGCCATCTCAGGGAAGGCTTCCAGCGCGGTGTTGGTGTTATTTACATACGTCTGATGATGTTTGGTATGGTGAATTTCCATTGTCATTTTATCGAAATGCGGTTCTAACGCATCATAAGCGTACGGTAGTGCAGGTAATACATAGCTCATAATTATAACTCCAGTAATTGACCGAACCGCTCACACCGGGTGTGAACAGGAGAAACATTATAATGAAACAGATGATAATGAAAATGATTATCAGATCTGTGCGATCTGTGCGGATTCTTTTTATTTGTTAGTTTACTGTCTTATTTTAGTTAAATATTTTATCTGGTATTTATCTGATGATGTTATGCGCTGTTTTTTATATCAAAGGTGATATTTTGTGTTGATATGGCTTTTTGCATCAAATGATAACGCTGTGAATACCCCTTTTTTCAATCCGTGATCTTTAGCGCAAAAAAGAAACAAAGGCGGAAGGGTAACTTTATTTAACGTGATTTTGACATAGCATTAACAATTGAAAGGAGATGCATCATGACAAAAATAACGAAATATCCTGTACCCGAAGCAATTGCAGAAAACGCGCTAATCAATCATCAGCAGTATCTGGACGAGTATCAGCGGTCTGTTGAGGATCCCGGCAGCTACTGGCGTGAGAAAGGTCAGATTGTCGACTGGATAAAGCCCTATACGCGGGTGAAAAACACCTCCTTTGATCCGGGCCATGTCAGTATTAAATGGTTTGAGGACGGCACACTGAACCTCAGTGCCAACTGTCTTGACCGGCATCTGGCGGAGCGTGGTGATAAACCGGCGGTGATCTGGGAAGGTGACAGCCCGGATGAGTCCCGCACACTCACTTACCGTGAACTGCATCATGATGTCTGCCAGTTTGCCAATGTCCTGAAACAGCAGGGGATCCGCAAAGGCGATGTGGTTGCGATTTATATGCCGATGGTACCGGAAGCGATGGTTGCCATGCTGGCCTGTGCCCGTATCGGTGCGGTACATTCGGTGATTTTCGCCGGATTTTCACCGGAGGCGGTCTCCGGCCGTGTCATTGATTCCGGGGCAAAAATGGTGATCACCGCAGATGAAGGTCTGCGCGCCGGGCGCACTATCCCGCTGAAGAAAAATGTGGATGACGGCCTGAAAAACCCGGGCGTGACCACGGTCAGCAGTGTGATTGTTTTCCGCCGCACCGGTAATCCGGTGGAGTGGCAGGAAGGGCGTGATATCTGGTGGCACGATGCTGTCAGCGGTGTCAGTGCGGACTGCCCGCCGGAAGAAATGAATGCGGAAGATCCGCTGTTTATCCTCTATACCTCCGGGTCGACCGGCAAGCCGAAAGGCGTGCTGCACACCACCGGCGGTTATCTGGTTTATGCCACGCTGACATTTAAATATATCTTTGATTATCATGGTGATGAAGTGTTCTGGTGTACGGCGGATGTCGGCTGGGTAACCGGACACACCTACCTGGTTTACGGCCCGCTCTCCAACGGGGCTGTCACGCTGATGTTTGAAGGCGTACCGAACCATCCGAAGGTCAACCGGATGTGTCAGATTGTCGATAAACATCAGGTCAATATCCTGTATACCGCGCCGACCGCTATCCGCGCCCTGATGGCGGAAGGTCTCAGTGCGATTGAGGGCACCTCCCGCAAATCACTGCGCATTATGGGGTCAGTCGGCGAGCCGATTAACCCCGAAGCCTGGGAGTGGTATTACAAAACCATCGGTGACAGCCGCTGCCCGATTGTCGATACCTGGTGGCAGACCGAAACCGGTGCCTGCATGATCGGCGCAATGCCGGGGGCGATTGAACTGAAACCGGGGTCCGCGACCGTGCCATTCTTTGGTGTTCAGCCAGCACTGGTGGATAACCAGGGTGAAATCCTGGACGGTGAAACCGAGGGGAATCTGGTGATCCTGGATTCCTGGCCGGGTCAGGCCCGTACCCTGTTCGGTGATCATGAACGTTTTGAACAGACGTATTTTTCCGCCTTTAAAGGTATGTATTTTGCCGGGGACGGTACCCGCCGTGATGAAGACGGCTACTACTGGATCACCGGGCGGGTGGATGATGTGCTGAATATCTCCGGGCACCGCCTCGGCACTGCCGAAGTGGAGTCCGCACTGGTTTCACACCCGAAAATTGCCGAAGCGGCAGTGGTCGGGATCCCGCACAGTATCAAAGGGCAGGCTATTTATGCCTATGTCACACTCAACCACGGCGAGGAGCCGACACCGGAATTGTATGCGGAAGTGAGGAACTGGGTCCGTAAAGAAATCGGCCCGATTGCCACTCCGGATATTCTTCACTGGACCGATTCTCTGCCGAAAACGCGATCCGGTAAAATTATGCGCCGTATCCTCCGTAAAATCGCCACCGGTGACACCGGTAATCTGGGGGATGTCTCAACACTGGCTGACCCGGGTGTGGTCGAAAAACTGCTCGAAGAAAAGCAGGCCATCAAAATGAACTAGCACGCTAACCCCAGTCAGTGCCGTGTTATGCGGCACTGACACTCCGGATAACAAAAACAGAGGAGTATCCTCAATGAGCGCATCCATTTATCAACAGGTGGAGAATGACCCTCGCTTTCAGGAACTGGTCAGAAAGCGCAGCCGGTTCTCATGGACATTGTCCGCGATTACACTTGTGCTGTATGTCAGCTTTATTATTCTGATTGCCTTTGACCCGCAATGGCTGGGGACACCACTGGGTGAAGGTCTGACTATCACCCGCGGGATACCTGTCGGGGTCGGACTGATTGTCAGTGCGTTTGTCCTGACCGGTATTTATACCATCCGTGCCAACGGGGAATTTGACCGTCTGACCGCCGAAATTATCAGCGGGGTGAAACAATGAAAACGCGCCTTTCTGCTCTTCTGTTATCCCTGCTGTTTCCGCTGCTCAGTCACGCGGATGCCATCAGCGGGCCGGTGGAGCGCCAGCCGGTAAACTATCAGGCCATTATTATGTTCCTGATTTTTGTCGGCCTGACATTGTATATCACTTACTGGGCGGCAAAACGGACACGTTCCCGCGCGGAATACTACACCGCAGGGGGGAAAATTACCGGGTTTCAGAACGGGCTGGCGATCGCCGGTGACTTTATGTCCGCCGCATCCTTCCTCGGGATCTCCGCGCTGGTTTACACCTCCGGTTATGACGGCCTGATTTACTCTATCGGCTTCCTGATCGGCTGGCCGGTGATCCTGTTCCTGATTGCGGAACGTCTGCGCAATCTCGGGCGCTACACCTTTGCGGATGTGGTCTCTTACCGTCTGAAAGCACGGCCGATTCGTGTGCTGTCTGCCAGTGGCTCGCTGGTGGTGGTGGCGCTGTATCTGATCGCGCAGATGGTCGGGGCCGGTAAACTGATTGAGCTGCTATTCGGACTCAACTATATCGTGGCGGTTGTGCTGGTCGGCATCCTGATGGTGTTTTATGTCCTGTTCGGCGGCATGCTGGCAACGACCTGGGTGCAGATTATCAAGGCGGTTCTGTTACTTGCCGGTGCCAGCTTTATGGCGCTGATGGTGATGAAAGCCGTGGATTTTAACTTTAACACCCTGTTTAAAGACGCAGTTGCGGTACATAAAAACGGGTTGGCGATTATGAGTCCCGGCGGTTTGGTGTCAGATCCGATTTCCGCATTATCCCTGGGACTGGCGCTGATGTTCGGTACTGCCGGGCTGCCGCATATTATCATGCGTTTCTTCACGGTCAGTGATGCCAAAGAGGCGCGTAAGAGTGTGTTTTATGCCACCGGATTCATTGGCTATTTCTATATCCTGACTTTTATTATCGGCTTCGGCGCCATTCTGCTGGTCAGCCCGAACCCGGTATTTAAAGATGCGGCCGGGGCACTGATCGGCGGCACCAATATGGCGGCGGTGCACCTGGCGGATGCCGTCGGCGGTAATCTGTTCCTCGGCTTTATCTCCGCCGTGGCATTCGCGACTATCCTGGCGGTTGTTGCCGGACTGACCCTGGCGGGGGCTTCTGCGGTTTCCCACGATCTGTACGCCTGTGCCATCAAAGACGGTAAAGCCAATGAGCGGGATGAATTAAAAGTGTCCAAAATCACCGTGATTATTCTCGGGATTGTCGCTATCGGGCTGGGGGTTCTGTTTGAAAAACAAAATATTGCCTTTATGGTGGGGCTGGCTTTCTCTATCGCGGCGAGCTGTAACTTCCCGATCATTCTGCTCTCCATGTATTGGAAACGCCTGACCACACGCGGCGCGCTGGCGGGGGGCTGGCTGGGGTTATTAACCGCAGTGGTGCTGATGATCCTGGGGCCGACTATCTGGGTCAGTATTCTCGGGCATGAAAAAGCGATTTATCCGTATGAATATCCGGCGCTTTTCTCGATGTTTGCCGCCTTTATTGCGGCCTGGCTGGTGTCTGTGACGGATAACTCCGCACAGGGTCAGGAAGAACGCGGCCGCTTTGAGGCGCAGTTTATCCGCTCTCAGATTGGGCTGGGAATTGAAGAGGGCAAATCTCACTGACAGATGTCACAGCGCGGTCTCCGTCCCGGAGGCCGCGTTTTTCTTTCTCTCCGCCACTTGTTTTATCAGGTTGTTAATGGTTTACTGCAGTCCGATCGTTTATGTTACTCAAAAGTTAATTTATGCGTCTTTTTTCTTCTGTTTTACTGATTGTACCGGTTGCTCTGGCACCGGCGGTGTTAGCCGGCGGGCCGGGTGCGGAGTACTATGTAAAAATTACGGTAATGGGGACATTACTGCTGCTGGCAAATGTGTATCTCTTCCGCTATACCGCAGGCAAAGTTGTTGTCGCCCTGCTGACAGTTTTATGGGGGCTGAACTTATCCGCTTCCGCTTTTTTCCGCCACGGAGCGGGGGCTGGGTACCGGACAACGCTTCCTGATCTGCTTCATCAGAAATACGCTTTATCAGCCGGCGATTTCCCGGCTGAAAACAGTGGTATCGTACTGTTTTTTATCGTGGTTTCCGGGGGATATTTTACGGTGGTTCACCTGCTGAGCCGCGCACTGCCGCGCCGTGCTGTCCGGAATGCCGGTATCTCATTGTTATTACTGTCGTTTATTCTTCCTGTTGAATATTATGCGATGGAAAAAAACAAAACACCGGGGCTGACGGTGTATGACCATTATCTGCTGGGTACGCCGTTTTATCATCTTGCTGCTGTGCCGATGGCATGGCGGGGATGCACCGGCATCAGCTGAGTGACGGCAGCCGCCCGGAACGACCCGGACGGCACTGACTTCAGTTAAACTGTAAAACAAACTGAGCGGTGGCTTCTGCTTTGCCCGCTGATACCTCATTCCCGTAGCGGTAATAGTGTGCTTTCAGCGGGACTGTCGTGGTGCCTTCATTCAGATCGGCCAGTTTGACAAACTCCTGACTGACCAACGGTGTTTCATCGCTGAGGGGGGACGTGACCACAAAGCCGATACCGGATGAATTATTATTTCTGCCTTCATTATCCACCCTGACCACCGACGGTTTCCCGTTGTAATCGGCTGTATTATCAGAGAGTAATTTGATTTTTGCTGAGACATCGCCGGTACAGGTCAGTGTCAGATTATCTTCTGCGCTGTATTCCGCGTCAGGAAATCCTTTTTCACGGAATGCAGAAACCGGCGCGCGGGGCAGACGAAATTCCAGATTGGTACTCTCTGCATTGCAGGAAACCGGTGCCTGCTGGAGCGTTCCTTTCAGCAGATAAGAATAGGTGTACCGGGTTGTTCCGCCGTTCTTATCAAACGGCGAGAGCAGGATGGCACCGATTGTCATATTATTCAGTGACAGTGTCGGAGGATTATCAACCGCCGCATAGATTTCAATTTTCAGTTTCAGCGGTTCCAGACGGCCTTCCGGCACCGTAATCCGGGCACCGGGCTGGGTGCGGAGTACGGTTCCTGTGCTGGTATCGGTCAGCACATAAACATAACTGGGTCTTTGCACGCCGGAAGGAGAAACGTGATAAGCCGGATTACCGTCAATATCGCCGTAATATCTGGCGATAATTCCGCTGCCTTCGCCATAGGTGGCATAGCCATAGACCTCTGAATCCGGGCCGCAGTTGGCAATATGTGTTCCGTAACCCGGCCCATCAAAAAAGAACTCACCGACCTTGTCATTCTTCTTAACCGTCCCGCTCAGGGAAAGATCAACCCGGGCCGTCATCGGCATATGTGCATTGGAGCCGCCGGGTGTGCATTCCTGTGCAGCCTGCGCCGGGAATACACTCAGATACCCGGCAGCCAGCAAGGCGGATACAGCCGCAATTTTTCTTATTTTCTTTGACATTATCATGATGTTATTTCTCATTGTGAGCCTGTGCGGCAGTCTGCATCTGTAATATAGAGTCCGTTTACCGGTACAGTGTGTGCGGTATCATAATGAAGACTGCATGTGTGTGCGGCACCATCCTGTTTCCAGTTAATCCGGATTTCACCTGCCGGTTGTTCGGTCAGAAAATAGAGGTTGTTAAATCCGGAGACTAACTGTGTTTCCGCACCGGTCATGACCGCCTCTGCACCCAGCGGAATTTCCCGGTCGTCTGTTGTTTTCAGGCGCAGCAGCAGCTTATAGCCTTTTTTGGTATTAAAATCGGCCAGAATTAATGCCCCTTTGGTCGGGATCATATTGCCGGAAATATTATTTTCGATTTCCACATCATCCGGCAGTGTCCGGGTATCAATGCTGATATTGTTTTTCCGGTACGGTGTCATGCCGGATACCAGTGCCAGACCGGCATGATTGGTCTTTATTGCCCGGCCGTTGATCACACCGACACCGGCGGCATCTTTGGTCAGAACAAGGGCATTGGTTTCCTGTAAGTCCGGTGCCGCGAGCATGCCGTACTGTGTGGCGACCAGTGCGCCGCTGATGCCGTAACTCAGGTTTTTATTATCCTGACTGTAAGAGTAACCGGCATTCATCACCGCATACGATGACTGATATGAGGAGCTGATACCGCCGGAATAGCCGGAACCCTGATTGGTATGCCCCTGATAAACATCCCAGCTGCCCTGACTATGTTCACCGAAATTACCGTTCAGGCGGGCGGTCTGCTGGGTCTGGTGATTGTTGTCAGTTGACAGGTTGTAAGCTGCCCGTACCGGATAATCACCGAAGCTCAGTGGTACGGACAGGTTAATGCTCAGGCTCTGGTTGTTTTTTGTCTGTTCCTGAAACTGATTACCCTGTGAATAGGTGTAATACACACCGTAACTGATACCGCTGAAATCACTGTTAAAACCGGCGTTATAGGAGCGGCTGGTCTGCCCGTTACCGTACTGATAAATCACTGACGTCAGGTTGAGTGTGGCACGGTCAGAAAATACCGGCTGGTTCAGTGTCAGTGTGTATTCATTTTTTAATTTCAGTTGCTGATCCGGCTGATATTCCTTACGGGCGGCGGCATCCTCAAACCGGTAGAAACCGGTATCAAAGTGGCGATAACCTGCCAGCGTCAGGCTGGTATTGGTGGATTCAATCCGTTTGGCGTAATTGATACGAAATGCATTACCGCTGATGGTTTCTTCATCATTCAGACGGGTGCGGGCATGCAGGATATCCGTGGTGACAGCACCTGCGGTTCCCATATTCAGCGCGGTACCGAGTCCGGCAGAATGATAGTCAGCAGCAATAAATGTTCCGCCGTATAGGGTGATGTAATCGGTCGCGCCATAAAAGGCTTCAGCCTGGCTGAGGAATTTCCCGTCACCGTCATTACTGCTGTCGTATTGCCCGGCAGAAACGGCATAACGGAAACCGCCTTTGCGCTCAAGGTTGGCGATTGTCGAGAAAGGCACAATAAACTGGTTTTCTGCCCCGTCAGTTTCTTTGACGGTGACATAGAGGTTACCGCCGTTACTCATCGGGTAATATTGTGTAATGGAAAACGGGCCTGCCGGTACCGTCTGGCGGAAAATGGTTTCGCCATTCTGGACAATGGATACCACCGCTTCTGAATTTGCCATACCGCTGATGACCGGTACATAGCTGCGGCTGTCGGCGGGTTCCATAATGCGATCGGTTTTCAGATTAACGCCGCGGATTTTCACGCCGTCAAACAATTGTGATGAGGTATACAGATTACCGGCCGCTATCTCACTTTTTATCGGATTAATATTGCGTGCGATTGTATTACTGATGGTATTCCATTTATCACCGCCGCTTTGGTTATGTGTCCAGACGGTATAATTTTTATAGCGCCAGGCTCCGATATTCACCCGGGTCCGGATATTTCCGTAATAACTGTCCTGCGTGTTGCCACGGTTACGCTGATTAAATGCGGAAAAATTGTAATTCACAAACGCAGCCGGAATGCCGTTATCCCAGTTTTTTTCTTCCAGGCTGCGGATTTTGTCCTGATTAAGCTGAGACTGCGGCACTGTCAGGGAGTAAATCTGGTTGTTTAAGTCCAGATCGCCGCTGATAAAATCCATTCCGCTGAGATTAACGCATCCGTCCTGTGTGGTCTGAACAGCGGTGTTATCCGGAAAAATAATGCCGAACGCATGCCACTGTGCTTCAGTAAAGCAGGGCTGCAGGGTTTCTTTATCCTCTTTGCCGGTCATCAGCGCAAACGGAACAGCCATCCGGGCAATTTTTACTTTATTGATAAACAGGGTGACATCGTAGTTTCCTTCCGCCACATCGTTGTCACGGAATACACTCAGCTCTTCATTTGTCACCGTTTGTCCGCTGCCGGCAATATTCAGCAGGCCGGGCGGATAATAGTCAGCAGCTGTCACATGACGGGGAAGTACCGCCGCGCATACCGGGATCATCAGAAGCGGCAGCAGATGTGTGCGGATTTCAGCGCGGTTATTTTTCATGATATTGACCGTCACTTATTGGAGTAAAAATTGTTTTTCGATGCTTTTTCCGTAGTCATTGATATACATTACCGAAACAGGCGCGTTCCGGACTGCCGGTGACGGCAGTGCAACCGCGGTATCAGAAAACGGGGCAAAATAACCCTGTGTGAACGGCACATCACGCTGGTTAATGCGGATGCCGGAAATATTGATGTAATACGGTGTCGGGTTTTTCACCGTGACAGTCCGGCCACCGGCTTTCCAGACCAGTTTTTCTGCCGCAGGATCAAGGTTTTTACCCGGCAGAGAGTCAGGACGATATATCACTTTGATTTTATTGGTCATAGAATAACGAAGAACGTTTTCCTGATCTTCATTGCTGGGAGCGACAAATTTCACATTCAGCCAGTAAAGTGTTTCTCTGTCTGCCGGCATTCCGGTCACTTTTGTGATCTGTAAGGTGTTTTTTTGTTCAGCCCGGAGCTTCAGTAAAGGTGGCGTGGTGACAAAATCAGGGCTGACATTGCCGTTTGCATCTTCAATCCAGGATTGCAGTAAATAATTCCGGTTCTTATCAGTATTAAAAGCAACAACACCTTCGCTTTTATTTTTTTCGTTATAAACCAGCCGAGTTGTTTCCAGACCAAATCCGGCATAGCTGTCAACGGTGAATAAAAAAAACAGAGAAGCAGAGAGAATATTTTTTTTAGTGAACATAGTATCTCCGGAAAATAACCGAAAAAAAGGGTGCGCAGATTAAATAATCTGCGCAATGAATATTAGTTATATGTCAGGGTGTAGTTTAATGTTGCATTTGCCTGACCAGCTTCAACATCATCAGCCATGCTGATATATTTTGCGACATAGCTGGCTTCCCAGCTGGCGCTGTTTTCAACTTTATATTCTTTTTCAAATGAACCATCGATATCAATGCCGTCACCACTATGGTCACCATCACGGTCATAGATAATAATACCGATATTTTTTGCGGTACTGTCATCACCCGGATTATCCAGTTCCAAAATATCACTTTCACCATCTTTTGATTTTCCGTTAAGCTTTAATGTCACATTCCCCTGATCCGGGCAATCAATTAAGGAAATATTGATTTTACCGTAGATACCTTCACCGCCTGCGGTGTCATATTTTTTACCGAAGGCACTTGTCGGGTAACGGCCCATCTGGACATGAGCATCCGGTGAATTATCACCATTCAGGTCGATAGTACAGGTTGAGTTGTAAATAAACCCGGAGAATGTAATTGTGCCATCCTGTGTTTCTTCTGCAGATGCACTCATTACTGAACCGGCTAATAAGAGTGATAATAATACCTTACCCGTTAATACATTTTTCATTTAAAAACCTTGTATAAATTAATATCATTCAATATCTTGAATATGTGAAATATCCGTTGTTTCCGGATAGGATATTATTCGGGTATAAAACAGAATGATAATAATTCTGTATTTCCCCCGAAATATGATGTTGTGGCGTAGTTCCGGTTATGTATATATTCATTATTAAGTATGATTGACGAAATAGATAAATAATACAATTTTCATCTGAATGATGTTCCCCGGTGACTAATCCATAATCCAGTTAATAATAAAAAGTGAATCGTTATCCACGGAAATAATTATATCCGCAATATTTCGCTGGGATATGAATCGATGTATCAGAATGTTTCCCGTGATGACATAATAATTTAACATTGATTTTTTGCTTATTTATTGATTTTATTTGGTTTTTTAATACAACCAATGAGAGTAATAGTCATTTTATGATGATGTGAAAAATAAGAGAAAACAAAAAATCATTTATTATCAATATATTGCGTTTATTAAATGGAAATAAAACGCATATGGTGAGTATTATTTTTTTACATATCATCGGCAGATTACCGGACAAAAAAGGCGTTAATTCTATTTTTTTCGGGAGAGAGGCGGAATTTGTCGTCATAAAATGACAAATTAAAGGCGTTAGAACAGAGGATAATAGGAATAATGCAGGCGGATAAGGGAATGTGTGTCCCGTATCCGCCCGGTTTTGTTACAGAGAACGGCTCACTTCCTGATAGGCGAACAGCCCGGCAGCACCGCCGGTATGCACAAACAGCAGCGGTGACGTATCTTCCGGATGCCTGCGCACCTGGTCAATCAGCCCGGCCATCGCTTTACCGGTGTAAACCGGATCCAGCAAAATACCTTCGTGACGCGCCAGCAGTTCAATGGCTTCCAGCCCGCCGGCATTCGGCATGCCGTATTCCGGGGCAAAATAGCTGTCCCACAGCGCGACCGGCGCAGGTGTTTCAATATCAAACAGGTGTGCCAGTTCGTTTTGCAGTTTAACCACTTTCGGTGCCTGATCGGCATATACCCGCGATACGGTGACACCGATAACCGGGGTCTGCGGCATCACCAGCTGTAATCCGGCAGACAGCCCGGCGTGTGTCCCGGCGCTGCCGGAAGCGACGACAACGGCACCGAATTCTGTGCCTTCCGGTGTCTGCTGCGCGATTTCCAGGGCGCACTGCACATAGCCGAGAGAGCCGAGCATATTGGAGCCGCCGACCGGCACGATATAGGCATCACTGAGCTGCATATGGTTGATCAGCGCCTGCATCTGCGCATCCGGGTCAGTCAGTGCATCACACATCACGCAGTGCGCACCGAATAAATCCGTCAGCAGCTTGTTACCGTTATTCAGGAAATCCGCATCCTGACTGCCGATCGGGTTTTCCAGCAGCGCCACACACTTCAGGCCGTACATCGCTGCAACAGCCGCCGTCTGGCGGACGTGGTTTGACTGGATGGCCCCGGCGGTGACAATAAACTGTGCGCCTTTTTCCAGGGCATCCGCCATCAGGAATTCCAGCTTGCGCAGCTTGTTGCCGCCCGCTGCCAGCGGTGTCAGATCATCACGCTTGATGTAAATCTCCCGTCCCAGCAGGCGGGAGAGATTATTCAGTTTATTCAGCGGCGTGACACCGCTGAGCAGATTAAGCTTACTGAACTGCGCCAGTGTCTGTTGCAGCCGGGTTGCCCCGGCGGTGTTTACAGAAGAAGACATATTATTTCCTTATTGAATTCGCAGTCACACTCAGTAGGTGAATCCTAACCAGAGGTAGACGGCCAGCGCAAAACTCGCGGTTAATACCGCATACGGCATCTGGGTACGGATATGCTCAATATGGTCACAGTCTGTCGCCATCGATGCCACGATCGCATCACTGGAGATAGGGGAGGTCATATCACCAAAGATGGATCCGGCGATAGCCGCACCAATCATATATTCCGGCGGCATACCAACGGACAGACCCAGCTGCACACCAATCGGGATCATGATGGCGAATGTACCCCAGGAGGTACCGGTCGCCAGTGACATAATGGCACTGATCAGGAAGATAAAGCCGACAGAGAAGCCCGGTGCGATAACCCCGGATGTCACCTGGGCAATATAGGCGCCGGTATTGAGGTCAGAAGAAACAGAGCCCATCAGGAAGGCGAGGATCATCACCGAACTGATTTTAATCATATTGGCATAGCCGATATAGAGCTCTTTAAAGAAGGTATCGACATTCATCACGCGGCGCGCCAGGAACCAGACAAATGACACCGCTGTCCCGAACATTACGCCCCAGTAAACCGAGGTGGAACCACTGCCTTTGCTGAACTCGCCGTCACCGGTGATATACAGCGCGACCGGCACCATCAGAATGGTGGAGAGGATCGGAATAAAGAAGTTCAGTGAGGTGTGGCAGTTCGGATGATCGATAATGTCTTTATCATCTTCCGGCTCGTCGTGCGTTTCTTCCGGCGTAGCGGTGATCACATCCGCAGAGCTGATGAGTGCCTGCGCACGCATTTCTGCTTTGCGCATCGGTCCCCAGGAGACATTACTGAAGATATAGAACAGAATGCTGGCGAGCGAGAACCAGGCCATGATGTTGTAAACCATGGAATGTGCCAGGATATCAAACGGCTCGCCGGTGATCAGCCCCTGAGAGATCTGCACACCGATAACGCCCATCATTGCCGCACCCCAGCCGTTGATCATAGCGGAAGAACAGACAGACACACAGGCGGTCTGGATGATGTACGACATTTTCTCCGGCGGCACGCCGTATTTTTTCGCCAGCGCTTTGGTGGAAGCACCGGAAACCAGCTGGTTAATCGAGCTTTCAATAAAAATCAGGGACGTGATAATCACCGCCAGCAGCTGCACACCTTTGCGGCCTTTGATGATCTGCGTTTTGTTGGTCAGCAGGCGGACAAGTGCCCGTACACCGCCGGTCACCACGACCAGGCGCATAATCCCGCCAATCATCAGCATAAAGATGATGGTTTTGGCGTTGCCTGATGATTTAAAGACATCAATAATCCCTTCGAGGGTCGCGCGGATCCCCGGTAAGAGGTTGTGATCATGAATAACAGTAAAGCCGACCAGTATCCCGATCAGCAGTGATAAAATCACCTGACGGGTACAGATGGCCAGAATAATTGTGACGACCGGGGTAATGACCGTCCAGATACCATAGTCCTGCATACGCTTTCTCTTTTATTATTGTGGTAGTGATGCTGTGTCAGGCCAGAGCCTGCTGTAAATCAGCCAGTAAATCGCTGATATCTTCGATACCGGCAGACAAACGCAGCGTGCTGTCAAAAACACCGATGGATTCGCGCTCTTCGCGGGTCATGGAGCCGTGGGACATGGTCGCGGAGTGATTTACCATGCTTTCCACGCCGCCCAGCGATTCCGCGAGCACAAAATAGCGCAGTTTTTTCACAAAGGCTTCGGTTTCTGCGAGACCGCCTTTCAGCTGAATAGTGACCACAGCACCGCCGGTGCGCATCTGTTTTTTACATAACGCATAGTGCGGATGATTTTTCAGGCCCGGATAAAACACCTTCTCAATTTTGTCGTGACCGGACAGGAACTCCGCCACGGCCTGTGCATTGCTGCATTGTGCCGCCATCCGCAGTGCCAGGGTTTTCAGGCCGCGCAGAGCGAGATAAGCATCAAAGGGTGAGGCAATCGCGCCGGTGGTGGTTTTCAGGAAATTCAGCCTTTCCGCGAGATCGTCACGGTTGGTGATCACCGCACCGCCGATTAAATCAGAGTGACCGCCGATATATTTGCTGGAGGAGACCATGATCAGATCCGCACCCATGGTCAGGGGCTTCTGGTTCCACGGTGTCGCGAAGGTGTTATCGATACAGGTTACGATATTGTGTTCTTTGGCCAGTCCGCAGATGGCTTCAATATCCACCAGTTCCAGTAACGGGTTGGTGGGGCTTTCTATCCAGATCATGCGGGTATTGTCTTTGATTTTGCTGCGTACGGCGGCTAAATCATTGAGGTCAACATAATCAAACTCGTGGCCGCAGTTCTCTTTTGCCACGCGCTCAAACAGACGGAATGTCCCGCCGTACACGCCTTTCATCGCAATAATATGGGAACCCTGCGGGAAGATATTCAGTACCAGTGCCGCAGCCGCCACACCGGAAGCCGTTGCGGTGGCGTAAGTGCCTTCCTCGACATCGGCCAGCAGTGTTTCATAGGCGTGACGGGTCGGGTTACTGACGCGGGAATAGGCGTATTCGCCGTGTTCGCTCAGGCTGGTCTGCACAAACGTACTGGCGGTGGTGATCGCCGGGAAAATAGCATGGTTGACTTTATCCTGCTGCTGTCCGCCATGGATCAGCACAGTGGCAATTTTCTTACTCATAGTTGGTGTCCTGTAAAATATGCGATGAATATTTAATAGTTATTGTAATGGCCGGATAGTGGCACAGGTAGTCAGAAAAAATTTTCTAAAAAAATTCCGCAGCCGCAGACGGCAGAGAATAAATTTCTCTGTCATAGAATAAGTTTTATATATCAGTAGATTACATATTTTATCTGAATGAGAGGTTAATCACACTATGAATAATAAGGGTATTATTTTTATTTTACGGTCAAAAAAACCGGGCTGATTTTGCCCGGTTTCCGGTATCTGAGAGTAAAAAAGGTGCTCGGGGGGGATCAGTTCCGTACCAGGTCAACAGGGTAGGAATTGAACAGATAACCATCAAAATTCGGGTCATCGACATCCGACAGCTCCAGCAGACGCTGTTTCACATTTTCCAGATGCTGCCACATGGCTTCTTTGGCTGCCGCCGGGTCTTTCTTAATCATGGCGGCGAGGATCACCTGGTGATCGGTCATCCACTCTTTGCGGTAATCTTTATTGGTGATGCGCGTATGCAGCTTCAGCCACATCGGGTTGTTTTCCCGCCATGCCCAGGATTGCTTCAGTAACTCCACCAGCATGCTGTTATGGGTCGCCTGCGCGATGGCCAGGTGAAACTCGCGGTCGCCGGTTTCATCTTCCCCGGTTTTCAGTTCGTCGCGTTCCCGCTGCAGGGCGCTGCGCATATTGGCAATATCCACCGGCGTGGCCTGGGTGGCGGCAAATTCCGCAATATTGCTTTCCAGCAGCTGCCGCGCCTGTAACAGCTCAAACGGACCGGCGGCATTGAGCGCACACGGGTCAGTTGCCGCACTTTCTCTCAGGTGAGGGAGGGCAACAACATAAATACCGGAACCTTTACGGACTTCAATCAGGTTTTCCAGTTCCAGCATAATCAGTGCCTCGCGGACAACTGCCCGGGAGACATCCAGCATTTCAGCGATTTCGCGTTCAGGCGGCAGTTTGTCACCGATGACATAATCCATATTGGTGATCATCTGGCGCAACGCATGGCCGACTTCCTGATAAGGGCGTTTGGGTTCAGTCAACTGTGTCATTATCATGGCCGTAAAATGGGAATTCTTACCCGGAGAGTTTATCAGAAATTGGTCGACCAAAAATGATTTTACGCCGGTGTTTATCAAAAAAGCGGCGAAATCCGGGATACAGTGCAAAAAAAAAGAGATACACAGCGGGTTGCCTGTGTATCTCTCCGGTACGGATTTCAGCGGATCAATGAGAGACGATTAATGTTTCATCACTATCCTGTGCGGGATCCTGCGGTTCTTTTTTCTCTTTGATCAGAATCCACAGCGCGGCAGCACCGATAAGGTCGAAGACAGCCAGCGCAATAAAGAACGGACCGAAGCCGATGATACCGACGAACGCACCGATAAATAAGTTAAAGATTAACTGACCGGACCATGCACATGCACCGGCCATACCCACAGCGGTTGCCACTTCGTCTTTCTTGAACAGATCCCCGCCGAGGGTGGCGGCAACAGTGGATAGCAGCTGGTGAGAGAAGCCACCGATACTGATTAACAGCACCGCGACATACGGGTTCTCAACAATACTAACCAGACCGATAGTGGTCATCAGAACCGCACCGATGGTGAAGGTGATACGGCGTGAGTTAATCAGGGAAACACCGCGGTCGTTAAAGTATTTCGCCACAAATCCGCTGGCCAGACAGCCCAGGTCTGCCATCAGGAACGGCAGCCAGACAAACATCGCAATTTCTTTCAGGCTGAAGTGCAGGGTTTCCACGAAGAAAATCGGCACCCAGAAGTTAATGGTTCCCCATGCCGGGTCCGCGAGGAAACGGGAGAGGCCGATACCCCAGAAGTTACGCTGCTTCAGAATATTGATAACCGAGGTTTTCTCTTTCTTTGCGGATTTGAGGTGCTTTTCCTGGCCGTTTTCAATATAGGCGCGTTCTTCATCAGACAGGCGTTTTGCATCTTTCGGATCTTTATAGAAGAAGAACCAGACAAAGGCGGCGATAATCGCCAGCGCACCGGCGACAATAAAGGCGAACTGCCAGCTGTGGAACATGATACACCAGGCGATCAGCGGCGGAGCCAGCATCGCACCAAAAGAGGTTCCCATGTTAAACACACCGGTGGCTATCCCGCGCTCTTTTGCCGGGAACCAGGTGGTGGCGGTTTTCACACCGGCCGGAATGGCGGAGGCTTCACTGAAACCCATGATCCCGCGCATAAAGGCCAGCCCCTGCCAGGAGCCGGTCAGGGCATGAGCCATAGTGGCAAGACCCCAGATGATGGCACAGATAAAGAAGCCGAGTTTCAGGCCAATCGTATCAATAAAAAAGCCCATGATTGGCTGACCGATGGTATATGCCAGCTGAAATGCGCTGACAACCCAGGAATACTGCTCTTTGGTGATCCCCAGGTCATTCATAATGGTCGGTGCTGCGACACCTAATGCGGTACGGTCAAGGTAGTTAATGATGGTTATGAAGCATACCAGCAGAATCATATGCCATCTGTAATGTTTAATTGTTTTCATAGTCAGCCTTTTGAATTTTATGCTGTTTTTCTGTCAACCCTGTCTTTCGGAATGGTTAAACCGGCATGTGGTATTGGTTAACCAAATAGAGGGGCAATCCGTTGCTGTTCACTTATTTTCTTACTGATTCAACGGGATTCTGCATAAAAGGTAGGCATTATTATGTGATCAAACTCGTGGTTTTATATTGGTCGCCCAAAATGATCACCTTATTGTGATCTGGTTAACCAAATTGGTTGACCAGAATGGTTTGCTATGATGTTGTATGTCACTATACCGTTCCGGAAACCTGCTGATGCGTTTTCCGGTTCATAAAACCGGGGCGGCGAAATAAAACAGGCAATATCACCTGCTGAACAAGGTTATCCGGTTATCTTTACGGAGCATAAACGAGGTTTAGTATGAAACAAACTTGGCGTTGGTACGGACCGGCAGATCCGGTTACTTTATCTGATATTCGTCAGGCGGGCGCTACCGGTATCGTGACAGCGCTGCACCATATCCCGAACGGTGAAGTCTGGACCACAGACGAAATTCAGAAGCGCAAAGCGCTGATTGAAGCCAGCCATCTGGAATGGACCGTGGTTGAAAGTGTGCCTATCCACGAAGACATCAAAACACAGACCGGTGACTATGAAAAATGGATTGCCAACTATCAGCAATCGCTGCGTAACCTCGCCGCCTGCGGGATTTATACTGTCTGCTACAACTTTATGCCGGTTCTCGACTGGACCCGTACTGACCTGGAATATGAGCTGCCGGACGGCTCAAAAGCATTGCGTTTTGATCAGATTGAATTTGCGGTGTTCGAAATTTACCTCTTACAGCGCGAAGGGGCTGAGCAGGACTACACCGCAGAAGAACTGGCGCAGGCCAAAACCCGCTTTGAAACGATGCGGGATGACGAAAAACAAAAACTGATAAACAATATTATTGCCGGTCTTCCGGGTGCGGAAGAAGGCTATACACTTGAACAATTCCGCCAACACCTGAAACGTTACGCCGGTATCGATAAAGCGAAATTACGTGAGCACTTTGCGTATTTCCTGAATAAAATCATTCCGGTGGCTGAAGAGTGCGGCCTGAAAATGGCTGTGCATCCTGATGATCCTCCGCGTCCTATCCTCGGCCTGCCGCGCATTGTCTCCACGATTGAAGATATGCAGTGGATGGCGGATACCGTCAACAGTGATGCCAACGGTTACACCATGTGCACCGGTTCTTACGGCGTGCGTGCTGATAACGACCTGGTCAATATGATTCAGACCTTTGGTCCGCGGATTTACTTCCTGCATCTGCGTTCAACCCTGCGTGAAGAAAACCCGAATACCTTCCACGAAGCGGCGCACCTGGCCGGTGATGTGGATATGTATAATGTGATCAGCGCGGTTGCCGCCGAAGAGAACCGCCGCCGTGAGAGCGGGTCTGAGTCCCTGATCCCGATGCGTCCGGATCACGGCCATCAGATGCTGGATGACCTGAAAAAGAAAACCAACCCGGGCTATTCCGCTATCGGCCGCCTGAAAGGGCTGGCTGAAATCCGTGGCCTGGAAATGGGCATTCACCGCGCATTCTATACAAAATAATATCTCATACCTTTGTACCTGCCGGGCTGCGGGATCTCTCCCGCAGCCTGCTCCCCGGGAGCCTGTAATGGAAAAGAATCTTGTCACTGCGGACATTACCGCAACCCGTCCTGACTGGACGACTGATCGTCTCACCACCCGTATTGTTCATCTCGGCTGCGGCGCGTTTCACCGCGCACATCAGGCGCTGTACACCCATCACGTATTAGAAAAAACAGACAGTGACTGGGGTTACTGTGAAGTTAACCTGATGTCGGCACAGGATGCGGCACTGATCGAAGGGCTGAAAGCCCAGTCCATGCTGTATACCGTGGCGGAGAAAGGGGCGGATAACACAGAGCTGAAAATTATCGGTTCGATGAAAGAAGCCATGCACCCGCTGATCGACGGTATTGATGCGGTGATTGAGAAAATGGCCTCTCCGGATGTCAGTATTGTTTCCCTGACTGTGACCGAAAAAGGCTACTGCACCGATCCGGCGACCGGGCAGCTCGACCCGGAAAATGCGCTGATTAAACAGGATCTGGCCACACCGGAGACACCACGCTCCGCTATCGGCTACATCACGGCGGCACTGAAACGCCGCCGTGAACGCGGCCTTCCGCCGTTTACTGTGCTCTCCTGTGATAACGTCCGTGAAAATGGTCATGTTGCCCGTGAAGCCGTACTCGGCCTGGCGCGGTTACAGGATCCGGCGCTGGCGGCGTGGATTGAAGCCAATGTCACGTTCCCGTGCACCATGGTTGACCGCATTGTCCCGGCGGCCACCCCGGAAACACTGGCGGAAATCGCGCAGCTGCTGGGAACGGAGGATAACTGTGCTATCGCCTGTGAGCCGTTCCGCCAGTGGGTGATTGAAGATAATTTTGTGAACGGCCGCCCGGCGTGGGATTGCGCCGGTGCGCAGTTTGTGCAGGATGTGGTGCCGTTCGAATTAATGAAGCTGCGGATGCTCAACGGCAGCCACTCTTTCCTGGCGTATCTCGGCTATCTCGGCGGTTATGCCCATATTTCCGATACCATGACCAACCCGGATTACCGCAAAGCCGCCCGTGCACTGATGCTGGATGAGCAGGCACCGACTCTCACCATGCCGGAAGAAACCGACCTAGTTGCCTATGCGGATAACCTGATTGACCGCTTTACCAATCCGTCCCTGAAACACCAGACATGGCAGATTGCGATGGACGGCAGCCAGAAGCTCCCGCAGCGTCTGCTGGACCCGGTTGCGCAGCATATCGCGGACGGCAGTGACTACCGCCACCTGGCACTGGGTGTGGCGGGCTGGATGCGTTATGTCAGCGGCACCGATGAGCAGGGTAACAAAATCGATGTGCGTGACCCGCTGGCAGAAACCTTCGCAGCTATCTATGCAAAACACGGCCTGTCTGTGGCGGTGGTGGATGAGCTGCTGGCCATTGAATCCATTTTCGGTGACAGCCTGCCGAAACAGCAGGGCTTTGTTGATGCGGTGAAACGCGCGTATCAGCAGTTACTTGATGTCGGTGCCCGTCAGGCCGTTGCCGCACTGTAATCCCGGAGAGTTTATGAAACAGTTTCTTTGCGAAGACTTTTTACTGCACAGTGACATTGCCCGCCGTCTTTATCATAACTACGCGGCGGACATGCCAATCTATGACTATCACTGCCACCTGAACCCGCGTGAAATCGCGGAAAACCGCCGTTTTGATAACCTCGGGCAGATCTGGCTGGAAGGGGATCACTACAAATGGCGCGGCATGCGTTCGGCGGGGATCCCGGAGCAGCTTATCACCGGGCGCGACAGCAGTGATTATGAAAAATATCAGGCATGGGCAAAAACGGTGCCGATGACCCTCGGTAACCCGCTTTATCACTGGACACATCTGGAACTGCGCCGCCCGTTCGGTATCACCGGCAAAGTGTTCGGGCCGGAAACGGCACAAAGCATCTGGGATGAGGCCAATGAAAAACTGGCACAGCCGGCATTTTCCGCACGCGGCATTATGCAGCAGATGAATGTGCATATGGTCGGCACTACCGATGACCCGGCAGATTCGCTGGAATACCACCGGCAGATTGCGCAGGATGACAGCTTTGATATTGAAGTGCGTCCGAGCTGGCGCCCGGATCGCGCGTTTAAAATTGAACTGGACGGCTTCACGGATTATATCGCGAAGCTCGGACAGAGTGCCGATGTGGAGATCCGCCGTTTCAGCGACCTGCTGACCGCGCTGGAACGCCGTCTGGTACACTTTGCGCAGCACGGTTGTGTTGCTTCCGACCACGGTATTGAAATTCTGCGCTATGCGCCGGTGCCGGATGAATCGGTGCTGGATGCGATTCTGCAGAAACGTCTTGCCGGGGAGATCCCGGATGAAACCGCCACCGCGCAGTTTGCAACTGCGGTGCTGGTCTGGCTCGGAAAGCAGTATGCAAAACGCGGCTGGGTGATGCAGCTGCACATCGGTGCGCTGCGTAACAACAACACGCGCATGTTTAAGCTGCTCGGTGCCGACAGCGGTTTTGATTCCATCGGTGACGCGCCGGTGGCGTATCCGCTTTCACGTCTGCTTGATGAAATGGATAAAACCGATGAGCTGCCGCGCACTATCCTTTACTGCCTGAACCCGCGTGATAACGAAGTGCTGGCGACCATGATCGGTAACTTCCAGGGCGGCGGTATCGCAGGTAAGGTGCAGTTCGGTTCCGGCTGGTGGTTCAACGACCAGAAAGACGGCATGCAGCGTCAGCTCGAGCAGTTGTCACAACTGGGGCTGTTAAGTCAGTTTGTCGGGATGCTGACAGATTCCCGCAGTTTTCTGTCCTATACTCGTCATGAATACTTCCGCCGCATTCTGTGCAATATGCTCGGCACGCTGGCGGTAAACGGCGAAATTCCGGCGGATGAAACCATGCTGGGGCAGATGGTGCGTGATATCTGTTTCAATAATGCACAGCGTTATTTTTCCGCTGCAAAAGGTGAATAATGACAGTGAAACGCATTGGTCTGATCGGCGAGTGCATGATTGAACTCAACGGCGCGCCGTTCGGGGAGATGGTTCAGCGCTACGGCGGTGATGCCCTGAACAGTGCGGTTTATCTGGCCCGCGCGGCCGGAGACGCCGTTGAGGTGAATTTTATCTCCGCCATGGGAACCGATCCGCTCAGTAAAGGAATGATCAGCCGCTGGCAGACGGAAGGAGTCAACACTGCGTATGTGCTGATTGACCCGCATCATCAGCCGGGATTATACCTTATCCAGCTGGATGAGCAGGGCGAGCGCACGTTCCTTTACTGGCGCAATGATTCCGCAGCGCGTTATCTTGTCCGTCATCCGGAATATCCGGCGCTGCTGGCACAGATGGCGCAGATGGATGCCATTTATCTCAGCGGGATCAGCCTCGCCATTCTGCCGCCGCAAGACCGTCTGCAGCTGCTGGATGACCTGAAAGCACTGTCACAGCAGGGCAAAACCATTCTGTTTGACAGTAACTACCGCCCGGCACTGTGGGCGGATGAAAATGAAACCCGTTCCTGTTATCAGGCAATGTATGCACTGACCGACATGGCGCTGGTCACTGATGATGACGAAGCGCGTCTGTGGGGCGACAGCGACCGCAACTCCACCTTTGCCCGTCTGGCAAAAGCCGGGGTGAAGCAGGCGATTATCAAAGCGGGTGCTCAGGGGTGTGACTACCGTGATCTGCGCACTGACGCACCGGCCATCAATATTGCCACCACACCGGCGGAACAGGTGGTTGATACCACGTCAGCCGGTGATGCCTTTAACGCCGGGTTCCTGGCGGGCTGGCTGACCGGTGCGGATATTGAACGCGCTGCCCGGATGGGCCACCGGCTTGCGGGTGTGGTGATTCAGCACAAAGGGGCGATTATCCCGCAGGCAGCAACCCGCCCGGTCACTGATACTTTACTGAATAACACGTTTTAACGGGAAAAGAGGAGAACGAGATGTCCGAATTACAGGCAATGATTACCCGTTTCCGGCAGCTGAAAATTGTGCCGGTGATCGCCGTCGATAACGCGGAAGATATTATCCCGTTAGGCAATGCGCTGGCGGACAATGGTCTGCCGGTGGCGGAAATCACTTTCCGTACTGAGTGTGCGGCGGAAGCGATCAAACTGCTGCGGGAAGCCCGCCCGGATATGCTGGTGGGTGCGGGAACCGTGATTAACCGTGAGCAGGTGCGTCAGGCGAAAGCGGCCGGTGCGCAGTTTGTGGTCTCTCCCGGTCTGAACCCGAACACGGTTCAGGCGTGTCAGCAGATTGATATCCCGATTGTGCCGGGGATCAACAACCCGAGTGCGGTTGAACAGGCGCTGGAGCTGGGTATCGATTTTGTAAAATTCTTCCCGGCAGAGCCGTCAGGCGGTATTCCGATGATCAAAGCCATGCTGGCGCCGTATCACCAGTTACAGGTGATGCCGACCGGCGGCATCGGGCTGAACAATATCCGCGACTATCTGGCTATCCCGCAGATTGTGGCCTGCGGCGGCTCGTGGATGGTGCCGGCTTCGCTTATTAAAGCAAAAGACTGGGCCGCCATCGGCAAACTGGCGCGTGAAGCCAGTGAGTTTGTGAAGTAAGGTTTTTTTACCGTTCCGGCAGCAGACCCCCTCTCTGCTGCCGTATTACCGGTTTTCTCCTGTCTGTAACATTCTGAATCATCAATTATCCTGTTGTTTTTACAGAGATTCCGGAACTATGACCGTTCGCAAAGATATTTTTTAATCAGTTGTATATGCTGGTGAATCATACTGCTTTTCAGACGGGCCTTCTGTGTTGCATAAATATTATCCCTTCAGTCTGCGTGACAAACTCATATTGATGGCCATTCTGCTGGTCACCGTGCCGACACTTATCATCGGTTATTTTGTGGAAACAGAGGGGCGTTCCGCACTGTTGCAGGAGAAACGAAACAAACTCTATTCCGTTGCCGGTCTGCTGGAACAGGCACTGAATGATGAATATGACCTTGCCGCATCCCTGCCGCGTGACCAGCGTCTGGCGCTGATCAGCGAAAAACTGTATCCGGCGGCGGAAATCATCACCTCCACCTTCCCGGGGGTCGGAGCCGGGTATTACCACCGTGAGCTTGACGGTATTGTGACCTATTCCCCGCGCGCCCGTTACGGTAATAAAACCGGCACCCGCATCAGTGAAGATCACCCCGGCCGTCATGTGATGATAACGGGAGAGCCGGAAGTCGGCTGGGGAACCCAGGTGCGCGGCAATATTATGAACGCCATGATTCCGGTCAGGCGAAATGGTGAGGTGATCGGTTATATCTGGGCGAACGAACTGACGGATGATATTGACCGCCAGGCGCTGGCGATGGATGTCAAAATTATCGCGGTCATTGCACTCGGGATACTGTTCAGCCTGCTGATTATTATCGTCTTTTCCCGTCATTTCAGCCGTGATATCGGGGCGATTAAAAGCGGCCTCAGTGATCTATCTCATGACCTCAATACCCATCTGCCGATGATGAAAGGGGAAATGGGGGAGATCAGCGACAGCGTCAACGCGCTGGCACAGGCACTGCGGGAGATGAAAACCCTCAACGAACTGATCATTGAAAGTGCGGCGGATGGGGTGATCGCGGTGGATATCAACGGCTGTGTCACCATGATTAACCCGGCGGCGGAAGAGATAACCGGCTATCTGGAGCGGGATCTGCACGGCAAATATTACGGTGATGTTTTTGAGGGGCGCAGTTTCTCCAGCCCGGTTCTCGATACCCTGAAGCGCGGTATTGAGCACGTCAGCCTCGAAATTGCGTATCCCGCCCGTGACCGCACCATTCAGATAAACGTCAGCACCAGCCGCATCCGTAATGCGGGCGGGGAGCTTATCGGCGCGCTGGTGATATTTAAAGATCTCACTGCGCAGAAAGAGGTTCAGCGCCGTATGCAGCAGGCGGAAAAACTCGCGACACTCGGCGAGCTGATGGCAGGCGTCGCCCATGAGGTGCGCAACCCGCTGACGGCGATCAGCGGTTTCGTGCAGATCCTCAAAGAACTGGAAAATCACCCGGATAAACTGGAATACATCGGTATTATTCTCAAGGAAGTGGATTCCATTGACCGGATCATCCGCCAGCTGCTTGATTTCTCCCGGCCGCAGACCGGCACATTCCGCCCGATCAGCGTCAACCGGCTGATTGAGGAAGCGCTGGTGCTGGTCAAAACCAAAGGGGTGGAAGCACGGGTCACCTTTACCTGGGAGCCGGATGACACACTGCCGCTGATTGAGGCCAACAGCGAACTGCTGCGTCAGGTGCTGCTCAATATCATGATAAACGCGGTGCAGTCGATTCCGGCCAGAGGCAATCTCTTTATCTCCACCTGTTACATGGAAGAGCAGCGGGTCATGGTGGTGATCCGCGATGATGGCACCGGGATTCCGGCGGCGCTGCAAAAGAAAATTTTTGACCCGTTCTTTACCACCAAAGCCTCGGGAACCGGGCTCGGGCTGGCTATCAGCCAGCGGATCATTGCCGGTCACGGTGGTGATATTTTCCTTGAAAGTCAGGAGAATCGCGGAACGATGTTCACCATAACGTTGCCGATAACGCAGGGTAAGAAAAATGATTACACATAAATCGTACCGGCTTCTGATCGTTGATGATGAAAAGAATCTCTGCCGGATGTTACAGACCGCATTTTCTATTGATGGCCATGAAACCCGGCTGGCGGAGGACGGCGAGGCGGCACTGATAAGCTTTGTGCAGGACAAACCGGATGTGGTGCTGATGGATATCCGCATGCCGAAACTGGACGGCATTGAGGCTCTCAAACGGATGCGGGAACTGAATCCGGAAGTGCCGGTCATTCTGATGACCGCCTATGCCGCCGTGGAAACCGCAGTGGACGCGCTGCGTCTCGGGGCGTTTGATTATGTGATAAAGCCCTTCGATCTGACGGAGCTGAAACTGCTGATCTCCCGCGCACTGCAGTTACAGGAGATGAAACAGGAAATCAATCTTCTGCACCGTGAACTGAGTGACAGCTACCAGTGGGGACGGGTACTGACCCGTAACCCGAAAATGATGGAAATCTGCCGTGATATCGCCAAAGTCTCGCGCAGTCAGGCGACAGTGCTTATCACCGGGGAAAGCGGCACCGGGAAGGAAGTGGTGGCGCGGGCGATCCATTACAACAGTGAGAGAGCCAGCGGGCCCTTTATTAAAGTGAACTGCGGGGCGCTGCCCGGTTCTCTGCTGGAAAGTGAGCTGTTCGGCCATGAAAAGGGTGCATTTACCGGAGCGCAGGTGCAGCGTCAGGGATTATTTGAACGTGCCGGCGGCGGTACTCTGCTGCTCGATGAGGTCGGTGAAATGCCGGCGGATTTACAGGTGAAACTGCTGCGGGTGGTGCAGGAAAAAGAATTCGAGCGGGTCGGCGGCAGTAAAACCATCCGCGTGGATATCCGCATTATTGCCGCGACCAACCGCGACATGCATGAACGGGTGCGGGAAGGGCATTTCCGTCAGGATCTGTTTTACCGCCTCAATGTGATTCACCTGAATTTGCCGCCGCTGCGTGAGCGGCCGGAGGATGTGGGTTTGCTGGCGTCCCATTTTCTGCAGAAATTCAGTCAGGAAAATAACCGCGATATTGTCGAGCTGGCACCGGAAACCCTGGCATTGCTGATGAATTATCCGTGGCCGGGTAATGTGCGGGAGATTTCCAACGTAATTGAACGGGCAGTGATTATGAGCACCGGTTATGTGATTTTCCCGGAAGATCTGCCGGAGCAGTTACTGGCACAGGTCCGCCGCCAGCCGGTGGCACTGATTCCGGTCACGCAGGAGCCGGGGCTGAACCTGAAAGAGAATATTAAAGCTTACGAGAAAGAGCTGATTATTTCCGCCCTGGCGGAATTTCAGAATAACAAAACCCATACCGCCTCTGCGCTGGGGATCAGCCGCCGGGCATTAATGTATAAATTGCAGGAATACGATATTGAATAATCGGTATCAATAATAATTTTATATCGATAATTAAAAATTATTCTAAAAAGCACAGTGAAAATAAATTCACCGTGCTTTTTTTGTTGTGAATAATTTTTCACACTGTGCATTTCATTTCACTGTCATAAATGAATGATTTATTTATTATATGTTAATGGATTTATTTTTATTAATACTAAATCAATAAATATCAGTGAGTTAAAATAATATCAATATAATAAAAAACAGGTTTTATTATTGGCATGGCACTTGCTATTACCCTTGTGTCTATATTTTTTATAAAAGGGAAGTGCTATGAAGAATAAACAAATAACGGTGAAAAAAGCCGGTGAATTTTTTCGTGACGGCATGACAATTATGGTCGGCGGATTTATGGGTGTCGGTACGCCGCCGCGTTTAATGACTGAATTATTAGAATCCGGTGTCAAAGAGTTAACCATTATTGCCAACGATACCGCATTCGTGGATACCGGCCTCGGCCCGCTGATTGTCAACGGCCGGGTGAAAAAAGTGATTGCTTCCCATATCGGGACAAACCCGGAAACCGGACGCCGGATGATCGCCGGTGAAATGGACGTACAACTGATCCCGCAGGGCACGCTGGCGGAGCAAATCCGCTGCGGCGGTGCCGGGCTGGGCGGATTCCTCACCCCGACCGGTGTCGGTACGGTCGTGGAAGAAGGCAAACAGAAAATTACCCTCGATGGCCGCGATTATCTCCTCGAACTTCCCCTGCGCGCTGACCTGGCGCTGATTCAGGCACAGAAAGCCGACCCGCTCGGCAACCTCACCTATGACCTCAGTGCCCGCAACTTTAACCCGCTGATGGCGCTGGCGGCGGATATCACCATTGCCGAGCCGGACGAAATAGTCGCCGCAGGGGATATCGACCCGGATTGTGTTGCCACACCAGGGGCAATTATTGACTGGCTGATTGCAGAATAAGGAAAACATCATGAATGCAAAAGAATTGATCGCCCGCCGTGTGGCACTGGAACTGAATGACGGTGATGTGGTGAACCTCGGGATCGGGCTGCCGACACAGGTGGCGAACTATCTGCCGGAAGGCGTGCATATTACCCTGCAGTCAGAAAACGGGTTTCTCGGCCTCGGGCCGGTAACCACGCCGGATAAAAATCTGGTCAATGCAGGCGGGCAGCCGTGCGGCATCCTGCCGGGCGCGTCCATGTTTGACAGTGCCTTTTCCTTCGCCCTGATCCGCGGGGGTCATGTGGATGCCAGCGTACTGGGTGGCTTACAGGTGGATGAACAGGCCAACCTCGCCAACTGGGTGGTACCGGGCAAAATGGTGCCGGGTATGGGCGGCGCGATGGATCTCGTGACCGGTGCGCGCAAAGTGATCATTGCTATGGAACACTGTGCAAAAGACGGTTCCGCCAAAATCCTGCCGGAATGCACCATGCCGCTGACCGCGGTGAAAGCAGTGGATGTGCTGGTAACGGAACTGGCGTTATTCCGCTTTGAAAACGATCAGATGATTTTGTGTGAATACGCGCCGGGAACGGATATCGGTACCATCCGCGAAAAAACCGCCGCACATTTTATTGTGTCACCGGATGTCTGTGAAATGCCGCTGGTGAGTGCGGGGGAAGCCGTATGATAGGACGCATCTCACGAGTCATGACCCGTGTGGTGAGCCGCTATCTGCCGGATCCGCTGATCTTTGCAATGCTGCTGACCATGCTGACGTTTATTATCGCGCTGGCACTCACACCAAGCACACCGATGGATCTGGTGAATTTATGGGGGAACGGATTCTGGAACCTGCTGGCGTTCGGGATGCAGATGGCGCTGATCATCGTGACCGGTCACGCGCTGGCCAGCTCCCCGCCGGTTAAACGCATTCTGCGGCTGACCGCCTCACTGGCAAAAACCCCGGTTCAGGGAGTGATGCTGGTGACGTTTTTCGGCTCAGTAGCCTGTGTCATTAACTGGGGATTCGGACTGGTGGTCGGGGCGATGTTTGCCCGTGAAGTGGCCCGCCGTGTGCCGGGCTCTGACTACCCGCTGCTGATCGCCTGTGCTTATATCGGGTTTATGACCTGGGGCGGCGGTTTCTCCGGCTCCATGCCGCTGCTGGCCGCCACACCGGGTAACCCTGTCGAGCATATCGCCGGGCTTATCCCTGTCAGCCAGACCATGTTCACCGGGTATAACCTGTTTATCACCCTGACACTGATTCTGGTGATGCCGTTTGTCACCCGCATGATGATGCCGCGCAAAGACGACATCATGATGATCGACCCGGCACTGCTCGAAGAAGAGCCGGATTTTCAGAAAAAATTACCGGAAGACGCACCGGTTTCTCTCCGGATGGAAGAGAGCCGCCTTATTGCGTGGATTATCGGGATTCTGGGTTTCACGTTCCTCGGCATGTATTTCATCAAAAACGGTTTCAATATCACCATTAACACCGTGAATATGATTTTCCTGCTGACCGGTCTGCTGCTGCATAAAACCCCGATGGCGTATATGCGTGCCGTCAGTGCCGCTGCCCGCAGTACCGCCGGGATCCTCGTGCAGTTCCCGTTCTATGCCGGTATCCAGCTCATGATGGAAGGCTCCGGACTGGGCGGGCTTATCACTGAATTCTTTATCAACGTCGCCAACAAAGAAACCTTCCCGCTGATGACGTTCTTCAGCTCTGCGCTGATCAACTTTGCCGTGCCGTCAGGCGGCGGTCACTGGGTGATTCAGGGGCCGTTTGTTATTCCGGCGGCCCAGGCACTGGGGGCTGATCTCGGTAAATCCGTGATGGCGATTGCCTACGGTGAGCAGTGGATGAACATGGCACAGCCGTTCTGGGCGCTTCCGGCACTGGCGATCGCCGGGCTGGGGGTCAGAGACATTATGGGGTACTGCATCACCGCCCTGCTGCTCTCGGCACCGATTTTCATTCTTGGTCTCGTTTTCTTCTGACAGATAATAAACAGTAAGGATTTCGCAATGGAAAATATCGTTATTGTCAGTGCCGTGCGTACCGCAATCGGCAACTTTAACGGCGCACTGGCGGGTGTCAGTGCCGTGGAACTCGGCTCGGCAGTGGTCAGCGCGTTACTGAAAAAAACGCAGCTGGAACCGGGGCTGGTGGATGAAGTGATTATGGGGAATGTGTTACAGGCCGGACTCGGGCAAAACCCGGCGCGCCAGATCCTGCTGCGCAGCGGTATACCGGAAAGTGCCTGTGCTTTCACCGTCAATAAAGTGTGCGGCTCCGGCCTGAAGAGTGTCGCGCTGGGTGCACAGGCGATCAGCAGCGGTGACGCGGATATTATTATTGCGGGCGGCACGGAAAATATGAGTCAGGCGCCGTATCTGCTCGACAGCCGGGCCCGCCGGGGTTACCGCCTGGGTGACGGTGTGGTGCATGATGTGATCCTGCGTGACGGGCTGTTATGTGCCGAGAATAACTATCACATGGGGATCACGGCGGAGAACATCGCCAACGCCTATAATCTGACCCGCGAAGAGCAGGATGCACTGGCGCTGTCCTCACAGCAGAAAGCCGTCAGCGCGATTGAGCGTGGCGCCTTTAAGGCGGAAATCGTGCCGGTGACGGTGAAAAGCCGTAAAGGGGATATCGTGGTGGATACCGATGAGTTTCCGAAAGCCGGATCAACGGCAGAAGGGCTGGCGAAACTGCGTCCGGCTTTTGATAAAGCGGGAACCGTCACAGCCGGTAATGCTTCCGGTATCAATGACGGTGCGGCGGCGCTGATGCTGATGACAGAAACCCGTGCCAAATCACTGGGACTGACACCGCTTGCCCGTATCCGCGGTTATGCTTCCGGCGGGGTTGCGCCATCAATGATGGGTCTGGGGCCGGTTCCGGCCACGCGGAAAGTGCTGGAAAAAACGAGGCTGTCACTGAAGGATATCGATCTTATCGAAGCCAACGAAGCATTTGCCTCCCAATTCCTCGCGGTCGGCCGTGACCTGGGTTTTGATCCTGAAAAAGTAAACATCAACGGCGGGGCGATTGCCCTGGGCCACCCGATTGGTGCAAGTGGTGCCCGTATCCTGGTGACATTGCTGCATGCATTACAGGCTCAGAATAAAACCACCGGACTGGCGACACTGTGTATCGGTGGCGGGCAGGGGATTGCGATGGTGATTGAACGTCTGTAATCCGGTGAAATAACAGGCAGATATTCAGCTGGTGGCAGGATAACGGTCACCGGCTTTTTTGCGCCGTTTTCGGTATTTTTGACAAAATCTGAAGTAAGTTAATTTCCCGGGTAAAATATTTACATTAATTTAATTTATTAAATGTGGTTTGATAGTCATATTAGGATGAGTTTTCATTCTGTTATGCTGAAATCCGAGGTGTGGGATCAAACACACCTTTTCACATCCTGTAAAAGCTCGGAATTTTTATTCGAATGGAGTGAAAACATATTTTTTTTCTAATTATTTGGTATATAACACTTATTTTACCAATTCATTGTTCTTTCGATCGATTTATATTTTGTAATATTATCTCGTTACACTATGATTTTAAAGGTGAAACATATAGAAACATCCGGTCTCATTTTCCCTTTCATGTACTCATAAACAGTATAACCTTTGGTTTTTCAAAAATGCCCCTATCTGCGATAAACTACTTATAGTTTTAAGTGTTTTCTCCGGGATCAGTGAGCTAAACAAGGAATTTTAGTGATGGTCTTTATAGGGTTATTGATTAATGATGAAGAAATATGCGGTATCCGAAGCTATCGGACAGGTTATCAGACAATACCGGACCAATGCAGGTCTGACCACAAAGCAGCTGGCACACAGAATAGGGATCAGTCAGCAGCAGCTTTCGCGTTATGAGCGGGGGGTAAACCGTATTGATGTGGACACGCTGTTACGTATCAGTCTGGCGTTCAGACTCACTCCGGGGCGTTTTTTTGAGGAAATGAATACAACCGGCACCGGGCTGGATGACATTATTTATGAAAATGAAGACGGGGATATTCAGGAAATCCGGATGAGCCTTATTGCGGACAGCATTATTTCGCCGCGTGATTTTTAATTACGATTATTTCCGCTTTTAAATAAAAAAGACAGACCGGTACAGTTTATTTACGGATTACTGTACGGGTTTGCCGTGCCCGCCATCCGGCAGAAATAAAACAGTAATACCGATGACAGGGTGGCACCGGGATCGATTTCAGGCGAAAAAAAGCGGGAGAGGGTATCTCCCGCAATATACTGACCAATTAAGGAACTTAATAATATTGTGGTCAGAAGGACAGAGGTTTTTTTATTCAGACTGCGGTGCTGAGTTTTTTAACTTTCCGGAACCGGTGCTGTGACCGGTTCCGGGGTTTTACTTTATTTCAGTCAGTGCGGGGCACCGACGGATGGCCTGTTTTCTCTTACACGTCACTCAAGGTATTTGAAGAACGGTGCGATGAGCAGCAGGATACCGAAGCCCATAACACACCAGGCTTTCCAGTCTTTGAATTTTTTCAGTTTCGCGACACGGAATACCAGGTAAACAGGAATTAAGCAGGAAACGATAGCGTATAACGGGCTGCCAATCTGGAAGAAGACAACCACGGAGAACCCTGTTGACACCCATGCAGTCAGTAATGCAACGATGAAGACAGAGATACAGACGTTTAATACAGTATGGTTGATTTTCTCTTTATCCATGAAGCGGGAAAGGATGTTAACCGCAAGCCCTTTCACGGATTCCTGGAAGCCCAGATAGATACCGAAGAATGCTGTCAGAACCGCAAAGATGTTCAGAACGGTGGTCATCACACTCACGACCGCGCCCGGAATAACCTGAGCAGCAATAGCCAGTGCAGAGATGTTCTGTTCAAACGCGGATACGGCCTGCTCATGACTGATAGAAAACGTAAAGGAGAATGAGAAGAACAGGATGATAGTCACCAGGGTGATATAGGCCACGCGGTGGGCGCGGATAGCACGGTAGGTGGCAACACGTTTGTCTGATTCCAGTTTGCGGTATGCGATGTTCATCGGGTTCAGGATCTGAACGAAGACCGCAGAGAAGAACGCAAACGGTACAGTCAGCAGCACGTCACGGGTAAAGTCACCAATCGGCGGGAACGCAGTGATGTTATTGAAATCCCAGTGAGGGATCATCACCAGACCCAGCGATACAATGATACCGACTTTCACGATAACCATCGGACCGGAGATTTTAAACAGCAGCTTCTCGCCCTTGGAGGCAATGAAAATCAGTGCGGCAAAGACAGCCACACGATAGATCAGTGAGCTTGAAAGCACACCCTCTGTCACACCGAACGTATGGAGATAAGAGGCACTGTCGAAAATAACAGAGAGAGAGTAAATAAAGATACCGTGGATAAGCATCAGGAAGTAAATAACCCCCAGAGCCACACCCCAGTTACTGCCCAGATACTGTGTGATTATGTTTGTGTAGTCTTCACATTCTTCACTTTCAGACAGCGTATTCATGTACAGCTTCTGCAACATATAGGTTGCCGGATACGCAATCATGAAAGCTAAAATAAATACCCAAATACCTTTCAGACCGATCTGAATCGGCATTACAACGGTACCGGCACCGATCGCCATACCAATACAAAGCACTACCCAGCCGGCGTCATACATTGTAAATGGTATTTTGCCCAGCGCTTTCGCGGAATTCTCGGTTGAGGTCATGTCCGCCATACTAAGCCCCCTTGGTTTTCATAATAATTTATTGTGATTATGGTTTCTAAAAAATTTCAGCACTGCGTTGTTCTTTTTATTACCGCTAAAAATAACCTGTTAAATACTTAAAAAGCACGCCGGAGAGAATTCAGAGTGGCTCTCAATGAATTTTTCCGCGTGCTTCGTGTACTCACCCCGTCTGTGTGTTAACGGCAAATGAGGTGAGTACATACTGCAGGACTTAATTTTCCGCTCTGATCTTAAGCAACTGCTTTCGCAATAGCCTGTTCCAGGTCAGCAATGATGTCTTCAGGTGTTTCCAGACCGACAGAGATACGAATCAGACCATCGGTGATACCTGCTTTCAGACGCTCTTCAGCCGGAACCGGAGAGTGAGTCATTGATGCAGGGTGCTGAATCAGCGTTTCAGTATCGCCCAGGCTTACTGCCAGCATGCATAACTCAACAGAGTCCATCACTTTACGGCCTGCTTCGATACCGCCTTTGATTTCAAAGCTGATCATACCGCCGAAGTTGCTCATCTGTTTTTTCGCTAACTCGTGCTGCGGGTGAGACGGCAGACCAGGGTAGAATACCGCTTCCACGTTCGGGTTAGATTCCAGATATTCAGCCACTTTCATTGCGTTAGAGCAGTGGCGTTCCATACGGACGTGCAGTGTTTTCAGACCGCGCAGGGTTAACCATGCGTTGAACGGGCTCATGACACCACCGGTGATGTCTTTAACACCGACCAGACGGGCAGGAACCAGGAAGTCAGCAGGTCCGACAATCACACCACCGATAACATCACCGTGGCCGTTGATGTATTTGGTCACACTGTGAACCACGATGTCTGCACCTAATTCCAGAGGACGCTGGCAGTACGGAGACATGAAGGTGTTATCCACAACCAGCATTGCGCCGCCTTCGTGAGCAACATTTGCCGCAGCTTCGAGGTCGATCATTGCCAGAGTCGGGTTAGCCGGAGTTTCGACGTAAACCATTTTGGTGTTTGGTTTCATAGCCGCTTTGATGTTCGCAGGGTCATTTGCGCGAACGAAAGTGACTTCGATACCGAATTTAGGCAGGGTGTGAGACAGCAGAGCATAAGTACAGCCGTACAGAGTGTCAGAAGCAACGATATGGTCGCCCTGGCCGCACATAGTCAGGATAGTGGTAGAGATTGCTGCGATACCGGAAGACGTCGCCAGAGCTGCTTCGCCGTTTTCCAGTACACGCATTTTTTCTTCTAATGCTGCGTTAGTAGGGTTACCTAAACGTGAGTAGATATAACCTTCTTCTTCTAATGCGAAACGTGCTGCCCCTTGTGCTGCGCTGTCGAAGACGAATGTAGAGGTCTGATAGATTGGGGTTGATAACGCACCAGTCAGTGGATCAGCCTGCTGGCCGGCGTGAACAATCTTAGTGTCATAACCTTTATTCGTATAATCGTGCATAAATCCTCCAAAGAATAATTTTTTATTATGCCAACATGTGCTGTTGTTGCAGTAATAAAAGCAATAGCCGTGCCAACTCAGGATTTATTTTTATAACATATTGAATTAAAAGATATAAATAATTTTAAGACATAGCTTAGATGAAGTAAGAACAAAAGAAGTGGAAAGCAGAGTGTAAGTAAAAATGACAAGGTGTAAAGAAAATTGACAGTGGGTTGCCACTTTCTGATAGTGAGGTTAATCATATTGGGGGATAAAACCGGACTTGCGTCACATTATAGCCTCAAAAGGGAAGAGTGATCCAGATCTCTTTTTAAATTTTCCTCTGAATCGATACGTCCGGCGGTTGATAATGATCAACGTCAGGAATAATCAATTCCATTAGTTATCGCATTTTTAATGATTTACCACTTCAATTAATGCAGGCATAAGGCTGATAACGGATAGGCTTTTTTCATAGAATTGAGATATCTGGCGGGTACAAGGCAGCTGAACTTGTTTATAGTACAGAATGTAACAGAACCCAAAATAACAATTATACTCTGTATGATAAGCCCGCTTATTATATGGTTTTTTTATTGCGCACTATTTTGTTGTATTTCGCCCTTTGTTCACCTCTTCATGGGTACCTTAAATAGGTTAACTCTGGCAAGGTAGGTGAAAAATGAGCACTACATACACTAACCGGGAGTGACTAAACACATGTCTGCATATAGATGGTTAATTAATACCATTGACCGCGTCGCCATGGTGGAAGAAGTCATCAATGAGTTTTCGGCCTCCGGGATCAGCATTAATTCCATGGAAGTCTTTCCGTGCAAAATTTATGTCAAATTCAATACGGGGTGCGAACAGGATGTTAAGCTGCTGCTGAGCAAACTCCTGCTTAATCCTGATGTTATCAGCGTCACCCGTTCCAAATTACAGCCCTACGAGCGTAAAGAAAAAGAATTACAGGCAATTCTGGAATCCACCACGGATGGCATTATCGGTATCAATAATCAGGGTAATATCAACTACTTCAATAAAGTGGCGGAAGATTTTTTCTCGATCTCACGGGAAAATATTGTCGGCGTCAATATCAGCAAAATTCTCAGCGGTAAAAACCAGGCCGTGCTCACCAAACTGCTCGGCGGCAACAGTTTCGATCACTATCAGATGGTCACCGGTACCCCGAAAGGGGAGTTGTACTATATCTGTTCCGGTCGTCCGATTCTGAGTGAAGAGTCCCAGGTGATGGGGGCGGTGATCACCTTTAAAAGCCTGCGTTCAGTGCAGCAAATGGCATCGTCGGTGAATAAAAGCCTGCCGTTCAGCTTTGATGACATTATCTGTGAAAGCGAAGTCATGATGAATCTGATTGATTTTGCTAAGAAAATCTCAATAAGCCCGTATACCGTGCTGATCCGCGGTGAAACCGGTACCGGGAAAGAGCTGTTTGCCCGCGCCATTCATAACGCCAGCGATCGCAGTGCGCATCCGTTTGCACCGATTAACTGTGCGGCACTGCCGGAAAACCTGATTGAGAGTGAGCTGTTCGGTTATGAGGGCGGCGCGTTCAGCGGTGCCAGCAAGGGCGGAAAGATGGGGTTGTTTGAATCCGCCAACCACGGTACGGTGTTTCTGGATGAATTCGGCGAGCTTTCTCTTATCCTGCAAAGTAAATTATTGCGGGTATTACAGGAAGGTGTGATCCGCCGGGTCGGCGGGCATAAAGAGATCCCGGTGGATGTGCGGATCATTGTGGCGACCAACCGGAATCTGGAAGAGATGATCGAGAACAAATCGTTCCGTGAAGATCTCTATTACCGGATCAACGTGATCCCGATTAATATCCCGCCACTGAAAGAGCGGAAAACTGATATCCCGCTGTTATTGCAGCGTTTTATCAGTAAATATACAACGGAACTGAATAAACAGCTCAGTCTGTCCCAGGATGCATATCACCAGTTAATGGCCTATTCCTGGCCGGGCAACGTGCGGGAACTGCAAAACGTGATTCTGCGGGCCATTCATCTGGCTTCCGGGCGGGAAATTACCGTCGGTGACTTATGGCTGCCCCATGAGGAAGTGATGGCGTCCCCGGTGGGCCGGCCGCAGCCGGTACCGAAAACGGAAATACCTCCTGTGGCCTTACCGGTGCAGGCAGACATTAACCTGAAAGAGTCCCTTGCGCGGCAGGAAAAAAGCCTGCTGGAAGATTATCTGCGCCGCTATGGTTCAGCCCGTAAGGTGTCCCGTGAAATCGGGATGTCCCACACCACCGTACTGAATAAAGCCCGCTATTATAATCTGGAGCATCTGCTGACCTACAGCACGGTGCGCCGGTCAGCAGACAAAACAGATTAATACGGATTGTCATCCCCGCCGGCAGCGGCCCGGCGGGCGGTTTCGTAAGCATCGATAGCCCTGATCCTCGCCATCCGGTGATCAACCACCGGTTGCGGATAATCAATCTCCCGCCGGTTTTTCTCCGCCCATTCATGGGGCGTGTGAATGTATTTCGCAGGTACTTCTGCCAGTTCCGGCAGCCAGCGGCGGATAAAACTGCCGTCCGGGTCAAACCGTTTACCCTGGGTGACCGGGTTGAAAATCCGGAAATACGGTACTGAATCATGACCGGTGGAGGCCGCCCACTGCCAGCCACCGTTATTGGCGGCAAATTCACCGTCAATCAGCTGCGACATAAAATAGTACTCACCGCGCCGCCAGTCAGTCAGTAAATCCTTGACCAGAAAACTTGCCGTGATCATCCGCAGGCGGTTATGCATCCAGCCGGTTTCATTCAGCTGACGCATGGCGGCATCGACCAGCGGGAACCCGGTTTTTCCCTGCTGCCAGGCAAGCAACCCGCTGCTGTCCGGTGACCAGACAATGGCCTCTGTCCAGCGTTGCATCGGGCGGTGACGGCTGATATCCGGATGCTGTGCCAGCTGATGCAGATAAAATTCCCGCCAGATAAGCTCACTGAGCCAGGTATAAGCGCCGCTTTCCGGCTCATCGGCGACCATCGGGAAATGCAGGCGCAGGCTGGTCAGACACTGGCGCGGGGACAATATCCCGGTGGCAAGATAGGCGGAGATGCGGCTGGTACCGTCAATCGCCGGGAAATCCCGCTCTGTTTTGTAATCCGCAGCGTGCTTCTGACAAAAATCCGCCAGCCGCTGCAGCGCGGCATCTTCCCCGGAAGGGAAAAGAGCATGCTCCTGTTGCGGCAGGTTAAGCGGTACCGGGGAAACCGGCGGACCTTTGGCATCCGGCACCGGCAGCACACGGACGGTGGTCTGCATCAGTGCGGTGAGAAACGCGCGCCGGAACGGGGTGAATACTTTGTAGAGGCCGCCCTGTTGTGTGCTCACACTGCCCGGCGGCAGCAGAACACTGTCATCAAAGGCATAAAAACGGCAGGTATCCGGCAGACGGGCAGCAAAGCGGGCATCACGGCGCTGTTCATTCAGTCCGTACTGTTTATTGACATAGACAGCGGGGATACGATGTTCCCGGCACCATGCGGCCAGCCAGTCAGCGGCATCCTCAAAGGTATTGCACGGCTGCACATGCAGGGTGATCCCGAGTGCGGCTGCGGATGTGTTCAGTGCGTGCAGCTGACAGAAAATCAGCGCCTGCTGTGACGGGGACATAGCGTGCTGCTCCCACTGTCCCGGCGTGAGGGTAAAAATCAGTTTTACCTTCCGGTGTGCCTGACAGGCGGCGTAAAGCGCCGTGTTATCTGTCAGCCGCAGATCGTGCCGCAGCCAGACAACGGCCGGTGCTGAATCCGTCATAACGTTACCTCCCGCATAAATAATAAAAAGGCCCGCATCCGGAGAGGCGGGCCTGAGCAGGACATCAGTCCAGTTTAGGGTGCTGATCAATCAGTGACTGACGGCGTTTCTGTAACGCGGCAATCTCCTCATCAATCGCCTCAATCTTGTGTTCGATATTATCGTAATGCTCGAGCAAAATCTCTTTGGCTTCCGCACGGTCAGATGCCGCCGGTGTGGCTCCGCGTAACGGCTTATTGGCGGTTTCTTTCATCACAATCGCGGTAACGGCCCCGATAACGGCAATGACCATCAGATAATAGGCCGGCATATACAGGTTATTGGTCACTTCGACCAGCCAGGCGGCGGCTGTCGGGGTGGCACCGGCAATCAGCACGGAGATATTGAACGAGATAGCCAGCGCACTGTAGCGGATTTTTGTCGGGAAAATGGCCGGTAAAATAGAGGCCATTACACCGGTAAAGCAGTTCAGCAGCACTGCCAGGATCAGTAAGCCTAAGAAAATCAGGCCGATGACATCACTGTTAATCAGCATAAATGCCGGAATGGCCAGCACAAATAACCCGATACTGCCTGCGAGAACAAACGGTTTACGGCCGATGCGGTCACTCATCATCCCGATCAGCGGCTGTACAAACAGCATACCAATCATAATCGCGATAATAATCAGCACACCGTGATCCGCACTATAATTCAGGTTATGCGACAGATAACTCGGCATGTAGGTCAGCAGCATGTAATAGGTGACGTTGGTGGCAATCACCAGCCCGACACAGATCATCAGACCTTTACCGTATTGTGAGGCAATGCTGCGCAGTGAAACACGGGGCTTATCTTCGCCGGTTTCCGGGTTGGCGTTTTTCATATCCTCAACATGCTGCTGGAAAGCCGGGGTTTCCTCCAGGGCATGACGCAGATACAGGCCGATCACGCCCAGCGGCAGCGCCAGGAAGAACGGAATACGCCAGCCCCATTCGCGGAAGGTTTCTTCGCCGAGAATACTGGAGATCAGAACCACCACACCGGCACCGCAGACGAAACCGGCGATGGAGCCGAAGTCCAGCCAGCTGCCCATAAATCCGCGTTTACGATCCGGTGAATATTCCGCTACAAAGATAGCTGCACCGGAATACTCACCGCCCACGGAGAAACCCTGAGCCAGTTTTGCCAGCAGTAACAGAACCGGTGCCCAGATCCCGATACTTGCATAAGACGGGATCAGACCGATACAGAAGGTACTGACGGCCATAATAATGATGGTGACGGAAAGGACTTTCTGACGGCCGAATTTATCGCCCATAATGCCGAAAAAGACCCCGCCCAGCGGACGTACCAGAAACGGTACGGAGAACGTGGCTAACGCCGCGATCATCTGTATGCCCGGAGAGGCGGAAGGGAAGAAGACCTGACCCAGCACATATGCCAGGAAGCCGTAGACCCCGAAGTCAAACCACTCCATGGCATTACCCAGTGAGGCAGCGGTAATGGCTTTCTTTAATTTTCCATCATCAATAATAGTAATATCATTGATATTTAAAGGTTTTTGTTTTATTTTCTTGCGTCTCATCGTTGTATCCTTTTGTTTTATGACGGGGATTCACGTGACTGAGATTCACTCAAACCCACAACGACTCTTTATATATAGTGAATTCATCGGTAGCAGGAGATTTTTAATACCAACATAGTAAGTATAAATACGTGTTTTTTTCCCGTATTCATGTTTCCCGTTAAACAGATTGATTATCGGGTATAACGCCGCTAACGGCAGACGGCACAGGAAACCGAAGACAGGACAGGAAGAATAGGAAAGTAGTGTGTTGTAATAACCAAAAAAAGCCCCTTTCTTTTTAAACGAGGTCACCTAATTTAGCATAAATCATATTTTTTGTAAAACCAGTGGTTTTTTGTACTGATTAATACCGTGTATTTGGCATTTAACTCCCGTGATCACAATATGTTCAGTGCTGTTTTTTTCTTAAAAATCAGTGAAAATACAGTCTGTTCTGAAAATAATATCGTTTGGTTTGTTATTTTTTCAGCGGTTTTATTTCGTAAAAGGAGGAATAAGTGGCGTCAAAATCGGATGTATTTTAAATTATAAGTGAAATTATCATATAGTGGTTGAACGGTAAGCAAAATATAGGGCTGTTCCGCAAGACTGACAATGTTATCAGTATGTTTCACCTGATTTCTCAATTTTCTGTATACACTTTCCCGATAATTACATCCATTGTAATTAATACATAATCACTGTACTCAATGATTTCTTCACGTAATAATAAGATAAACTTTGGCGTTATATGCTGAATATGAAAATATTACAGTGATATCTGTTAATAGCAATTTAAGAAATATATAAATGTTTCAAGATATATCGTTTTTTTTCCATTTAATTGGGGTTTCTTACTCTATTAAAGCCAAATAATTACTATTTTATACCACGAATATGTCATTTTATTTTTAGTGATTTGTACCTAGTTCAGGGATGGGAGTAAAGGTAAATATACTATAATACAGTGGGTTATCACTCTTTCGCACACCGAATAATTCTTTTTTTTACAATCCGTTAAGTGCAGGAACGGCAGGTTTCAATTTGGTAAATGAATATGTAATATGTGTTTCAACATGTGTACGGGGATGGTTTGCATCAGTACATTCATGCGGAAGTTAAAACAACAACAAAGAGTAAAACTTTGTGAATATCAATTGGTCCACTTTCTTTAATAAACGCATATTTTTGTTAGTTATCAGAGAGGAATCTGATGATTATCACAGCCATATGTGAGGGATAGCGACATGACCAAAGCAAAAAACTCGATAGCGCGTGCTGTCGGGCAAAAAATTCAGGTGTTACGGAAAGATCACGGTATTACTGCCGCAAGACTGGCTGAAATGATCGAAATCAGTCAGCAGCAGATGTCACGTTATGAACGTGGTGTAAACCGTGTTGATGTGGATTGTTTAGTCCGTATTGCGGATATCTTTGAAGTGCCGGTTGGCTGGTTCTTCACCGAAATTGAAGGCCGGAGTAAACGCGACAGCGGGAATGAGCGGGAATCCTGGAAAGCAGAAACCGTTATTTTGCCGGTCGAATCTGAACTGATGTAATTTCGTGATATTGAGTGATACTGAATCTCATCTCAAAAATCCGTTATTAGTCCGCTAATAACGGATATCGCTTTTTACGGGACGTGTTTATTTCTTCATCACCCGCCTTGTGCTATCATCCTGATACACAGCATGTTGTATTACTCTTATAACCCTGTTATTAATCATTTTAATATTTTTAATCCGTTTTATAACTGGATAAATAAGCAATGAACATTAATCAGCTCAAAAGTTTTGTTGAGGTGGTCAGGAGTGACTTTAATATCACGAATGCCGCCGAGAAGCTGTACACCTCGCAGCCGACAGTGAGCAAACAGCTTAAAATTCTTGAAGATGAACTGAACGTTTCTTTATTCAACCGGAAAAATAATAACTTATTATCGCTCAGTCCGATTGGTGAAGAAGTTCATCGTGTTGCCTGCGATATTCTTGCGCAGTTTGATAAAATTAAAAGTCTGGTGTCTCATGAAGATACCACGACAAAACAGAATCTCCGTATTGCCACCACCCATACGCAAATCCGTTATAAATTACCGAAAGTGATTGAACGTTTTAATGCGCGTTACCCGAATATTTCGCTGCATTTCCATCAGGGAGCGCCGGCACAGCTGGCGGAAATGGTGAAAAACGGGGATGTGGATTTTGCAATCGCCACCGAATCCCTCCATCTGTATGACGATTTACTGACGCTGCCGTGCTATCAGTGGTCCCGCAGTGCGATTGTGCCGCACGATCACCCGCTGGCACAGAATGAGCAGCTGACGATTCAGGAGCTGGCTCATTATCCGCTGATCACCTATGTATTCGGATTTACCGGCCGTTCCAAGCTGGATCAGGTTTTTTACCAGAACCACCTGACGCCGAATGTGGTATTAACTGCAGTCGATACAGAAATTATTAAATTCTATGTGAAGCGGGGAGCCGGTGTCGGTGTTATTTCCTCCGTGGCGTTTGATCCGGCGGAAGACAGTGATTCGCTGCGCTGTATTAATATCGGGAATCTGGTGAAGCCGAGCTATACCCATATTTGTATCAGCCGTCATACACATCTGAAGGATTATATGTATGACTTTATTTCCTGTTATGCGCCGCATCTTGACCTGAATTATATTCATCAGCCGGAACAGTGGCTGCCGGTTGATCCGAAAGCCCGTGACCGGCTCTACCGTGCATTACCTGAACTCTGATTCATTCGGTATTCCGGATAAAAAAAGCCCGGTAACGTTTGTTACCGGGCTTTGTGTTTGCTGTGTGTTATCTTTTTTAGCGGGTGGCAATATTAATAAAGATTTGCGCACCGATCAGCAGGCAATCGTCATCAACAAAATACGGATTGGCATGCAGATAGTTATTAATTCCTTTGGCTTTGTTACCGCTGCCGAGGAAATACATGGCACCTAATCTGTCTTTGGTGGCATTAATCATATAGCTGAAATCTTCACTGCCGGTCATCGGTTTACCGTTTGAATCAATATTTTCAGCCGGTAAGAAGGCTGCTGCCGCGTTTTTAATGACTTCCGCTGCCAGCGGATGGTTAATCACTGCCGGGTAACCACAGGCTTCCAGAGTGGTTTTAAAACCACCGGCTTCACTGCGGGCCACAATCTCTTTAAAGCTGGCTTTTAAGATCTTATCGGTTTCTTCATCCATCGAGCGGATGGTGCCGCGCGCCTGCACATAATCAGCCAGTGCATTCGGAATGGTACCACCGTTGATCATACCGCAGCCGAAAACGGCCGGGCTGAAAGGATCGGTTTTCTTGGCGACAATATAATCCATGTAATCAATGATGCGGGTGGCTTCGCGGATAGCATCCAGCCCTTTGTGCGGGGTGGAGCCGTGCGCGGAAACGCCGTGTACGTCGAGCGTCCAGGCAGAGCCGTAAGAGGACATCACACCCGCGTTAAAACGGATGCAGCCGGTTTCAATCGCGGCATCGTTGTGGAGCCCGTAGACTTCATCCACGCCGTCCATGCAGCCCATTTCCACCATTTTATCCGCACCCGGCACGCGCATATCTTCTTCCGCCATCTGGAAGACAAAACGGACGTTATGTGTCAGTTCATCACGATGTTCGCTCAGGTATTTTGCCGCGGTCAGCGCGATGGTCATATGGGTGTCGTGACCACAGTTGTGGGCGCAGCCTTCGTGTACGGAACTGTGCTCGTTGCAGGTCATGTCCGGCATTTCCAGGCCGTCGATGTCGGTGCGGTACGCAATCAGGCGGTATGCCGGATTGACGGTCAGTTCAGCGGTAAAGCCGGTGTATCCCTCAAACTGACGGATGGTATAGCCGAAGCTTTCCATCAGTTCACGGCAGTATTTTGAGGTTTTATATTCTTCACCGGACAGCTCAGGGATTTTATGTAAATCCTGGCGCGTTTTTTTGCTGAACGCCTCAAGCGCAAAGAGTTTTTCACTGACATTGTATTTATTGGTCATTACATTTACCCCGTAACTGAAACCGGTTGGTGTGCTGATAAAGAATCCCTGATGTAAGCGCGGGTATGACCGGAAACCGGTCATACCACAGCGCCGGCGCAACATGAGTACATTTTATTTTTACGAAAAAAAGTCTGCTTTCCGGAACCGGCGGGTTTCTGTCAGCAGCTGTTTTCGTTATTATTTGCAGGAGGGATTTTAACGTCAGTATTAAAAAAATGAGCGTGACAGAGATCGTGTTTATATCATATCAGTATTTCATGGTGCATGAATAATAAGGATGATCTCTGTGATAAATAATATAAATCCGACGATTTATATTATATTTATCTTTAATATCAAACCATTAAATAGATTTTCATTTCCCGGGTTTTTATACTTAATTTGTGTGAAATATAAATCATCCTCCCGGAATGACAATAACATTAATATTATTAAACAGAAGTTAAGATAAGAGTATTTATATATCCTCGCAGCCATTTTTGTATTATTCCGCCGGTTCTCCGGAAATACCCTGAATTAGTGCTGTAAATTTACCTTATTACTGGTGGTTTTATCTGCGGCGAGCCCGGGCTACACTGAATTGACAGGATAAACACACAGAGCAGACCGGTATTGTTCTGTGCGGCATCTTATTGCGAATCAGATTTATCACCAGTAAGAGGGAAGATTTACGATGAAGCAGACTGTAGCGGGTTATATCGCCAAAATGTTAGCGGATGCAGGAATCAACCGTATCTGGGGTGTCACCGGAGACTCACTGAACGGGTTGAGTGACAGTTTACGCAAACTGGGCAGCATTGAATGGATGGGCACCCGGCATGAGGAAGTAGCGGCGTTTGCCGCCGGAGCGGAGGCGCATCTGACCGGTAAACTGGCGGTATGCGCCGGTTCCTGCGGGCCGGGTAACCTTCACCTGATCAACGGATTATTTGATTGTCAGCGCAACCGCGTGCCGGTGCTGGCAATTGCCGCACATATTCCTTCCGGCGAAATCGGCAGCCACTATTTCCAGGAAACTCATCCGCAGGAGCTGTTCCGTGAATGCAGCGTCTATTGTGAACTGGTTTCCAACCCCGAACAAATCCAGCAGGTGCTGGGTATTGCTATGCGCAAGGCGATTCTGGAGCGCGGTGTGGCCGTAGTGGTCATTCCGGGGGATGTGGCATTAAGACCGGCACCGGAATCGGCCCGCAATGTCTGGTATGAGCCGTCTCTGCCGCTGGTAATGCCGCAGCGGGATGAGCTGGTGAAACTGGCGGATGCCCTTAACGGCGCGAAAAATATCACGCTGATGTGCGGCGCCGGGTGTGCCGGGGCGCATGATGAAGTCATCAAACTGGCGGAAACCCTGAAAGCACCGGTGGTGCATGCGCTGCGCGGCAAAGAGCATATTGAGTATGATAACCCGTACAGTGTCGGGATGACCGGGCTTATCGGTTTCTCTTCCGGCTATTATGCCATGGAAAATGCAGATACCCTGGTGCTGCTCGGCACACACTTCCCGTACCGCGCGTTTTACCCGGCCAAAGCAAAGATTATTCAGGTGGATATCAATCCGGGCAGCCTCGGCGCGCACTGCGCGGTGGATATGGCGGTCATCGGGGATATCAAAGCCACACTCAACGCCATTCAGCCGCGCCTGCAGGCCAAAGAGGATCACACCCATCTCGATGCGGCGCTGAAGCATTATCAGACCGCCCGCAGTGACCTTGATGCGCTGGCAACCACAAGTAAGCGGGAGCTGATCCACCCGCAGTATCTGGCGAAGAAAATCAGTGAGCTGGCGGATGATGACACCGTGTTCACCTGTGATGTGGGTACCCCGACTGTCTGGGCGGCGCGTTATCTCACCATGAACGGCAAACGGCGGCTGATCGGATCCTTTAACCACGGTTCGATGGCAAACGCCATGGCGCAGGCTATCGGTGCTCAGGCACTCGACCGCAAACGCCAGGTGGTGGCGATGTGCGGTGACGGCGGGTTCAGTATGCTGATGGGGGACTTCATTTCCCTGGCGCAGATGCAGCTGCCGGTGAAAATCGTCATCTTTAACAACAGTGTGCTGGGCTTTGTGGCCATGGAGATGAAAGCGGGCGGTTATCTGACTGACGGCACCGATCTCCGCAATCCGGATTTTGCCGCAATGGCCAATGCCATGGGAATTAAAGGGATCCGCGTTGAAGACAGCGAATCACTGGATGATGCACTGAAAACTGCATTTGCCCATGACGGTCCGGTTTTAGTGGATGTGGTGACCGCAAAACAGGAACTGGCCATGCCGCCGGAAATTAAGTTTGAGCAGGCCAAAGGCTTCAGTCTGTATATGCTGCGCGCGATTATCAACGGGCGTGGTGATGAGATTGTGGAGCTGGCAAAAACCAACTGGCTGCGCTGAATCCGCAGAGAGAAAAAATGCCGCGATTGCGGCATTTTTTGCTCAGTACCCGGCGGCGGACTCCAGCCGCCACAGGTGGGCGGCCATCAGAGCCCGCCAGGGCGCGAAATCTGCCAGCCATTCCTGCGTTTCATCCGCCGTTATTTTTTCATCCCGCGCCAGCAGGCGCTGCAGATTACGCCGCACCGCAACATCGCCGTGCAGTGAGCCGTTCAGATAGTTAAAGCCGCGCAGCAGAGCATAGCTGACTGTCCAGGTACCGATACCCTTTATCGCCGTCAGTGAGGCGGAAACCGCATCCGCATTATCCGGTGTAACCACATCCGGCAGCATCAGCGCCCCGCTTTCCAGTTGTTCGCTCAGCGCCAGCAGGGCATTGGCTTTACCGACAGAAAAACCGCAGCTGCGCAGCCCGTCAAAACCGGTCTGTAAAATATGAGCTGCGTCCGGATAGCACCACAACCCGGAGGAGTGACGCAGGCCGGTATGCTGAATCAGGCGGCGGCGGATAGAAATCGCTGCCTGAACACTGATCTGCTGCCCGATAATCGCCCAGTTAATGGCTTCAAACGGCGTGGCGGACTGGTAGATCCGTAATCCTTTCTGCCGCCTGATCAGCGGCCCGGCCAGCGGGTGATCCTGATACTGTTCTTCGAATGCCTCTACCGGCTGGATCAGACCGAGCATATGCCGGGCGAGATGATGCATACAGGATTCGTCTTCCGGCAGGAGCCCGGGGCTGTCTGCACTGAGGGTGACACGGGCTTCCCCGGCGCGGATTTCCAGGGTCAGCAGGGCGGGATGACCATGCAGGCAAATCCCTTTCATCACCCGGTTCCCTGTGACTTCTTCAGCCACATGGTGGTTATCACGTAAATGAAATGCGAGAAAATCCGCTGTATGATAAGGCTCGGGTAACGGAACGGCAATCGTCAGATTTTTGTTATTATTCAACTTTTCATACCTCAGTACAGGGCGGGTAACTGACCGGATTATAGTCGTTTTCATGTCCGGGTGTGTCATTTCGGATGAAATGTTTATTTACAAAATAATAGGTGGATTATTCTGAATGAACTCCGGATATAAAATGTGGTACTTATACGTATGAACAAATGAGTTTTATTTCAGCATATTCATTTTTTGCCGTTGTCTGTGTGGCATAACCGGGACAAAAGCAGAGGTTATTGTTGCCACAATGAATATAATTGACGCCCGGTGTTTCATGTTCCCCGGAGGAAGAGTTCAGCCGGAGATAGTTACAGCACAGCAGTACAACTCAGAGCGGATAAAGGCATTACCGATGGATATAAAACAATATTACCTTGAGGTTGCGGAAGGTAAAGGTAAGAGGATGACGTCGGAGGTAGTGGCATTCCCTCCCTCGCGGCTCAACCTGGCAGAATTAGAAGAGCGTCTGGCATCACAAACCTTTTTCACACAGGGTGATATTGAATACGCGGAGCATGATGAGAACAGCTTTTATTACACCTGTCATTACGGTGATGAAAAACTGCTGTTTCTGGTGTCACTGGCACCGCGGGCACCGGAACTGGAAATTAATCCTTATTATTCAACCGATCCGCTTTCCCCCGGATTACTGGCCGAAGTCAACCAGACCGGGCAGGACATCTATGTTGAATGTCTTCTGCAGAATGATGTACTGAGAAGTTACCGGTATCAGCTGAAAATGGTGCAGATTCTGGTGCCGGATTTGCTGCTGGGTATTGATATTTCGGCAGCCGGGCGCGGGTTTACCCGTGAGTGGCTTAATTTTCAGCTGGAAAATGACGTGCAGCTGAACATTGAATCCCTGTATACCATTCATGCAATTTATGACACGGAAAATTCCCCGCCGACCATGTACTGGTTCCACACACACGGCCTGCTGCGCTGCGGGATCCCGGAAGTCGAACTGTTGCTGCCGCATACCATTAATGCCTACTACGGCATTCCTGATCTGCTGCGCAGTTTTATCGGGCAGAGTCTTAATGAAGGCAAAGTGCTGTTCAATGAGCCGATATTGTGTGGTCAGACTGAAAAACAGCTGGAATATATTGTGGCACTGCCGTATCAGGAAGGGATCCGTCAGATCAACAAAAATACCCCGATCGATCAGCTGAAGCCTCTGGAAGCGATTGATTACTCTCACGATAATATGCCGGAAAATGAATTTCTCGGTGATCGCGGTGATCGCGATGATCAGCATGACCATCCGTCCTGTATGCTGTTCCGGGTAAATGAAAGTTCGCCGGTGTTACAGACATTTTTCCGTGGTTTTGACGACGATGCAACCATTATGTTTTACCGCCCGAACAGTGAAACTCATGAAATGGCCGTAAAAGCACGGCTGCGCTGGCACTATTTTGCCCAGATGTTTACGGAATACGGGCAGCCGGTGGTTAAAACGAAAAAAAGTCTGCTCGGGGGATTATTCGGTAAAAAAGCCGGTGAGGAGGAGGATGAGCATCCGTGGGCGTTTATGGTCAAATGCGGCATTCCTTACGGGGATGATGATGACCTGGAGCACATGTGGTTTATCCCGGAAACACTGGATAATGACGTGTTTACCGGCAAACTCATCAACCAGCCGTTTTATGTTGAAGAGATGCAGGAAGGCGGTGTCTATCCGCTGAATACAGAAATGCTCACCGACTGGAATATCTATTTTTCCGGTGAAAAATACACCCCGGATACCATCTATCAGCTGCTCAGCCCGTCACAGGTTCACTGAGAACGGATTGTTCCGTAAAAAGCGCTCAAACGGAAATCGCCCCCGATAGTCGGACAACCAATTACCGGGGGTTTTTTGTACCTATGAGCAGTCTGACAGTGAACGGGCTGATTATTCGCAACAAGCCCGTTATAGCCAAAGCAGGTAATTACATGAATCTGTAATTTAAATTATCAGTTCGCCAATATCGTTACGATAATTCTGTTTCTTTAGAAAAATCAAAACCTAACAATCCAATTTCTTCAACAAGCTTTCTAAATTTATCTGTGACAAAGACACCGCTAATATTTTCATTTATTGAAAACAAGTATTCATCTGTAATATTATTTTTAACCAGAACTAATTTTTCAAACATAAATCCTTTGGGATATTCAGTATAAATGGATTTCTGTTTATCTACGCATTCATACAAAACATTAGTTGGATAGTACCCAATAAATTTTTTCCGTTTACTTGCTGTTCTAACATTCAAGAATTGCCCCCTGGGATTTAAAATATCAAATAAATGGTTAACACCTAATTCACTGAAAACAAAAAATGGAGATAGAGAACCACTAAAATCAAATTGATAGTTTTTTTTACCGAAATTATTTGATCTTAACTCTAACAATATTTCAATATAATCATTACCAAACCGTCTCCATCCCTGATCTCTCGACCTTCCCATAATACTCTCTTCACCATCAGGATAGTCTTGAATAAAAGAACAATAATTTACCGTATCTGATTTCAAATAATAGACGTTATTTATCATAATATTGTATACCAGCTTGCATCTCGATTTGCAGAAGACAGGATGTCACGAATTTTTGATAACTCATCCAGAACACCTTGTTTTCCATTTAATTTATCAGCATCAATAATTCTTGTATTTACTGCATCAATATAATCACTTGGATGTCTGCCGTTATGTTTTATTCCTGATAATGCTTCATCAACATTATTTCTATTTGGCAGGAAAACACCATTTTTTGCATCATCAACATCAATACCATGTTTTTTCAGGATGTCTCTGGCTGGCTGGGCACGTTTAGATGTATCACCAACTATATGATGAGCGGCTGTATTTTCTGGCCTTACGGTTCCATCTTTAGTCATGTTATTGGAAAGTTTAACTGCACACCAGCCCCAAGGATCAACCCACCCGACCGGATTCGGCGCATACTGATACAGATTAATTCCGCCCATCAGCCCTATCGGATCCTGCTGGGTAAAGCGTCCCGTATCCGGCGCGTAGTACCGGAAGGTATTATAGTGCAGTCCGGTTTCTCTGTCGAAATATTGACCCTGAAAACGTAGATTCTGCTGTCCCCGGAAGCCCGGCACCGGGCGGGTTTCACGCCGTAATTTTCCCCACAGGCTGTAGTCGCCGTGCCAGATTATGCGCCCCTGACTGTCCGTCAGTTCTTCCGGCAGGCCGTTCAGGGCAACGGGGTAATACGCAATATCCGTTGTCTGTTTTTCCGGATGGTCAAAGCTTTCTATTCGTGCCAGCGGGTTATAGCTGCCGCTGTTATAAACGTAATGCAGAGTCAGATGCGCGGATTTACTGCTCTTCTCCGCTGCCAGCCGCAGGCCGTTCCAGCAGAACTGCACCGTTTCTTCCGGCACCCGGTTTTGCGGCGGCTGGTTCAGCCGCTGTGCCTGTACCGACTGCCAGACCCGTTTGGCGATCCGGCGCCCGAGGATGTCGTAATCATATTCCGCCCGCTGGTTCCCCTGCGGGTCATGCGCAAAGGTTACTGCGGTGATGCGGTGCTCCGCGTCATAGTGATAATGCTGACACTCCGCACTGTCCCGCACCCGGCGCTGTGCCATGCGCCCGAAACCGTCATACGTGTAGTCGTACTCTTCACTGGTGGTGACCTGGTTATTAAATGCCACCTGCCGCTGATGCCCCAGTAAGTTCGCCGCTTCATCATACAGAAACAGCTCTTCACTGAACCCGTTCAGACGCCGGGTCAGCTGCCCCAGCGGGTCATAACGGTACGTTTCATACTGCCAGTGACCCTGTGTTAACGGCGAATCCGCCTGTCCGTAACTGACACTGCGCTCTGTCAGGTTATTGTGTTTGTCCCAGGTATAACGTTTATCAATGGTGGCCGCCGTGACCCGCGAACTGTTCGCCCGCCGTGCTATCTGCGCGGTGATACGCCCGCTGCTGTCATACTCCGTCCGCTGATCAAGCCCGCCGGAGAGCCGGTTGCTTTCCCGGTGCAGCCGGTCGCGGCTGTATTCCGCCAGTACCGTCTGTTTTCCGCGCTCCCGCCAGTTCATCTGCTGAAGATGCCCGGAGCCGTAATACAGATAACTCAGTGACTGCCCGTCCGGCAGCTCTGTGCTGCTGAGATTGCCGTTGTCATCGTAACGGTGACGGTATACCCCGGCGCTGTTCCGCTCGGACAGCATCTGTCCGTTCAGATCATACTCAAATTCCAGGATATCCTGCCACGGCACTGCCTCCCCGCTGAGCTGTGCCGCTGACCAGGCGGTCAGCGGCGCACGCCGCAGTGTCAGGGCCGTTTTGCCGTACTGATACTCGGTGCGGTAATCGCGGTTGTCCCGGGCGGTCAGACGGCCGGCCGGATCATAGTGATACTGTTTTTGCCGGCCGATCAGATCCTGCTCACGGGTCAGGCGGTGCAGCGTGTCATACTCAAAGCGGTAGGATTCCTCTTTTTCATTGACCAGCGCTTTCAGCCGCCCGAAACGATCATAACGGAACCCGAGACGGTGCCCAGCCGGATCGGTACGCTCAGTGATTTGCCCGAAAATATTACGGGCGACGGTGATTTTTTTGCCGCCGCTGTCGGTAAAGCCGGTGACACGCCCGGCATCGTCATAGGAATAGCAGTTATCCCTGCCGTCCGGTAATTCCTCACGCAGAAGTTGTCCGCTCTCCGACCAGTGATAGCGGGTGGTCTGGCTCAGTGCATCGGTAATGGTGAGCAGTTGCCCGCGATCATCATAGGCCAGCGAGGTGTGATAACCGGAGCAGTCAGTGTGGCGGGTCAGTTGCCCGCGGGCATTGTAGCGGTAACGGGTGACACTGCCGCCCGGGTCAGTCTGCTGAAGACAATCCCCCTGTTCATCCCACACCCGCCGGGTGGTATGCCCCAGCGGATCCATATACAGGTGGATATCCCCTCTGGCAGTGTAAAACCAGTGATGCGCCGCACCATCCGGCATCACCTGAATCAGCGGAAACGCAAAGTCTTTATTCCACTCAATGGTGATACAGTCGCCGTTCGGATCCGTTTCAGCGGTCAGGTTACCGCGTTCATCGTAGGTGTATTGTGAGGTGTGACCGAGAGGATCAGTGGCTTTTTTCAGTTTACGCAGCCATGCATAAACGGGTTTATTGAGCGTTTTAACGGCTTATTCTGCCGTGAATTTTTAAATGGGTATTTATTGGAATCACTCAGTCAGGTGAAAGACATGGCCTGGTTCCGGATGCAGGATTACAACCGGAACCGGACAGTACCATTGAACTTCCCTCTGAAAGAGACGCCGGCTTCAGTGTTTATCATCAACTCAATTTTTGCAGCAAGCCAGATTATTCTGATGGAAGGATTAGTTTCTGTTTTTATGACCGGCCTTGTGAGCCGGTCTGTGCGGGTATTGTTACTGCGCTTCCCGGCGGAGCCACTGCTCCACCTGAAGCTGTTCTTCCTGAGTAAGCCACATCCCCAGCTTGGTTCTGCGCCAGAGCGCATCTTCTGCGGTGATCACCCACTCGTGCTGTACCAGGTAGCGCAGCTCGGCTTCATACAGGTTATGGCCGAATAACTGCCCGAGATCGCTGAGGGATTGTGCATTACCGATGATTTTATCGGTCTGACTGCCGTAGGTGCGGGCAAGGCGCAACGCCAGCCCGTTCGGCAGCCATGACCAGCGTTCTGTCAGCACGCGGGCATAGCCGTCACGGCTCCGGCCGTTCAGCTCACCGCCGGTCAGTACCGCCTGTTTTGTCCATGCTTTTCCGGCGTGCGGATAGTAGGCCGCCAGTTTATCCAGCGCGTGCTCACCCAGTTTGCGGTAAGTGGTGAGTTTGCCGCCGAAGACTGACAACAGCGGTGCCTGCCCGTTGTCATCATGCAAATCAAGTGTGTAATCGCGGGTGATGGCCTGCGGCGAGTCCGATTCATCATCACACAGCGGACGCACGCCGGAGTATGTCCAGCGGATATCGTCGCGGGTCAGGGTTTTGCGGAAGTGATCGTTATATACATCCAGCAGATAATTAATTTCGTTATCATCGATTTTAACGTCTGCCGGATCGCCGTGATATTCCACATCCGTCGTGCCGATAATCGAAAATTCATCCATCCACGGGATGACAAACACAATACGGTGATCTTCATTTTGCAGAATATAGGCCTGCGGCTCATCGTGAATGCGCGGAACCACAATATGGCTACCTTTGATAAGACGGATACCGTAAGGGGATTTGAGCTGCAACCCGTCATCAAAGAAGGTCTTCACCCACGGCCCGGCGGCATTGACCAGCCCTTTTGCCTGCAGACGCAGGGTTTCACCGGTCAGGGTATTTTCTGCTTCCACCTGCCATAAGCCGTTTTCGCGCCATGCACGGGTGACTTTAGTCCGTGTGCGGACTTCGCCGCCCTGCCGTACGACTTCCTGTGCATTCAGCACCACCAGGCGGGCATCGTCCACCCAGCAGTCGGAATATTCGAACCCTTTTTTAAACTCCGCTTTCAGCGGGGAGGCGCTGCTGAAGGTCAGGCCGCGGCTGCCGGGTAGTGTGGTGCGTTTACCGAGATGGTCATACAGAAACAGCCCCGCGCGGATCATCCACGCCGGGCGCAGATGCGGCTGATGCGGCAGACGGAAACGCATCGGGAACGCGATATGCGGGGCCATTTTTAACAATACTTCGCGTTCAGCCAGCGCTTCGCTCACCAAACGAAACTCATAATGTTCGAGATAGCGCAATCCGCCGTGGATCAGTTTTGAGCTGGCCGATGAGGTGGCACAGGCGAGATCCCGGGCTTCCAGCATCAGCACAGACAGCCCGCGTCCGGCGGCATCAGCGGCAATACCCGCACCGTTGATTCCGCCTCCGATAACGATCAAATCTTTTGTTTCCATCCTCACTCCCGCATGACCACATTTGTTCTTTAATGTTCGTTATCGCTCATAATAGTGCAATGTGAACGATATTCCAACATTCCGGACATAAAAAAACGCTCTCCGTGACATGGATAACAATTTGTTAGCATATCCACACAAAGAATAGTGAATTAAAAGAGGGGAAAAAGGCAAAACAGCCGCGCCACCGGACGGTGACGCGGGCAGAGAGAATCAGCAGACTTCGAGCTGCACCTGTTGTTCATCCAGGATTTTGATGATGCTTTCCGGCGGGCGTTTGTCGGTAAACAGGCAATTAATCAGCCCCATATTACCGAGATTGACCATAGCGTTGCGACCGAACTTTGAATGGTCGGTAACGAGCATCACACAGCGTGAGTTTTCAATAATCGCCCGTTTGGTGCGGACTTCATGATAATCAAATTCCAGCAGGGAACCGTCATTATCAATGCCGCTGATCCCGAGAATACCGAAATCCAGACGAAACTGAGAGATGAAATCGAGTGTGGCCTCGCCGACAATCCCGCCGTCACGGGAACGGACTTCTCCCCCGGCCAGGATCAGCCGGAAATCGTCTTTCGCCATCAGCAGGGTGGCGACATTGAGGTTATTGGTGACGATGCGCAGATTTTTGTGCTCCAGCAGTTCATGCGCGACAGCTTCCGGTGTGGTGCCGATATCGATAAACAGTGTGGCACCGTCCGGGATCAGCGCCGCAACACGGCGGGCAATCCGGCGTTTTTCATCCGACCACATGCTTTTACGCTCATGATAGGCGGCATTCACTGAGCTGGACGGCTGTGCCGCCCCGCCGTGGTGACGGTGAATTTTATTCTGTTCCGCCAGTTCATTGAGATCACGGCGGATAGTCTGCGGACTGACCTTAAAGTGCTCGACCAGCTCTTCTGTGCTGACATAGCCCTGTTTACTGACTAATTCAACGATAGCATCATGACGCTGTGTTTGTTTCACAAAATCCCCCGGTCAGATCAGTACCGCCGCATAGTCAGAATGGTGCCGTGATATGCAGCGGTGGTGTCATATTTTCGTTATTATTCAGGCCGTCCGGCGGCGGTTATCCCATACCGCCATCAGCAGGCCGGTCGCGAGACCGGATGCATGGGCCATGTTTGCAATCGGCATTGTACCAAATAAATCAAAGTAACCGATAACCAGCCATAATACCGAGAACACCATCATGGCGGCAGGCAGGTAAATACCGGCTGACGGATTGCGCGCGCCGGTGTACCAGACATAACTGATCAGTGCGAACACCACGCCGGACAGGCCGCCGAAGGAGGACCCGCTGAAAAAGGATTGTGACCAGCAACTGACCAGGGCAGAGATAATGGTGATGACCAGCAGCCGTCCGCTGCCGAGTTGTTTTTCCACCTGACTGCCGAGATACCACCACAGCGCCAGATTCATCAGAATATGTGTCAGACCGAAGTGCAGGAAAACCGGGCTTACCCACCGCCACAATTCACCCTGCTGATCAGGCTGCGGCCATGCCAGGTATGCCATTACGGCATCAGTACCGCTTATCTGCATCCAGATATAGACCAGAATACACAGCACGGTGATAGTGATGGTCAGCGGCCCGGCAGGGGTCACCAGATTACTGAAAATATGAGAGGCCGGATAGCGGAACGGGGAATCGGTTTCACCGGATTCCCAGCTGGCCGCGAGATAGCGTTTGTTCATCGGATCACGCATAAAGGTGTCCAGCTCAGCCTGTGTCTGTGCCAGCTTGCTTTCGTCATCGAGCCACAATTCCGCGCCGCGCCCTTCGCGGGTGGCACGCATGGTGAGCTCAATATCCCGTGAGGCCATATAATCAATAAATGACTGGGCAATGCGCGGGTTGGCGATGGTGATCAGATAAACCATATAGCTGTCCGTTGTTAAGCGAGTGACCTGACTGTGTCCGGGTAGTTACGCAACCAGGCTTCAAAGCCGCCGTTGATGCTGTATACCGTTTCATAGCCGACATTAAGCAGATACTGAGCCGCGCCCTGACTGCTGTGTCCATGGTAACACATGACCATAACCGGCTGCTCATAATCTGTCTGATCCATGAAGGTATTCACGGTGTCGTTTGTCAGGTGGAATGCGCCGTCAGTGTGACCGGCCCGGAAGCTTTGCGGATCACGGATATCAACCAGGACAGCACCGTTCTGCTGCCAGAGTTCATACGCCGTATCCGGTGTGATTAAGCGGATTTGTTCCATAATGATTTTTCGTATGCAGATGAATATCAGCGGTGGCAGAGCACCGCCGGAAACCCGCCCGGCAGTTCACCGGGCGTGTATTATCACGGCCGTGCGATATCCGGCCGCTGCAGCACTGTCAGTAAACAGTGCTATCAGTAATAAGAGTGTTCGCCGCGCTGATGTTCAGTCAGGTCTTTAACGCCTTTCAGTTCACCGGCAAACATATTCAGTAACTCTTTTTCGATCCCTTCTTTCAGGGTGACATCCACCATGGAGCAGCCGTTACAGCCGCCGCCGAACTGGAGGATGGCATAGCCTTCGTCCGTGATTTCCATCAGGGAAACACGGCCGCCGTGCCCGGCCAGCTGCGGGTTGATCTGGGATTGCAGAACATACTCGACACGCTCGATCAGCGGGGCATCATCCGCCACTTTACGCATTTTGGCGTTCGGGGCTTTTAAGGTGAGCTGAGAGCCGAGCTGATCGGTCACGAAGTCGATCACGGCTTCGTCAAGGAACGGCGCGCTCAGTTCATCAACATAGGCGGTCAGCTGCTCAAACGGCAGCGCGGTATCGGTCGCTTCCACAGCATCAGGCGGACAATAAGAGACTCCGCATTCTGCATTGGGAGTGCCCGGGTTAATAACAAAAACACGGATTTGTGTGCCGGGTTCCTGGTTGGCAAGCAGTTTGGAAAAATGTGCCTGCGCAGCGTCAGTAATAGTAATCATAACATTGCCCAAAAATAGTTGACTGTTCCGGTTGGTTATAATACGCCCATTTGCGGGTCCACTACAAGGTGCGGCAAAGGCACCACACCCGGACTGCTGCCGCACCCGCACGAATGAGCAATTCAGACAGGGCTGTCATGGTCGCTCCTGTTGTGATGACATCATCGGTCAGCGCAATATGCAGTCCGCGGACATCGCGGGTGACGGCAAATGCAGAGGACAGGTTTGTCAGGCGCTGCGTGCGGGACAGCATCCGCTGGCTCAGTGTAGCACGGGTGCGGATAAGGCCGGAACTGTCATAAGGGCAGCGCAGCCATTTTGCCAGCGGACGGGCGATAAGGTCGCTCTGATTAAACCCGCGCCGCCATTGCCGGTATCGGTAAAGCGGCACACTGAGCAGCAGATCCGGCTTCGGACACTCCCCCGCGCGGTAAGCTGCCAGCACCCGGCGCAGAAGCAGTCGTGCCAGTGCACGGGCAATGTGGGTCTGCCCGCTGTATTTGAGGCGGTGAACCAGGGCGGCCAGCGGCGGCTGATAACCGGTCACGGCCAGCAGGCTCTGCCACGGCGGCGGGGATTGCAGACAGTGACCGCATTCCGGCTCCGGTGTCACCAGCGGCAGGCCGCAGCGACGGCAGACCGGCGGCATCTCCGGCAGCCCCCGTTCGCAGAATCCGCAGATACCGTGAACGGCAATGGCCAGCGGCTGATTGCACAGCAGGCAGTAATTCTCAATAATAACCATCCGTCTTCCCTCCGGATAAATAAGGAAACAATAACGATGGCAACGCTTTTTTGGCAGCAGAGCGGACAGGGTCCGCGCGATCTTGTGCTGTTACACGGCTGGGGACTGAACAGCGAAGTGTGGAACAGCATTGAATTGCGGCTCGCACCGCATTTCCGTATTCACAAGGTTGACTTACCGGGTTACGGGCGCAGTCAGGAATTTGGTGAAATGTCACTGACGGAGATGTCGGATACCGTTTTCGCGCAGATGCCGGAAAATGCGGTGCTGGCGGGCTGGTCACTGGGCGGACTGGTGGCTGCGGATATTGCACTGCGTTACCCGCAGGCCGTGAGCCATCTGGTGACAATCTGTTCGTCGCCCTGTTTTAGTGCGCAGGAAGAAGAGGGCTGGCCGGGGATCAAACCGACAGTGCTGAGCGGCTTCCAGCATCAGCTGGCGAACGATTTTCAGCGTACTGTCGAGCGTTTTCTGGCACTGCAGACGCTGGGAACCGCGAGTGCCCGTCAGGATGCCCGCACACTGAAATCGGTGGTGCTGGAGCAGCCGATGCCGGATGTGGCGGTACTGAATGCCGGGCTGGAGATTCTGAGAACCGCCGATCTGCGCAGCGGGCTGCCGTCTCTGACAATACCGTTCCTGCGAATCTACGGTTATCTCGACGGCCTGGTGCCGCGTAAAGTCGCATCACTGCTGGATGAGCAACTGCCGTCCTCTTTGTCCGTTATTATGCGTAACAGCGCCCACGCACCGTTTATTTCACATCCGGATGAGTTTTGTGAGGTATTGAAGGGGTTTGCAGGCCGATAATCAGAAAAAAGCCGGTCAGTTTAATTACCCACCGGCTTTTGCCGAATTCTGATTCAGATGAAGGACTCAGCTGCGGCCTTCTGCTTTACGCTGCGCCAGGCGTGCTTTAAGTGATGCGGCACTGAAGACTTTGCCCTCAGAAGAGCCTGATGTTTTAACGGCGACTCCCGGTGTTGTATTGGCGGTTTGATTCATGGAGTATCTTCCTTTGGCAGCCTGATTGTTTTTTGCACTATAACGCGGGGCAGAATTATCGTCAAAAACTTTTGACTCAAATTCTAATTCTTTTACATATTGTTTTTCTTCATCAATCATCATGGTTATCAGTTCAGTTAATGCGTTTTTACTTTCAAATCTCTCAGCGATCTTTTTTATTATACTATCATGGTAATTATTAATTTCTGATGGTTTTATCCAGTTAAGTTGGTTATCAATAATACCATCTCCATACCATATTATTTTTGCAATATTTCCGCCGGAACATTTATCTTTCTTAAAGGCATATTTCATACTTTGTGTAAGAAGATGCAGCCCATGTTTTATAAACTGATAGTGATTGCCTGACTCATTAATCACCCGGATACCGGTAATAAATGATTGGATGGCGCGGGCAGATCCCGAACCTGCACCGTAAAAAATGTGGCCGTTTTCTTCACTGACGGATGCATTCTGTGAGTAAACAACCCGCCCGTCAGTACGGTCTACCTCTATGATTTCACATTTATCGTTGTCGATTTCAGATATCTCAGCCATTCGTTCCGCATATTCTTCATCTACACCGAGAGCGGATGTCAGATATGAGGCCAGCGTTGCTAATATCGGATTAATATCACCGGAAAAAAACAGGATGCTGTCATTAAAGACATAGAATTTTTTAAAGGGAGGTTGGGCTGGCCGATCAAATTGATCTGTCCAGCGTTCATCCGCTGCGGAAAAAACTGTTTCTTTTGATATTATTGTTGTCATCTTTATTTTACTGGCTGTGAGCAGAAAATAAAAATATTTTATATTCTGAGAAAAATTGATGCTATTTATTTCGGATGTCTTAATAATATGGAATGTCAGTGCTTATTTTTAATAAAAAACGAATCATTTAATTAAAAATGATTCGTTTTTTATTATCGTTATGAACGGATCTGATACACCTTCGTGTCACAGCCCTGACTTTCCGGGCACTGTTTGCAGCTGCTGCTCAGACAGCTGCTGACATCCACCGCGTCGATTTTCCCCATCGCCGCCAGCTTTTCCATCATGGCCTGCACCAGGGCTTCCGGGGCATTCAGCTGGTGGCTGAGCAGCCGGGCGTCTGCCCGGCCATTCAGTGCAATGGCGTCACGTACTGCGATCAGGCTGATCATGTCCGTGTCCTTTTATCAGTGACACTCATTGCCGGAGCAGCCACCGCAGCGGCTGTGTGCATCACGGCGGAAGCTGAGACTCACCCGGCTGCGTGTGCGGCGCAGCAGTGCAAACAGGATCAGGTTGAAAATCACCACCACGCCGATAATCACTGAACTGCTGCCCGGATGCGCACTGAATGTGGCGGCCTGGTAGAACAGGGCGGCCAGTGAGTAAGCCACGTTCAGACCCCACAGGATGGAGAAGGTCATCCAGCCGCGGCTGGTTTCACGGGCGATAGCCCCCATTACCGACACACACGGTACATACAGCAGCACAAAGATCAGATAGCTGTAAGCCGCAACATCAGAGCCGAATTTCGCGGCCATAGTGCCCATGGTACCGCCGTCCATCTCGCCGTCGCCCTTACTGGCTTCGATCGGGTTAGATAAGGCTGCGAACGTGAAGGTTTCTGCCAGGGAATCCAGGGTTTCATTGACCGCATCACCCAGTTCACCCCATAAATCAAAGGATTCCGGATCAAACGGTTCGTTGGTGATACTTTCAGCGGTGTAGAGGGTATTCAGTGTCCCGACCACCACTTCTTTCGCCATCGCACCGGTGATCAGGCCGACAGTGGCCTGCCAGTTATCATTGGTGACACCAATCGGGCTGAGCAGCGGGGTGACTACTTTACTGACCGAGGCCAGCGCGGAATCATTAATGCTGTCCGCCGGTTTGCCGGAGAAACTGAAGCTGTTCAGTGCGCCGATTACCATACTGGCGACAATAATCACTTTACCCGCACGTACCACAAAGCCTTTCAGGCGCTGCCAGGTCTGCATAAACAGGGTTTTCATATGCGGCACATGGTACACCGGCAGTTCCATCACAAACGGTGAGGCTTCGCCGCGCATAATGGTGTGCTTGAGCAGCAGACCGGTGAGGATAGCCACCACAATACCGAGGATATACAGGGAGAAGACAATGCTTGCGCCGTTTTTGCCGAAGAAGGCGGCGGCGAAAACCGCGAAGATAGCCAGCCGCGCCCCGCAGGACATAAACGGTGCCATCAGGACAGTGATCAGCCGCTCGCGCGGCGCATCCAGGGTTCTGGCACCCATAATGGACGGCACGTTACAGCCGAAACCGACAATCAGCGGCACAAAGGATTTGCCGGGCAGTCCGAGTGCCTGCATCAGTCTGTCCATCACAAATGCTGCGCGGGCCATATAACCGGAATCTTCCAGGAAGGAGAGGAACAGGTACATCATCCCGATTTGCGGCACCAGCGGCAGCACGGTGTTGATACCGCCGCCGACCCCCTGGGCGAGGAATATGGTCAGCCAGTCCGGGAAGCCGAGCGTCATTCCCAGCCATTGTGTCCCGTTAATGAAAATGGCTTCCGAACCGCCTTCAAACAGCGGCTGTAATGCCCCGCCGATATTGATGGCGAGTACGAACATCAGGTACATCACAAACAGGAATACCGGCACGCCCAGCCAGCGGTCGAGGACAATTCTGTCCATCGCGGCGGTCAGTTTATTCGGCTCGGAATGGCTGTTATCAATCGTTGTTTCGCAGATATCCGCGATAGTCTGATAACGGGCATCCGCAATCACCAGTTCCGGCTCTTCCTGCTGCTGTGCCTGCATTGCGTCACGGACAGACTGCACATGCTCCGGGGTGAAACCGGCGCGTGCCTGGCTGTAGATATCCCCTTCCAGGCTTTGCAGTGCCAGCCAGCGGCGCTGTGTGGCGCTGAATTCTTCCGCAGGAATCGACTGCGCAAGCGTGTTCATGCTGTCGAGCAGAGCCGCCGGATAGTTCACCAGCACGTCATGCGGTGTCATTGTGTGTTTGTCGATCGCGGCTTTCAGCTCACAGATACCGGACGCGCGGGTAGAAACCAGCGGAATTACCGGGCAGCCGAGGCGTTCTGACAGCGCTTTGACATCAATATTGATATTCGCTTTGTCGGCGATATCCAGCATATTGAGGGCGATAATGCAGGGAACACCCAGTTCCAGCAGCTGCAGCGTCAGATACAGGTTACGCTCGAGATTGGATGCGTCGACAACGTTAATCAGCATGTCCGCTTCACCGCTGAGGATAAAGTGGCAGGCAATCTGTTCGTCTAAGGAAGTCTGTTCGGAGATGGTGGTCAGTGAGTAGGTGCCGGGTAAATCCACCAGCTCAATTTTGTGTTCCGGTGTGGTGAAATAACCGATTTTCCGTTCCACGGTCACACCGGCCCAGTTGCCGACGCGTTGTTTGGATCCGGTTAACTGGTTAAACAGCGTGGTCTTCCCTGAATTGGGATTACCGATGAGTCCCAGGGTGAGTGCTTTCATAGTGTCGTATGCCAATCAATAAATACAAACCCCTCGGCCGGCGGCAGAGGGAAAAGAGTGAGTCAGCGCGGGATGTGCGGCGGATTACGCCTGCACGTCATCAAGCATCAGCAGCGCCAGGTCTTTTTTTCTGAGCATCAGGTTGACGTGCCGGGTTTCGATTTGGATCGGATCGCCCAGCGGAGCGCTGCGGATCACCCGGAAAACAGAGCCGGGCAGCATGCCCAGAGACAATAATTTCTGACGGTATGCCGGGCTGATTTCCCCGGAAAAGCCCAGAATTTTATAACTGTGTTGTGGCTGAAGTGTCATAAAGGCTCCGGTTAACCATGCAAACAGGAATGATATTGCAAATGATTATCGCACGAACAGTTTGGCAGAAAAATATCCCTTACAAATTTAATTGATACTGTAAATGCAAATCATAACCAACAATATTTTACCTATTTAGCCCGAAAATTAACCAGCAAAGTTTGATATGCATCAAGATATCCGGCGTATAAAACAATTGAGAGCAGATATTTTACGTATTGATTTACGTTAATAACAATTTTTACCACTGGTTAACGCAATATGCGACTAACAGGAGGGAAATGTACGCGCAGCCGGGGCTGCCGCGTACATGATAGCAGGGGAATTACTTGCGCTTACCGAACGCAGCGGCGAGGGCATCACCCATCGCACTGTTACCGGCAGCGCTGTCATTTTTACTGTTACGGGCAGGGCGGTTGTTCTGACGTTTTTCCGATCGTGGTTTATCGCTGCCGCCACCACGGCGGGCTGCCGTTTCCGGCTCTTCGTCCATCCGCATGGTCAGCGCGATACGCTTACGGGCGATATCCACATCCAGCACTTTGACGCTGACAATATCCCCGGCTTTGACCACAGTATGCGGGTCTTCCACATAGCGGTTTGCCAGCGAGGAGATATGCACCAGTCCGTCCTGATGAACACCGATATCGACAAAAGCACCGAAATTGGTGACGTTGGTGACTGCGCCTTCCAGCACCATGCCCGGACGCAGATCATTCATGGTTTCGATACCATCGGCAAAGGTGGCGGTTTTAAATTCCGGACGCGGGTCACGGCCGGGTTTTTGCAGCTCTTTGAGGATGTCGGAAACCGTCGGCACACCGAACTGTTCAGTGACAAAATCCTGTGCTTTCAGATTGCGCAGCACATCACCGTTACCCATCAGATCGCTGAGGGTTTTTTGTGTGGCCTGCAGGATTTTTTCCACCACCGGATAGGCTTCCGGGTGAACGGTGGAGGCATCCAGCGCATTTTTACCGCCGGCAATGCGCAGGAACCCGGCACACTGTTCAAAGGCTTTCGGGCCGAGACGCGCGACTTTCAGCAGTTGTTTGCGGTCAGCAAAACGACCGTTCTCATCACGCCAGTCAACAATATTCTGCGCGATCACTTTGCTCAGTCCGGCAACGCGGGTCAGCAGGGCGACAGACGCGGTGTTGAGGTCAACGCCGACGGCGTTTACGCAGTCTTCCACCACCGCATCCAGTTTACGGGCAAGCTGTGTCTGGCTGACATCATGCTGATACTGGCCGACACCGATGGATTTCGGGTCGATTTTCACCAGTTCGGCCAGCGGATCCTGCAACCGGCGGGCGATAGAAACGGCACCGCGCAGCGAGACATCCAGATCCGGAAATTCTGCCGCCGCCAGTTCCGAGGCGGAATAAACGGAGGCGCCGGCTTCGCTGACAATCACTTTCTGGGCTTTGATATCCGGGAACTGCTTCTGCACATCGGCAAAGAAACGTTCGGTTTCGCGGGAGGCGGTACCGTTACCGATCGCCACCAGTTCCACATGGTATTTCAGGCAGAGCGCCGCGACGGATGCCGCTGCTTTGGCGGTCTGACCGGTGTGCGGGTAAATGGTGTCGGTGGCCAGCACTTTACCGGTGGCATCCACCACCGCGACTTTCACCCCTGTCCGCAGACCCGGATCCAGTCCCATGGTGGCGCGCATCCCGGCCGGTGCCGCCATCAGCAAATCACTGAGGTTGCGGGCGAAGACATTGATAGCTTCATCTTCCGCTTTTTCACGCAGCGCAGCCATCAGCTCAGTTTCCAGGTGCAGCAGCACCTTGACCCGCCATGTCCAGCTCACGACCGCTTTGCGCCAGCTGTCCGCCGGGGCATTGTTAAAGCGGACACCGAGGTAATCGCGGATTAATTCTTCACAATAGCTCTCTTTCGGCGGCTCTTCACACTGCGGATCAGCATTGAGGGAGAGTTGCAGAATCCCTTCATTACGGCCGCGGAACATCGCCAGAGCGCGGTGTGACGGGACATTGGCAATCGGTTCATGGTGATCGAAATAATCACTGAATTTCGCGCCTTCCGCTTCTTTGCCGCTGCTCACAACGGAAACCAGGTGTGCATTGCGCCACAGATAATCACGGACTTTCCCCAGCAGACCGGCATCTTCCGCAAATCGCTCCATCAGGATGTAGCGGGCACCGTCGAGGGCGGCTTTGGTGTCGGCAACCCCTTTTTCGCTGTCAGTATAGGCGGCGGCGAGGGTTTCCGGATCCTGTGACGGATCCTGCCACAGCGTGTCTGCCAGCGGTTCCAGACCGGCTTCCGCCGCAATCTGTCCGCGTGTGCGGCGCTTGGGTTTGTAAGGCAGGTAGAGGTCTTCCAGCTCCGTTTTGCTGAGCGTGCCGTTAATCGCGCCCGCCAGTTCCGGGGTCAGTTTGCCCTGGTCCTCAATGGATTTGAGGATGGTCTGACGGCGGTCGTTCAGTTCGCGCAGGTAGCTGAGGCGGGTTTCCAGCTGACGCAGCTGAGTATCATCCAGGCCGCCGGTGACTTCTTTCCGGTAGCGGGCGATAAAAGGGACTGTATTTCCCTCATCCAGCAGGGTAATCGCGGCGGTGACCTGGCGGGTTTGCGCCTTCAGTTCACCGGCAATAATCTGGCTCAGAGATTCATTCATCATGATATTCTTTCCGGCTGCGATAAATTGATGTAAAAAAATTTCAGGGGACAGTTATACGTGTTCAAAACGGGAATTACCAGCCGGGATAAAGTAATATAAATGAATTATTCATAGCTGTTATCTTTCAGAAAATGCATTTAGTATTACAATTTATTTAAATAATTTATTTTTTGTTTAGGTAACATATGGCAAAAAGTAACCTGATTACCCGTGAAGGGTGGGATGCGCTGGATCAGGAGTTAAAATATCTCTGGAAAACAGAACGTCCGCAGGTCACTCAGGCAGTGTCAGAAGCCGCTGCACAGGGAGATCGCTCGGAAAATGCCGAGTATATATACGGGAAGAAACGCCTGCGTGAAATAGACCGGCGTGTCCGGTTTCTTTCAAAACGCCTGGATAACTTAAAGATAGTTGAGCCGGATCCCCGCCAGGAAGGAAAAGTATTTTTCGGGGCGTGGGTGGAACTGGAAAATGACGATGAAGAAATTCAGACTTTTCGCATCGTCGGACCTGATGAGTTTTCCCCGGCAAAGAAATGGATTTCAGTCGATTCCCCTGTGGCCCGGGCATTAATCGGAAAACAGGCGGATGATGAAGTAACGGTAATAACACCTAACGGTGAAGTGAATTATGTCATTTTGTCTATCCGCTATCATCCGATTGCTGGGTAGGCACAATTAATCTGAAGAGTTGCATGAAAAAATGAACCCGGGAGTCAAACATGCAGGAAAGTTATAAGGTCCTTGTCGTTGATGATGACATGCGTCTGCGTGCGCTGCTTGAGCGCTATCTGAGTGAGCAGGGTTTCCAGGTCCGTACCGCCGCGAATGCGGAACAGATGGATCGCCTGCTGACGCGTGAATCAATTCATCTTATTGTCCTGGATCTGATGTTACCGGGCGAGGACGGGCTGTCTATCTGCCGCCGTCTGAGAAGTCAGAATAACCCGATTCCGATCATTATGGTGACGGCGAAAGGGGAAGAAGTGGATCGCATTGTCGGGCTGGAAATCGGTGCGGATGATTATATTCCGAAGCCGTTTAACCCGCGTGAACTGCTGGCACGTATCCGCGCGGTGCTGCGCCGTCAGGCGAATGAACTGCCGGGTGCGCCGTCCCAGGATGATGCGGTAATTCAGTTCGGTAAATTCAGACTGAACCTCGGCACCCGTGAGATGTTCCACGAAGATGAAAATATGCCGCTGACCAGCGGTGAGTTCGCGGTACTGAAAGTGCTGGTGTCTCACCCGCGTGAGCCGCTGTCCCGCGATAAGCTGATGAGTCTGGCACGCGGTCGTGAGTACAGCGCAATGGAACGTTCAATCGACGTGCAGATTTCCCGTCTGCGCCGCATGATTGAGGAAGATCCGACACATCCGCGTTATATCCAGACCGTCTGGGGGCTGGGTTACGTCTTCGTTCCGGACGGCAACAAGGCATGAAGCGGCTGCGGTTCTCGCCGAGGAGCACCTTTTCCCGCTCGTTATTTCTGGTCATTTTCCTGTTGTTTGCAACCATAACAACAAGTTATCTGGCCGTTGTGAACTTTATTGTGATGCCCAGCCTGCAGCAGTTTAACCGGGTGCTGGCCTATGAAGTACGCACACTGATGAGTGACGAAATGGTGCTGAAGGACGGAACCGCAGTGCGTGTTTCTCCGGCGCTGCGTAAGAAAATTTATGAAGAGCTGGGGATTACCTTTTTTACCGAAAAAACAGCCGATGAGGGCGGATTGCGCTGGGCGCGTCATTTTGAGTCCCTCAGTAAACAGATGAGTCATTATCTGGAAGGTTATGCGGATGTCCGGCTGGAAGTCAGCCGTGATTATCCCGTGCTGTGGCTGAACTCCTATATCGCCCCGGATGTCTGGGTGAGAGTGCCGCTGACCGAAATCGGTCAGGATCAGTTCTCACCGGTCTTTCGTTATATTTTTGCCTTTCTGCTGATTGTCTTTGCCGGGGTCTGGGTGTTTATCCGCTATCAGAACCGTCCGCTGACTGAACTGGAATCTGCTGCACGGCAAATCGGCACCGGCGGCCCGCTGGTCCCGGTACGGGAAGCCGGGGCGGCTGAAGTGCGTTCGGTTATCCGTTCTTTTAACCAGATGTCCAGGGATATCAAAACGCTGGAGCAGGATCGCACTGTGCTGATGGCCGGTGTCAGCCATGATTTACGCACGCCGCTGACCCGAATCCGCCTGGCAACAGAAATGATGAACCCGGACGATGACTATCTGGCGGAATCCATCAACAATGATATTGAAGAGTGTGACGGCATCATTGAGCAGTTTATGGCGTATCTGCGCACCGGCCGTGAGATGGAGATGGTGCATCTGGAACTGACGTCTGTTCTCAATGAGGTGATTGAAGCGCACATCCACTCGGATGTCACACTTCAGAATGATGTTATTCAGGCACCGGTTTATCTCACCGGTAACCCGATTGCGATTAAACGCGCACTGGGCAACATGCTGGTCAATGCTACCCGCTACGGTAACGGCTGGATCCGTGTCAGCAGCGGCGAAGACGGGCATTTCGCCTGGTTTCAGGTGGAAGATGACGGCAACGGTATCGATGAGGCGGATATTCCGGACCTGTTCCAGCCGTTTGTGCAGGGTGAAAAAGCGCGAAGTAATAAAGGCACCGGGCTGGGGCTGGCGATTCTGCGCCGGATTGTGGATGCGCATGACGGTAAAATCGATGTCGGCCGCAGTCAGCGCGGCGGATTCCGTATCCGCGTGATGCTGCCGCTGCCGGATGACAGAGATGATTAATTATGATGACAGCCGCATGTCATCGTAATATGGCTGTCATAATTCCCCGCAGGACGTCCTGTTCTCCGGAGTCTTGCTTTTAATAACAATTAAATCAACGAATTAAATTTATTCCCCGGTATTGTTTCTTTCCGCTATTTTTCCGGTTTTGTGCCCCCGCGCACCTGCAGTGTCATAAAACTGTCATATAACCTACATATTATTGTCACCAGATTGTCCTATTTTCCCTCATGTTCCGACATTAACCAGATACAACGTTTATCGTCATTATCTACAAATCCCGTCAGGAGGGATCATGAAACCGATGCGTACCGCAGTAGCCACTGTTATGGCAGCGACACTTTCTCTCTCTGCATTTTCTGCATTTGCCGCGACCAGTCTGACCGGGGCGGGTGCAACATTCCCGGCGCCGGTATATGCGCAGTGGGCTGATACTTACCAGAAAGAAACCGGTAACAAAGTTAACTACCAGGGGATTGGTTCCTCCGGTGGTGTGAAGCAGATTGTGGCCAACACCGTTGATTTCGGGGCGTCAGATGCGCCGCTGTCCGAAGATAAACTGGCCGCAGATAACTTATTCCAGTTCCCGACCGTGATCGGCGGTGTGGTACTGGCCGTCAACCTGCCGGGCCTGAAGTCCGGTGAACTGGTACTCGACGGCAAAACCCTGGGTGATATCTACCTGGGTAACATCAAAAAATGGAATGACCCGGCAATTACCAAACTGAACCCGTCAGTGAAACTGCCGGATCAGGATATCGCTGTTGTCCGCCGTGCGGATGGTTCCGGTACCTCGTTCGTCTTCACCAGCTACCTGTCAAAAGTCAGCCCTGACTGGAAAGAAAAAGTCGGTGCAGGCTCTACTGTTAACTGGCCGGTTGGTCTCGGCGGTAAAGGTAACGACGGTATTGCTGCATTCGTTCAGCGTCTGCCCGGCTCTATCGGTTACGTGGAATACGCTTACGCCAAACAGAACAAACTGGCTTACACCAAGCTGATTTCCGCGGATGGTGATGCGGTTTCCCCGACCGGCGAAAGCTTCAGTAACGCAGCGCGTAAAGCCGAGTGGTCAAAAAGTTTCGCTCAGGATCTGACTAACCAGCCGGGTCCGAATGCATGGCCGATTACCTCCACCACCTTTATTCTGGTTCACACTAACCAGAAAGATGCCGCCAAAGGGCAGGAAGTTCTGAAATTCTTTGACTGGGCATACAAGAACGGCGGTGAGCAGGCAGAGAAACTGGATTACGCGGTACTGCCGCAGGAAGTGATTGAACAAATCCGCGCATCATGGAAAACCAGTGTCAAAGACAGCAGCGGTAAGCCGCTGTACTGATACGGCAGATGATGAAGTAACGATTTATCAGTAATTGATCCCCCCGTACCGGGGGGATCAGGCCGTTGACAAACCCGCAGGGGTTGGCGACGACCGAAGAAGTTGTAAAAATAAACCAGGAAAATCAATTTATTGATTTTCGGCTGATAACACAAAGCAGGAAAAACCACGTTTTATCCTGCTTTGTCAGCAATTTCATCCCCCCGTACCGGGGGGATCTGTGTAAAAACGGAAGCGACTATGGCCGAACTGAAAACGGCAATGAAACCACCAAGCAAACGCGGCGACCAACTTTTCAGTGCCCTGGTAAAACTGGCGGCGCTGATTACGCTATTGTTGCTTGGCGGAATTATTATTTCACTGATTATTGCGTCATGGCCGAGCATTGAAAAATTCGGCTTAGGTTTCTTATGGAATAAAGAGTGGAACCCGCCGGCGGAAGAATACGGGGCACTGGTACCGATTTACGGCACTATCGTGACCTCGGTGATCGCCCTGCTGATTGCGGTCCCGGTGAGTTTCGGGATTGCGCTGTTCCTGACCGAACTGGCACCGAACTGGCTGCGCCGTCCGCTGGGTATCGCGATCGAGCTGTTAGCCGCTATTCCGAGTATCGTTTACGGCATGTGGGGACTGTTTGTCTTTGCCCCGCTGTTTGCCACCTATTTCCAGCAGCCGGTCGGCGAGGTGATGTCGAGCATCCCGATTGTCGGCGAGCTGTTCTCCGGCCCGGCCTTCGGGATCGGTATCCTGGCGGCGGGCGTTATCCTCGCCATTATGATTATTCCGTATATTGCCTCGGTGATGCGTGATGTGTTCGAGCAGACGCCGGTGATGATGAAAGAATCGGCTTACGGCATCGGCTGTACCACCTGGGAGGTGATCTGGCGGATTGTGCTGCCGTACACCAAGAACGGGGTGATCGGCGGTGTGATGCTGGGTCTGGGCCGTGCCCTGGGGGAGACCATGGCAGTGACCTTTATCATCGGTAACACCTATCAGCTGGACAGCTTCTCGCTGTACATGCCGGGCAACAGTATCACCTCGGCACTGGCGAACGAATTCGCGGAAGCGGAATCCGGGCTGCACACTGCAGCACTGATGGAGCTGGGGCTGATTCTGTTTGTCATCACCTTTATCGTCCTTGCTATCTCCAAATTTATGGTGATGCGTCTGAATAAGAAAGAGGGGCGCTGAGATGACTGACATGAATATTCAGCAACCGAAAGTGGATATCAGCGCACGGCAGAAACGTCAGTTCTGGCGTCGCCAGAAAAACCGCATTGCCCTGTTTTTATCCATGTCCACGATGGCATTCGGGCTGTTCTGGTTAATCTGGATCCTGTTCTCGACCGTCACCAAAGGGATGGACGGCATGTCACTGGCGCTGTTCACCGAAATGACACCGCCGCCGAATACCGAAGGCGGGGGTCTGGCGAACGCCATTGTCGGTTCCGGCCTGCTGATCTTATGGGCGACCGTTATCGGGACACCGCTGGGCATTCTTGCCGGCATTTATCTGGCGGAATACGGCCGTAAGTCCTGGCTGGCGGAAGTCACCCGGTTTATTAATGACATTTTGTTATCCGCACCGTCGATTGTGGTCGGGCTGTTTGTTTACACCATCGTGGTGATGCAGATGCAGCACTTCTCCGGCTGGGCGGGGGTGATTGCCCTGGCACTGTTACAGATCCCGATTGTTATCCGCACCACGGAAAACATGCTGCGTCTGGTGCCGGACAGCCTGCGCGAAGCGGCGTATGCCCTCGGCACACCAAAATGGAAAATGATTTCAGCGATTACCCTGAAAGCCTCGGTCTCCGGGATTATCACCGGGGTGCTGCTGGCGATTGCCCGTATTGCCGGGGAAACGGCGCCGCTGCTCTTTACCTCCCTCTCCAACCAGTTCTGGAGTACGGATCTGATGCAGCCGATTGCCAACCTGCCGGTCACCATCTTCAAATTTGCCATGAGTCCGTTCGCGGAATGGCAGAGTCTGGCCTGGGCGGGTGTCCTGCTGATCACACTGTGTGTGCTGTTAATTAATATCGTGGCGCGTGTGCTGTTTGCGAAGAAAAAGCACTGATTAAATGACTGCGGATGAATGAGAGAGAGTCATGAGTAAAATTCAAAACGTAACTGAAAGCAAAATTCAGGTCCGTGATCTGAACTTCTATTACGGCCAGTTCCACGCGCTGAAAAACATTTCGCTGGATATCGCCAAAAATAAAGTCACGGCCTTTATCGGCCCGTCCGGTTGCGGGAAATCGACCCTGCTGCGTACCTTCAACAAAATGTACGCACTGTATAATGAACAGCGTGCGGAAGGGGAAATCCTGCTGGATGGCACCAATATTCTGACCGATACCCAGGATATCGCGTTATTACGCGCCAAAGTCGGTATGGTGTTCCAGAAGCCGACACCGTTCCCGATGTCCATCTATGACAACATTGCCTTTGGTGTCCGTCTGTTTGAAAAACTGCCGCGCGCCGAAATGGATGAGCGGGTGCAGTGGGCGCTGACCAAAGCGGCGCTGTGGAACGAAACCAAAGATAAACTGCATCAGAGCGGTTACAGCCTCTCCGGCGGTCAGCAGCAGCGTCTGTGTATTGCCCGCGGTATCGCTATCCGCCCTGAGGTTCTCCTGCTGGATGAGCCGTGTTCGGCGCTGGATCCTATCTCCACCGGGCGTATTGAAGAGCTTATCAGCGAGCTGAAATCGGAATACACCGTGGTGATCGTCACCCATAACATGCAGCAGGCGGCACGCTGTTCTGACCATACTGCGTTTATGTATCTGGGCGAACTGATTGAATTCAGTGATACTGATACCCTGTTTACCACCCCGGGCAAGAAACAAACCGAAGATTACATCACCGGTCGTTATGGCTGATGCGGAGACAATCATGGAAAATCTGAATCACAATAAACATATTTCCGGGCAGTTTAATGCTGAATTAGAGCATATTCGCACAGAAATGATGACGATGGGCGGGCTGGTGGAAGAGCAGCTCAGCAAAGCGATCACCGCCATGCATAACCAGGATGAAGACCTGGCGCGTGAGGTTATCGCCGGTGACAAGCAGGTCAACATCATGGAAGTGATGATTGATGAAGCCTGTGTCCGCATTATTGCCAAACGTCAGCCGACGGCGAGTGATCTGCGCCTGATTATGGCAATTTCAAAGACGATCGCCGAACTTGAGCGTATTGGCGATGTGGCGGATAAAATTGCCAAAACTGCGCTGGAAAAATTTTCACATCAGCATCAGCCGCTGCTGGTCAGTCTGGAATCCCTCGGCCGCCATGCCATTCAGATGCTGCATGATGTGCTGGATGCCTTTGCGCGTATGGATATTCAGGAAGCTATCCGCATCTACCGCGAAGATCAGAAAGTGGATCAGGAATATGAAGGGATTGTCCGTCAGCTGATGACTTATATGATGGAAGATCCGCGCACTATCCCGAGTGTCCTGACCGCGCTGTTCTGTGCCCGCTCTATCGAGCGTATCGGTGACCGCTGCCAGAATATCTGTGAATTTATCTTCTATTACGTGAAGGGACAGGATTTCCGTCATGTGAAAGGGGATGATGTGGAACGTATCCTGCTCGGTGAGCATGTGATTGAAGTTTCCGCGCACAGTAATAACGGCGAAAAAGGGAATGATCCGGCATAGCAGGATTGCTTCTCCGGCGATATTGTCTGTTTTTGTAAAAGTACCCGTTTTGATTTGACCCCGGAGTTAACTCCGGGGTTTATACTTTCTGAAACAGACAAAACAGTGTTTCCGGAGGTGCACGATAGGTTTATTCAGCCGGTTTTTTAACAGCGGAGGCGGCTCTGGTCACGGGAACCACCGCAGCGGCCAAGGCAGCAAGCACGGTAATACGGGTTACAATAAGCATGGCCGCGACAATAATGGTTATCCGGAGCAGTTAAGCAATAACGCTCCGCAGACTATCGCCGGATATTGTCAGAAGTGCGGTACCGGTTATCCGCCGGACAGCCGTTTCTGCGGCCGGTGCGGTAATGCACTTAATCCGTAAGGCAAATGCCGGTCATTACCTGGCCGCATGTTCTGTTCAGTTTTTTCTCTGTCCGCACATTGCGTCCTTTATCATTAATGCTGATCAGCGTGACGGACTCTCCTGCAGATAATTGCCCTGTATATGCCACCCGGCTCTCTGAATAAGGGGCGAGCATCACGGTGCTGATATGTGACGGTGCATTATCTCCGCCGGAGACGAGTGCGGATAATGTGAAATAGTAAGGTGACGGGTTGTTCAGAATCAGTATCTTTTCTGACAGAGAAACAGAAATTTGTCCGGGGACGTCATCCGGCGTCAGTGGCAGCGTATCCGGCCGGTAAAACAGCTTTATCCGTGTCCGCAGGGCAAATTGCAGAGTATTGCCGGTAGTAACCGTTTTCGCCGGAATATCCACCACATTGAGATAAAAAACCGATTCCCGGTCGCGGGGCAGGCTGTTTTTCAGAACACGGATTTTCAGCTGCTGCCCGCCGCCTCCGGCTAACCGCGTCACCGGCGGTACCACCATAAACGGGGCGCTGCTGGTTTCCGGCGAGGAATTGATATCCCCCTCATCCACCCAGCTCTGCACCAGCGACGGTATTTCCCCGCTGTTGGTCAGCTGGATCTCTGTCTTTTCCTGATTGCCCGGGAAAATCACCCTCGTGGTATTGATGACAACACCGGCGTATCCCGCCTGCATGCACAGGAGCAGAATGATAAGAATGCCTGTCCGCATCGTGTCCTCCGGCGGTTCAGTTGTAGGAAAAAACCAGGGTCGCGGAACTGCTCAATTTTCCCTGTGTCACCGCGCCCGGATTGTAGGGATAGTAATACGCACCGAGGTCAACAGAGAAAGCCGGTGAGACTGCGCTGCCTTTGGCGGCAGTGAAAATACTGGTGGCACTGCCCTGAGCATTGGCACTGTCAGAAAACTGCACCGGGCTGCTGAGGTTACCGGCTTTCACCACGCGGAAGCCGACACCACCGGCACCGCCGGAAACGGTATTGGTCAGCACGGTTTTGTCGGACGGCTGTAAATTGGACGACGACAGGAACATGGCAATATCCCGGGACGCAGTGTTACCCGGGAGGAGGCCATCACAGGTAAAATTGAGGCGGAACGGGGTATATCCGGCTTTATCGGTGGTTTTAACGGCATTGATACTCATCAGCGGCAGACTGACAGTCAGCCCGGCATTGGTAAAGGTACAGGTGGTCACCGGTGGATTGTAAGTAACCTGCACCGGCTGCAAAAACATATCATTTGTATCGGTCGGCCACTGCAGTGTCAGCAGAAACTGCAGAATTTTACTGACAAGCGCGGCCAGCCAGCCCACCAGCCCCAGCGTGGTGGCATCAGAGGCAAAAATAACCGGTGTAATTGTCACGGAACTGCCCGCTACTTTGGTGTAGTTACCGGTCGGCGTGGTGACCAGGTCAAAACGCAGAGTGAAACCGGTATTGAGTTCAGTTCCGTTGTGGGGGCCGGCCGCCAGGCCGGAAACATTATTTTTTGTCAGTGCAGTCAGGGTGATATTGACGAGTTGTGCGCCGTTATTAAATCCGATTGTTGCTGTCCGGCCATTAAAAGGAGAGTCGATTCCGATGGTATTCGGGAAAAGGGGCAGCGCGGCAGTACAGGTGAACGGGCCGCTGAAGTTGGTCTGAGATACTTTGGATACAGTTGTGGTGGCGCCGACCAGATCAGCCGAAAGATCCAGCACCACGGCCGGTGCTGTCTGGGTGGATGTTGCGGAGCAGGTGGCATAAGCGGCCCTGCTGCTTATCACCGTCAGGAATAAAAGTAATACAGCGGCGGATGTTTTCATCATTGTTTCCTTTTACCGGCAGATGTTGTGATTTTTATCCGGCGTGACCACCGGATTGCGGATAACACACTGCTGTTTCCCGTCTGCCGTCAGTTTTATAATCAGTGAGGACGGCAACTGCCCGCTTTTCAGATAGAGCAGTCCGGACTGCCCGACATACCCCAGCGGCTGATGCTGCGCATCGGTCACTTCTGTGCCGAACGGCAGTGTGCCGTCGTTTTCCCGCGCCGCCCGCAGAATGAAAGTCTGGCGCGGGTCGGTTTCCATGCGGATATAACTGACCGCACCTTTATACGGGCTGACCTGGCCGATATTGCCGGTCACTTCGGCACCGGCACTTTTTTCTGTGTCTGACAGGGTGTAAGAATTGGCACGGTAAGGGACGGATTGTGTCATCAGCACCACACCCTCACTGTTTGTCAGGGATGCTTTATCGGAATTCACCATCCGGTTACCGGCCTGCGGGGCATCAATAATGGTATAGGTATTGCCGGTGTCACCGGACATGGCAATATGGCCCGGGATCGCGACGATAGTTCCTTTTGCCCCGGCACCCGCCTGACGGTAATCGTTACCCTCACTGAATGAGCCGGACAGGGTGCTGTACGGGTTGCGGTAAGTGAGGTTCGCACCCGCCAGATTACTGCCGCCGTTCTGGTTTGAGCCGGTCAGCGTGTAGTTAACCAAATCATCTTTACCGGCTGTTCCGCTCAGGCTGACCGTTGTTTGCTGATAACGGGAATCGGTGGCGTAAATACCGCTGCTGAGAGAGGCATTTTTGCCGAAAACAGAAATCGGCACGCTGACATTCAGGTAAAACCGGGTTTCATTTTTATCATCAAAATTGCGGGTGCGTGATGCAGACACGGTATAACTGATCTCGTTATAACTGTTTGAATATCCAAGCTGATATTCCCGGTTGCTGCCGCCGGAATTCCAGTAATCCCGGTGTGTGCCGGAGATATAAATCACCCCCCGGTTCTCTCCCAGATACTGATTTAAATTCACGGTGAAGGTATTTTTAGCCCGCGCACCGCGCATGGCATCCATTGTCATCAGATCCGGTATCTGACGCGGCGTGTTATCGGTGAGGTTTTCCTGTTCATTACGGTAAGCATCCCACGCCCGGTAGTTATCCTGCTGATAGACAGCATCGGTGAAACTGTAAAAATTCCCGGTGGAGTAGCGGTATGTCGCGAGAGTCAGGTTTGTTGAGGTGGTGCTGACAAACTTACTGTAGGCGATACGATAGCTCTGGCCGCTTTTGCGACCGGTTTTAAAGTCCGCATCCGCCTGCGTCACATCAACAGAAAGCGCACCGAACGGCAGATTCCAGGCGCTTCCCGCCAAAAGGGAGCGGTAATCTTTTCCGGCAATCCCGCCGGTATACAGTGTCACGGTATTATTCAGCCCGTAACGGAATTCGCCCTGCACAAACGCCGGGCGGTAGTGTGTATTATCCGGCCGGGCCTGACCGGCGGTCAGACTGTAATTATAAATTCCCTCTTTCAGCATATCGGGCACAGCGGAGAAGGGGACGGTAAATGATTCTTTCCGTCCGTCCGCTTCCTGAATAATGACAGAAAAATCACCGCTGCCGCCGGTCGGCTGAATATCACGGAACATAAACTCACCCGGCGGCACGTTTTCCTGAAAAATAAGATTTCCGTTCTGGTAAATACTGACGAGGGCGTTGGTCTGGGCAACTCCCCGGATGATTGGTGCGAATCCCTGGCCGGACGGCGGCAGCATATTCATATCCGTTGCCAGTGATGCGCCTCTGAATTTAAAACTGCCGAACAGAGAAGGTGGTGTATAAAAATCCCCCAGCGTCAGCGCAGATAAAATACGGCTGATCGGGCGGTAAAGGTAACGGCTGTTATTTTTCCAGCCTTTCTGTCCGCCGGAATAAGAGGTATAAACCGATTCATCGCGGAATTGCCAGACACCGAGGTTCAGCCCGGAATTTACCGTGGCAAAAAAGCTGTCATTACTCTGTTTGTTATTCTTTTTTTGTCTGGCGTTATAGTAATTGACGTTATAGCCGAGAATAACGGCAGGCTGCCCGTGATCCCATAATTCCGGGTCAATATAACCGGCATCGGCAGTCTTTACCCCGATTTGCGGCACGGACAAATCTAACCGCAATGTACTTTTATTCAGGTGATAAGTCAGTCCGGATGTCAGATCATCTGCCGGTACCGGTTGTTTCTCTGCGGATAATTTTTTCGCATCATCTGAAAGATTCAGTCCGAGCTTATTAATATCCGCCGGCTGAAAATTCAGGGCATTATTATGCTCTCCCACTTCAACGGTAAACTGGCCTTTCCAGGTATTATTGACATAAACGTCCATCAGCTGATCGCCGGACGGCAGTGTATTTTCCTGATATAAACGTGAAATATCCCCTTTAGCGGATTCACCGGCCAGCAGGGTGGTATCGAATTCTTCCGTGAAGCCTTCGCGGGGATAGCTCCATAATCCGGCAATAATCAGAATCGGCAGGCAGTGTTGTGTTTTCACGTTATTATCGTCCGTCAGAAGGTAATATTCTTCGACTTATACACACCGTAATCATCCACATAGGTCACTGAGGCATTACGGGCCGCGGGTTTATTTTTCAGCGGTAATTGTTTTTCAGAAAATGGCGGGATCATGTCGGAGGCGGCCAGCCATGTGTGGCTGCTGTCATTAGCATTGACCGCCGCAATAGTAAAATGATACGGGGAATTATTGGTGACGGATAAATGGTCACCATTGAGCTTCCACTGAATATTATCAATAACCGTTTCCGGATTTGCCGTCAGCCCGGCAGGGCGGTAAAACAGCTTTATCCGTGACCGCAGAGCCACCTGTAACACACTTTTTCCTTTGGCATTGGCGGGTGTGGCCGGAATATCCAGCACACTGAGATAAAAAACACTTTCGCGGTCATCCGGTAATTTTTCATTATTTTTCTTTATTTTAAGCTGCTGTCCCTGCATACCGTCTATTTTGACAATCGGCGGATAAACATAAAACGGCGAACGGCTGTTTTCCGGTGTGGCATTAATATCACCGTCATCCGTCCAGCTCTGGGCTAATGATGATGTCTGGCTATTGTTATTCAGCTGAACAGTAATGCTGTCATTTTCTTCATGATAAATAAGCCGGGTGCTGTTAATCACGATATTGGCAGCGGCATCAGCGGATAAAATAAGCATCACCAGAAAAAAGAATCGGCGTTTCATTATATTCCCCTGTAAACAGTCAGGCTTTTTGACAAGCCTGACTGTCTGACAATGGTTATAAATAAGAGACTGTATAAATCACGTTGGAATGTACAGGCCCGACTTTTGCAGGAGAGGTATTGGTTTTGTAATAACTGGCAATTAATGTCACCTGATCCGATGCCGGTGCCGTTTTATCGCCTTTCACCCCGGTGTCATACGCTGCATTCAGTGAAAGTGCCACTGACGGTGCGGTTGTTGACGATAAACTGAACCCGACATTTTTCGCGACGGACGGATCCCCTTCATTAACGGTATCGTTAATCAGATAGTTTCCGGTTGACGATATATTATTAGGGGATGCGAAATGTATTTTCAGGTTACTTCCCGGCGGTACTGATGCCGGCGCACAATCAGAGAATGTCATGGTAAAGGCTTTCTGATTTTTGGTAATGACGGTATTTGCGGTTACCCCGGCATCCGTTACGGTAATCGGATCTAATAATACGGCGAAGTCGGCGCTGTTGCCTCCGTTAATGGTACAGGTGGTGTCACTGATAGCACCTGTGATGTTTATAATTCCGCCCGCAGCAGTGACCGCAGACGCTGAACCTGAAAAAAGGCGGCAGAAACTAATGCCGTAATAAGCGTTTTCTTTAACATGGTTAACTCCGGTAAAAATAAGATACCAGACTGACAAAAATAAGAGGCTATTTTTGCGGATTTTCATTTAAAGAGACCAATAATAATCAGTCTCTTTAAATTTAGAATCATCAGGTATATTTACCAGTGCTTAATTTTGAATTTTACAGATATGTGATTATTGTCAAGATTTATAAATTTACACATCTCAGGATGTGTATTTTTTTCATAAGTTAGAATTCATTTTTTATTTTGGTGACAATGGAAAGATAAATATACAGATAATAAGATATGATTGTTTATTAACAGGTTGCTGATAAGTAATTTCTTTTGGATATTAATTTTAATTAACGATGGTATGGGTTGTTAAGTATCGCTTATCAGGATCATGAAATATTTCTGCGGGAAAAATCACGTATGATTTTATTTCAATAAATAATTATAAGTCATGTAATTAGTTTTTTTAATAAGAATGGATGGGTTACAAATAGCAGGTGTAATTGAGCAAAGTAGTCTGTCCTGCGTTCATCTTAGAACAATCAGTTATGGAATTATTCTTTCTTAGTATTTCAGGAACTAAGCCGGAGTTGATAGCGTGAGATGGTGATTTACACAAATTGACGTTTTCCGTGACTGATTCCAGGGGTGTGTATGAAACCGACATTATTTGTTCCGGCTCTGCTTGCCGGTTTAGCATTAGTAAGTGGTACAGCACAGGCTGATAAGCTTGATGACATTCAGAAAGCCGGCGTGATCCGTATTTCGGTTTTTGACAGCAACCCGCCGTTCGGATTTATCGATCCGCAGACCAAAAAACTGGCCGGTTATGACGTGGATATTGCACAGGCCGTTGCCGATGACCTCGGCGTGAAGCTGGAACTGCGTCCGACCAACCCTGCAAACCGCATTCCGCTGCTGGTCTCCGGCAAAGTGGATTTAATCGGGGCGAACTTCACTATTACCGATGAGCGTGCCAAACAGGTGGATTTTTCCATTCCTGATTTTCAGACCGGACAAAAATTTATTGCCCGCAAAGGCGTGCTGAAAACCCCGGAAGATGTGGCAAAACTGCGCATCGGCGCGGATAAAGGTACCGTTCAGGAAGTGACACTGCGCGAGAAATATCCGGGCACCAAAGTGATTTCTTATGATGACACCCCGCTGGCCTTCGCCGCGCTGCGTAATGGTAACGTTGATGCTATCACGCAGGATGATGCCAAACTGGTCGGGCTGCTGGGTAACCTGCCGGAGTCAGTAAAAGCGGAGTTTGAACTCTCGCCGTTCAGTCTGACCCGTGAATACCAGGCACTGGCAGCACCGAAAGGGGAAACCCGTCTGGTGGAAGCGGTAAACAAAACCCTGCTGAAACTCGAAAGTGAGGGCAAATCACAGCAGATTTATAACCAGTGGTTTGGTCCGGGTACCAAAGCCGAACAACCGCGCGGTGAATTTAAATTCGCTCCGCTGGCTGACCAGCCGAAGTAATGTGAGTGTGCTTTCTGAATCAGGCCTCACTCCGGTGAGGCTTCCTGCATTTCTGCGGCAACAGACGGGATGAGCGGATGTTTGAGCAATTTATAAGTGCGCACTTACTTGCGCCGGAATATCTGGGGTGGCTGGGGCAGGGGTTTGTGATCACCCTGCTTATCTCATTCTGGACGATTCTCGCGGCGACACTGCTGGGTTTTCTGCTGGTGGCCGGGCGGGACAGTCAGTTCGCACCGCTCCGCTGGTCAGTCAGTGCTTACACCAGTGTATTCCGGAATACGCCGCTGCTGGTGCAGCTGTTTTTCTGGTATTTCGCTTCCGGGGAAATTCTGCCGCAGGCGCTGAAAATCTGGCTGAATACGCCGCATGAAATTGAGCTGGCCGGGCTGACACTCGCCTGGCCGTCATTTGAATTTATCGCCGGGTGGTTCGGGCTGACACTCTACTCCGCGCCGTTTATCGCGGAAGAATTACGGGCGGGGATTGCCGGGATCGGGCGGCAGCAAAAATCAGCCGCGCTGGCGCTCGGGCTGACACCGTGGCAGTCCATGCGTTATGTGGTGCTGCCGCAGGCGGTCAGGATCGCCATGCCGCCGCTGCTCGGGCAGTATATGAATGTGGTGAAAAACTCGTCCCTGACGATGGCAATCGGTGTGGCTGAACTCTCTTATGCATCGCGTCAGGTGGAAAGTCAGTCCTTACAAACCTTTGAAGCCTTCGGGGTTGCGACGATCCTTTATATCGCTATTATTGCCGTGATGGAAGCCTTCGGGCAGTGGCGGACACAACGGGCACTGGCACAGGGGCATTAAGATGGATTTTTCCGTAATTCGTGATAACTGGGAATACCTGCTGTTCGGTACGTTCCCGGACGGTCCGCTTGAGGGCGCGGTACTGACGCTGGTGATCAGCCTGATTGCCGGGGCCATTTCTGTCGTGCTCGGGACTATCGGCGGGGTGATGCTGGCAATGCTGCGTGGCTGGTGGGTAAACCTGTTCGCGGCATTTCTCGGATTTTTCCGCGCTATTCCCATCATTATGCTGATATTTTGGGTCTATTTCCTGCTGCCGATCGCCTTTGGTGTGGATGTGTCGGAAATCACCACGGTAGTCTGCGCACTGGCGCTGGTCACCTCTGCTTATATTGCCCACGGTGTGAAGGCCGGTATTCTGGCGATCGGCAAAGGGCAGTGGCAGGCGGGGATGTCTCTCGGCTTCAGCCGGTGGGAAGTTCTGTGGCATATCGTGTTGCCGCAGGCGCTGCGGATGATGATCCCGTCCTTTATTAATCAGTGGATTGCGCTGATTAAAGATACCTCACTGGCCTATATCGTCGGTGTGGGGGAGCTGTCGTTTCTTGCGACTCAGGTCAATAACCGCAGCATGGTCTACCCGACAGAGATTTTCCTGTTTGTCGCTTTTATCTATTTTGTGATGTGTTCGGGGCTGGAGTTGGGGGCAAATGCCCTGATGCGCCGTTATTCATTACAGCGGCAGCCCCGTCAGTCATGGCTTGCCCGCCTGTTTGGCAGGGGAAGAGAGAAACCGGTGCGGTTGTCAGAAAAACCGGCATCCTGTTCATCATAAGTTTGATCAATAACAATCCCGGCATCGTTAATGGCCGGGATTTTCCCGCAATGAAACGCAAACGTTTTCTTTTTTAAAATGATGCGGTAGGATAAGCCGAAAAAAACAAATTTCCGGGACTCCTTATTCATGACTACTCCGACTTCCGGCACTGATCCTCATCAGGGCCTGCTCCAGCGCGTGTTTAAATTACAGGAACACGGCACCACTGTCCGCACAGAAGTTATTGCCGGGCTGACCACTTTCCTCACCATGGTGTATATCATCTTTGTAAACCCGCAAATCCTCTCGTTCGCCGGGATGGATATCAAAGCGGTGTTTGTCACCACCTGTCTGATCGCTGCCATCGGCAGTATCGGGATGGGGTTATTTGCTAATCTGCCGGTGGCGGTTGCGCCGGCAATGGGGCTGAATGCCTTTTTCGCCTTTGTGGTGGTGGGGGCGATGCACTACTCCTGGGAAGTGGCGATGGGCGCGATTTTCTGGGGTGCGGTCGGGTTGTTTATCCTGACCTTACTGCGTATCCGTTACTGGCTGATTGCCCATATCCCGCTGAGTCTGCGGGTCGGGATCACCAGCGGTATCGGGCTGTTTATCGCCATGATGGGTCTGAAAAACGCCGGTATTATTGTGCCGAATCCGGATACCCTGGTGACTATCGGTAAGTTTACCGATCACAGTGTGGTGCTGGGGGCGCTGGGCTTCTTTATTATCGCCATTCTGGCTGCGCGCAATATTCACGCGGCAGTACTGGTGTCGATTGTGGTGACAACCTCCATCGGGCTTTTCCTCGGGGATGTCACTTACAAGGGCGTATTTGATGTGCCGCCGGGAATTACCTCGGTTGTCGGCCATGTCGATATCATGGGGGCGCTGGATGTATCCCTCGCCGGGATTATCTTTTCATTTATGCTGGTGAACTTGTTTGACTCCTCCGGTACCCTGATCGGCGTGACTGATAAGGCCGGGCTGGCGGATGAAAAAGGCCGTTTCCCGAACATGAAAAAAGCGTTGTATGTGGACAGTATCAGCTCCGTTGCCGGTTCTGCGATGGGGACATCCTCTGTGACCGCATTTATTGAAAGTACCTCCGGGGTTTCTGTCGGCGGACGTACCGGCCTGACCGCCATTGTGGTCGGCCTGCTGTTCCTCGCGGCGATCTTTATTTCGCCGCTGGCAGCCATGGTACCGGCTTATGCGACTGCCGGGGCGCTGATTTATGTCGGCGTGCTGATGACCTCCAGCCTGGTGCGGGTGAACTGGAATGATCTGACCGAATCGGTTCCGGCGTTTGTGACTGCCGTGATGATGCCGTTCAGTTTCTCTATCACCGAAGGGATTGCATTAGGGTTTATCGCTTACTGCGCAATGAAGCTGGGTACCGGACGCTGGCGTGAGCTGAACCTGTGTGTGGTGGTGGTATCGCTGCTGTTTATTCTGAAAATGGTGTTTGTGGACGCCTGATTCAGGCCTGTCAGTAAGATGTGAAAAAACCGCGCGGTTAATACCGGCGCGGTTTTTTTGTCTCTGCTTTATTGCTCCGGATAAACAATTCCCAGGCAGACGGCTTCTTCTTTCGCGCCGGGCTGTGACTGAAATATTACCTGTTTACGCTTCGCGATAACCAGATCCGGCCAGTCTTCCAGTGCGCCGGCAAAGGATTCCTGCGCACAGGTACGATTCTCGTTTCCGATCAGCAGTGCGCCGTGACGGCGGATATCATCACGGGTGACATGCAGGTTATAAATATTGGTTACCCGGTAGCCATGGCCAGGTTCATTGATCCACGGCTGGAGTGTTTCCGGCTGGTGCTTACCGTAAAATGTCACCCATTCATGCAGATATTCCCCGCCGGTGTATGTCAGCGGTTTTCCGGTTTCCTGCTCCCACCAGCTTTCCGCCTCTGCGATAAAGGTTTTCAGTCCGATATTTTTCTGTCCGGCGTCACGGATATTGAATCCCATCACTGCGGCATAGCCCGTGATAACGATAACGGCAAAAATTATCAGCCCGTTCATTACATTTTTCAGTGGTTTGACCGGCGGGGTAATCACCGAGCAGATCAGTGCAGGAATACACAGCAGAACAAAAGGCTGCAGCCACTCGGTAATACGTCCGCCCTGATGGAAGGTGAACCAGACATAAATCACCGCGAGTGGTGCCAGAATCATAATATTGATAAGCCGTTTTGCCTGCTCTTTCGGCCAGCCGAAACGGCCGCCCTTCAGGCGGATAATGACGGCGATAATGATCAGCGGATAGAACACGGTAAACAGTGACCCGGTGGTTTTCAGGGTCAGGCCGGTTTTAATTTGTGAATCAACCCACTTAAAGGCGGCAAAATCATTATTGACCAGCCAGATAACATTCGGGACGACCAGTGCAAACCAGATGGCCAGCGCAGCATAAAACCAGGGGGAACGGTAACTTTCCCGTGCTTTCGGCACAAACAGGGTGAAGAGAAAGACCATCCCGACCAGTGCGAGCGTGGAATATTTCCCCATGGTCGCCAATCCGGATGTCAGTGCAAAGCCCGTCCACCAGGCAGGATTGTCATAAACGGCGCGGACAAAAAAGTACAGCATCCACGGCCAGAAGGTAACCAGGATATAGTTATCATTGTAAGGGATTAAATCGAAATTAATGATCCCTGACAGATTCAGCGACAACAATGCCAGCCAGGCAAAATCAGTACGCTGTGTGAGGCGGTGTGTCAGATACCATACGCCCCCCATACCGATACCGATGCCGGTAAAATGGATGAAGTACCAGTAGAAATCGGCGGCAATCAGATCAGGGAAGGCGATGACCGGATACATCAGCATGCCGACCAGCCACGGATTTTTCGGCGCACCCCATTCACCGGTTTTGCCCCAGTTCAGGGCTTCCACGGCATCGTAGGGCACCGTCGGATCCAATCCGTAGCTGACAATAATCCAGAGCGTGACATAAGCAGCGACCCAAAACCAGACAGGGCGGTGCGACGTTTGTTGTGAAAAGTGCATAATTCTATATCTTGGTTAAAATAATGGCTGTGTTCATTATTCACCCGGAGGTGAAATGATGGATCGTTTTGACGGAAATCAGGGTACACTAGCCGCCAGCGAATCATTGTCATGGCTGCGGGCGTCCGGAAGCCATGAATATAGTTTTGTACTGTTCATTTACACGGTAAATGTTAACACAAATTAATCAGTTATTTTTAAGCGAGTAAGGTATATGGCCGCTATTTCAAAAAAACCATCCCGGTCACGGACACCAAAGAAAAGCCGTGAGGAGCTCAACGCGGAAGGCCGTGAACGTAAACGGCAGAAAAAACACCGCGGTAATCCGTCCGGTGCCCGTCAGCAGGATGATGCCCGCAAAACCGGCCGTGGTGCGGATAATGCGGTTGCTGATCCGCGTATCGGCAGTAAAAAACCGGTTCCGCTGTTTGCGGAAGGTAAAACCTCCGTTAAACCGGCAGTAAAAAAACCGGCTGAGCCGGTCAAAGCCGGATTATCTCCTGAAGAGGAACTGGCAAAACTCGAGAACGACGAGCGCCTCGATGCATTACTGCTGCGCCTTGAGAACAACGAAACCCTGACCGCAGAAGAAAACACCTACGTTGATACCATGCTGGAACGTATCGACGCACTGATGGAAAAACTCGGTATTTCTCTTGATGAAGATGATGATGAAGAGAAAACCGACGACATCATGCAACTGCTGAAAGGTCGCTGATCCTCAGTTATTTTACTGAAACCGGCGGCACCGTATCAAAACCGGCGTAACGGGTGACTGTTATGCCGGTTTTCTTATTTCAAGCCTACGTGTTTGCCGTGTTATCTGCCTTAATGGAGGATTAAATACTGCCCGGTGGCGGCTATCTGCAATATTAATGCTGTTTTTCTGTGACAGTACTGGCAGATATATTATTGAAAATAATAAATAATTCCTAAGAATAATACAGGATTATGCTGATACTGTTCTCCGGGAGAAACCCATGGGTAATACCAAACGTCCGCCGCACGACCACAGCCGCTTTATCCGCTGCCTCGGCTGGGTGGCAACCTTTACGGCATTCTGTATGTATGTCTCCTATATTCCTCAGATCATGGATAACCTTGCGGGACATAAAACATCACCGTTACAGCCGCTGGCTGCTGCATTTAACTGTACGCTCTGGGTCATTTACGGCATTAAAGTGAAAGATCTGCCGGTTGCGGTCGCCAATGCCCCCGGTGTTTTGTTCGGATTAGCGGCAATGCTGACCGCCTTATAGCGACCTGCCTGATTATCCGTCTGTGGCACGATCATATTAATCGGGCGGCAGATCCGATAAACTGTGCGGCACACAAAACCGTCAGAGAACGGAAATACATTAATTCTGCAAAGGTGAGGCAAAGGGGAGAGCATGTCTGACGCGATCGTCTGGGATCTGGCATTGATCCGGAAATATAACTATTCCGGTCCGCGATACACGTCGTATCCGACCGCACTGGAATTTAATCAGCAGTACAGTGACAGTGATTTTATCGCCTCAGCAAACCGCTATCCGCAGCGCCCGCTGTCGTTATATGTGCATATCCCGTTCTGCCATAAGTTATGTTACTTCTGCGGCTGTAATAAATTAGTCACCCGGCAGAAGCATAAGGCGGATGAATATCTGGCCGTGCTGGAGAAAGAGATTGCCGCCCGTGCCCCGTTGTTTGCCGGACGCGAAGTGCATCAGATGCACTGGGGCGGCGGTACGCCGACCTATCTCGATAAAGCGCAGATCAGCCGTCTGACCGGCATGCTGCGTCAGCATTTCCGCTTTGCGCCGGATGCTGAGCTTTCCATTGAAATCGATCCGCGTGAAATCGAGCCCGATGTTATCGACCATCTGCGGGCGGAAGGATTTAACCGCCTGAGTATGGGGGTTCAGGATTTCAACAAAGAAGTGCAGCGCCTGGTCAACCGCGAGCAGGATGAAGCGACGATTTTTGCCCTGGTGGAGCGTGCCCGCGCAACCGGGTTTGAATCCGTCAGTATCGACCTGATTTACGGGCTGCCGAAACAGACTCCGGAAAGTTTTGCCTTTACCCTGAAACGGGTGGCGGAGCTGTCACCGGATCGCCTGAGTGTCTTTAACTATGCCCATTTGCCGGACCTGTTTGCCGCCCAGCGGAAAATCAAAGATGAAGACCTGCCGTCCGCAGAGCAGAAACTGACGATTTTACAGCAGACAATTGAAAACCTGACCGGCAGCGGCTATCAGTTTATCGGGATGGATCACTTCGCCAAACCGGATGATGAGCTGGCGATAGCCCAGAATAACGGCATCCTGCACCGTAATTTCCAGGGGTACACCACCCATGAGGAGTGCGATTTACTGGGCTTTGGTGTCTCTGCAATCAGCATGCTGGGTGACCACTATGCTCAGAACCAGAAAGACCTGAAAACCTGGTATGCGCAGGTGGAAGAGTGCGGTAATGGGTTGTGCCGGGGTCTGGTGCTGACGGAGGAAGACTGCCTGCGCCGCGATGTGATTAAGGCGCTGATCTGCAACTTCCGGCTGGATTATTCGCAGATTGAAAAGCAGTATAACCTGGATTTTAAAACCCATTTCGCCGAAGATCTGCAATTATTGCAGCCGATGGCGGATGACGGACTGGTTGAGATCCGCGACGATGCTCTGGTGGTCACACCGCGCGGACGGCTGCTTATCCGTAATATCTGTATGTGTTTTGATACCTATCTGCGTAACCAGATGCGTCAGCGTCAGTTTTCCCGCGTAATTTAATCTGTTTCCGGGGTTGATGCGGTGTCATCAATCCCGGCCTCTTTCAGTTTCCGTGTCAGCGTATTACGCCCCCAGCCCAGCAGAAGGGCGGCATCCTGCTTGTGTCCGTTACTGTAATTCAGCGCGCACTGCAGCAGGGTACGTTCAAACAGCGGCAAGGCATCCGCCAGCAGATCGGTTTTCCCGGCCCGTAACTGTGCATCCGCCCACTGCGCCAGTTGCTGATCCCAGTTTCCGGCTGCCGGATTATGGCTGTGCTCACTGCGGATATGCTCTCCGGCGGCAGTCATGGTCAGGTCGGCAGGCAGATCCTGCGGCAGTACTTCCTGGGTGGCTGACATCACGGTCAGCCAGCGGCAGACGTTTTCCAGCTGACGGACGTTACCGGACCACGGCAGCTGCATCAGCAGTGCTTCGGTATCCGGATGCAGGGCTTTCGCTTCTGTTCCCAGCTCTTTTGCGGTTTTTTGCAGAAAATAGCGTGTCAGGCGCGGAATGTCCCCCGGCCGTTCCCGCAGCGGCGGCAGCTGCATGCGGATAACATTCAGGCGGTGAAACAGGTCTTCGCGGAATTTGCCTTCTGCTGCCAGCCGCTCCAGATCCTGATGGGTGGCGGCAATAATTCTCACATCCACCTTCACCGGTGCGTAACCGCCGACACGGTAAAACTGGCCTTCCGCCAGCACCCGCAGCAGCCGGGTCTGAATATCGAGCGGCATATCACCAATTTCGTCAAGAAACAGTGAGCCGCCGTCTGCCTGCTCAAAACGCCCCTGCCGCACCTGTGATGCCCCGGTAAACGCCCCTTTTTCATGGCCGAAGAGTTCTGATTCAATCAAATCTTTCGGGATCGCCGCCATATTGAGGGCAATAAACGGTGCATCCGCCCGCGGGCTGTGATGGTGCAGGGCGTGCGCCACCAGTTCTTTCCCGGTCCCGGATTCGCCGTTAATCAGCACACTGATGGAGGAGCGGGATAACCGGCCTATCACCCGGTACACCTCCTGCATGGCAGCGGATTCACCGATAATGCCGGACACCGGATCGGCAGCCGCTTCCTGCCGTACCGGCAGATGCTGCTCGCGGTAATGTTCCAGGGCACGGGCCACCAGCGTGACCGCATCATCAATATCAAAGGGTTTCGGCAGATAATCAAACGCACCCTGCTGGTAAGCATTCACGGCAGCATCCAGGTCGGAATGGGCGGTCATAATAATCACCGGCAGCAACGGGTTATGCTGTTTGACCGCCGCCAGCAGAGACAGGCCGTCCATGCCCGGCATCCGGATATCGGAGATCAGCACGTCCGGCTGTTCACTGCCCAGCGCCGCAAGAGCATTCTCCGCACTGTCAAAACAGACACAGGCATAACCGGCGCTGCTCAGTGCGCGTTCAAGCACCCAGCGGATCGCGCTGTCATCATCAACGACCCAGATTTTTCCCGGCTGCATATGATCTCCTCAACAGGCTTACTGACGGATTGGCAGATAAAGTGAAAACAAGGTGTGGCCCGGCCAGCTGCTGAACTCAATCTTGCCGTTATGCTGATCGATAAGATTGCGGGCTATGGATAAACCCAGCCCGGTGCCACCCTCGCGGCCGCTGACCATCGGGTAGAACAGCGTATCCAGGATATGCGGCGGAATACCCGGGCCGTTGTCCTCAATATCAATCCGGGCGGCCAGCCGGTAGCGTTCACCGTGCAGCATCACCCGGAATGCGGTGCGGGTGCGCAGAATAATGGTACCGCCTGCGCTGTGCAGGGCTTCCAGGGCATTGCGCATGATATTGAGGATAACCTGCTCGATTTGGTCGGGATAATGCGATAACTCCGGCAAACTGGGATCGTAATCTTTGAGCAGCGTGATATTGTCCGGCTTTTCCAGATTGATGAGCTGAAAGACCCGCTCCGCCACATGGTGAATACTCTGCAGGCTTTTCTGCCCCGGATGCTGAGGGCCGAGAAGGCGATCAACCAGCGCCCGCAGGCGATCGGCCTGTTCGATAATCACCTGTGTGTATTCCTGAAGTGCCGGATCCGGCAAAGCGCGGGATAACAGTTGTGCGGCACCGCGCAGCCCGCCGAGCGGGTTTTTGATTTCGTGTGCCAGTCCGCGCACCAGGTCACGGGCAGCAGCCTGCTGTGCCTGCTGTAACTGTTCCTGGGTAATGCGCCGGTGACTGTCGAGCGGCGTCAGTTCCAGCAGAATAAAATCGCCGGATACCGGCTGGGCACTCAGCGAAAGAGCGTGCATCTGGTTATTCACCACCAGAGTCACATCGTTGTCAGTAAAGCTGTGACCTTCTGCCAGTGTGGCCTGTAATGTGGCGGTATCGAGGGAAAGGTAACTGTATAAAATAGGGAGCGGTGTGCCGGTGAGTTTACGGGCACTCTGTGCAAACAACTGCATAGCGGACTGGTTGGCGTAGCGGATAATCAAATCATTATCCAGCAGCAGGACACAGTTGATCAGTGAATCAAGGAGCTGCTCTGCCTGCGGTTTGTTATCCGGGTTCATTGTTATCCACCTCTTTGCACCAATTTGGTGCATTGTAGCGTATTTACCCCGCAGGAGAAAAGGACCCGCCCAACGGCGGGTCAAGTGCTTCACGGCAACAAAATAAACCGGAGCCTGTCACTCTGAGAGCCGCCAAACAGCGGCGTCATCAGAATTACACGCTGTAATACATATCAAATTCAACCGGATGCGGCGTCATATTCAGGCGCTGAACATCGGCGCGCAGCAGGTCGATATAGGTGTTAATCGCATCTTCGGTAAACACACCGCCACGGGTCAAGAATTCGTGGTCAGCCGCGAGTGCGTCCAGCGCATCGCCCAGAGACGGTGCGACTGTCGGGATTTCTTTCGCTTCTTCCGGCGGCAGGTCATACAGGTTTTTATCCATGGCATCGCCCGGATGAATTTTATTGATGATACCGTCGAGACCGGCCATCAGCTGGGCGGCAAAGGCCAGGTACGGGTTAGCCGCCGGGTCCGGGAAGCGGACTTCAATACGGCGGGCTTTCGCACTGGACACAATCGGAATACGGATTGACGCTGAGCGGTTACGTGCGGAGTAAGCCAGCATCACCGGTGCTTCGTAGCCTGGCACCAGACGTTTGTAAGAGTTGGTGGTCGGGTTGGTAAAGGCATTCAGGGCACGGGCGTGTTTGATAATCCCGCCGATGTAATAGAGCGCCATTTCTGACAGACCGGCATATTTATCCCCGGAGAACAGGTTAACGCCGCCTTTTGACAGAGACATGTGGCAGTGCATACCGGAGCCGTTATCGCCGACCAGCGGTTTTGGCATAAAGGTCGCGGTTTTACCGTAGCGGTGTGCCACATTCTGCACCACGTATTTGTACATCTGGGTTTCGTCCGCTTTCAGCGTCATGGTATTGAAGCGGGTGGCGATTTCGTTCTGGCCGGCAGTACCGACTTCATGGTGATGTGCTTCAACGACCAGCCCCATCTCTTCCATGACCAGACACATTTCAGAACGCAGATCCTGTGAGGAATCGACCGGCGGCAGCGGGAAGTAACCGCCTTTCACACGCGGACGGTGACCTTTGTTACCTTCCGGATAGGCGGTACCGGTGTTCCAGGCTGCTTCAATATCATTGATATGATAGTAAGCACCGGAGATATCCGCACCGAAACGGATGTCATCAAACAGGAAAAACTCAGGTTCAGGCCCGAACAGGACGGTATCCGCAATATCACTGGTGCGCAGGAAATCTTCGGCACGTTTGGCAATAGAGCGCGGGTCACGGTCATAGCCCTGCATGGTGTTCGGCTCTAACACATCACAGCGCAGAACCAGCGTCGGAACGTCAAAGAACGGGTCAATCAGCGCGGATTCCGCAATCGGCATCAGTACCATGTCAGATTCGTTGATGCCTTTCCAGCCGGCCATTGAGGAACCGTCAAACATTTTTCCGTCTTCGAAGAAATCTTCATCTACCTGATGAGCAGGGATCGACACATGCTGTTCCTTGCCTTTGGTATCGGTAAAGCGTAAGTCCACGAATTTAACGTTGTACTCTTCCATCATGGTCAATACATGTTCAACAGACATATTCAGATCTCCTGGTTTGGGATGTTCCGTCAATCCTCTGGTGGTCACCCGGAGGGACACTGATTGCGGTTCTCACATTGCTTGACAGATATAAAGCGAAAAGCGTGCCAACTTTTCTAAAAGGGGCAAACCGCGTTACAGCAACGGGTTACTTAAATAAGGATAGCGGAAACGGCGTAAGTTGCACCATATTGGTGCATTTCTGTGTCGGCTTACCGATCCGGGGTGCACTGTTATGGTGCAATGAAATCAGTGCACTGTTTCCCGGCCACAAACGCAAAAAAAGTATCTCTTTTATCCTGAATAGGTTTATGATATGCCCCTCTGAATTCGTCGCTGAGCGTGGTATGCGCCGCTGATTTTGTAAAAAAATGGCAGGATGAATTTTATCTTCATGTTTTATAATCATTTATTTTTTAAGTGAGATGTATCACACTTCTTTCACTTGCCTCAGAGAACGTGTAAAATACCACCAAACATCTACACCATAGATGGGCGTTGTTGAAAAGAATGCTATCTGTGACGTAATTCCCATCCATTAACGAAAACGGTACAAGTCTTTGTCTATCGAGAAATTAAGAAATATTGCCATCATCGCTCACGTTGACCATGGCAAGACCACGCTGGTCGATAAATTATTACAGCAGTCCGGTACGTTTGATGAGCGTTCAAAACCGGAAGAGCGTGTAATGGACTCCGGCGATCTGGAAAGAGAGCGCGGCATTACTATTCTTGCCAAAAATACCGCGATTACGTGGAACGACTATCACATCAACATCGTTGACACCCCGGGGCACGCCGATTTCGGTGGTGAAGTAGAACGTGTGATGTCCATGGTTGACAGCGTGCTGCTGCTGGTGGATGCGATGGACGGTCCGATGCCGCAGACCCGCTTTGTAACGCAGAAAGCGTTCGCAAACGGCCTGAAACCCATCGTCGTTATCAACAAAATTGACCGTCCGGGCGCACGTCCTGACTGGGTTATTGACCAGGTATTTGACCTGTTCGACAACCTCGGCGCAACTGACGAGCAGCTCGATTTCCCGATCATTTACGCATCTGCGCTGAATGGTATCGCGGGCACCGATTATAACGATATGGCGGATGACATGACCCCGCTGTACGAAGCTATCGTTAAGTATGTTGAGCCGCCTCAGGTTGACCTCGACGGTCCGTTCCAGATGCAGATCTCCCAGCTCGATTACAACAACTATTTAGGTGTTATCGGGATTGGCCGCATCAAGCGCGGTAAAGTCAAACCAAACCAGCAGGTCACGGTTATCGATGCGGAAGGTAAAACCCGTAACGGTAAAATCGGTAAGGTTCTCGGACACTTAGGTCTGGATCGTATCGAAGCTGAAATCGCGGAAGCCGGTGATATCATCGCGCTGACCGGTCTGGGCGAACTGAATATCTCAGATACTATCTGTGACACCGGTTGTGTTGAGGCATTAAAACCACTGGCTGTTGATGAACCGACCGTCAGCATGTATTTCTGCGTTAACACCTCACCATTCTGCGGTAAAGAAGGGAAATATGTCACTTCCCGTCAGATCCTTGACCGCCTGAAGAAAGAACTGGTTCACAACGTGGCACTGCGCGTTGAAGAAACTGAAGACCCGGATGCATTCCGTGTGTCAGGCCGTGGTGAGCTGCACTTATCTGTTCTGATCGAAAACATGCGCCGTGAAGGTTTTGAGCTGGCGGTATCCCGTCCGCGCGTTATCTTCCGCGACATCGACGGCCGTAAACAGGAGCCGTTCGAGCAGGTGACTCTGGATATCGAAGAGCAGCACCAGGGTGATGTGATGAAGGCACTGGGTGAGCGTAAAGGCGAACTGCGTGACATGATGCCGGATGGCAAAGGTCGCGTGCGTCTGGATTACAGCATCCCGAGCCGTGGTCTGATCGGTTTCCGTACTGAATTCATGACCATGACATCCGGTACCGGTTTACTGTATGCCACATTCAGTCACTATGATGATGTTAAACAGGGTGAAATCGGCCGTCGTCAGAACGGTGTGATGATTTCCAATGGTCAGGGTAAAGCGGTTGCTTACGCACTGTACAGTCTGCAGGATCGCGGTAAGCTGTTTGTCGGTCATGGTACTGAAGTGTATGAAGGCCAGCTGATCGGGATTCACTCACGTTCAAACGACCTGACAGTGAACTGCCTGACCGGTAAGAAACTGACCAACATGCGTGCATCCGGTACTGATGAAGCGACCACACTGACACCGTTTATCGAGAAAACCCTGGAACAGGCGTTAGAATTTATCGATGACGACGAATTAGTGGAAGTAACGCCGAAGTCTATCCGTCTGCGTAAACGCCACCTGACTGAAAACGACCGCAAACGCGCACACCGCAGCAAAGATTAATCTCTGCCGGTTGTTTTGATTCATGCCACTCAGGGCGCCTCCGGGCGCCCTGAGCTTTTTCTGGGTACTGATCACATACCGGTCACAGACTGATAACCGCACTGAAATACGGGCGGGATCGCAGTCCCGGATATTTTTTCTCTCCGAAAATGGTTTTCACTCTGTTCAGGAAGGGAGTCTGCGGGTAGAGTAAAAATAATTCATCAACCCGGAGGGATGGTATGCTTTATATTTTTGACATGGGTAATGTCATTATTGATATTGATTTTAAACGTGTTTTATCAGTCTGGAGTGACCTGAGCGGTAAGCCGCTGTCCGAACTGAGCAGTGATTTTATTCACGGCGAAACCTTTAAACAGCATGAATGCGGCAAAATTTCCGATGTTGAATTTGCCGAAGCCATTAATGATCAGCTGGATATGTCGCTGAGTTTCGATGAGTTTGCCGAAGGCTGGCAGGCTATCTTTATCTCTGTCCGCCCTGATGTGATTGATATCATGAACAGGCTGCGTGAGCAGGGACACCGCGTGGTGGTTCTCTCTAATACTAATCGTCTGCATCAGGACTACTGGCCGCAGCACTATCCGGAAATCGCCGCTTCCGCCGATTACCTGTATCTTTCCCAGGATCTGGGGCTGCGCAAGCCGGATCCGGATATCTATCAGTATGTGCTGGAAACCGAAGAATTTGAGCCGCAGGATGCCGTGTTCTTTGATGATGTCCGCGAAAACGTGGATGCGGCAGTGGCGCTCGGTATCAACGGCGTGTTGGTCGCCGATCGTGACACAGTTTCCCGTTATTTTGCAGAGTATGATTTTTCAGCAGACGTGACTGAGTAATTCAGGTGTGATTGTTTTTTAAACGGATATGACATGATTGCATTAATACAGCGTGTGACCCGCGCGGATGTCCGGATCGCCGGGGAAATTGCCGGTGAAATCGGGCCAGGATTACTGGTTCTTCTGGGTGTTGAGCGGGATGATGACGAACAAAAATCAAAACGCCTGAGTGAAAAAGTGATGGGTTACCGCATTTTCAGTGATGCGGACGGAAAAATGAACCTGAATGTGGCGCAGTCCGGTGGTCAGCTGCTGGTGGTATCACAGTTCACCCTGGCAGCGGAAACACAAAAAGGAATGCGCCCGGGATTTTCAAACGGCGCAGCACCGGAAAAAGCCAACGCCTTATATGAGCACTTTGTAGCGCAGTGCCGTGCAGCAGGAATGGTGACGGAAACAGGCCGGTTTGCGGCAGACATGCAGGTCAGTCTGACAAACGATGGTCCGGTCACTTTCTGGCTGCAGGTATGATACAACAGTCTCAGGCCGGTCACCGGTTACCACTGACAGGAGAAAGTGAGATGTATCATTTACGTGTACCAAAAACCGATCAGGAGCTGGAAAGCTATTTTCATTTCCGCTGGGCGATGCTGCGCAAGCCGCTGAATCAGCCGCAGGGGTCGGAAAAGGACGGTTATGATACCTATGCACATCATCAGATGGTGGTGGATGAAACCGGGCAGCCTGTGGCTGTCGGCCGCTTGTATATCAATGCAGAAAATGAAGGCGCGATCCGCTTTCTGGCAGTTGATCCGCAGATGCAGGGACGCGGGCTGGGCACACTGATTGCACGCGCACTGGAGTCCGTGGCGCGTCAGGAAGGTGTTAAGCGGATTGTCTGCAGTGCCCGTGAGGAAGCGGTCGCATTTTTTGAAAAATCAGGTTTTGAAAACAGAGGACCGATTACAGGCCCGCAAACGACGCCTGTTCGTCATTTTTTTATGATTAAATCCGTTGAAACCCTCGATGCGATTCTGCATCGTCCCGACTGGTGTGCCGAATTACAGAAAGCATGGTATGAAACCATTCCCCTGAGTGAAAAAATGGGGATCCGCATTACGCAGTATACCGGTCAGGAATTTATGACCACCATGCCGGAAGGCCCGAACCAGAACCTGCATCAGACCATTTTTGCCGGCAGCCAGTTCTCGATGGCGACACTGACCGGCTGGGGGCTTATCTGGCTGCTGCTACAGGAAAATTCCCTGGATGGCGATATTGTGCTGGTGGATGCCAATATCCGTTACCGCAAGGCGGTGGCAGGCAGACCGGAGGCTATTGCTTCCCGCGATAAACTCAGTGGTGACCTGGATCGTCTGGCGCGCGGCAGTAAAGCGCGGATTAAGCTGGAAGTGACTGTCGGGCAGGGTGATGAGGTCGGCGCTGTCTTTACCGGCACCTATATGGTGCTGCCCGGCCAGAAACACAGCGCGGAGTGACGGGTAAAACAGCGCCTTACGGCGCTGTTAACAGAATCTGTAAGATCCGGGATGCTCTGATAACAGGCAAAACGAAAAGACGCTGTAAACACATCCCTGTGCGCCCGGATCGCGCCATCCCTGGCGCTTACGCTTTTCGCTCGCTTGCCTGTTATCATCACGGCACATAATCCGCAGTGTTACCGATAAAGAAAAACAGCGCTCTGAGGCGCTGTTTCTGTATCAGCAGGGGTTACAGTATTTCCCCGGTTTCGCTGTTATCCGGGATCACCCGCTGTGCGGGCGGGGCAGAAGGCACCGGCTCTGCGGAAACCGGGGTGTTGTTCATCTGTCCTTGTGTGATAGCCCGGTTTATCTGATTCCCCTGTTTATCCTGTCCGGAGAGCATACCGCTCAGCGTGCTGCGGATATCCTCTGCCCGTAATTGCCCGTTCAGGCGCAGTGTGTAATTGGCGCTGCCGGTCAGCGGAGCTGGCTGCCAGCCCCATTGTGACAGGATCTGACTGTCCGCCCCGGTTGCCTGCAGTGTGAAACTGAAAGGCGCGGTGCCGGATGGTGTGGCCTGAAACTGCATTTTCAGCAACCCTTCTCCGGCGGAGGCGGCAAATTGTGTGGTTGCCGCGCTGTCAGTACCGGCCGTCAGTGTCAGATACGGGCGGTGCAGTTCAACCCGGTTAAAGGTGGCATTACCGGCACTGACAGAAAGCTCGCCGTCCCATAAACCCCACTGACCGGATTTCAGGATCTGCATGGTTTTGATGTAGCCGTTCACATTGGTGAGCTGGAACGGGAAAACCGGCTGTGTATCAATCAGCAGGGCATTGGAGATTTTAATATCCTGTAAGCGGATAGCATCAATTCCCTGCGGGGCGGCTTCCTGTAATGCGGCGAACCACTGTTCCGGCAAACTGTATAGCAGGTTGTCGGCGACACCGCTGGTGATATCCAGTGTCCGAGTGGCACGGTTCCACTCCCCGGTAAAGCGCAGAATACTCTTGTCATAACGGCCGGTCAGGCGGTTGACGGCTATCTGATCGCCGCGCAGTTCCAGCGTGCTGATAATGTCAGAAAAATGCTGCCCGCTGAGTGTCAGATCTGCGGCGGCGATATCCGCCTGTCCGTTGTCTGTCTGCCAGCGTCCCTGTTTAAAGGCCAGATTTTTGACCGTGCCTTCCAGATAGTTTACCGCCCACTGATGACCTTCGAGCTTGATATTGGTGGCGGTGATATTTTTGGCCTGAATATCCGGCAGACTTTCCGTACTGTCTGCCAGCTGTGTCAGTGTTTGCGGTGTCTGCCAGCGGATGTCATTAAGCAGCAGGTTATCCAGCTGCCACTGACCTTCGGCGCTGCGGCGTCCGGTGGCGGTGATCAGGCCGTTTTCCAGTGTGGCGGTCAGGTTATCAAAGGTGAACTGTTTTCCGCTGACATCCCCCTGTGTGAGGATATTTTTCAGTGGCAGGCCGTAGTAGTTCAGGCTGCTGGCGGAAAACTGGTATTTACCGTTACCGGTCAGATCACTGCCCTGCGGCTGCCACGGCGTGATCCCGCCGGTAACACCTTCTGCGTTAATTACCCGGTTGCCGTCGGTGCGGCGGAGTGCGGTCTGATTGAGCTGTAATAACCCGGCACTGACCGGCAGAGTACCGCTGTCAGCCGCATCAGAAATTTCAATATCCCCTTTCTGCACAATGATACGGGCAAACCAGCCGGGTTCAGAAAAACTGCGCCAGTCCAGCGTCAGCTCAACATTAGCGGCTTCCAGAGCAAAATCACCGGAAACCGTGCTGATACTGATATCACTGAGTGAAATACGTGAAGGGGAGGAAAGCGAGTGACTTATCGCGGAAAGCGAGACGTTGTAGCGTGTATTGTCACTGATAAGGGCTGAAACCTGTTTTGTGCCCCATGATGTCTGCACCACAAGGGCACCGGCAACGATAAGAATAATGACCAGTGTTATCAGCCAGAAAACAGCCCGTCCCAACCATTTCATAATGCGCTCCCCGAGAGATAATCCTGAGGGCATACTAGCGTGAGGCTCTTTGTGGTGACAAGGATTATCGCGGTTTTTCCGCACAGAGCAGCCCGCGTGACCCTTTCCGGTCACGCGGTTAAACAGATGATTATTTCTCCGGCGGGAAAATCAGGTTCAGGGCAATCGCGGTCAGGCCACCGGCTGCAATTCCTGAAGAGAGCAGGGTTTTCAGCCAGTCCGGTGCGAACTGCAGGATAAGCGGCTGCTGGGAAACACCCATGCCGACAGCCAGTGACAGCGCGATGATCATAATCGCGCGGCGGTTCAGGGTTTCGCGGGAAACAATCCGCACCCCGGATGCTGCAATCGTCCCGAACATGACAATGGTTGCGCCGCCGAGTACCGGTTCCGGAATGTGCTGCACAAAACCGGCTACGGCCGGGAACAGTCCCAGTACGATCAGCATCAGCGCCACTACATAACCGACATAACGGCTGGCAACGCCGGTCAGCTGGATCACTCCGTTGTTCTGCCCGAAGCAGGAGTTCGGGAAGGTGTTAAAGACCGCAGACAGGGCGGAATTGAGGCCGTTTGCCAGTACACCGCCTTTCAGACGCTTCATATAGAGCGGGCCGGATACCGGCTGTTCGGAGACATCGGACGTGGCGGTAATATCACCGATGGTTTCCAGCGAAGTCACCATAAAGATCAGGATCAGCGGCAGCAGCAGGTTCCGGTCAATGGATAAGCCGTAATAGAGCGGTGCCGGGATCACCACCATTTCCTCCGGGATTTCCGCATGGTTATCCGGCAGCATGCCCATCCACCAGGCGGCCAGATAGCCTGCGGTCATCGCCAGCACCAGTGATGCAACGCGCAGATACGGGTTTTTCTGACGGTTCAGCAGCACAATTACCGCCAGCACAATACCGGCCAGGATCAGGTTATCGGCAGAGCCGAAGGTGTTATCCGCCATTGCGCCGTAACCGCCGCCGATGGAGGTCAGCCCGACCTGGATCAGTGACAGGCCGATAATCATCACCACCACACCGGAGACCAGCGGTGTGATAATACGGCGCGCCAGATGCAGGAACCGGGAGAGGATCACCTCTGTCATGGCTGCCAGCATCAGCGTGCCGAACAGCGCCGCCATCATCCCTTCCGTATCCACACCATTATTTTTCAGTGCCATACCGCCCATAATCAGCGGGGCAACAAAGTTAAAACTGGTGCCCTGAATCGAGAGCAGTCCGGAGCCGACCGGCCCCCAGGTGCGGATTTGCAGCAGTGAGGCCAGCCCGGACGCAAACAGCGACATGCTGATAATCCGCTGGGTATCATGAGCCGACAGGCCGAGCGCCTGAGCGATAAGCAATCCCGGCGTAATCACCGCCACAAACATCGCCAGCAGATGCTGACAGGCGGCAAAGAGCGTCTGCGGCAGCGGCGGACGATCTTCCAGACGGTAGATGAGTTCACTATTTGTGTTAGTCGCGGGAGTTACGCTGGTTTTGTCAGAAATGGCAGAGTTCATGTCAACAGGTCCGGGATAAGCAATTTCCGTATTTTAATGATCTGTGGCACAAAAGCAATCGTTTGCGCAGGTGAGTTGTTATTTTTTATAGCGGAATATAATCACAGTTTTATTTATTTTAACTTGTCTTTATCTGCTTTTTTTTCTTTAATCCGGATACCTGCTTTTTCCTCTTGCGTAACAGGGATGTGATTAACGCGATACTGATGTAACAAATACCAACAATAAAAGGGGTACGTGAATGTATCAACTCGACGTTTACGGCACGCTGGTTGCGGCCACTCTCGTCCTGTTATTGGGACGTAAACTCGTAAAAACTGTACCATTCCTCGAAAAGTATACTATTCCTGAGCCTGTGGCCGGTGGTCTTCTGGTCGCGATTGTATTATTGGGGTTCAAATCCGGTATGGATCTGGAAGTGAAATTTGATGACTCACTGAAAGATCCGCTGATGCTGGCGTTCTTTGCCACCATCGGCTTGAACGCTAATTTAGCCAGCCTGAAGGCAGGCGGCAAAACCTTATTTATCTTTGTGATTGCCGTTGTGGGCTTATTGATTGTTCAGAACTCCGTCGGTATTTCCCTGGCGAAAATGATGGGGCTTGATCCGCTGATTGGTCTGCTGGCCGGTTCTATCACACTTTCCGGCGGTCACGGTACCGGGGCGGCATGGGGTAAGATTTTCAGCGACAGCTATGGTTTTACCGCAGCAACAGAAATTGCGATTGCCTGCGCAACCTTTGGTCTGGTGCTCGGTGGCCTGATTGGTGGTCCGGTTGCCCGTTTCCTGATCAAAAAGACAGCCATGAGTGATGTGAAACTGCAGGATGATGAAGCACCGACTGCGTTTGAAAAACCACAGGCCGGACGCATGATCACCTCGATGGTTCTGCTCGAAACAATTGCACTGATTGCTATCTGTTTGCTGGCGGGGACGTATCTGTATAGTGTTCTGACGGATTTCTTCACGTCGATGCAATGGAAGTTCCAGATTCCGGCGTTCGTGTGTGTGCTGTTTATCGGGGTTATCCTGAGCAACAGTCTGTCACTGATGGGCTTCTACCGTGTATTTGAACGGGCGGTGTCGGTGCTGGGTAACGTCAGCCTGTCACTGTTCCTGGCGATGGCACTGATGAGCCTGAAACTGTGGGAAATTGCCTCTCTGGCGGTACCGATGCTGGTGATCCTGGCGGCACAGACTGTCGTGATGGCACTGTATGCGATCTTCGTCACGTACCGGGTGATGGGGAAAAACTATGATGCGGCGGTACTGGCTGCCGGTCACTGTGGTTTCGGGATGGGGGCAACGCCGACCGCGATTGCCAACATGCAGGCGGTAACCGATCGCTTCGGGCCTTCTCATGTGGCTTTCCTGGTGGTGCCGATGGTGGGGGCGTTCTTCCTCGATCTGATTAACGCACTGGTTATTCCGTTCTTCCTGGCGTTACCGATTTTCCCGGTTGCGGGCGGGTAACAAAACTGTTCTTAAAGCAGGCAAGCCACCCTTCCGGGTGGCTTTTTTCGTTATACGTTGGTGTATTGTGTGCGTTCCGGCAGCCAGCGTTCGATCAGGGCTTTCGCCTGTTCCGGATAATTCTGGTGCAGATGCCGTGCCACGCGCTGCACTTCCGGCAGCATGCCCTGATCGCGCAGTAAATCCGCCACTTTAAATTCCGCATTGCCGGTCTGGCGTGTGCCGAGCAGTTCGCCCGGCCCGCGGATTTCCAGGTCTTTCTGCGCGATAACAAAGCCGTCGTTGCTGTCCCGCAGAACCTGAAGACGCAGTTTTGCCGTCTGTGTCAGCGGGGTTTTATACAGCAGCACACAGTGGGAAACCGCAGAGCCGCGCCCGACCCTGCCGCGCAGCTGATGCAGCTGTGCCAGCCCGAGCCGTTCCGGGTTTTCGATAATCATCAGGCTGGCATTCGGCACATCCACCCCGACTTCAATCACGGTGGTGGCAACCAGCAGATCCAGTTCACCAGCCTTAAATTGCGCCATCACCGCCTGTTTTTCCGCCGGTTTCATGCGGCCGTGAACCATGTCGACCCGCAGATCCGGCAGTGTGGCTGACAGCTCATCAAACGTCACCTGAGCCGCCTGGGCTTCCAGCAGATCCGATTCATCGATCAACGTACAGACCCAGTAAGCCTGGCGTTTTTCATCCTGACAGGCACTGCGTACCCGCTCAATAATCTCATGGCGGCGGCTGTCCGGGATCGCTACCGTGGTCACCGGAGTTCTGCCGGGCGGCAGTTCGTCGATAACCGAGGTGTCGAGATCGGCATAGGCGGTCATTGCCAGGGTGCGCGGGATTGGCGTGGCGGTCATGATCAGCTGATGCGGATGGAATCCCTGCTGTTCGCCTTTTTCCCATAACGCCAGCCGCTGGTGGACACCAAAGCGGTGCTGCTCATCGATAATCACCAGCGCCAGGGAATGAAAACGGATATGTTCCTGAAAAATAGCGTGTGTGCCGATAACCATGGCCACATCACCGGCAGCAATGGCGTCTTCCTGTGCCTGCCGGGCCTTGCCTTTTTGTTTCCCGGCAACCCAGCCGACACTGATACCCAGCGGCTCCAGCCACTGGCGGAACGTATTGGCGTGTTGTTCCGCCAGCAGTTCTGTCGGTGCCATCAGCGCCACCTGTTTGCCGTGTGCGATAGCACGGAGTGCCGCCAGCGCGGCGACCAGCGTTTTTCCGGAGCCGACATCCCCCTGAATCAGGCGCATCATCGGCACCGGTTTTTCCAGATCCTGCTCTATTTCCGCCACCACGCGCCGCTGGGCATGGGTCGGTGAAAAGGGGAGTTGTGCCAGAAACTGATTTTTCAGTGTTTCCTGTGGTGACAGCGGCAGTGCGTGATAACGCTGTGCCCCGGCTCTGACCGCCAGCATGCTGAGGTGATGTGCCAGCAGTTCTTCCAGCACAATCCGTTTCAGTGCCGGATGCTGGCCGCTCTCCAGTTCGGTTAACTGTGTGTCTGCCGGTGGCCGGTGCAGTGTTTTCAGCGCCTGCGGCAGACTCATCATAGAGCGGGTCAGTTCCGGCGGCAGTAATTCATTGATGGCACAGGTATCGAGCAGTTCCAGCGCCTGGTCGAGCAGTTTGCGGAGTGTGGCCTGGCGGACACCTTCGGTGGTCGGGTAGATGGGGGTGAGTGTTTCCTGTAATTCAACAGACGTATCACTCTGACGGACTTTGTATTCGGGGTGAAAAATTTCCGGGCCGTTTTTGCCGCGCCGGATTTCACCGTAAGCGGTGACCTGTTTCCCGGTCGCCAGCGCATTTTTCATCGCCGCCGAAAAGTTAAAGAAACGCAGGGTTAAGATGCCGGTACCGTCGCTTATCTGACAGGTCATCATCCGTTTGCGGCCAAAGACCACATCGGTGCGCAGCACTTCACCGCTGACGGTGGCATAAATCCCGGGTAACAGATCGGTGATGGTATAAAGCCGGGTCTGGTCTTCATAACGCAGCGGCAGATGGAACAGCAGATCCTGAAGGGTATGCAGACCGATACCGGCCAGTTTGCCCGCCTGCCCGGCCCCGACGCCGTGTAAAGCCGTGAGTGGGATAGCATCAAGCAGCTGACCTTTCATTTTCTGCTCCGTTTCGTATCAGGCGGATGGTTTCTTCTGTTGCATGGCAGCCCACCAGCTGTCCGGCGCAATGATATGGCCCTGTTCATCAATCTGCGGACGGGGCAGTTTTTTCTCACGGGCAACCTGAGCCAGCACCGGATAACCGCGTTCAAACAGCAGGCGCTGCTGTTCATCCTGTGCCAGGGCACAGCGGGGGTGCTCATAGAGACCGGCAGCTTCGCGCTGGCGCTGTGCCTCATAGAGGATCACGGCAGCGGCAACAGACACATTCAGTGACTGTACCATGCCGGACATCGGGATCATAATATGCTGATCCGCCAGCCGGATGGCTTCCTGAGATATGCCGGTTTTCTCCGAGCCCATGATAATGCAGGTCGGACGGGTAAAATCGATCGCCCGGAAATCCACCGCGCTGTCAGACAGATGGGTGGCAAGAATCTGCATACCCTGCGATTTCAGGAGGGTCACGGCATCCCCGAGTGTATCGTGGTTATGCACATTCACCCAGCTGTTGCTGCCGGCGGCGGAAGAGACCTGGGTTTTGATTTTTTCCGGCCAGACAGCATGCAGATCATGGATACCGACCGCATCCGCACTGCGGATCACGGCAGAAACATTGTGCGGCTTATGCACTTCCTCAAGACACAGGGTGAGGTCGGGCTGGCGCATCGCCATCATCCGGCAGATGCGCTCATAACGTTGGGAATTCATACCGTGTGATTAATTCCGGTTGCGGCTGACGCGCAGGACATCCGGCATAATGCGGATCTTACGCATAATATTCGCAAGCTGGATACGGTCTTTTGCGGTCAGGCGGATAAAGGCGCAGTAAACCCGGCCATCTTTCTCCTCGGTATTCATGCTCTGAATACTGGAGTTGGCATCATTAATTGCGGCGGTCAGGTTAGCCAGCGCACCCTGGTGGTTAAACATATCCACTTTGATTTCAGCAATGAAATCCGTGTCGATATCATTATCCCACTCAACAGCCATGAATTTTTCCGGCTCTTTTTCATATCCGCGGATATTACGGCAGGATTCATGGTGGATAACCAGCCCTTTACCCGGACTGATATGGGCGATAATCGGGTCACCCGGCACCGGACGGCAGCATTTGGCGAAGGTAATAAGCACGCCGTCCGCGCCTTTGATCGGCAGCTTGCGGGTGGTGCTCTCTTCAGTATTACTTTCCGGTTCATTCAGCAGGTTACGGGCAACCACCACGCTCATGGCATTCCCCAGGCCGATTTCCGCCAGCAGGTCATCCAGAGTGGCCAGTTTCATCCGCACCAGCTCACGGCTGATATTTTCCTGCGGGATATCCGTGATCTTACGGCCGTTACCGAGTGCATGGTTGAGCAGACGGCGTCCGAGATTGACGGAATCATCCCGTTTAAGATTTTTCAGTAACTGACGGATTTTCGCCCGGGCTTTTGAGCTGACAACAAAGTTCAGCCATGCAGCATTTGGCCGGGCACCCGGTGCGGTAATAATTTCAACGGTTTGTCCGCTGGTCAGTTGCTGGGAGAGCGGGTACGGCTGGCGGTCAACGCGCGCACCGACACAGGAGTGACCGATATCCGTATGGACGGCATAGGCGAAATCCACCGGGGTGGCGCCGGTCGGCAGCTCAACAATCCGGCCTTCCGGTGTGAAGACATAAATCTCATCCGGGAAGAGATCAGATTTCACGCTCTCAATAAATTCAAAGGTGTTACCGGTGCTTTGCTGAAGTTCTATCAGGCTCTGCATCCAGCGGTGAGCACGCACCTGTGCGGTGGTGCCGGATTCACCGTGCTCTTTATAAGCCCAGTGTGCCGCCACCCCCATTTCCGCCATCTGATCCATATCTTCGGTCCGGATCTGCACTTCCACCGGCACCCCGTGAGGGCCGATAAGGGAGGTGTGTAATGACTGATAGCCGTTGGCTTTCGGGATAGCGATATAATCTTTGACGCGACCGGGACGCGGTTTGTACAGGCCGTGAACCTGACCCAGTACGCGGTAGCAGGTATCGACACTGCTCACAATCACGCGGAATGCATAAATGTCCATGATCGAGTGAAAACGCTGCTCTTTCAGGTGCATTTTCCGGTAGATAGAGTAAAGATGTTTTTCCCGCCCGCTGACTTTGCTGCTGATCCCGGCTTCCGTCAGACGCCCTTCGATTTCGGATAAAATCTTCTGGATCATCTCTTTACGGTTGCCGCGTGCGGCTTTTACCACTTCTTTGATGACGCGGTAGCGGTTCGGGTAAAGGGCTTCGAATCCCAGCTCCTCAAGCTCCGTTTTGATATGGTGAATACCGAGACGGTGAGCCAGAGGACTGTAGATTTCAAGGGTTTCGCGCGCAATACGGCGACGCTTATCGGGACGCAGAGACCCGAGCGTGCGCATGTTGTGCGTGCGGTCTGCCAGCTTGATGAGAATGACACGGATGTCTTTCACCATCGCCATGACCATTTTGCGGAAGTTTTCAGCCTGAGCTTCTTTTTTGTCGCGGAAGTTCAGTTTGTCTAACTTCGATACCCCTTCCACCAGCCCGGCAACGGTGGTGCCGAACAGTTGTTCAATATCCTGAAAGGTGGCAGGCGTATCTTCAATAACGTCGTGCAGCAGTGCTGCCATCAGTGTTTCGAGGTCGAGACGCATCTCGGCCAGGATACAGGCAACAGCGACCGGATGGGTAATATACGGTTCACCACTGGAGCGGGTCTGCCCTTCGTGAGCATCCCGCGCAACGACATAGGCTTGTTTTAACAGATCAATCTGCTCTTTCGGCAGATAATCCTTAACAATATGGTTCAGGCTTTCAAACAGGTACAAGGCAGACCTACCTTAACTTAACGACGTCCTTCGGCGATTGCAGAAACCGCTTGCATTTCAGCAGCTTCCTGCTCCTGTTGTTCCTGGCGCTCACGGGCGTCAAGGATCTGGCCGTTGATCAGATTTTCTTCGATTTCGCGCAGGGCGATCACGGTGACTTTATCGTTTTCTTCCGGAACCAGAGGCTCTTTGCCGCCGGCCTGTAACTGACGCGCACGGCGTGCTGCCACTAATACGAGGTCAAAACGGTTACCAATTTTTTCTACTGCGTCCTGGACTGTTACGCGTGCCATAGGTGTGCTACTCCACAGATAAATAAATGACTCGGCATGATACTGAAAGTTGTATCACTGTGCCAATAATTTGGCGATTAAAGCATCATGTCGCTGAACCTGGCGACCTGAACGCAGACGTTCCGCACGGATAATCGTCTGTAAATCGGTCAGCGCGACATTAAAATCATCGTTCACAATCAGATAATCGTACTCGCCATAGTGCTGCATTTCACTGACCGCCTGTGCCATACGTCCGGCAATGACCTCGTCAGTGTCCTGACCACGGCCGCGCAGACGGCGCAGCAATTCCTCACGGGACGGCGGCAGAATAAAGATACTGCGGGCTGCCGGCATCTGTTCCCGGATCTGGCGGGCTCCCTGCCAGTCAATATCAAGAAATACATCAACACCGGAGTTCAGGATATCTTCCACTGTTTTACGGGCGGTACCGTAGTAATTCCCGAAGACACAGGCATGCTCAAGAAACTCATTACGGCCGATCATGCTTTTGAATTCATCTTCAGTGGTGAAGAAATAGTGCTCTCCGTGCACTTCGCCCGGGCGGATACCGCGGGTGGTGTGCGAAACAGAAACCTGGGTGTCATATAAAGGCTGTGTTTTCAGTAATGCCTGAATAAGACTCGATTTTCCCGCACCACTCGGCGCAGAGACAATATATAACGTACCTTGGGTCATTGTTGGTGTCTTGTCTGATTGGGGTTGAAAAAGCCTCGGGGAATAAATCCCCGCATATAGTATACACACACGCGCAGCGACATGCAGCGTTCAGGTGATTATCTGCTGAAAATTTCTTATTTTTCCGGTCAGATAAATACGGATGTTTCATTTTTCTGCACCGGCGGAATAAAAATGTACGTACAGTTCCCCCGGTTACATGACTGTGCGGTACAACAGGAAAAAACAGACAAGCAGGGCAGATAAGCAGCGCCGGAACCGGTATTGTCCGGTTCCGGTTGAGCGGTTATTGCCGTTAATCCTGATTTTCGTAATTAAAGACCGGTAACCCGAGGCGGTAGCGGATGGCAATTAACCGGGATGTCAGACCGGCGGCGAGGGTGATAATTATGACGGCATCACGCGGCAGCGGCGTGTAAAACAGTAATCCCATATAGAGCCAGGCGGCGGCAAAGGAGATACCGGCATATAATTCTTTCTGGAAAACCAGCGGAATGGTATTACACAGCATATCGCGCAGCACACCACCGAAAACACCGGTGATAACAGCGGCAATGGCGGCAATGATCGGGCCGTAGTCCATATCGAGTGCTATCTGGGCGCCGATAATGGAAAATACCATCAGCCCGATGGCATCGAGGATCAGGAAAAGACGGCGCAGATGTTTCATCATCGGCGCAACCCAGATAGTAATAACGGCGGCACAGGCAACCGTAATAATATATTCAGGGTGTTTGACCCAGCCCAGCGGGTAATGGCCCAGCAGCATATCGCGGACCGATCCGCCGCCGATAGCCGTTGCGGAGGCGATAATAATCACGCCGAAGACATCCATTTTACGGCGGCCGGCGGCCAGCGCTCCGGTCATGGCTTCAGCGGTAATACCAATAATGTACAGGATACTGAGTAACATAGTCTTATCATTGCCGGTTTATCGGAAGGTTAGCATAGTCAGCACAGCCGCAAGTCTCGACTGAGTTTTTTTTAGTCTGACCCGATCGGATTACCTGAGGTTATCCGAACTGATGGTATAAAAAGAGAGTATCACTCTAATGAATGAATATCAGATAACAACAATACCCCGTCATCATCAGCTTACTAATATTAATGTATGGACGCCGGATAGCCAATGGCTGGTTTATGATGTCCGCCCTCAGGGGGCTTCGTTTACCGGTAAAACGATAGAAAAAATTCATGTGAATACAACAGAAATCCGTGAAATTTACCGGGGAACCGCCGGGGCTTGTGTGGGGGTGGTGACGGTCAGCCCTGAATTACCGGTGCGCTATGCCTTTATCCGCGGGCCGCTGAACCCGGATCCGCAGTGGCAGTATGATTTCCATCACCGTCAGGGCGTGATGGTCAATGATGATGTACCTGGTGTTGCACACAATATTGATGCTTTCTGCATTACGCCGCCTTATCAGCCCGGCGCTCTGCGCGGCGGTACACATGTGCATGTGTTCAGTCCCGACGGGGAGTGGCTGAGTTTTACTTATAATGACCATGTCCTGCATGAGCGGGACCCGGCGCTGGATCTGCGTAATGTGGCGGTGGCGGTTCCGCTGCATCCGGTGTGTACCGGGAAACATCACCCGCGTGAATATGACGGGAAATTTTTCTGCTGTGTGGTCTCGCGGACAACCCCGGCACCACAGCCGGGCAGTGATGACATCAGCCGGGCATACGAAGAGGGCTGGATTGGTCAGCAGGGGTATCTGCGGGCTGACGGTTCCCGTCAGCGGCGGGCGATTGCGTTTATCGGGGATACCCGGGCAGAAAACGGTGAGGTGATCGCGGAGATTTTCCGTCTCGATCTGCCGGAACGGCCTGAAGATTATGCCGTTGCCGGTGATCTGCCGCTCGGGGGAACTGACAGCACGATGCCTGCCCCGCCGGCGGGAGTTACCCAGACACGTCTGACGTTTACCCATCAGCGCAAATACCCGGGGCTGGCAAAACAGCCGCGTTTCTGGCTGCGCAGCTCACCGCAGGGCGACAGAATTGCCTTTCTGATGCAGGACGATCGGGGTGTTGTTCAGTTATGGACGATTTCCCCGCAGGGTGGTGAGCCGCATCAGGTCACTTCCGGCAGTGATGGTATTGCATCCGCATTCAGCTGGGACAGCACCGGACGGTATCTGACTTTTGTCCGCAAAGGATTGGTCATGGTGTGCTGTGCTGAAACCGGGGTATGCCGGGCGGTGACGGCACCATCGGCAGAACCGGTGTCAGGGGATGCGGTGGTGTTTTCACCGGACAATAGCCGGGTGGCATTTCTGCGCCGCACAAACGGCTGGCAGCAAATCTGGGTGGCAGACACCGGGCTGTAACAGCGGCAGATTATTCCTGCGGTGCAGGTGGCGGGGAATTGTGCGCGGTTTCCGCTGCTTCCAGACGTTTTACCCGTTCCGCAGGGGATGATTCACTGTTGTCTTTGCCGTCGGTGGCATAATCGACCGGGGCCAGCAGGGTATCGAGCACCGCAGAAAACGGCAGATCAATGGCGACGAGCGGTTTCATTACCCAGCCGGTTTCGTCATCCTGCAACATGGCGATACTGTTTTTGGTACCGGGATAGTAGCCCTCTGTCGGGCCGGTCCGGGTCATAATACTTGAGCAGCCGCTGAGTATTGTACTCAGTCCCAGCAATCCGCTTATCATCATATATTTGCGTGTCATAACATGTCCCTGCATATACAGCGGGCGGGTACCGGTAATTATTTCACCCGACCGGCGTACTATTCCATAAATAGAGTGTACTGAGAAGTTTTTGTTTTTTTGTGTGATCCGGGTTCCTGTTTAACGGCAGCGCATGATCACCGGTCAATTACCACCGGTAAAAACGCTCAGATCACAGACAAAGGGTATCATCCCCGGGGTGCTGTTTTAACAGAACCGGCAGAATTATCTGTCAGAAAATGTGACTGAATTTATTGAACAATGCGGTTTGTCGGCGTTAATACAATGATAATAAGGGGATTATTGCAGCCATTACCGGTGGAACTTCCGGGTAAACTGGGACGCATTACTGAACGGTGTGAGGTAAATATGCCTTATGCTTTATACCGTCCGGTAATGTCAGTTAACAGATCCAAAGTCCTCGTTATACCTTTACCCCGTTATGTTCTTACCACATAACGGGGATTTTTTTACCGGCGGCTGCAGCAGTGCGGCAGATGATCATCAACCATACCGATGGCCTGCATAAAGGAATAACAGATAACCGGCCCGCAGAATTTAAATCCGCGCTTTTTCAGTGCTTTTGCCAGTGTCCGGGACAGCGGGGTATCGGCGGGGATTGTGCTGCTGTCAGTGTGGTGGTTAATCAGCGGCGTGTTACCGGTGAAATTCCATAAAAAATCACTGAAATCCTCACCGGCCTGCTGCATCGCCAGATAGGCTTTTGCATTGCTGATAATGGCATTAATTTTTGCCCGCTGGCGGACAATGCCCGGGTTCTGCATCAGTTTATCCACATCGGCATCGGTCATAGCCGCCACTTTTTCCGGGTCGAACTGAAAAAATGCCTGCCGGTAATTTTCCCGTTTTTTCAGGATCACCAGCCAGGAAAGACCCGCCTGCTGGCCTTCAAGGCAGATCATCTCAAACAGCTTATGGTTATCCCGTTCAGGGACACCCCATTCCGTGTCGTGATACTGAATATAAAGCGGGTCATCAGTAACCCAGGCACAGCGGGTCCGGGCAGCAGCGGACGGTGACATTACGTTCTCCGGAAAGACAGCGTTCCTGTTAATCTATACTGGATGAATATCCATGTAAACGGGTATGTTTCCGGTTTTTCGATCCGGGCGGAAAAAGATCGGAGAAGCGCTGTATAGTCCGGCGGTCAGAGGGTATACTGAATAACTTTATTTTATTATTCATTTTCTCGCGTGCGGATCCAACATGCAAAAGTTTGATACCAAAACCTTCCAGGGTCTTATCCTGACGTTACAGGATTACTGGGCGCGCCAGGGCTGTACCATTGTTCAGCCGCTGGACATGGAAGTCGGCGCCGGCACTTCACACCCGATGACGTGTCTGAGAGCGTTAGGGCCGGAGCCGATTGCGGCGGCCTATGTGCAGCCATCCCGTCGTCCGACGGACGGCCGTTACGGGGAAAACCCGAACCGCCTGCAGCACTATTATCAGTTTCAGGTCATCATCAAACCGTCTCCGGATAACATCCAGGAACTGTATCTCGGCTCCCTGAAAGAGCTGGGCATTGACCCGACAGTTCATGACATCCGTTTTGTTGAAGATAACTGGGAAAACCCGACACTGGGTGCCTGGGGATTAGGCTGGGAAGTCTGGCTGAACGGCATGGAAGTCACGCAGTTCACATACTTCCAGCAGGTCGGCGGTCTGGAGTGCAAACCGGTTACCGGGGAAGTCACTTACGGCCTCGAGCGCCTGGCGATGTATATCCAGGGCGTGGACAGCGTTTACGATCTGGTCTGGTGTGACGGCCCGCTGGGCAAAACCACCTACGGTGATATCTATCATCAGAACGAAGTTGAGCAATCCACCTATAACTTTGAATACGCCGATGTGGACTTCTTATTCACCTGTTTCGAACAGTATGAGAAAGAAGCACAGTCCCTGCTGGCACTGGAGACTCCGCTGCCGTTACCGGCCTACGAGCGTATTCTGAAAGCGGCTCACTCTTTCAACCTGCTTGATGCGCGCAAAGCGATTTCGGTGACGGAACGTCAGCGTTATATCCTGCGTATCCGTACCCTGACCAAAGCCGTTGCCGAAGCTTACTATGCCTCCCGTGAGGCACTGGGCTTCCCGATGTGTAAAAAGAACTAAGAGGCTGTCATGACACAACAGACTTTCCTGACGGAAATCGGCACAGAAGAGTTACCGCCGAAGGCGCTTCGTTCTCTTGCTGAATCTTTTGCGGCTAACCTGACTGCAGAACTGGCTGCGGCTAACCTGACTCACGGTGATGTGACCTGGTATGCCGCTCCACGCCGCCTGGCGGTAAAAATTACCGGTCTGGCGGAATCTGCCGCTGATCGCGAAGTGGAAAAGCGCGGCCCTGCTATCGCCCAGGCATTTGATGCCGAAGGCAAACCGACCAAAGCCGCGGAAGGCTGGGCACGCGGCTGCGGGATCACCGTTGATCAGGCTGATCGCATGGTCACCGACAAAGGTGAATGGCTGCTGTACCGCGCGGTGGAAAAAGGGAATAAAGCCAAAGAATTACTGGCAGATATGGTCAGCCGTGCGCTGGCAAAACTGCCTATCCCGAAACTGATGCGCTGGGGTGATAAAGAGACTCACTTTGTGCGTCCGGTTCATACCGTCACCATGCTGATGGGCGCGGATGTGATTCCGGGTGAGGTCCTGGGGATCAACTCTGACCGTGTTATCCGTGGTCACCGTTTTATGGGTGAAGCGGAATTCACTATCGCACACGCAGATGAGTATCCGGCCATTCTGGAAACCCGCGGCAAAGTGATGGCGGATTACGATGCCCGTAAAGCCATGATCAAACGTGATGCGGAAAAAGCAGCACTGGCACTGGGCGGCGTGGCTGACCTGACTGACAGCCTGCTGGAAGAAGTTACTTCACTGGTGGAATGGCCGGTTGTGCTGACAGCGAAATTCGAGGAAAAATTCCTCGCGGTTCCGTCTGAAGCCCTGGTGTACACCATGAAAGGTGACCAGAAGTACTTCCCGGTTTACGACAAAAACGGCAACCTGATGCCGAACTTTATCTTTGTCGCCAATATCGAGTCTTCTGATCCGTCACAGATCATCGCAGGGAACGAAAAAGTCGTCCGTCCGCGTCTGGCAGATGCCGAATTTTTCTTCAAAACCGACTGCAAAAAACGCCTGGAAGATAACCTGCCGCGTCTGAGCACGGTTCTGTTCCAGCAGCAGCTGGGTACACTGCGTGATAAAACCGATCGCCTGGAAGCGCTGGCAGGCTGGATTGCCGGTCAGATTGGCGCGGATGTGAATCACGCCACCCGTGCCGGTCTGCTGGCCAAATGTGACCTGATGACCAACATGGTCTTTGAATTCACTGACACTCAGGGTGTGATGGGCATGCACTATGCACGCCATGACGGTGAATCCGAAGACGTGGCGCTGGCACTGAAAGAGCAGTATCAGCCGCGTTATGCCGGTGATAACCTGCCGTCAACGCCGGTGTCTGATGCTCTGGCGATTGCTGATAAAATGGATACCCTGGCGGGGATCTTTGGTATCGGCCAGCATCCGAAAGGGGATAAAGACCCGTTTGCTCTGCGCCGTGCCGCACTCGGCGTGCTGCGTATCATCGTTGAGAAAGGTTATAACCTCGACCTGGAAACGCTGACTCAGGAAGCTGTCCGCCTGTATGGTGATAAGCTGACGAACGCGAATGTGGTCACTGACGTGGTTGATTTCATGTTAGGCCGTTTCCGTGCCTGGTATCAGGAGCAGGGTTATGCGATTGATACTATCCAGGCCGTTCTGGCGCGTCGTCCGACCCGTCCGGCAGACTTTGATGCCCGCATGAAAGCGGTCACTCACTTCCGCACACTGGACGAAGCCGCCGCCCTGGCTGCCGCCAACAAGCGTGTTTCCAACATTCTGTCGAAGAGTGATGATGCACTGAATGATACGGTGCTGGCGTCATTAATGAATGCACCGGAAGAAATCCGTCTGGCCGCCTATGTGACTGACCTGAAAACACAGCTGGCACCGCTTTATGCGGAAGGTAAATATCAGGAAGCACTGACTGAACTGGCTTCTCTGCGCGAAGCGGTGGATGCGTTCTTTGATAGCGTGATGGTGATGGATAAGGATGACAACATCCGCCGCAACCGTCTGACATTATTAAATGAACTGCGCAACCTGTTCCTGGGTGTTGCGGATATTTCACTGTTGCAGTGATCGACAGAGGTTTTAAAAATAAACCGGGAAAATCAATTTATTGATTTTCGGCTGATAACACAAAGCAGGAAAAACCACGTTTTATCCTGCTTTGTCAGCAATCTAAAGCCCGGTCTGACCGGGCTTTATTTTTTACTTAAACGGCAGTAATGATGCGCCTTCAGTTTTCCGGATATCCATTTTATTCAGCTCAATATCCTCTTTTCCGCCGATATAATTGGTACCGTCAAAAACCAGGGTGAAATCACTGATCGGGCTTTTCGGATTAAGGTAATTTGTTTTCATCCGGCCATTATTTTCAATGCTGCTGTTACTCATAATGGTATTCATCAGTAATGTATTTATTTTACCGGATGATTTATTTTCAAATCCGGAATGATACAGATCCATTGTCAGCTGGTTATGGCCGTACATCGGTGTTTTTTCCGGGTCAGTCAGCTGTAATTCAGGCCCGATGGTTACCTGTCCTGCATTCCGTATTTGCGCGGCAGCAGAATGGATATACATGTTATCTGCTTTGATATGACTGTTTGCTTTTATATTCAGAAAGTTATTGGTATTTTTTCTGTTTTCCAAAGAGTAATCCGGATTGATTATTTCCAAATCACGAAGACCACTGTTTGTTTTTGCCAGATCATAATGTCCGATATACGTTGCCAGATTTTTGGTTTTCAGCTGACTGTTTTTAATATCAATAGCTGCGGCAACTAATATGAGTTTATCGGTATCAGCAAAATGTTGTTCTGCGGTATTCAGCATACGGACTTTTCCGCTGATATTCCGGTAACCGGAAAATTGTCCGTCCGGCGTCATGCTGACATTACCGGCAGCCAGACTTAAACTGTTCACACCGGTCACACTGCATCCGTTACAGGCAATACCGTTCGGGTTAGCAATAATCAGATGGGCTTTTTGGCCGTCCACATGCATATTACCGCTCAGGCGTGATTTTTCAGTTGAAAGCACTTCGTTAATAATGGTCACTGCACCGGCTTCACGGTTATTAAATACCACACCATGATTATCAACATTAAACTGATCGTAGGCATTATAAGAAACACCGTGTGTATTTGCCGGGGCGATATTGATGGTTGTGTTGTTTCCCTGACGGACGACCTGAGTTGATGCCGAAGACGCAGGATTCACGGTAATATCCGCAGCAGAGGCGAACTGAGCGAGTAAAAGGGCACTACTGATAACGGAAAGCTTTACTATTTTTGGCATAACCACTCCCTGGTTGTTGTTGAGGTATAAAATCCACGGGCAGAATAAATAAAATCGCTGACAGGAGATATGAGCAGAGTGGTTATTTTTTGTCAGTTTTCAGCATTCTGATAGCAAATAAAAAACATACCATTTACTAATAAGCGGATGAAAAACAGAAATTTGGCTGATAAACCGGCGAAATAAAAATAATGGGGCGAAAAACAAAAAATTCCGGTTTCCGCTCTTGACGTTTAGCCTTTCCGGCAGTAATATCCATCCCGCTTTCGGCGAGTAGCGCAGCTTGGTAGCGCAACTGGTTTGGGACCAGTGGGTCGTAGGTTCGAATCCTATCTCGCCGACCATTTTAAGAAAAACCCTGCTTTTACAGCAGGGTTTTTTGCTTTTCAGCGTCTGCCGTTTTTCCTCTCTGTTACTTTCAAAAATTCTGCCGCTTTTTTGATATCGCTGTTTTCTGTTATCCGTTTAACTGCCCGCTGAAAGGATTTCATCAGACGGACGGATACATGATAAAAAAAACACTCGTTGCTGCTGTGATGGCGGTTTCCGGCTGTGCATGGGGCAGCCCGTACACTTCTTCAGCGGTTTCTCCGGCCTCCTGCGCCATACTGTCAGAGGTGGTAATTAAGCAGCGTGAATTAATCGAGCCATCTTATTTGGCGGATGAATTTAAAAAAAACATCACCGGGCGCTGCCTGACATCAGAACAGATGGCGGAGGCGGTGATGGCACTGGAATCAGCGGTGCATCAGGCCGGTTTTATCACGGCGCAAATCAGTGTGCCGCCGCAGAATGTCAGTGACGGCACACTGACCCTTCACTATCTGCCCGGTTATCTGAGCGGCTACCGCGATAAAGAGGGCGGGGATACACATTTCGGCCTGAATCTGATTTTCCCGCAGCGGGCGGACGGGCAACTGAATATCCGCGATACTGAACTGGGAATGACTCATCTGAATCAGCTGCCGGGACTGGTCACCCGGGCTGAGGTTGAGCCAGATCCGCAGAACCCGGGCAACAGTGTTATCACCATTGCCCGGCAGAAAAAACGCAGCATCAGCGGCTCACTGGAAATCAATAATCATGGCAGCCCGTCAACCGGCAGCAGGCAGATAAGCAACCGGCTCAGTATTGAGAATCCGTTGCAACTGTATGATCGCCTGTTTATTTATACCCTGCGGGATATGAATCGTGATCATTCTGCCGGGGTGAAATATATTTATGGTCAGTACCGGCTCCCTTTCCGGCACTGGGAGTTTACCGCCGGCGGCAGTTACAGTGAGCAGAAGCAGCAATACCCGGTGTACCGGGGATCACTGGACTATTTCACCCGCAGTAAGACGCTGGATTTGAGCCTCGGTCGTAAGCTGCTTCTGACCCCGGCGCATGATATCACCCTCAGCAGCGGTATTTCTGCACTGACCCGGCATGTCACACTCGGGCATTCACCGCTGATATTGCCGGAGCGCCGTTCTGTTTACTGGAATGCCGGGCTGAATCACCGCTGGTATCTGCCGGATTTTACCTTTCAGTATCAGGTGCAGTATAAGCATTCACTGAACCGCTTTGGTGCGCTGCCGGTAACAGAAAAAAAGCTGAAACCGACGCGGCAGCTGATGGCAGAAACAACGGTGACAGTGCCGTTCCGTCTGGCCGGCCAGCCGTTTTATTATGAAGGTGTTATGCGTGGTTTTATTAATGCCGATAAAGCGGACGAGATGGATTATGAATCCCTGAGTGGCCGTTATTCGGTGCGCGGTTATCCGTTTTCCCACAGTATAAGCGCCGCGCGGGGGTTTATCAGCCGCAATGAGGTGGTCTGGCAACAGGTATTACCGGGACATAACCTGTATCTGGCTGCTGACGCTGCACTGCCTGGTGTGGCCATTTCCGGGGGAGGCCGGTCTCATGGCCTGGCTGGTACCGAAACCGGGATTAAAGGTGTTTACAACGTACTGAGCTACCAGGTCTTTGCCGGTCTGCCGCTGAAAGAAGCGGAGCGTGTACGGGCCTTTTCGCCGGTGGGCGGATTTTCTGTCAGTGTCAGTTACTGAGGCGCAGTTTGATTTCAGTACGTGATAGTTCTGCTGTATATCAGGCAGGAGGCGGATTACAGCGGCAATCGTGGCAAAATGTGCAACGGAAAACACTGTGACAGTGATATCAGACAAAATAATCGCGCAGTAATTAAGCATTCAGTCACAAAATCCGGATAATTTTTATCAGCTGTTTATTCTGTGAACGTTTTATCCGGCAGCTGAATAAATGCTCAGTTGCGTACCCGCTCAAACATTTTAGCTGTTTTTGTTATCAAAACGTTTGATTTGTGTGTTTTATGTGTAGTCATCGCCCATAGTCAATAGTATTGACTGCCTCTGTGACAGTTGATTTAGTGAAGTGTCAGAAAATAATAAACAAACTGAAATTTGTGGTCCGGCACTGCCGGACGACAGAGCAAACACGACATTCAACGACAGGCGGAGATAATGATGATGAGAAGCGCCAAACGTAAGACAGGATTAGCGAAGCTGGGCATTACACTGGTTGCCCTGGCGGTGTCTGCAAGCGTCAATGCGGCGGGAACGCTGGTTTTTTGTTCTGAGGGATCACCGGAAGGGTTTAACCCGCAGCTGTTCACCTCGGGAACCACTTATGATGCCAGCTCCGTGCCGCTGTATAACCGGCTGGTGGAGTTTAAGGCCGGTACCACAGAGCTGGAGCCGGGCCTGGCGGAATCCTGGGATGTGAGCGAAGACGGAAAAACCTATACGTTCCATCTGCGCAAAGGGGTGAAATTCCACAGCAGCAAGGATTTCAAACCGACCCGTGATTTCAATGCGGATGACGTGGTCTTTACCTTCGACCGCCAGAAAAACCCGGATAACCCGTATCACAAAGTGTCCGGCGGCAGTTATGAATATTTCAGCGGCATGGATATGGATAAAATCATCGACAAAGTTGAGAAAGTTGATGATAACACCGTCCGTTTTCAGCTGAGCCGCTCTGAAGCACCATTCCTCGCAAACCTCGGAATGGACTTCGCCTCCGTTCTTTCCGCCGAATATGCGGATCAGATGCTGAAAGCCGGTACACCGGAGAAAGTCGACCTGAACCCGATCGGTACCGGGCCGTTTGTGTTACAGCAGTATCAGAAAGATTCCCGTATCCTGTATAAAGCCAATGACGATTACTGGAACGGCAAACCGAAAATTGACCGCCTGGTCTTCTCCATCACCCCGGATGCCTCTGTCCGTTACGCCAAACTGCAGAAAAACGAATGTCAGGTGATGCCGTACCCGAACCCGGCAGATCTGGAGCGTATGCGTGCGGATAAAAACATTGTCCTGAAAGAGCAGCCGGGCCTGAACGTCGGCTATCTATCCTATAACGTCACGAAAAAACCGCTGGATAACGTCAAAGTGCGTCAGGCGCTGAATATGGCGGTAAATAAAGATGCCATCATTGATGCGGTGTATCAGGGCGCAGGCCAGAAAGCGAAAAACCTGATCCCGCCGACCATGTGGGGCTACAACAACAGCATCGAAGACTATCCGTATGATCCGGAAAAAGCCAAAGCGCTGCTGAAAGAAGCAGGTATGGAAAACGGCTTTGAAATCGACCTGTGGGCGATGCCGGTTCAGCGTCCGTATAACCCGAACGCCCGCCGTATGGCTGAAATGATCCAGGCAGACTGGGCGAAAGTCGGTGTGAAAGCCAAAATTGTGACCTATGAGTGGGGTGAGTACCTCAAGCGCGCGAAAGCGGGTGAGCCTCAGACCGTCATGATGGGCTGGACCGGTGACAACGGGGATCCGGATAACTTCTTCGCCACACTCTTCAGCTGTGCGGCCAAAGAGCAGGGCTCTAACTACTCGAAATGGTGTGATCAGTCCTTTGAAAACATCATTCAGCCGGCACGTACCACGGCTGACCCGAAAGAGCGCGCCAAGCTGTATGAGCAGGCTCAGGTGGTGATGAAAGAGCAGGCGCCTGCACTGATCGTTGCGCACTCAACAGTGTTTGAGCCGGTGCGCAAAGAAGTGAAAGGCTATGTGGTGGATCCGCTGGGTAAACACCACTTTGACAATGTTTCTGTTGAAAAATAAGTAAACCGGAAATGAGTGTTACCGGTCTGCCGCCTCCTCCGGGGGGCGGCAACCCTGTATCGAACCGCATTGCACGGACGACGCAGAACACATAACTAAAACAATATTATTCATCGTGTGAGTATAAAGGGAAAGTCCTCCCTTTCGTCCGGTCTTATGACCAGAGCGCTGTCAGCGGCCATTACAAGAGAAACAGGGATATGCTGCAATTTATCCTCCGGCGTGTCGGGATGGTAATACCGACATTTATCGGTATTACATTACTGACGTTTATATTTGTTCATCTGATCCCGGGCGATCCGGTCACTATCATGGCGGGTGAGCGGGGAATTTCCCCTGAACGCCACGCCCAGCTGATGGCGGCCCTGGGGCTGGATCAGCCTTACTGGAAACAGTACCTTCATTATATCAATGGTGTCCTGCACGGTGACCTCGGCCTCTCTCTGAAGAGCCGCCAGCCGGTGTGGGAAGAGTTTGTCCCCCGCTTTAAAGCCACGCTGGAACTCGCTGCCTGCGCCATGATTTTTGCCATTTCTGTCGGGATCCCGGTCGGGGTGCTGGCTGCCGTCAAACGCGGGTCGATCTTTGATCACACCGCTATCGGGGTCTCCCTGACCGGCTATTCCATGCCGATTTTCTGGTGGGGCATCATGCTGATCATGCTGGTGTCGGTGAATCTCGATCTGACACCGGTGTCGGGGCGGTTATCGGACAGTGTGTTCCTCGATGACAGTCAGCCGCTGACCGGATTTATGCTGATTGATACCCTGATCTGGGGTGAGGACGGCGATTTTCATGATGCGGTGATGCATCTTATTCTGCCGTCCATTGTGCTTGGTACCATCCCGCTGGCGGTGATTGTCCGTATGACCCGCTCGGCAATGCTGGAAGTGCTGGGTGAGGATTATATCCGTACCGCCCGCGCCAAAGGACTGAGCCGCATCCGCGTGATTGTGGTGCATGCACTGCGCAACGCGCTGCTGCCGGTGGTCACAGTGATCGGTTTACAGGTCGGCGTGATGCTGGCCGGTGCGATTCTGACCGAAACGATTTTTTCCTGGCCCGGTATCGGCCGCTGGCTGATTGATGCTCTTCAGCGCCGCGACTATCCGGTGGTGCAGGGCGGCGTTCTGCTGATCGCCATTCTGATTATCCTGGTTAACCTGTGCGTGGATTTACTCTACGGCGTCGTTAACCCGCGGATCCGTCATAAAAAATAACAGGAGCGCACAATGTCTGAGACGACAAATACTACCGTGACCCGCGCGCCTGAGCCGCTTTCCCCGCTGCGCGAATTCTGGCACTACTTCCGGCGCAACAAAGGCGCGCTGATCGGCCTGATCTATATCCTGCTGATGCTGCTGATCGCCGTTTTTGCCCCGCTGCTCGCCCCGCATCTGCCGGATGAGCAGTTCCGTGATCATTTATTACAGCCGCCGGTCTGGCAGGAAGGCGGCTCATGGCAGTTTATTCTCGGTACTGATGATATCGGCCGCGATATTCTGTCGCGCCTGATGTACGGCGCCCGGCTTTCACTGCTGGTCGGTTGTCTGGTGGTAGCGCTGTCGCTGCTGCTGGGTGTGGTGATTGGCCTCGCTGCCGGGTATTTCGGCGGCTGGGTGGATGCCCTGATTATGCGTATCGTCGATATTATGCTGGCACTGCCGAGCCTGCTGCTGGCACTGGTGCTGGTGGCGATTTTCGGCCCGTCGATTGTTAACGCCTCGCTGGCGCTGACTTTCGTGGCACTGCCGCACTATATCCGTCTGACCCGCGCGGCGGTGCTGACGGAAGTGAGCCGCGACTATGTGACCGCGTCTGCGGTGGCGGGCGCAGGCCCGGTGCGCCAGATGTTTGTCAATATTCTGCCGAACTGCCTGGCGCCGCTGATTGTGCAGGCATCTCTGGGTTTCTCCAACGCTATCCTGGACATGGCGGCATTAGGTTTCCTCGGGATGGGCGCACAGCCGCCGACACCGGAGTGGGGAACCATGCTGTCCGATGTTTTACAGTTTACGCAGAGCGCGTGGTGGGTGGTGACTTTCCCGGGTCTGGCGATTTTACTGACGGTACTGGCGTTTAACCTGATGGGCGACGGATTGCGTGATGCCCTTGATCCTAAGCTTAAGCAGTAGAGGTGCAGACATGGCGTTATTAACAGTTGATAAATTATCTGTTCACTTCGGTGAAAAAGAGATGCCATTCCGCGCCGTTGACCGGATCAGCTATCAGGTTGAGGAAGGGGAAGTGCTCGGGATTGTCGGGGAATCCGGCTCCGGTAAATCCGTCAGTTCGCTGGCGATTATGGGGCTGATTGATTTCCCGGGCCGGGTGATGGCGGATAACCTTGAGTTTGACGGCCGCCATCTGCTGACCATCTCAGAAAAAGAGCGGCGCGAGCTGGTGGGCGCGGATGTGGCAATGATTTTCCAGGATCCGATGACCAGCCTGAATCCCTGCTATACCGTGGGATATCAGATTATGGAAGCCCTGAAAGTTCACCAGGGCGGCAACCGGAAAACCCGGTTACAGCGGACTATCGATCTGCTGACACTGGTTGGTATTCCGGATCCGAAATCGCGGCTGGATGTCTATCCGCACCAGTTATCCGGCGGAATGAGCCAGCGGGTGATGATCGCAATGGCGATTGCCTGCCGTCCGAAGTTACTGATTGCTGATGAGCCGACAACGGCACTGGATGTGACCATTCAGGCGCAGATCATTGAGTTGCTGCTCGAGTTACAGCAGCAGGAAAACATGGCGCTGGTGCTGATCACTCATGATCTCGCGCTGGTGGCGGAAGCCGCTCACCACATTATTGTGATGTATGCGGGGCAGGTGGCGGAGTCCGGTAAGGCGTCGGATATCTTCCGCGCACCGCGTCATCCGTATACTCAGGCACTGTTACGGGCGCTGCCGGAATTTGCCGGTAACAAGAGCCGTCTGGCATCACTGCCGGGGGTTGTGCCCGGTAAATATGACCGGCCTGAGGGCTGTCTGCTGAACCCGCGCTGCCCGTATGCCACGGATTTATGCCGCAGCACGGAACCGGAACTGCGTACTGTCGGGGCGCGTCAGGTGAAATGTCATACCCCGCTGGATGATGAAGGGAGACCGGGCCATGAGTGAAACCACACAGCCGCTGTTACATGTCAGTGATCTGAAAAAATATTATCCGGTGAAGAAAGGCTTTTTCTCGCCGGAGCGGATGGTGAAAGCCCTCGACGGCGTATCCTTTGATCTGAACCGCGGGAAAACCCTGGCGGTGGTCGGGGAGTCCGGCTGCGGAAAATCAACCCTTGGCCGTCTGCTGACCATGATTGAAAAACCGACCGGCGGAGAGCTGTTTTATCAGGGGCAGGATCTGCTGGTGGCGGATAAACATGCGGAGAAACTGCGGCGGCAGAAAATCCAGATTGTGTTTCAGAACCCGTATGGATCACTCAATCCGCGTAAAAAAGTCGGGCAGATACTGGAAGAGCCGCTGATTATCAATACGTCCCTCAGTGCGGCAGAGCGCAAAGAGAAAGTGCTGGCTATGATGGCGAAAGTCGGCCTGAAAACCGAGCATTACAGCCGTTATCCGCATATGTTTTCCGGTGGTCAGCGCCAGCGTATTGCCATTGCCAGGGGGCTGATGCTGGATCCGGATGTGGTGATTGCCGATGAGCCGGTATCCGCACTGGATGTGTCCGTCCGCGCTCAGGTACTGAACCTGATGATGGATCTCCAGGATGAGCTGGGGCTGTCGTATGTGTTTATTTCCCATGATTTATCGGTGGTGGAACATATCGCGGATGATGTGATGGTGATGTATCTGGGGCGTTGTGTGGAAAAAGGTACCAAAGCGCAGATTTTTGAGAATCCGCGCCATCCTTACACACAGGCTCTGCTCTCTGCGACACCGAGGCTGAATCCGGCACAGCGCCGCGAGCGGATAAAACTGACCGGCGAGCTGCCGAGCCCGCTGAATCCGCCGCCGGGATGTGCGTTTGCCGCCCGCTGCCGTCATGCATTCGGCACTTGTACGCAGTTCCGGCCGGAGCTTAAATCCTACGGCGGGCAGCTGATTGCCTGCTTTGCGGTGGACAGAGAAGAAGAGGCGAAAATTTCCGCATAACATTCTGTTTTACTGCAGATGGCAGAGAAACATATTTTAACAGAAGACAAACAGCGATAATGGAGCGCTCCGTTATCGCTTTTTCCTGTCTGACGTGTGAGATTAGATCAGCACAAAGCACAATGATGACGTATAATCACGGCGTATGGCGAAAGATGCGATAACTGAATTGTAACGAAAGGCGTGAAATATGCGTGTAAAAGTCAGAAAGTCACTGACTATCAAACAGATGTCAGTTGTCGCTGCGGTGACTTTGGTGACGATCGCACTTTTTATGACGCTTCTGTTATCACATCTGATACAACAGCGGAAAGATGATTACATCAATCAGCTTTATAATTCGTCAGTACAGGTCAGGAAACCGCTGGCAGATGCCTTGTTAGGATCGGACTTAAACGCGATAAAATCGACGCTGATGACATTGCGGGCCAGCGGGATTTTAGGACGCGCGATTGTGATGACGCCGGAAAATGTTCAGGTGATAAGCCTGGATTTTGCCACACACCGCCCTATTCCCGGCACAGCAAAAATGATTTTCGGGATCCCGGTTGAGATTAAAGTTCCGCTGTACGCCTATGGCGTGGCACATACCGGAAAACCCCCGCAGGGCTATCTCATTCTTCAGGTGGATGATAACCGCATATACCGCTTCGCGATGAATGTCGCGGCACTGATAGTGACCAGTTATCTGTTACTGGCGCTGGTACTGGTGATCGCGATAAGTTGGTGTATCAACCGTCTGATCGTGCGGCCGCTGCGTAAAATGGCCTGTGAGCTGAACAGTGATGAGCCTGCTGAGCAGCTCAGTTGTTCAGCTTATCATGAGGATGATGAACTCGGCCTGCTGGCGAAGGGTTACCGGAACCAGCTGAACAAACACAAACCGGAGTCATCATAAAACTTCCCGGGCAGTTTGCTGTCTAAATCCGGACGAATCAAAGGACGTCCCGGAAGCCGGTCAGTTTTTGCCTGTACGTATCGTCTGACAGAACAGTATTTCCGGCATCAGTGGTAAACCTCAGAAGAAGGCATACCAGGGATTCATATTAAAAGAGGTCAGCATGCAACGCTCTTATTTACGTGTTTTACTCGGTGGCGTCCTGATTGCCGTCACATCTCAGTTACACGCAGAAGCATTACAGCCGGACCCGGCATGGCAGCAGGGTAAACTGGCAAACGGATTCAGCTGGCAGCTGCTTCAGACTCCGCAGCGCCCGAATGACCGCATACAGATGCGCCTTTCTGTTCAGACCGGTTCCATGATGGAAAAACCGGCTGAAAAAGGGTTTGCTTATCTCATCCCGAAAGTGGTGATGTTCAACAGCCAGAGCCTGAACACACAGCAGTTATCGAACCTGCTGCGTAACGGGATAAGCCCGGATATGCCGCTGCCGCCGGCCATTGTTTCCTATGATTTCACACTCTATAACCTGAGCCTGCCGAATAATAATCCGGAGGTGCTGAAAGCGGCACTGAGCTGGATGGCGGATGTCTCAGGTCATGGCATTTTTAATCAGGAAACCGTTGCGGCTGCGCTGGCTGCGCCGGACTCTCCGATCGCCACCTATCCGCCGGATATCAATGATCCTATCTGGCGTGCCCGGATAAAAGGCACGACCCTCCAGGGGTTTGATCCGGTGCCGCCGCCTGCGGGCAAAATTGATGTTGAGGCACTGAACAGTTTCTATCAGCGCTGGTATACGCCGGATATGGCAACACTGTATGTTGCCGGCCCGGTTGATAAACGTGCGCTGGAAGACGCCATCAGTAAAGCGTTCGGTTCCCAGGAAGGTAAACGCCAGACACCGGTCAGTGTTGCCACTCTGCCGCCGATGAAACCGCGCTCAGTTCATGCGGTGAATGAAAATCAGAAAGACGATATGCTGGCGCTGGTCTGGGATCTGAACTGGTCTTCCGTCAAAGATTCGGATGCACTGAACCGCTACTGGTTAAATGATCTCGCCCGTGAAGCCCTTTTCGGTGCATTACAGCAGGGCATCGGCAAGAAAAATGAAAAATTCATGGCAATGAATATGGATTGCCGGATGCAGTATCAGCGCGCCAGCTGTATGCTCAGTCTGCGGGCACCGAATGAAAAAATGCCGGTGATTGTCTCTGAGCTGGCCGGTGAACTGGCTGTGCTGAAAGAAAAAGGGATTTCCGCTGAGAACTTTGATGCCCTGATTGCCATGAAACAGGCTCAGCTTCAGCAGCTGTTTGCTATCTATGCCCGTACCACCACCGATATCCTGATCAACCAGCGTCTGATGTCCCAGCAAAGTAATATCATTGATATTCCGCCGGAGCAGTACCAGCGTCTGCGTCAGGCATTCCTGAACAACCTGACACCGGATGTGCTGAACGCAGAAATTCATGCGATTTTAGAGCAGGATACCGCATTCTTCTTTACTCAGCCGAAAGGTGAGACAGAAATGAATGTGGATCAGCTGCGTGCGCAGTTCGATAAGATAATGCACCCGGAGAAAGCGGTTGCTGCGGCAGAGAAACGGGCGGCAGATGCGGAATCTGCGGAGAAAGCGGCCGCTGAAAAAGCAGCGGCAGAAAAAGCCGCCGCAGAGCAGGCCAAAGCCCCTGCGGCAACCCAGGAAGCCGCAGAGCCGTCACAGGACGTGAAACCGGCAGCACCGGTACCGGATAAAAAAGGCGGACAAAACGGTAACAGCGAACCACCGGCGGCAGATAATAACACCGACGGTGTCAGTGCCTGATTTTGGGTAACGGTATGACATAAAAGGGTATCTGAAAGATACCCTTTTTTAATGGTTAGTCATCGTCCTGACACAAGCTGCTTTCCAGCAGATTCATCAGCCACGGCCGGGTATCGCGGTTATTCACAAATCCTGCCGCCGCAATTTTTTTCTGCGGGTGATAATAGGCGGCAGTTCCCCAGAATCCGGGGTGATACCAGAGCGTCTGCCCGTCCCGCACTGTCACCATCACACCGCAACGGTACGCTTCCGCGCCGTCATGGCTGCCCGGTTGCAGCATGGTTTCAAGGGTCTCCGGCTTATCAAAAATACGGCCCTCAAACAGATTCGCCATAAACACCGCCAGGGCGTTTACCGACATAATCAGCCCGCCACCGCCCCAGAGATCCATCGTCGGGCTGATTGTATCCCCGTCAATATTACCGAGATACTGATGCGCCCGGGGCGGAAGACCCGCCGGTACCGGCTCTTCCAGCTCCCAGTAAGCGGATTCCATACCCGGGGCATTAAAGCGCAGCAATTGCCGGACCGCCTGTGCCAGCGGCAGTTGCGTGACCCGTTCAATGATATCGCCCAGCAGCAGGTATCCGGTATCGGAATAGAAGTAACAGAGGCCCGGTTTCATCAGCGGATAGCCCCGGCGGACATACAGGCGGATCTGTTCATCCCGTGTCCAGAGATGGCCCGGGTCCGCGAGTACATCACGGATATAATTCTCATCGGCATGATCATACAGCCCGCTGCTGTGACTGAGCAGATGCTGCACCGTGATGGCATTCAGGTCATAACCTGCCTCTGTCAGCCGGCGGACATACTGCGGGGAGAGCAGCGGCGCGACCGGAGAACTGAGGCTGAGTTTCTGCTGTTCATACAGGCGCAGCACTGCCGCCGCAGTGAACGTCTTGGTATTACTGGCGATCCGCACCGGGGTATCCGGGGTAACCGGTGTACTGTCGCTTCTGCTCAGGCCGCCGTGTGCGGCACCGTCCGGCAGATCACACCCTTCACCGGTGAAAGAGAACGCTGTGGCAAAACCTGCCGGCTGAACATCCTGCAGCAGGGCAGACAAATTCGGCGCGGGCATCGTTATTTCTTCGCGTCAGCGCGCAGTTTCGTCACACTCTGCCCGCCGACACCCCAGTTATCGGTTTCCACCTCATCAATAATCACAAAGGTTGAAGCCGGATTTTTCCCCAGCACATCAACGAGTAATTGCGTGGCACCTTCAATCAGTTTTTGTTTTTGTTCTGCGGTCGCACCCTCTTTGGTGATGCGGATATTGATGAATGGCATAGAGGCTCCTGATGATGTGATTATGATGATCCCGGAGGATACCGGCAAGTGTCTGAACATCAGGCCGTATTGCTTTGTCAGACTGCATAAAAGCGGCAGATGCTCTTATCACATCATAGAGTGAAGCGGTGTGTTGTGCGAGCCTGAAATGCGGATTCTGTTGTCTGCGCAGATCAATCGCCTGTGCACTGTGAATAAGTAAAATACTCAATAATTCATAACAGTTATCAATTTGCTGCTGCAGATGCTGCGTCACTGCGGGAGCCCGGGTGGCGATATCTTCAATTCCTCCGGCGACAGGCAGATAGTCCAGTGAAAGCGGCATTGCCAGACTTTTATTATGCAAAGCGAGCGCGACCATATCTTTCTCAATCGCCCCGAAGGCGTGCACGGTTTCTTCTGTTGCCAGAAAGCGGCTCAGACCGGTAAATGCGGGGGTATTTAATACGATCAACTGTTGTGCACTGAGCAGAGAGTAGCGGGCGACAGACAGACTGAACTGCTCAAAAGCCGTTACCCACGGCAGCGGTTCAAAATTAGCGGAGGGAATAACCGCTCCGGCGGGGTCGTTTTTACCGGGCGGAATGACAACCGGATTATCATCGGCACTGTTAAGCTGAATAAGTAACCGGCGGTATGCACGCCGGTAACTGTCTCTCAAATCGGCCAGGAAAAAGAGGGCGGAGCGGAAACTGAGCGGATCCTGCAACCGGCGGTTCGGATCCGGTTCTGACAGTGATGAACCGCGAAGCAATAAGCGAAGTATCTGCCCGCTCTCAGCCACTGCCGGATAAGGCCGCTGCTGTAATACCTCTGCGGTAAAAGGATGGATATTGCCGTTAAGTGCCTCCAGCGCCAGCGCATAAACCGCAAAACTTAAATCCGTCAGACGGGCGGCATCATACAGCGCGAGCGCGGCAATGGCGGATGAAACCGCATTGGAACTGATAACGGACAGCGCATCTTTTGCTGACGGCCTGAAAAGAGGAATACCGGCTGTTTTCAGTGCCTCTGCGGCTTTCATCTGTTTTCCCTGATAATCCACATCACCTTCTCCTGACATGGCGAGCCCGATATGGCTTAGCTGTGTGATGTCTGCCTCTCCGACAGAGCCTGCGGACGGAACCAGGGGGGTAATAAACTGATTGAGAAAACGGAGATACATCCCGGCCAGATCCGGATGTGCGCCACTGCCGCCGGTCAGCAGCATGTTAAGCCGTGTTACCATCACCGCCCGGGTCTGCCTGACACTCAGCGGCTTGCCTGTCCCTCCGCCGTGAGCACGGAGTAAATGCAGATTAAATTCCGTGGCGGGCATATTTACTTTCTTGTCTTTATTCAGACCAACGCCTCGTGTCAGGCCATATACCGGCTGCTCTGTACCGGCGGTTTTTATCAGAATCTCATGTGAGCGGCGCATGGCTGCCAGTGAATCCGGCGCAATGCGGATCGGCTCACCATCCGCAATCCGGGCAATCAGGGCAGGGGTCAGTGTTTTACCATCCAGAAGAACTGATGCGCAGCCGGGGAAACTGAGCAGCAATGATATCCATATGCCTAATATCGTTTTCAATAATATGTCTCCGGTGAATGAACTGTAATTCATCCGGAGACTATAGAGGGAAGAATGATGAGATGATTATCTTAAAAAATCTCAGGCGGTTTTATTTTTTTGGATGTCAGTCGCAATCCAGGCGGCAGAAAAGAGGATCAGGCGCGCGAAGAAATAGAAAAAGGCCATCAGGCCGATAACCGAACCAAATGCCGCACCGGACGGGGAGGCTGCCATATTCGGCAGCAGCCGGGTCATGATGGTTTTCAGGATCTCAAAGCCGATCGCAGCCAGCAGTGTGCCTTTCAGCAGGGAGCGGCGGCTCAGCTTCATGCGCGGAAGGATCCAGAGAATCCAGGTAAACAGCAGGTAGTTGGCGAGGATGGAGATGGTCAGGCCGATAGTTGTCCAGGCGGGACGCAGCCATTCGATAGCATCCAGACCGAGAAAGGCGACTATCCGGGCTTGTGCGGCACCGGCAATTGAGGTCAGGGAAAGGGTGATCACCAGTGCCACCAGCAGGCCGATCAGCGCCAGGAAATCCCGCAGATAGCGCAGAAACATATTTTCTTTGGGCTCGATATCCGGCTCCCACTGGTCATGGTACTGCGCACGGATAGCCATCCGCAGATTACCCACCCAGTTCACCCCGGAATAGAGTGCCAGTGCCAGACCGGTTAACCCTACAGTCGCACGCTGGCGGATGGCGGTATCGATACTGCGTTCAATGGTGGCGGCGAGTGTCGGGTCACTGATACTGTTGGCGACACCACGGATAAGTCTGGTCAGCAGTTCCGGATTGAAGGCCAGCACATAACCGGCAGCGGCAAAAGAGACCATCAGAATCGGGATCATGGATAAAAACGAGAAATAGGTGATCGCGGCACCGAACGGGCTGCCCATTCTGTCATTAAAGCGGGTGGCTGTGCGGATCAGGTGAGCAATAAACGGAATATCGCGGATATAATTCCCGGCTTTCACACTCCATTTCAGGGCTTTTTTTCCCTGTTTTATCCCCTCATCAAAATTCTTCCGCAGGGGGGTTAATGATGATGTGCTGTTGTCATCTTCCGGTGTGTCATTTTCCCGGGTCATGTATCCTCGCTTGTTCGGAAATTGATTCCGTTTAAGTTTACTACAGGACTCACCGGATGAACAATTCAGGTTCTGATATAACGGCCTTCAGAATTTCCCGATTGATAAACCGGGATAATAATATGTAATTAACCGCGCTTATTTCTTCTCAGAATAATGAAAATAAATACCACATTATAAGATGTTCACAATATGAATAATAAATATGTTTTTCCCGGAAATAACCGGCGGAATTACCGACCTCTGCTGATCATGGTTATTCTGCTGCTTATTAGCGGGTGTGTTTATAAACCGGAGGGGCCGTATTTACCGGCAAACGTGGTGGTTGTGTCAAACCATGTGTGTCTGCTTACCCGGCCGGAAGGGGATGAGAGAATTATCCGCATGGATATTAATGAAATCGGCAGTGAAAATAAACGGCTGTTAACGCATACTTTTACGCCGGCGCAGGCGGCGGTCAGCCGGGAGCACTGTATTTCAGTGCAGAATTACCCCTTCCGGAGCGGATATTCTTATACTGTGCTGATAACGCTCGGATCTGACGTTCAGCGCCGCCTGAATATTCATCCGGGAACGCGGAATTTTGAAGTCCGCTTCCGGCTGACGAATTATTTCGGTCAGTTAAGAGCAACAGAGTTTTAATACTGTTTGCAGGAATGGCTGTTTTATACAAGCCGGTGAATATTGTTCTGCCTACATTGTCTGTAAATCACAGAGGAAAGACGCGATGAATATAGACAGAGCAGCGGGGCCGGTGAGTCACGGGCGGTTATCACGGTCGTGTGATGAGATAACCGGGAAGATTGAGTCCATTTATCCGGAATACAATGCTGCTGATTTGCAGAATGATCCGGATGGATACCTGAGGCAGCCGGATACGTTTGCACTGAAATACCACCGGTTCAGACAGGAGATAACATCTTCCCTCTGTCGTTGTTATCCGGGAGGAACAGTATCAGCGGAGCAGGTGAACACACCGGCAGACAGTTGGCTGAGTGTGGTGAAAGGCTTGCGTCCGATGGGGCAATTCAGTGTGTTTTCACTTTGTGACCCGTTATTGCATGCCCTGAATGAAACACCGGAGATTGGCGTAAAATGCCTTCGCAAACAAGGTAATATCACATTGTATATTATTCTTGTGTATCGCCGTGACAGTGATGACGGCGAACAAAAAGCGCGGGATTTTATTGCATTGATGGCCGAAAAAAAGAGGATGATGGAGAGCGGAGCCGGCACGCATGAGGAGCGGGTCTTCAGCTCAGAATATCAGCTTGGCCGGCGGTTTGGTGAACTGCTGAGTTACCATCCTGCGGATATTGACCGGTATGAAGCCATGATGAAAAATAAGACGGAAATACTGAGGGAAGGGCATACATCAGGGAAATAACGCACCGGAAAGGTGCGCTGCATCATCACTGCGGCAGGGCATCCAGTTCTGCCTGCGCTTCTTTTAATTCCGCTTCGGCTTCGGCCAGTTTGCGTTCGCGTTTGGCAATCTTACTGATATCGCCTTTATCAATCGCTTTCTGCAAATCGGCTTTGCGTTCAGCCACTTCTTTTGTCCGGTCACTGACTTCATCACGGGCATCATCCCGCAGGCTGTTTGGAGTGCAGTAAGTATTCACATTCTGCAAAGCCCGCTCCAGCCCCTGCACCCGGTGTGTGTTGCCGTGTGCTTTGGCGTAGCTGAGCTGCTCCTGAATTTTACTCTTTTTAATGTCACAGCCATTCTGCGCACTCAGCGCGGAGGTGCTGACCAGTAATGTTGCCAGTGCCAGCACAGTGGTTGTAAAACGTGTCATGTTTACCTCGTTATTTATATTAATCGTCATTATATGACTACTTATAATGACAATGGTTCATTATCACGCCGCACAGATGAGGAAAGGGCATTGGTTCTTTCCTGCCGAAATCAGGTTATACTGAGAGCTTCAATCTGTACTGATATTCTTGTTCCGGGTGGTGCACACCCGACCATCTGAGGCCTTTGTATGCTTAGTTACCGCCACAGCTTTCACGCCGGCAACCATGCGGATGTGTTAAAACACACCGTCCAGAGTCTGATCATTGAATCATTAAAAGAGAAAGACAAACCCTTTTTGTATCTGGATACGCACGCCGGTGCCGGGCGTTATCAGCTCAGTGGTGAGCATGCGGAACGTACCGGGGAGTACCTGGAAGGGATCGCCCGTATCTGGGCACAGGAATCGGTGCCGGAAGAACTGAAAACGTATCTTGAGGCTGTCAGTGCACTGAACCCGCGTGGTGACCTGCGTTTTTATCCGGGGTCGCCGCTGATCGCCGCACATTTGCTGCGTGATCACGATAAATTAAATATCAGCGAACTGCATCCGTCTGATTTCCCGTTGCTGCGTAATGAGTTCAGCCGCGATAACCGTGCCAGGGTTGTGCGGGAAGATGGCTATCAGCAGCTGAAATCACAGTTACCCCCGTCATCCCGGCGCGGATTTGTGCTGATTGACCCGCCGTATGAACTGAAAAGTGATTATCAGGCCGTGGTGAAAGGGATTCAGGAAGGTCACCGCCGCTTTGCAACCGGGACTTATGCGGTCTGGTATCCGGTGGTGCTGCGCCAGCAGATCAAACGGATGGTAAAAGATTTTCAGGCAACCGGGATCCGTAAAATTCTGCAAATCGAACTGGCGGTGCGCCCTGACAGTGATCAGCGTGGCATGACCGCATCCGGCATGATTGTGATTAATCCGCCGTGGAAGCTGGAATCGCAGATGAGATCCGTGCTGCCGTGGCTGCATAACGTGCTGGTACCGGAAGGCACCGGGCATACACTGATTGAATGGATCACACCGGAATAATTCGTTTCCGCTGCGGGTATGACGGCAGCGGGTGTTTATGTATTGACTGATAAATGGAACGAGCCAACTATGAGCAAACATTACGATTATATTGCAATCGGCGGCGGCAGTGCCGGTATTGCGTCTGTAAACCGGGCAGCAATGTACGGGCAGAAATGTGCCCTGATTGAAGCAAAAGCGCTCGGCGGCACGTGTGTTAACGTCGGTTGTGTCCCGAAAAAAGTGATGTGGTACGGCGCACAGATTGCGGAAGCTATCCGCCAGTACGGCCCGGATTACGGGTTTGATACCACCATCAACCATTTCAGCTGGGACAAACTGCTGGAAAGCCGTTCTGCGTATATTGATCGTATTCACCAGTCTTATGAGCGCGTTCTCGGCAATAATAAAGTGGATGTGATCACCGGGTTTGCCCGTTTTAAAGATGCACATACCGTGGAAGTGAACGGTGAAACGTATACAGCGGATCATATCCTGATCGCCACCGGCGGCCGTCCGGTTCCGCCATCCATCCCGGGCGCGGAATACGGGATTGATTCTGATGGTTTCTTTGCACTGAAAGCCCTGCCGTCCCGTGTGGCAGTGGTCGGTGCCGGGTATATCGCTGTGGAACTGGCCGGGGTGCTGAATGCCCTGGGCAGCGAAACACATCTGTTTGTCCGCAAACATGCACCACTGCGTAATTTCGACCCGCTGATCACCGAAACGCTGGTCGAAGTGATGAACACCGAAGGGCCGTCACTGCACACCAACTCGGTACCGAAAGCAGTTGTGAAAAATGCCGACGGCAGCCTGACCCTGCAACTGGAAAACGGCCACGAGCAGACTGTGGATTGCCTGATCTGGGCTATCGGCCGTGAACCGGCAACAGACAATATCAATCTGGATGTGACCGGCGTGAAACTCAGCGATCGCGGTTATATTCAGGTGGATAAATACCAGAACACCTCAGTTCCGGGTCTGTACGCAGTGGGTGATAACACCGGCGCTGTCGAACTGACACCGGTTGCGGTTGCCGCAGGCCGCCGTCTCTCTGAGCGCCTGTTTAACAACAAGCCGGACGAGCATCTGGATTACACCAATATCCCGACCGTTGTCTTCAGCCACCCGGCTATCGGCACCGTGGGTCTGACCGAACCACAGGCGATTGAGCAGTACGGCGCGGATAATGTGAAATGCTACAAATCCTCTTTCACCGCCATGTATACCGCTGTCACCAGCCACCGCCAGCCATGCAAAATGAAACTGGTGTGTGCGGGTAAAGACGAGAAAATCGTCGGTATCCACGGCATCGGCTACGGCATGGATGAAATCCTGCAGGGCTTCGCGGTTGCACTGAAAATGGGCGCCACCAAGAAAGATTTCGATAACACCGTGGCCATCCACCCGACCGCAGCGGAAGAGTTTGTGACGATGCGCTGACAGCACTGATTAACCTCAGTATCCGTAAAGCAGGCCGTGACGATGTCCGGCCTGCTTTCTTTTTACGTAATGGCAATGACACTACGCCGGGCCATGTTAAAGAGGATGTAGTACTGTTTCCGGATCAACGGCGACATCAACCACCTTAAAATTACAGGCACCGTCACCGGTCACGCGCCCCATGGCGATAAGCGTTCCGGTATCCCTGATGGTCACGATATATAAACTGTCGGGCAGCCTGATCTCAGCGGCTTTCACTGATTTTGCCGATAATCCGGCCTTAATATGCAGCGCGCGGTACTCCTGTGCGGAAGGCGCACGCTCTTAAGTAATAAGCGTCATAATGGTGTTATCTGTAATAAGGGGGATTTTTTGGCAATGACGTTAAACCATTCGGCAAATTGTTGCGGATGGTCATGCATCTCTTTTTTCAGGTCAGTGAGTGATATCCAGCGCACGGCAGCGACTTCCTGCGGGTTCAGGGAAAACGGGCCGTTATAGTGGCCGGTAAACAGGTGGTCATATTCATGTTCAATCAGTGACGGCGGAACATCCGCCCGGTAAATGATATGGCCGGCAGGCTGTAAAGAGCAGGTGATCCCCAGCTCTTCCAGCAGACGGCGCTGTGTCGCCTGTTCCAGCGATTCACCACGACGGGGATGGCTGCAGCAGCTGTTGGCCCATAATCCGCCGGAATGGTATTTGCTGAGTGCGCGCTGCTGGATCAGCAGTTCGCCCGCATTATTAAACAGGAACACAGAAAATGCACGGTGGAGTAATCCGAGCTGATGAACACGGAGTTTTTCGTCATACCCGAGGGCATTATCATGTTCATCGACCAGAATCAGTTCATCACTCATTATATCTTTTATCCGGTAAAGCGGCTGAAAGATATACTGTAGCAAATATGCAGCGGAAAGTTTGCCGGAATAATGACATAAAAACGCCGGAATATGCCCCCGGCGTTTTCGTCTTTATTTTCAGGGATTATTTATTGCGGGCTGCCAGGTAATCCTGAAGGGTACCTTCCGGGAATTTCTTACAGAATTCAACGATTTTTGGCGCTTCTGCAATCCCTTTTTCTGACAGTGCCACAAAGTCACCGCCCGGGTATTGTGTGTCTTTGCTGATCACCCACAGGGCAACCGGTGCCCAGCTTTGCGGATTCAGATTCACGAACTCTTTGCAGGTCATTTTATCGGGTACCTGAATATCAGCAGGTTCAGCGAGAGCCACTGAGGAAAATGCACTTGCAGCAACCAGACACGCGGTGACGAAATACTTTTTCATGATAAATAAACCTCGTTTTTTGTTTCAGAAAATACAATAAACACGTTTTCAGAATAGATTAAATAACGTCATATTCAATATTTCTCTGTTTTTAAAACGTAAATAATGATATTAAACGGTTTTTTCAGGATAAAAAGTATGAGTATCCCGGTGAGACTCATATCGGGCCGGGTAACATGATTTTATACCAGTCCCGATATGAGTGACGGTTACGGATTATTTTCCAGCCAGCTGACAATAAAGTCGCCGATGGCGGTGATATTGTTGATATCCAGCTGCGGTACCGTGACATCCTGCCGTGTTTTATCTGACGCAAATGCAATAACGAATTCATCCAGCAGTGTCTGGTACGGGCGGTCAGTCACATCACGAAACAGGGCAATTTTCGGTACGGATTCACCCTTGAACCCTTCCACCAGGATAAGATCCAGCTCCCGTGTATCAAAGCGGCCAGCCAGCTGCATCAGATCCGGCTCCGCGCCGCCCGGGGTTTCGGTCATCAGTGCAAAGCGCTCCCGGCTGACCACCAGGGTCTGATAAGCGCCCGCTTTGCGCAGCTCATAGCTGTCTTTCCCCGGCGTGTCCACATCCATATCGTGATGTGTGTGTTTGACCAGGCCGATACGCAGCCCGCTTTCCCGCAGCAGCGGGATCAGTTTTTTCAGCAGGGTGGTTTTGCCGGTGCCGCTGTAGGCAGTGACGGCCAGCAGCGGAACAGGATGCGGCAGCCGGTGCTGCTTTTCCCATTCCCGGCACTCCGCAAGGGTATTGAGATTCATAAAGTCACCGGGGTTTGCATCAAATGTGACGGCTCTTGCGCCGATGTTATCCATAAACAGCAGAAGTTTGCGATCACCGCCGGTAAGATATGCTGTCAGCGGGGCGATCAGCGAGCGGTGACACAGTGCGAAGGCCGGATGCGCCCGCTGATGATCACAGGCATAAGCGCACAGGGCATCCCCTTTCTGCTGCCAGAGTTTTTCTGCCAGATCCGCCGGGAACTGCGGCACATCACACGGCACAAACAGCACCCAGTCGTGCAGGGCGTTTTCAAGACCGGCCAGTATCCCGGCAAGCGGGCCGGGGAAATCCGGCAGTGTATCGGCGACCACCCGCAGGCCGGTGGCGTGATAATCCCGCGCATTGCGGTTGGCATTGATAAAAATGTCATCTGTCTGCGGAGCGAGCAGCTTTACACTGTGCTGATAAAGCGGGATCCCGCCCAGTAATACCAGGCCTTTATCCTGTCCCTGCATCCGGGTGGCCCGTCCGCCGGCAAGAATACAGCCGCTGATTTGCATCATCATTTTCAGTTTCTCTGACAATCTCTGATAAATATTCTGAACTTATCTTAACAAGGATTCCGGTATAGTGAGCGCGAATATCAATGCAATGGTCGTTATAATCACGGATAATACGCCGCAGTTATTACAGCCTGCCAATATTTACGCATCCTGACAGTCCTGTTCTTTCCGGAGCGGCGGATAATTGGTAATGTGTTACGATCTTGCTTATAAGGAATTTATTATGAAATGTCATCGTCTTAATGAGGTTATTGAACTTCTGCACCCTGTCTGGCAGCAACATTCTGATCTGAATCTGATGCAGATGTTACAGAAACTGGCTGATGAAGCCGGGTTTGAGGGTGAATTATCTGACCTGACTGATGATATTCTTATTTATCACCTGAAAATGCGCGGCTCAGAGGCAACAGACGCCATTCCGGGTCTGAAAAAAGATTACGAAGACGATTTTAAAACCGCGCTGTTACGTGCGCGCGGCATCATCAAAGAGTAATGCAGACGACAACTCCGCCGGTTTTCACTTTTCAGGATTTCCGGCCCGACCGTCTGATCGACAGCCTCAGCCGTTACGGTATCTGGCTGGATTCCGGTCTGACAGAGCTGAACAGCTATGAAAACCGCGTATATCAGTTTACGGATGAAAACCGTACCCGCTATGTGGTGAAATTCTATCGTCCGGCCCGCTGGGATGAGGCGCAGATCCGCGAGGAGCACGACCTGACCCTGACACTGGCTCAGGCCGGGCTGCCGGTCGCGGCACCGCTGGCCTTTGACGGTGATACGCTGCTGTCACAGGATGGTTATCTGTTCGCGCTGTTCCCGTCGGTTGGCGGGCGGGCGTATGAAACCGATAACCTTGATCAGCTGGAAAGTACCGGGCGTCTGCTCGGACGGCTGCATCAGATAAGCCGGGAGCGCTGTTTTGAACACCGGCCGGCGATCGGGCTGCAGGAATATCTGCTGACACCGCGTGAGATCCTCGCGCAGTGCCCGCTGATCCCGCAGGCGCGTCGAGACAGCTTTATCGCGACACTGGATACTCTGATCCGTGAGACATCAGCCCGCTGGCACGACGACTGGCATGCCATCCGTCTGCACGGGGATTGTCATCCGGGTAATATTTTATGGCGTGATGAACCGTGGCTGGTGGATTTCGATGATGCCCGCAACGGCCCGGCGGTGCAGGATTTGTGGATGCTGCTCAGCGGGGATACGGATTCGCGCCGTTATCAGCTCGACATTCTGCTCGATGCCTATCAGGAGTTTTGTGATTTTGATACGCGGGAGCTGGCACTGATTGAACCGCTGCGTGCCATGCGCATGGTTCATTTTTTATCCTGGGTGGCACGCCGCTGGCAGGATCCCGCTTTTCCTAAAGCTTTTCCATGGATGGCGGAAAGTGATTTCTGGTCACAGCAGCAATCACTGATGACTGAACAGACAGCCGTACTGGCGGAGCCTCCGCTGACGCGCTTTCTGCCTTATTGATTTTCAGGAGAGATAAAGATGAAGAAACTTTGGTTAGCGCTGATTGGATTTGCGATGTCTTTCAGTGTGTTTGCAAACCCGGTATCCGGAAAAGAGTACACCGAACTGAGTACACCGGTCACAAATCAGCCTGACGTGGTGGAGTTTTTCTCCTTCTACTGTCCGCACTGCTATCAGTTTGAAGAAAACTTCAAAGTACCGGAATCCATCAGTAAAAATCTGCCGGAAGGCGCCAAACATGAACGTTATCATGTTGATTTCCTCGGTGGTCCGATGGGGCCTGAAATGACCAAAGCCTGGTCTGTGGCCATGGCGATGGGTGTTGAGGACAAAGTGACACCAATTCTGTTCGAAGGCATTCAGAAAACCGGCACCATTAAAACCCCGGCCGATGTCCGTGACGCCTTTATCAAAGCAGGTGTGACCGGCGAGGATTATGATTCCGCCGCTAACAGCATCTTTGTGAAATCCCTGATTGCCAAGCAGCAGAAAGCGGCGGCGGATTACAAATTACGCGGCGTGCCTGCGGTCTTTGTCAAAGGTAAATACCAGATCAACAATGCCGGTCTGGAAGTCAAAGATGTGAATGAATACGGTAAAGCGTTCTCCGATACGGTCAATTATCTGATTAAGCAAAACTGATCTCAGAATTTGTATCTCCGGAAGCAATGGCGGTAACGCCATTGCTTTTTTACTATCCACATTAATCAAGTGATTACAACGGCAGATTATCTTGCGGTATTCGTTTATAACCTATTGATTTTTTTGAATGAGATTTGGATATATCGCGCTGCAGACAGTGATTTACATAGGGTTAATAAATTTACCCACAAAGTTATCCACAGCTTGTTATTTTTTATTTTCCCGCGATACCCGTCCTGTTCTGAGTGCGGGAAGATTAACGGCTGAGGCCGATAATAGTCGTCTGATGCCGCAGTCTGTGGCATGCTACCCGCAAGAATCCCTTTAATACTGTGAAGGCAATTATGGCTCAGATTGCAGACAACCCTTTGATTTTAGTCGATGGTTCATCGTACCTCTATCGTGCTTACCACGCATTCCCCCCGCTGACCAACAGCGCCGGACAACCGACCGGTGCCATGTACGGCGTGCTGAATATGCTGCGCAGCCTGGTGATGCAGTATGAACCCAGCCATGTTGCCGTGGTATTTGATGCCAAAGGTAAAACATTCCGTGATGAATTGTTTGAAGCCTATAAATCACATCGTCCGCCGATGCCGGATGATCTGCGTGAGCAGATAGCACCGCTGCATGACATGGTTATCGCAATGGGGATGCCGTTGTTATCTGTCTCCGGCGTGGAAGCGGATGATGTTATCGGGACACTGGCGAAACAGGCGGCAGCAGAAGGCCGCGCTGTGCTGATCAGCACCGGTGATAAAGATATGGCACAGCTGGTGACGCCGGATATCACCCTGATTAATACCATGAATAACACCATCCTCGGGCCGGAAGAAGTGGAAACCAAATACGGTGTTCCGCCGTCACTGATTATTGATTATCTGGCGCTGATGGGTGATTCCTCCGATAACATCCCGGGCGTACCGGGCGTCGGTGAGAAAACCGCTCAGGCCTTATTGCAGGGATTGGGCAGCCTGGATGATATCTATGCGGATTTGGATAAAATCGCCGGACTGAGCTTCCGTGGTGCCAAAACCCTCGCACCGAAGATGGAAACCAACAAAGAGATGGCGTACCTCTCTTACACTCTGGCGACCATCAAAACCGACGTGGGACTCGATCGCACCTGGGACTCCCTCGCGCTGACGGAACCGGACTTAGATAAGCTGCATGCCTTATTCACACAGTATGAATTTAAGCGCTGGATTAGTGATCTGGAAAACGGCGGCTGGCTGGCGAAGAAAAGTACCCGCAGTGCGCCGTCAAAAGCAGCGGTAACCGCCGCAGCACAGACCCCGGCAGCACCGGCGGCCACGCCGGACATCAGCAGCGAAAACTATGAAACCATCCTTGATGAAGAGGCGCTGAACCGCTGGGCACAAATCCTGCGTGAGGCCGGTGAGTTTGCGTTTGATACCGAAACCGACAGCCTGGATAATCTCTCCGCGCGTCTGGTCGGAATGTCATTTGCGGCGAAAGCAGGTCATGCAGCGTATGTGCCGATCGGTCATGATTATCTGGATGCGCCGGATCAGTTGTTAACTGAGCAGGTGTTGCGGGTGATGAAACCGATTCTGGAAGATGAAAAAATACGGAAAATCGGTCAGAACCTGAAGTTTGATCGCGGGATTATGGAAAACTATGATGTGGAACTGCGCGGAATTGCCTTTGACACCATGCTGGAATCCTATGTGCTCAACAGTGTTGCCGGGCGTCATGATATGGACAGCCTGGCCGACCGTCATCTGAATTACAAAACCACCACCTTTGAAGATATCGCCGGGAAAGGCAAAAAACAGCTGACGTTTAATCAGATCCCGGTGGAAGAAGCGGCCAATTATGCGGCGGAAGATGCGGATATCACACTGCTGCTGCATCAGGCGCTGTATCCGCAGCTGGAAGCCGAAAAATCGCTGCTGCATGTCTATCAGGATATTGAGATGCCGCTGGTGCCGGTGCTTTCCCGTATGGAACGGACCGGGGTTCTGATCGACGCCAATGTGCTGGCCGCACAGTCAGTGGAACTGACAGCGCGTCTGGATGAGCTTGAAAAACAGGCATTTACGATTGCCGGAGAGGAATTTAACCTCTCTTCACCGAAGCAGCTGCAAACCATTCTGTTTGAAAAACTGAATCTGCCGGTGGTGAAGAAAACCCCGGGCGGCGCGCCGTCAACCAATGAGGAAGTGCTGGAGGAGCTGGCAGATAACCACGAGTTGCCGCGTGTGATCCTTGAACACCGCAGCCTGTCCAAACTGAAAACCACCTATACCGATAAACTGCCGCTGATGGTGGATCCGAAAACCCGCCGTGTGCATACCTCGTATCACCAGGCAGTGACCGCGACCGGCCGTCTTTCTTCCCGTGACCCGAATCTGCAGAATATTCCGGTCAGAACCGATGAAGGCCGCCGTATCCGTCAGGCGTTTATTGCCCGTGACGGCTACTGCATTATGGCGGCGGACTATTCGCAGATTGAACTGCGCATTATGGCGCATCTGTCACAGGATAAAGGGCTGCTGAAAGCCTTTGCCGAAGGCAAGGATATCCACCGCGCAACCGCCGCAGAAGTGTTTGGTGTGCCGCTGGACGATGTGACGGCAGATCAGCGCCGCAGCGCGAAGGCGATTAACTTCGGTCTGATTTACGGTATGAGTGCCTTTGGTCTGGCGCGTCAGCTGGGGATCCCGCGCGGTGAAGCACAGCGCTATATGGATCTCTATTTTGAGCGCTATCCGGGCGTGCTGGAGTATATGGCCCGTACCCGTGAACATGCGGCAGAAAAAGGTTATGTGGAAACGCTGGAAGGCCGCCGTCTCTGGCTGCCGGAAATCAATTCCCGTAATGGTATGCGCCGTAAGGCCGCTGAGCGCGAGGCGATCAATGCCCCGATGCAGGGCACTGCGGCGGATATCATCAAAAAAGCGATGATTGCCGTGGATGACTGGCTGCAAAAGGAGAACATTGATGCGCTGATGATTATGCAGGTGCACGATGAACTGGTGTTTGAAGTCAGAAAAGAACAACAGGCGGAGATGGCAGAGAAAATCCGCGGGCTGATGGAAGCAGCGATGAAGCTGGATGTGCCGTTAAAAGTGGAAGCAGGAGTGGGTGCCAACTGGGACGAAGCCCACTAATTTACGCGTCATCTTTCAATCCGTGGCTGCGTTGGCCGCACTCAGAAATCCGGGTCA